>NZ_JBXWPA010000001.1:0-689468 GCF_059611165.1 Ruegeria sp. CDSB013 | reverse complement strand
CCGCCGCCGTCGCCGCCACCGCTGCCATCGGCGCCGCCACCACCGGCACCGCCACCGCTTCCGTCGCTGCCACCGCCGCCGTCGCCGCCACCGCTGCCATCGGCGCCGCCACCACCGGCACCGCCACCGCTTCCGTCGCTGCCACCGCCATCGTTGCCGTCGCCATTGCCGCCGCCATTGCCGTCGCCGCTATTGGAGTTTCCACCGTCATTGCTGCCGCCATTACCGCTGCCGCTGTCGGAGTTACCGCCGCCATTGCTGCCACCGTTACCATCGCCGCTGCTGGAGTTTCCGCCGCCATTACTGCCGCCGTTGCCGTCGCCGCTGCCGGAGTTACCGCCGCCGTTGCTACCGCCATTGCCATCACCGCTGCCGGAGTTTTCGCCGCCATTGCTGTCGCCGTTGCCGTCACCGCTGCCGGAATTACCGCCACCGTTGCCACCGTCGTTGCTACCACCGTTGCCGCCGCCATTGCCGCTGCCGCCATCACCACCATCGCCGGATTCACCACTTGTGCCGGATACTCCGGCACCGCCGCTGCTTTCGGACGAACCGTTGTTACCACTTGAAGAGCTTCTGTCATCGCCGTCGCTGGTTCGGTTCCTTGCAACGGTTGCCGTCGGGATATCAGTCAAAATCGCTGCGAACAGAGGACAGGCTTGCGATGTGCGGGCCAAGATATCCTCAAAGTCGGCCCGGCGCTGAATGTAGCGCAGCATCCGCTTGTCGACGACTTTGCAACTACAAAGCGTTTCGGTGGATACAGACTGCCGGGCTGTTTTAACTTTGCAAACTTCAGCCGCATGAGCCGCGCTTGTTGCCATCAGTGGGAATGTCGCGGATAAAAATACAAACGAATATAAACGGGATCTTACGCGCATAGCGCTACTCCTTTAAACTCATTACCAACACCTATTAACAAAGTAATTGTGCCACAGTTTGGACAAAAATACTTCCGTATATTGCCTGATTTGTTGGTCGAGTAACAGCGATAGACGCCGGTAGATTTGCAACCTATTGGTGAAACTGTATGAAAAACATAAGAAAAAGCCCGTCAGTACGACGGGCTTTCTTTTGATTTAGATGGTAATTCTAGAAGTAATTTTACCACGAACGCCACATTGTTTAGATTATGTAAACAGTGTCACAGACCGGTTCAGGCCGATCTTGCCATCCGTTTCCGCTCGTGCGGGTCAAGATAACGCTTGCGCAGTCGAATGGCGTTTGGAGTGACCTCAACCAGTTCGTCATCATCGATATAGGCAATCGCCTCTTCCAAGGAATACTGGATATGAGGTGTCAGGCGGACGGCGTCATCGGAACCGCTGGCGCGTACGTTGGTCAGTTTCTTGCCTTTGAGCGGGTTCACCTCAAGGTCGTTATCGCGTGAGTGTTCACCGATGACCATGCCCTGATACACGTCGGTTTGCGGAGCAACGAACATCCGGCCGCGCTCTTCCAGGTTCCACAGCGCATATGCCACGGCCTGTCCGTTTTCCATCGAGATCAAAACCCCCGCACGACGACCCGGGATCGGGCCTTTGTGGGCCGCCCAGCCGTGGAACACACGGTTCAGAACACCGGTGCCGCGCGTGTCGGTCAGGAACTCGCCGTGATATCCGATCAACCCGCGCGACGGTACATGCGCGATGATACGGGTCTTGCCAGCGCCGGCCGGGCGCATTTCGGCAAGTTCGCCTTTACGCGCGCCAGTGATCTTTTCGATCACCGAGCCTGAATATTCATCGTCGACGTCAATAGTGACTTCTTCGATGGGCTCCATGCGCTGGCCGTCTTCCTCGCGGAACAGAACCTGCGGGCGCGAGATGCTGAGCTCGAACCCTTCGCGGCGCATGTTCTCGATCAGAACGCCCATTTGCAATTCGCCGCGACCAGCGACCTCGAAGGCCTCGCCGCCGGGTGTGTCGGTGATGCGGATGGCAACGTTCGACTCGGCCTCTTTCATCAGGCGGTCGCGGATAACACGCGACTGAACTTTCTTGCCGTCCCGACCGGCCAGCGGCGAGTCGTTGATGCCGAAGGTCACGGTGATGGTTGGCGGATCGATGGGCTGTGCGGGCAGGGCTTCGTCAACCTGCGGCGAAACCAGCGAGTCGGCTACGGTTGCCTTGCTCATGCCTGCGATGGTGACGATATCGCCTGCTTCGGCCACGTCGATGGGCTGTTGGGCCAGTCCGCGGAACGCCAGGATTTTCGACGCGCGGAAGTTTTCGATCAGCGTGCCATCACGGCTCAGCGCCTTGAGGTTGTCGCCCGCTTTCAAAGTGCCGCTTTCCACACGACCGGTTAGGATGCGACCGATGAACGGATCGCTGCCCAGTGTCGTGGCCAGCATACGGAAAGGCTCATCTTTGTTTTCGACCTGCTTTGGGGCAGGGACGTGATCGACGATCAGATCGAACAGGGCGGTCAGGTCCTTGCGTGGCCCGTCCAGCTCCATATCCGCCCAGCCCGAGCGGCCCGAGGCATACATGGACGGAAAGTCCAGCTGGTCATCGTCAGCGCCGAGGTTGGCGAACAGGTCAAAGCATTCATCAAGTGCGCGGTCTGGTTCAGCGTCGGGTTTGTCTACCTTGTTCAGAACCACGATGGGACGCAGGCCCAGCGCCAACGCCTTGGACGTCACGAATTTGGTCTGCGGCATCGGGCCTTCGGCGGCGTCCACCAACAGGACAACACCGTCGACCATGCTGAGGATCCGCTCAACCTCGCCACCGAAATCGGCGTGGCCGGGGGTGTCAACGATGTTGACCCGGGTGCCTTTCCATTCGACCGAGGTCGCTTTGGCAAGGATGGTGATGCCGCGTTCGCGCTCCAGATCATTGCTATCCATGGCGCGTTCGGCCACCGCCTGGTTTTCCCGGAACGCACCGGATTGTTTGAGCAGCTCATCCACCAGGGTCGTTTTACCGTGGTCCACGTGAGCGATGATTGCGATATTGCGCAGGTCCATGAGAGGTCAGCCTTTGAACGGGAAGTTGCCGCGCGCATAACGCGGATTGACTGAATAGGCCAGCCCTAACCGGTCGTCAGTGGCCCGCTGTGCTGGAAAACAGGTGAATGATCAGGATTCCGGCCAATATCATCGCCAAACCGAGCACCGCAGGCCAGTCCAGGCGCTGACCAAAAACAATGAAGCCTATGATGGCGATCAGAACGATCCCCAAGCCTGACCAAATGGCATAGACGATGCCGACCGGCATAAATTTCAGGGTGAGGCCCAGTAAGTAAAAAGCAACTCCGTAACCCACGACAACCAAAACAGAGGGCCAAAACCGGCTGAACTGCTGGCTGGCCTGCAGCGCCGTTGTGCCAATTGTTTCGGCGAAAACCGCCAGCAATAGGATGAGATAGGCTTTGGGCACGGCAGGTCTCGATTCAGTTGCAGTTGGGGAGGTTGACCACAAAATCCCAATTCACGACAAGGGGAATGTGAATGGATATTGGGAAAAGTTCTGTGTCGGAAGAACCGGGACTGCCCACCGAAGAGGTCAGGATAACCATACTATTTCAAAGAGAAAAATTCTGATAGGAAATGGGTGGTTTTTAGTTTTCTTTTATGAGTTTTCAATGACGAAATTTGCGATATCCGTGATCGTTGCTTCGGCATTCATAGTGGCGCTTGGGTGGCTTGCGGGCGGGGGGTCCGTCGACATAAACGCAGCCAGTGGTGTTGAGCGGTTTGAAAGTTTTCAGGTTTAAGTGCCTGCCGGAACGATTGGAAAAGGGGCTTTTGCGCCCCTTTTTCTATTGGCTCAACCGACAGTGTTTTCTGAAAAATACGTGCTCAGTTTCGGTCGCAACCATGACCACAGCGCTGGTGCACCGCGATTGATCGGGATTCCCACACGGCGTTCGATCTGGGCAAACGTCACGTTGTAATCGACCCAGGACCCGCCACCTGTTTCAAGGTTCCCGATCGGGGTTTGAAACCGATCGATCGCCTTGGCAAATCGCGCGTCTGGCGACTCGGCGGCTTCGAACTCCTCCCATAGCGTCCGGAAGGCGTGCTGCGGTGCCTCGGGCAACAACCCGAACAACCTGTCGGCTGCTGCCTTTTCCTCGGCTTCTTGTGCGGCGTGGTCGACTTGACCGTGGATGGGGTGATCTCCGGCATCAATTTCGACGATGTCATGCAGCAGAAGCATTTTCAGGACTTGGTCCAGCGATACACCGGGCTGCGCGTATTCCGACAACACCCAAGCAAACAGCATGATGTGCCAGGAATGTTCGGCCGAGTTTTCAAACCGATCATCAGACAACAGGCGTGAGGCGCGGTAAACGGACTTCAGGCGGTCTGCCTCAGTCAGAAAAGCCAGCCGTTCAGAAAACGCAGTTTCGGGCGTTGACTGCGCGTGCAGCATGGCGCTGGCCAGAGCGTGTGCTTGGGGGAATTCCCGTGCCAAATACGCGGCGCGACCACTGCAGAGGTTTTCCCGCGCTACTTCAACATGATCCGGGTTGGGGGTTGGCGAACACAAGACTTGAAACAGCGGTTGGCATCGGTCCAGATACTTGGCGAATTTCGCGTCCGGCGTCGCGTCGGCCTCGAACTCTTCCCACAGGGCTTGAAACGCAGACGTCTGATCGTCCGGCAAGAGACTAAACAACTCGTCCGCCGCCGCGCGCTCGGCGCGTTCCACGGCGTTCCAATCGGTTTCCAGGTGAATGGGGTGATCGCCGACGATGATCTCGACCAGATCGTGCAACAGCAGCATGCGTATGACGCGGTTAATGTTAACGTCGTCACCCGCCAACGGCTCCATCGTCAATGCCCATAAGGCCAGGTGCCAGCTGTGTTCTGCAGAGTTTTCAGGGCGGGACCGATCCAGGAGCGCATTGGCGCGATCGACCGACTTCAGCCTGTCCGCGCGTTTCAGGAATTCAAGTTGCGCGGACAGTCTTTCAGTCATTTCTTTTCAATCGCTTTCACCTGGGATCGATGTTTGGTCAGTGCGTCGATGACAAACTTGCGCGCTTTGCGTTCAGCGATGCGTACACGCATTTCGGTCAAAAAGGCCTCTTCCAAGGTCTGGGAGGAGGCGCCCAAAAGCTCTCCCACCTCGACAAAGAAACGATCATTGCCGGTTTCGTCCATCACCTTCATTGTGTCCTCGGCTAATTTGGCCGCAAGCGTTGTGATGGTATTCGACATTAGCGCGTGTTCTCGGTCAGACGACGCTTCACATAGTCACTGACATCGGTGATCAGCGTGTCCATGTGACGGTCCTGGAAGAAGTGATCAGCACCCTCAACCTCGTTATGGGTGATGGTGATGCCCTTTTGTTCGTGCAGTTTGTTGACCAGCGACGTGGTGTCGGCGGGCGGGGCCACACGGTCGGACGAGCCGTTGATGATCAGGCCGGACGAAGGGCAGGGGGCCAAGAACGAGAAGTCATACATGTTGGCTGGTGGCGACACGCTGATAAAGCCCGTAATTTCTGGGCGGCGCATCAGCAGCTGCATTCCGATCCAGGCACCGAACGAGAAGCCGGCAACCCAGCAGTGCTTGGAGTTGTTGTTCATCGACTGCAGATAATCCAGCGCTGACGCTGCATCGCTCAGCTCACCGATGCCCTGATCGTATTCGCCCTGGCTGCGGCCCACGCCGCGGAAGTTAAAGCGCAACACGGTGAAGCCCATGTTGTAAAACGCATAGTGCAGATTATAGACCACCTTGTTGTTCATGGTCCCGCCGAATTGTGGATGCGGGTGCAGCACGATGGCAATCGGTGCGTCTTTTTCCTTTTGCGGGTGGTAGCGGCCTTCCAGGCGGCCTTCGGGTCCGGGAAAAATCACCTCGGGCATGTGTGCTTTGGTCCTGTCTTTTTCTTCCTGATGCCATGATATACTTGACGGTAATCGTAAGGCACTTTAGAACGGTTCTAATTATGATGCTTTGCGCTAGGCGCTGCCTGTCGGAGATACGCACTGGCGGCGGCGGCGTCAATGTTTTCGCTTATAACCTGCCATGAGGGAAAGACAATGAAGCTTTCGACAAAGGGTCGTTACGCGATGGTTGCACTGGCTGATATTGCTCTACAGCCCTCGGACCGCTTGGTGACGCTTAGCGAAATTTCCGAACGTCAGGATGTCTCGCTTCCTTATCTTGAACAGCTTTTCGTCAAATTGCGCCGGGCCGAACTGGTTTCGTCCGTACGTGGACCGGGCGGCGGGTATCGTCTGGCGCGGCCTGCTTCCGAGATTCGGGTGGTCGAAGTTCTGGCGGCGGTGGATGAAACCGTGGACGCGCTGCAAAAAGGTGCCGGGGCATCCGGGGCATCCTCGGGCAGCCGGGCGCAGTCTTTGACCAACCGTCTATGGGAAGGTCTCAGTGCGCATGTCTACGTTTTTTTGCACCAAACGCGCCTGTCTGACGTGATCAAGAACGACTTGGCCCCGTGCCCGGCAGTTCCCAGTCTGTTTTCCATCGTTGATGAGTAATCTAATGCTGTTTGCCTTTTGGGTTTCTTCCCCGCTTTGCGACCAGGAAAAGATGTATCCATGAATCGTGTTTATCTGGATCATAACGCAACAACACCGCTGCGCCCCGAGGCCCGCCAGGCCATGGTGGCGGCGATGGAATTGTGCGGGAACCCTTCGTCCGTTCACGCCGAGGGCCGTGCGGCCAAGGCTCTGATCGAGCGGGCAAGGGCGCAGGTTGCAGCCGCATTTGGTGCGGATGGGGCAGACGTTGTGTTCACATCAGGTTCGACCGAAGGGGCAGCGCTGACATTGATCAATCGTGATTTGCACGGGTCCGCGATTGAGCATGACGCGATCAGATCATGGATCACCGAAGACTTGCCCGCGTCGCAATCTGGTCAGGTGGACGTGTCAAACCCCCAGCAGTCGACCCTGCAATTGGCGAATTCCGAGACGGGGATTGTCCAATCGTTGCCAAACGGATTGGCGGTGACAGACGCGACACAGGCCTTTGGCAAATTGCCGGTGGCTTTTAATTGGCTGGGCGTCCAGATGGCGTTGATTTCGGCCCATAAGCTGGGCGGCCCGAAAGGTATTGGCGCGGTGGTGATGAAACGTGGCACTGAACTGCCTGCAATGATCAAAGGCGGTGGGCAAGAGATGGGCCGACGGTCAGGCACCGAAAATGTCATTGGAATCGCGGGGTTCGGGGCGGCAGCTGAAGCTGCGGCGCGGGATCTTTCAAATGGTATCTGGGAACAGGTTCGTGAATTTAGAAATATTCTAGAAAATGCCCTTGAGGCTGGTTCTAAATCTACTATTTTTGTCGGGAAAGGTCAGGACCGCCTTCCGAATACCTCGTGTTTCGCAACCCCCGGCTGGAAGGGCGAAACGCAGGTCATGCAGATGGATCTGGCAGGTTTCGCTATCAGTGCAGGTTCTGCCTGTTCCAGCGGCAAGGTCCGGGCAAGCGCGGTGTTAACCGCGATGGGTTTTGATGAGGTCACAGCAGCAAGCGCGATCCGCGTGTCTCTGGGACCTTTGACCACTGAAGAAGATGTGCTGCGTTTCGCCGAAACGTGGCTTGAAAAAGAAAAGAAGCATCGCGCGCGCGCCGCGTGATCTGACGGAGGTGTCATATGGCCGCTTTGGACCAGACCCAGGTAAAAGAAGGTGTCGATCAGGAAACCGTGGACGCGGTACGCGAGGTCAGTACCTACAAATACGGTTGGGATACCGATATCGAGATGGAATATGCTCCCAAGGGCGTAAACCCGGATATCGTCCGGCTGATCTCGGAAAAGAACGAAGAGCCCGAATGGATGACGGAATGGCGTCTGGCGGCCTTCGAACGCTGGACCAAGATGGATGAGCCGAACTGGGCTATGGTCCACTATCCCAAGATCGACTTTCAGGACCAGTATTACTATGCCCGTCCCAAGTCGATGGAGGAAAAGCCCAAATCGTTGGATGAGGTCGATCCCAAGCTTCTGGCCACATACGAAAAGCTTGGTATCCCGCTGAAAGAGCAGATGATTCTGGCCGGTGTCGAAGGCGCCGAGGATATGCCTGCCGAAGGTCGCAAGGTGGCCGTGGATGCGGTGTTCGACTCGGTTTCAGTTGGCACAACGTTCCAGGACGAGCTGGCCAAACACGGCGTGATCTTCTGTTCGATTTCCGAGGCGATCAGGGAGCACCCTGAACTGGTCAAAAAATATCTTGGCACTGTTGTGCCTGTTTCTGACAACTTTTACGCCACGCTGAACTCGGCCGTGTTCTCGGATGGCTCGTTTGTCTACATCCCACCGGGCGTCCGCTGCCCGATGGAACTGAGCACCTACTTCCGCATTAACGCGGAAAACACGGGTCAGTTCGAACGCACACTGATTATCGCGGACAAGGGTTCTTACGTTTCGTATTTGGAAGGCTGCACCGCGCCGCAGCGCGACACGGCCCAGCTGCACGCGGCCGTTGTTGAGATCATCATCGAAGAAGATGCTGAGGTGAAATACTCGACCGTTCAGAACTGGTTCCCCGGGGATGAAAACGGCAAGGGCGGTATCTATAACTTTGTGACCAAGCGCGCCGATTGCCGGGGTGACCGGTCCAAGGTGATGTGGACCCAAGTGGAAACCGGATCCGCCGTGACCTGGAAGTACCCGTCCTGCATCCTGCGCGGTGACGAAAGCCAGGGTGAGTTCTACTCGATCGCCATCACCAACAACATGCAGCAAGCCGATACCGGCACCAAAATGGTGCATCTGGGCAAGAACACCAAGTCGCGCATCGTGTCCAAAGGGATCAGCGCGGGCAAAGCGCAGAACACCTATCGTGGTCTGGTTTCGATGCACCCCAAGGCGAAGGACAGCCGCAACTACACCCAGTGCGACAGCTTGCTGATCGGTGATAAATGCGGGGCCCATACGGTGCCGTATATCGAGGTTCGCAACAATTCATCGCGCGTGGAGCATGAGGCGACGACATCCAAGGTAGATGACGATCAACTGTTCTACTGCCGTCAGCGCGGCATGGACGAGGAAGAAGCCGTGGCGCTGGTCGTTAACGGGTTCTGCAAGGACGTCCTGCAGGCGCTGCCGATGGAGTTTGCCATGGAAGCGCAGCAGTTGGTGGCCATCAGCCTTGAAGGATCAGTGGGTTAACCCCGCCTTCCTCTGAATTTAGAACATATCGGGGCCGGATGGCCCCTTGCGGTACGCAAAAGGACAAAAAATGCTGGAAATCAAAAACCTGCACGTGAAACTTGAGGAAGAAGAAAAGCAAATCCTTAAAGGTGTCGACCTGACCGTCGAGGCCGGAAAGGTGCATGCGATCATGGGGCCGAACGGCTCGGGCAAGTCGACGCTCAGCTATGTGCTGTCGGGCCGCGATGGGTACGAAGTGACCGAAGGCTCGGCCACGCTGGAAGGTGCGGACCTGTTGGAGATGGAGCCGGAAGAGCGCGCTGCAGCGGGTATCTTTTTGGCGTTCCAGTACCCCGTGGAAATCCCGGGCGTTGGTAACATGACCTTCCTGCGCACAGCCGTGAACGCACAGCGCAAGGCGCGGGGCGAAGATGAACTGTCGGCGGCTGATTTCCTGAAGGAAGTGCGGGCCAAGGCAAAATCGCTGAAAATCGACGCGGACATGCTCAAGCGTCCAGTAAACGTTGGCTTCTCAGGCGGTGAGAAGAAGCGGAACGAAATCCTGCAGATGGCGATGCTGGAACCCAAGATGTGCATCCTGGACGAAACGGATTCGGGTCTGGACGTCGATGCGATGAAACTGGTGGCTGAAGGCGTGAACGCGTTGCGTGATGAAGGTCGTGGTTTCCTGGTCATCACCCACTATCAGCGCCTGCTGGACCACATAAAACCCGATGTCGTGCACATCATGGCAGACGGTCGCATCGTTAAAACCGGCGGTCCCGAACTGGCGTTGGAAGTTGAAAACAACGGCTATGCCGACATCCTGGCCGAGGTGAACTGATGGCTTTGCCCGAAGTAAAACAAACCGCGACCGAGGCGCGGCTGGCCACGCTGACCATGCCCGATGCCGGGTGCACCCGTGCCGCGCGCGAAGACGCGCTGGCGCGTGTGCTGGAAATGGGTCTGCCGGGTCGGCGCGACGAGTATTGGAAGTACACGCGCCCCGACACGCTGATCTCGGCCGAACAGCCGCATGCCGCTTTGTTCCGCTCAGACGAACCGCTACTGTTTGGCAATCTCAACCGATTGAAGATCGTTTTCATCGACGGTGTGTTCAGCGCCGAAGAGTCGGATGATCTAGAGCTGGAAGGTGTCAATATCGACCGGATCGAGAATATCTGCTGCAAGGATATCCACTGGGCGAAAGAGTTGTACGGCGTTCTGGAATCGCGCGGGCAATCCCCGGTTCAGCGGCCGTTGGCTGCTTTGAATACGGCCTTTGCCGCAGATGGCGTTGCGATCCACGTCACCGGCAAACCGACCAAGCCGATCAGCCTGATCTATCGCCATGCATCCGAAACTTCGGACGCCATGCTGCATCACATCATCCGTGTCGAAAGCGGGGCTGAGGTGACGATACTGGAAAACGGCCCGGCAGCGTCGCGGTTCAACAAATGTATCGAGATCGACATCGCCGATGGCGGTACGTTGCATCACGTACGCGCGCAGGGCAGGGACCACGAACGTTGCGCTGCGACTCACATGTTCACGCGGCTGGGACGGGAATCTGTCTTTAAGTCCTTCACGCTGACAGTGAATGGAGTTTTGACACGCAACGAACAGGTGATCGAACTGACCGGCGATGACGCTATTGCTCATGTGGCAGGCGCCTGCGTAGGTGATGGTGATTTCCACCATGACGACACGGTTTTCGTTACGCATGACGCGGTGAACTGTGAGAGCCGTCAGGTCTTTAAGAAAGTTCTGCGCAACGGCGCGACCGGCGTGTTCCAAGGCAAGATCCTGGTCAAGGAAGGCGCACAGAAGACTGACGGGTATCAGATCAGCCAGTCCTTGCTGCTGGATGATGACAGCCAGTTCCTCGCCAAGCCCGAACTTGAGATCTATGCCGACGATGTTGCGTGTTCGCACGGCTCGACCTCGGGTGCGATTGATGAGACGGCGCTGTTCTACCTGCGTTCGCGTGGGGTTTCAGTGAAGGACGCCACCAATATGCTGACGCTGGCATTTTTGGCCGAAGCCGTCGATGAGATCGAGGATGAGGTATTGTCAGAGGCCATTGTGAACCGCCTTGAAGGCTGGCTGTCGCGACACATCTGATGCCTTTGACCTCGGATATCGTGGCCACCTATCGGGGGCCGGGTCGTGTCGTGCGACGGCTTCTTGATCTTGGCCCGCGAGAGGACAGGGCGCTGATGTTTGTCATGGCGTTTTGCATCGTTGCATTCATCGCGCAATTGCCCAGCCTTGCGCGACGCGCGCATATCGAAGGGTTGGAGCTGGATATGTTAATGGGCGGTGCCTTGATGGGCACTGTCATTATCCTGCCTCTGTTTTTCTACCTGCTGGCCTTTGTCTCATACGGCGCGGCCCGGCTGGTCGGCGGCCAGGGAACGTCTTATGGCGCAAGATTGGCGTTGTTTTGGGCGCTATTGTCCTCAACACCTCTGGTTTTGTTGAATGGTTTGGTCGGTGGTTTCATAGGATCTGGCCCGGCCCTGACACTCGTCGGGATCGTCTGGTTCGCAGTTTTCCTGTGGTTCTGGCTGGCAGGTCTCAGTCAAGCGCAAAGGCGGCAAGAATGAATCCCACTGGCTTTGTCGATCTTGCGATCTTGACCCTGACACACCCCGCCCAAGCGGCCCGACGCCTTTTGGACATGCGGCCGGGGCGTGAAATCCTATGGCTGGCTTTCTTTCTGGCTGTGGTGCTGAACGGCCTTGTGCAACTGGGTATTGATCACTTGATTCCGGTCCCCAATGGTGAATCCGTACCCCCACCTACGCCGGTGTTCCTGGGTCTGGTCCGATCTGCGGGCGCCATGTTGCTCAGCGTCGGGGCATTCCTGTTCGTGGGGCGGTTACTGGGTGGCCGTGCAACATTCGATGACATTCTGACGCTGACGATCTGGCTGCAATACCTTCAGATCGCTGCGATGGTTATCACGCTGGTCATCACCATCGTGCTGCCGTTTTTGATGCTGATGTTTTTGCTGGCCACGGCGATTATCAGCCTTTACGTCACGCTCCATTTTCTGAATGAAGCGCATCAGTTCGGTTCGCTTGCTAAATCCTTCGGGGTCATCGTGTTATCTGCTTTGATTGCAGTGCCCTTTGTCCTCGCATTAACGCCCGGCGGCCCCGTATAGGGAATAAAAGACCATGTATGACGTGCAGAAAATCCGCTCAGATTTTCCAATCCTGTCTCGGGAAGTGAACGGCAAGCCGTTGACCTATCTGGACAATGGCGCATCGGCGCAAAAACCGCAGGTCGTGATTGATGCGGTAACACGGGCATATTCCGAAGAATACGCGAATGTTCACCGCGGCCTGCACTACCTGTCCAATCTTGCAACCGAGAAATACGAATCCGTTCGCGGAACCATCGCCCGTTTTCTGGGCGCGGCGGACGAGGATGAGATTGTCTTGAACTCGGGCACGACCGAGGGGATCAACCTGGTCGCCTATGGCTGGGCCATGCCGCGCATGGAGGCCGGAGATGAGATCGTGCTGAGCGTGATGGAACACCACGCCAATATCGTTCCCTGGCATTTCCTGCGTGAACGTCAGGGCGTCGTCCTGAAATGGGTCGACGTGAACGCGGACGGAGGGCTTGACCCGCAGGCCGTGATCGACGCGATCGGTCCCAAGACCAAGCTGGTTGCAGTGACGCAGTGTTCGAACGTGTTGGGCACGGTGGTCGACGTCAAAGCGATCACGGAAGGCGCGCACGCGAAAGGCGTACCGGTGTTGGTCGATGGCAGTCAGGGCGCCGTGCACATGCCTGTCAACGTCGCCGACATCGGATGCGATTTCTATGCAATCACCGGTCACAAGCTTTACGGCCCTTCGGGGTCGGGTGCGATTTACATCAAATCCGAACGCATGGCCGAGATGCGCCCCTTTATCGGTGGCGGCGATATGATCAAAGAGGTCAGCAAGGACCAGGTGATCTACAACGACCCGCCAATGAAGTTCGAGGCCGGAACGCCCGGTATTGTCCAAACCATCGGTCTGGGTGTTGCGCTGGATTACATGATGGATCTGGGGATGGAAAATATCGCCGCTCATGAGGCCGGGTTGCGCGACTATGCCATGCAGAAACTGACCGGTCTGAATTGGTTGCAGGTTCAGGGCACACGCCCGGACAAGGCCGCGATCTTCAGCTTTACGATGGACGGGGCCGGGCACGCACATGATGTCTCGACCATTCTGGACAAGAAAGGCGTGGCTGTTCGTGCCGGGCACCATTGCGCTGGTCCTCTTATGGATTTCTACGGTGTCACGGCGACTTGCCGCGCAAGCTTTGGTCTGTACAACACCACGGACGAGGTCGACATACTGATCGACGCGCTGGAATTGGCACATGATTTGTTTGCGTGAAACCTGGCCGATCCGGAAAGATTTGCAGTTGCACCCGGATCGGAACAAGGTTAGCTAACGGCCAAGGCACCTGTAGCTCAGCTGGATAGAGCGCTGCCCTCCGAAGGCAGAGGCCAGAGGTTCGAATCCTCTCAGGTGCGCCATTACTATTAATGGCTTACGGCTAGCTGGGTGATGATTTTGCCCTCTTAAGCCCGCTTTCGCTTCGGCATTCAATTGATCGGGCCGTGAAATGCACCAGCTCAGAACTGCCGCTATCGTGAAAGACCGAATGCCTTGCGATACTTTGGGATAAAAAGCTCTTTTCCCTTCATCTTGCGGGTGATCCAATCGCCAACCGTCGCAAAGAGCCAACTATTGCCGACATGAGGTCCCAGCGGAACGAGGATTGGTGCCTTCTTCCAAGGCGCATAGGGCTTTTGATCTTCGACCGCCTGTCCCTTCAACACCTGTTTCAATGTCTTGATCAACCATGGGTTTTGTCTGGTGATCGCGACAATCGTCATACCGTCACCAATGTCGGCGATGTCGCCCGCGATGAAGACATTCGGAAAACCCGACGGGCGCATCCATTTGTCGGTCTTGACCCGACCGGATGGTAGAGCATTCACGCCAGGTAAAGTCTGAATCAAGGTCGAATTTGGTTTTGATCCGACGACCGGAAACACCAGATGAGCCGAGACAACCCGGCCATCGGTCAGTTTCACTGATCCCGCGTAAGGCATATCCATACGCTGTAGATCCTCGGCCCTTTGACCAAGCACGACAGATACACCGGCGCGTTCAAGTTTGCGTTTGATCTGGTTGCCAAACTTAGCGGGATACATCGGGAAAAGGGTGTCGTCCGACGAAATCAAAGTGATGTCCTTGTCCGGTCGTGCCGCAGCAATTTCCCCCGCCAGTTCTGTGCCAACAGCACCAGCCCCGACGATTGCCACCGATTTCGCGGCTGCCAATTGCGCGCTGACATCCGCGCTGGCCCGACGAAAATCATCGATGCTGTCGCCCGATGGTTTGAACGGTGCCGCATAGGACGAACCTGTGGCCACGACGATGAAATCAGCGGGATGGACATTGCCATCTTCCAGGGTCACTTCGGTTTGAGACACCGATACAGCGCGGCCACGCACGACCCGCCCGGTCTTTAGCAGGCGATCATACGGCAGAACGATCTGATCCAGCAAAGCAGGGTCCAGGAGCGCCCGGATTGTCGCTGGCGGCTGCATAAAAGCTTCGCGTTGTTCGATCAGTGTGACATCGGCATGTGCATCCAATTCTTTAGCAACTTCAAAGCCGACATATCCGCCACCAACAATCACTACTTTCTTCTTGGGCATCCCGATCCTCATTGCGTTTGCGTGTTCCGGACAGTAGTTAGAATTACATGATCAAAACGACAAGTACGGTCATTTAGGATACTGTCATGACAACTCTCGAATCGAAAGAGAATTGCCTCATCGAGCCGTTGATCGAAGCGATTTCTGGTAAGTGGAAACTTTTGATTGTCTATTGGCTGGCGCAGGAAACCTCGCGGTTTAATCAGCTTCAGCGAAACCTTGGCAGCATAACGCACCGGACACTGACCCGCCAGCTAAGTGAGTTGCAAGAAGCGGGCTTTGTGTCACGCAAAGACTTCAAAACCATCCCGCCCCATGTGGAATACAGCCTGACACCTTTAGGGCAAAGTTTGATACCGCTGCTGCAGGCGATGCATGACTGGGCGGCGAGCAACGCGGATCTGCTGCGCGATCCGAAATGATGGCACTGTAGTAAGCTGAGCCGCAATAGCGGGCGTACTGCCATTCGTCACAAATAGGTCGAGAAAGTGCGCTGAGGCAGCGGCGCCCGGAAACCCACAAGCGCTGGCGCCCTTGCGCGGAATGAAGCGGCGCGTGCACCCCAATACCAGACGGGGCGGTTATACCAGAACCAAAAGCAGATAGGCGGCAAGGGCCACTACAATGGAAAACAAAACCACGGGTGGCGGTTTATCAGTATCCTTGAGTTCTTGCTGAAACGAACCAGCGTAGTACGCCAGATAAAGCGCGGCAACCAGCAGGAACAAAGCTATGACTTTGGTGACAATCGAAATCATTAATCTTTCCTCTAACGCCGCAATATGACTCCTTTCTCGTAAAAAATCTCTTCATAAAGTCGCGATATTTTTCATCATGTTATGAACTTGTCGGTGAGATACGAATGGTGGCTCACCAAAGAATGATGTTTCCAAGTTCGTGAAAATACTTTTTTGGCCGCCAATTCCGGACTTGTAAGCGCGGCAATTGGCAATCCCGTATCCGGGCAAAACATGTGCGCAGGTCGTCCAAAAAACAAAGAGCGCCCAAGGGCGCTCGTCGTTGAGAAACAGTTTGGGTGTCTTTTAGCCGCCCCAGCTGCGAACCTCGCCGCAATCCATATGGACGAAGTTCGAGCGGTGGTACTTGCCAACACCACCAGCGCGGCAAGACATGGCTGCTTTGGCCATCTGGGACACAGAACGAGACGAAAGGCGCAAGTCAGCAGCCTGACCTTTCATGTGCAGCGAGTTCTTGGCCACACGGCGCGAACGAGACCGCAGCATTGCATTGGTTTGGGGGGAGCGGTAGCCGGACAAAAGAGTGTAGGGCTCATTCACGTCCAGAAGATTGTGAGAGGCTGCCATGATATCGATGGTGCGCAGATCCATAGACTTGGCCTGGTCAGTGCGCCAGTCGCGCATGAAGTGGTTCACTTCTTTGACGGCGTCCTTGATGTATTTGCCGTCGACCCAATAGATCATATCGATCCGTTCGCCCGTGCGGCCCGAATACATTCGGATACGACGGATATCGCCGCCACCGCGCAAAAAACCTGCTGCATTGGAATAAGTCGGTGCTGCTACAACTGCTGTTGCAGCGAATGCGCCCAATAGGGCACGCCGGGTCAAGCCCGATGTACTGCTCGTGGTCATTTCGTTTCGTCCCGTACTGTTCCTGCCTGCACACGATGTTACGCGCGCGATCTTAATTTTTTCCCATCCCAGATGCGGGATTTATGACACAGTCCGAAAAGCCAGCCAAGAAATCTTTCACATTCATCTTTTCAAGGGGGAATTTTCGGCGAATTTTTGCGCAGGTGATGCAAATCGGTATACTATTGAGGCAATTAGGCGTTCGCGCAACATAGCCGATGCAAACGCGCATCAGGCTCGGATGGATGCTTTGGATTGATGTATTTGTGAATGGACAAAACGTCCAGCTGAAAACCATATTCGTTCGGAACGCGCCTCAGAACGCGCAAAGTATTGAATAATCAAGGTCATCCCATGCGAGCACTTTTTCAGTTGCCTAAAAGTCTTATCTTCGCCGCTTGCATTACGGCGTCAGCCTCTGTGGCAAGTGCCCAGTCGGCACCCGGAACGGCATTTCAAATGGCTGTTGCCGAGTTTGCGCCTGCAGGTTCGGGCCTGGCAGAGTTCTATCGTACCAACGCGTTTGCGCCAATCTGGGTCGGAGACACGCCCGAGCACGAGGCGCGTAGGGCGCGGTTGATCAAGGCTTTGTCGACTACGAACTTGCATGGTTTGCCAGAAGGGGCTTATGACGTTCAGTCGATTGTTTCAAAGATGCAGGACGCCAGATCGCTGCGGGACTTGGGTGCGGTTGAAATTGAACTGAGCAAGGCGTTTGTCAGCTACGCAAGTGATCTGTTTTCGGGCGCATTGCGTCCTGCGCAGATCGACGATGGGCTGGTCCGCAAGGTGTCGCGTCGGTCAGTCAATGACCATTTGCAGGGCCTGCTGACTGCGGAGGGTGACGGGTATTTCGATCAACTCGCGCCGCAGTCCACCCAGTACCGCGCATTGATGAAACAGAAAATCGCGCTGGAAGCTTTGGTCAACCAAGGCGGTTGGGGTGCCGGTGTGCCCGTGGGTAAGTTGGAGTATGGCGATACCGGATCTAATGTAATTAAACTTCGTAACCGTCTGATCACAATGGGGTATCTAAGTCCGACCGCAAGCCCCGAATTCGATGAGGCAATGCTGGGTGCTGTCAAAGACTTCCAGCAGGCGCACGGTCTGGCCACCGATGGTGTCGCCGGAGAGGGCACGATCACCGAACTTAACCGCACGGCGTCCGAGCGTTTGAAGGCCGTGTACGTTGCACTGGAACGAGAACGCTGGTTGCCGCGGGAACGGGGTGAGCGGCACATTCTGGTCAACCAAGCCGACTTTTCGGCCAAGATCGTGGACGATGGCCGGGTTACCTTTGAAACCCGCGCCGTGATCGGCAAGAACGTGCATGACCGTCGTAGCCCGGAGTTTTCGGACGAGATGGAGCATATGGTCATCAACCCCAGTTGGTATGTACCGCGTTCGATCATCACCAAGGAATATCTGCCAAAACTGCAGTCAAATCCAAACGCCGTAGGTCACATCCAGATCACGGATCGCAGCGGTCGTCTGGTCAATCGGGGCGCGGTTGATTTCACCCAGTTCAACACCAGAAACTTCCCGTTTGCTATGCGTCAACCCCCGAGCAAAAGCAACGCACTTGGGTTGGTGAAGTTCATGTTCCCCAATAAGTACAACATCTATCTGCATGATACGCCTCAGAAATCTCTGTTTGCACGTGAGACGCGGGCGTTCTCGCACGGGTGTATCCGTTTGGCGCAACCTTTTGAGTTTGCCTATGCGCTTTTGGCCAAGCAGGAAGAGGACCCAAAGTCGTTTTTCCACCGTATATTGGCGTCCGGCAAGGAAACGACTGTCCCGCTGGAACAGCATGTTCCGGTTCACCTGGTCTATCGCACCGCCTATGTCGGTCCGAAAGGTGAGGTTCAGTACCGCCGCGATGTCTATGACCGGGACCGAAAAATCTGGGACGCTCTGCAGAAAGCAGGGGTAGCCCTGCCGGACGTTCAGGGGTAATCACCGGGGGCAGGTCCTTAATTCGGGAAGCCCGTCATGCAGTACACTATTCAGCAAATCGCCGAAGCCTTGGGCGCGGACTGTCAGGGTGATCTTGGCCTTGTCATAAAGCGCGCCGCAGAACCGGCCGATGCCGGGTCGTCTGATCTGGCAATGGCGATGTCGCCGAAATATGCTGACGCGCTTAGCACGGGTGCCGCCCGTGCCGCCGTCTTGTGGGAGGGCGCGGATTGGCAGGCTCTAGGGCTGGAGGCCGCTATTTTTGTGCCACGTCCACGCATGGCCATGGCAGGTATCACGTCGATGCTCGATCGCGGGCAGGGGGTTGAGCCGGGCATTCACCCTTCGGCCGTAGTCGACCCGACAGCGGAGATCGGCGACGGCGCCTCGATCGGTCCATTGGTAGTTGTTGGTGCCGGTGCGCGTATCGGCAAAAATGCGGTTATCGGCCCACATTGCGTGATCGGTCTGGAAGCCGTTCTGGGCGACGACGCGTTTCTGCGCGAGATGGTGAGTATCGGAGCAAGGGCTCAGATCGGTGATCGTTTCATTGCGCAACCCGGCGCTAGGATCGGCAGTGACGGTTTCAGCTTTGTGACGCCCGAGGTATCAGGCGTGGAAAACGCCCGCAAATCCATGGGCGATCAGGGTGAAGCCCGGGCGCAAAGCTGGCTCCGCATTCATTCTTTGGGTGCCGTTGAGATTGGCGATGATGTCGAAGTCGGTGCGAATTGCACCATTGACAATGGAACCATCAGGAACACCCGCATCGGCGATGGCTCAAAGCTCGATAACCAGGTTCATATTGGGCACAACACACGTGTCGGGCAGGATTGCCTGTTATGCGGGCAATCCGGTGTGTCCGGATCAGTTGAAATTGGAAACAACGTTGTTTTGGGCGGACAGACCGGAGTGTCGGACAATATCTTTATCGGCGATGGTGTGATTGCGGGCGGGGGCACAAAAATCCTATCCAACGTTCCCAAAGGGCGCGTGGTTATGGGCTATCCCGCCATCAAAATGGAAACGCATACAGACATTTACAAAGCGCAGCGCCGGCTGCCGAGATTGGCACGTGACGTTGAGGCGCTGAAAAAGGCTGTTTCCAAACAGCCTCCGAGCGATTAAATCAACCACAACATGATAATTAGAGGATCGACATGAGCATCAGCGACCGCGTCATCGCAATCATTGCAGAGCAGGCCGTGCTGGAGCCGTCGGATGTGACACCCGAAAGCACGCTCGAAGATCTGGGTATCGACAGCCTTGGACTGGTCGAGAGCATTTTTGCCATCGAGGAAGAGTTCGATATCTCGATTCCGTTCAACGCAAACGAGCCGAGCGCCAGCGACTTCGACATCTCGAATGTCGCGGCCATCATCACCGGTATCCAAAAGCTGGTGTCGGAAAAGGTCTGACATAATCCTATGAAACGCGTCGTTATCACCGGGGCCGGTACAATCAATTCACTGGGCCATTCGGTGCCTGATACGTTAGAGGCTATGCGCGAAGGGCGCTGCGGTATCTCTGCGCTTGAATTTCGCGATGTTGAAAGACTGGCCATTCAGATTGGTGGTCAGGTCCGCGGGTTCGAGGCCGAGGGGCGGTTTAACCGCCAGCAAATGACCCTGTATGACCGGTTCACACAATTCACTCTGACAGCGGCCAAAGAAGCAATTGATCAATCCGGGATCGAATTCCACGGTGACCTCGCGGCCCGCTCGGGCGTTGTGTTGGGAACCGCTGGTGGAGGCGTTTCGACCTGGGATGACAACTACCGTTCCGTTTACGAGGATGGCAAAAACCGGGTGCACCCGTTTGTCGTTCCCAAGCTGATGAACAATGCGGCGGCCAGTCACGTCTCGATGGAGCATAACCTTAAGGGCCCCAGCTTTACGGTGTCGACGGCCTGTGCCTCGTCCAACCACGCAATGGCGCTGGCGTTCCAGATGGTACGCAGCGGTGCTGCTCCGGCGATGCTGACCGGTGGGTCAGAGTCGATGTTGTGTTTTGGTGGTGTCAAAGCCTGGGAAGGGCTGCGTGTCATGTCCAAGGACGCCTGCCGCCCGTTCAGCGCGAATCGCAATGGCATGGTGCAAGGCGAAGGCGCAGGTGTCTTCGTGTTCGAAGAATTCGAGCACGCCCGCGCCCGTGGGGCTGATATCCTGTGTGAGGTCGTGGGTTTTGCGATGTCGTCAGATGCGTCGGACATTGTCATGCCCAGCAAACAGGGCGCTGCGCGTGCCATGTCGGGCGCGCTTGCGGATGCAGGGTTAAGCGCGGACAGTGTTGGATATATCAACGCGCATGGAACCGGCACCGCGGCCAATGATAAGACGGAATGCGCGGCCGTGGCCGGTGTTTTTGGCCCCCATGCAGATGAGCTGATGATTTCTTCGACAAAGTCGATGCACGGCCACCTTATCGGTGGCACCGGCGCGGTCGAACTGCTGGCCTGTATCATGGCACTGCGGGATGGCGTGATCGCTCCGACCATCGGCTATGAAGAGCCGGACCCCGAATGCGCGCTGGATGTTGTGCCAAACGAAGCCCGCGAAGCGAAAGTGGACGTAGCACTTAGCAACGCCTTTGCTTTTGGCGGGCTGAATGCGGTAATAGCCCTAAAACGCATATAAATGCTGATTTCAAACAAAGACGCCGCCGGTAAATCCGGGCGGCGTTTTTAGCTTAGCGAAACCTCAGTTCTGCAGAACTTTCAAGCCTTCAAAACCTGCTGTAAAGCCTGACAGCGATACTTCAAGTTGCAGCAGTTGGTTTGGTGCGAGAACCGACACAAGCGACAAGGTCGCTTTGGTTCCGACCTTCATTGCCTCCACGTCGCCCTCGGTAAAGCCCATCTGCGCGACACAGCCAACGGGGTTACAGTGGTGGTAGTCATAGCGCTTGCCCGGAGCACCATCGATCGAAAGCGCCAGCTGCGCCTGTAGCATCGTTTCCAGCGGGACAACCACAGTTGCTCCGGCAACCGCGGCCACGCCTTCGGGCAATTTTTCCAGAGTAATTTCCGCGATCGGCTGGCCTTGCTCGCCGGTCAGGATCTGACGCATCGCGCAGGGGTCTTCGTCGGCATCGGTCTTGATGCACAGGATCGCCCAGTCGCCTTTTTCTTCCTTGACGTATTGTTCGCCGTTACGCGGACCGGTTTCACCCAGGTCCAGATCGTTGCCGATCTGAGTTTGCGAGGTCTGGGGTTGCTGTTCGGTTTCCTGCGTCGTTTCCTGAGCGTATGCGACTCCGCACCACAAAGAAGCGGTCACCAGGCTGACTGAAAGGGTGTTCTTGATCATGATTGCCTCGGTCTTATGTTGGACTTTTTCACTCGTCTATCACCCTTGTCCCACACTGTCAGGGGCTAAGGTGGGTCATTTCAACATGTGAACGGTTTTTCGCCGGGTTATCGGAAATCTAGCGCGACGGCAAAAAGAACAAAGGGAGCCGGTGGAGCGGCTCCCTTCTAAAAATTTTCTCCCCGTCGGACTGGCCGACTTATTTATGCGCAGACGTTACGAAAGGCAGGGGCATCGGTCAACTGAAAACCTGAAATTTTAATGTAACGGCCATGATTTGTGAAAAAAACCGCGCCCGAAGGCGCGGTCAGTCGACAGGGAGGAAATATGCCGCCCCGTAACCTTAGCGACGTGGGCAGCAATTAGACTTTCGCAGTTAAAGGTTAACTTTGTATGCTGGCCGCAGATCGGTGGAAATAAGGCCTTACATTCATGGACCAAAACATATTCTTGGGCGGCGGTGGTAACGACTACGGCCAACCGCAGTCGCTGACGCTGAAATATGCCAACCGCCACGGCATGATCGCGGGGGCGACGGGAACAGGTAAAACGGTGACGCTGCAAATTCTGGCCGAGGGGTTTTCCCAAGCCGGTGTTCCGGTTTTCCTGTCTGACGTCAAAGGGGACCTGTCCGGTCTGGCCAAGGCGGGCAGCGAAGGTCACAAGCTTCACAAAGCGTTTCAGGATCGCGCCCAGCGGATAGGCTTTACCGATTACGCGTATGGCGCGTGTCCGGTCACGTTCTGGGATCTGTTCGGGCAACAGGGACATCCCGTTCGGACAACCGTGACCGAGATGGGGCCGCTTCTGCTGTCGCGCCTGATGGATCTGAGCGAAGCGCAAGAGGGTATTCTGAACATCGCGTTCCGGGTTGCAGACGAAGAAGGGCTACCGCTGCTGGACCTCAAGGATCTTCAGTCGCTGCTGGTCTGGATCGGGGAAAACCGGGCACAGTTGTCTTTGCGATACGGGAACGTCTCAACCGCTTCGATCGGGGCTATTCAACGCCGCCTGCTGGTGCTGGAAAACCAAGGCGGCACCAAACTGTTTGGTGAACCCGCATTGGAACTGGCCGATCTGATGCGCGTGGATGAACGCGGGCAGGGCGTCGTGAACATCCTTGCCGCCGACAAGCTGATGGGGTCACCGCGTCTGTACGCAACATTCCTACTGTGGCTGCTAAGCGAACTGTTTGAGGAACTGCCGGAAGTTGGCGACCCGGACAAACCCAAACTGGTGTTCTTCTTCGACGAAGCGCATCTGCTGTTCGATGATGCGCCCAAGGTTCTTGTTGACAAGGTCGAACAGGTCGCCCGCCTCATTCGCTCCAAAGGTGTGGGCGTCTATTTCATCTCTCAGAACCCGGCGGACGTTCCGGAAGATATTCTGGGACAACTGGGCAACCGGGTGCAGCATGCCTTGCGCGCATTCACGGCGCGGGATCGCAAGAACCTGCGGCTTGCAGCAGAAACCTATCGTGAAAACCCAGCCTTCGACACCGAAGAGGCGATCCGTGAGGTTGGTGTCGGTGAGGCCGTGACCTCGATGTTGCAGAAAAAAGGCGTGCCAGGGATCGTAGAACGCACTCTGATCCGCCCGCCGGGAACGCAACTGGGGCCAATCACCAAGGCCGAGCGGAAGGCGCTGATGGATGCGTCAGCGATGAAAGTGAAATACGGGCAGTTGAAGGACCGGAAATCTGCCTTTGAAATCCTTCAGTCCCGCGCAGATGCAGCAGCGCAAGCAGCGGCCGAGGCCGAGGAACAGTTGGAAACGCAATCCACGGCCGAGCGTGAATTTGCGACAGCAAGACGCTATTCCGGCAGCCGGGTTGGGCGGTCATCCTCTCGCGTGATGCGTAAGAAAGACACATTCGCAACCGCTATGAGTGAGGCTGTGATCAAGGAACTGAAAGGAACAACCGGACGTCGCATTGTACGCGGCATTCTTGGCGGTTTGTTCAAGGCCAGATAAGGGTAGTGCCGGGCAGGAACCTTCTGCCCGGCGCACGTATTTTACTTCAGACGGCGCTGGCCTTCTTGCTTGCAATAGGCGTCCGCTTCGGAGACCGACATTTTGGTGGCCGGGAAGTTGGTCGCTCGATCCCAGATCACACGGTCTGGACGATATAGTTGGCACGTAACTTCACCCTTAGGCGTCTGCACTTTTACCGGGGCCGTTTCCAACTCTTCCGGCGACGGGATACATCCAGCCAGCATGGCGAGCAGCGGGACGGTAAGGGCTATTTTAGTGAAGGAAGTATTCATTTGCACTCTTTTTAAACTCGTAGGTTTCCCGAATGATCGCGGGCCAAGCATCAATTTAGCGTAAATACTGGCCAAAAAGAGGGCTGGATCAAGGCGGTACTGGGATTCGTCTAATCCGTATACCGTATAAAATCAAGAAACCGCACCAGTCAGTTGGCGCGGTCTCAAGAATTGATGGAATGTGATCTTACTTTTCCGGAATCAATCCCCTTGGACTGAACCTGAGAACAATCAGCAGGATAAGGCCCATGGTGAACAGACGCATATGCGCGGCACTGTCGATCAAATGAGACTTAAGCGCGCTGCCATCCGGCATGCTCGAAGTGATCAGGTTCATGAACCACAATCCCATCGGCTCGACCTGAACCCATAGGAACCAGATCAGGAATGCGCCTAAAACAGCACCGAAATTGTTGCCCGAACCGCCCACAATGACCATCACCCAGACAAGGAACGTAAACCGTAGCGGATTGTATGTGCCCGGCGTAAGTTGCCCGTCCAGAGTTGTCATCATCGCACCGGCGATGCCACAGATGGCCGAGCCGAGCACGAAGATCTGTAGGTGGCGGCGGGTGACATCCTTGCCCATTGCCTCTGCCGCGACCTCATTGTCGCGGATGGCGCGCATCATGCGGCCCCACGGGCTTTTCAACGCCATTTGCGCCATCCACAGCAGGACAAGCAGAACGATCATGAACAGCAGCGAATAGCCCAGTTTGACCGACAGGGTCGACGCGATGACCGGATCCAACCCGAGCCAGTCAGCGCGGGCGACAAAGCTGGGATCGTTCTGCAATTCGACCTCGTAACCAACCACAGGGGCAGGGCGCGGGATGCCGTAGACGTTCTTTACACCTCGGGCCAGCCAATCCTCGTTCTTCATGATCGCAATGATGATCTCGGCAATGCCCAGTGTCGCGATCGCCAGATAGTCAGAGCGAAGGCCCAGCGCCGTCTTTCCGATCAGCCACGCCGCACCAGCGGCCAGCAAACCGCCCGCAGGCCAGGCCACAAGGACCGGCAGGTTCAAACCGCCGAGATTTCCGGCAACTGCGGGTTCGATTGCCTCGACCCCCGCAACGCTTGGATCAAATATTGCGCGGTAGACAAAGAACCCAACAAGGAGAACGGCAATAATCGTCAAGGTTTGGGCACGCCCCTTTGGCATCCGGGTCGCCACCAGCACAGCCGCCACAACGGTTGCTGCGCCTAAAAGCAACGCCAGAAGAATGCCATAACCACCCGAGGACCATGCTCCTGGGGTCGGCGGGGTCGATACCAACACAACAGCCAGTCCACCCAGTGCGACAAAACCCATGACGCCGACGTTAAAGAGGCCGGCAAACCCCCATTGCAGGTTTACCCCAATCGCCATGATGGCCGAGATCAACCCCATGTTCAGGATCAGGATCGCGGCGTTCCAGCTTTGTGTGAAACCGGTCAGCAGGATCAGACCGCCAACGACAATGAAAAGCAGCGTGTTTTTGACGGACTCGGTCATACCGCTTTTCCCTTAAACAGGCCGGTAGGCTTGAACAGAAGCACGATCAGCAGGATGGCAAAGCTGACGGCGAATTTGTAATCGGTGGACAGGAATTGCACCAATCCCGAAGGCGCCAGACTTTCTGGCGCTACGTAAGTCAGTACCTTTTTCCACGCATAAGTAACGGTGACTTCAGAGAAAGCGATAATGAACCCGCCCGCGATGGCACCCAGCGGGTTGCCAAGGCCGCCGACAATGGCCGAAGCGAAGATCGGAAGCAGAAGTTGGAAATAGACAAAAGGCTTAAAGCTCTTGTCCAAACCATAAAGAACACCAGCGGTGGTCGCCAATGCTGCCACGATGATCCAGGTGATCATCACAACACGCTCGGGGTTAATACCTGAAAGCAGCGCCAGATCCTCGTTATCGGAATAGGCCCGCATCGATTTTCCCGTGCGGGTCTTGTTGAGGAACCAGAACAGCAGCGCCACCGCGATAACGGCAACTACCAGAGTGATGCCCTGAGAGGTCTTGATCGCAAGCCCCTCACGCAGTCCGGTCATCGCCTTGAAATCACGGGCGGATATGATGAACCGCGCGCCGTCCGAAAACCTTTGGTCATCCGGCCCGATGATAAAGCGAACAAGCCCGTTCATGATGAACATGACACCCATCGAGACGATCACAAGGATCACCGGCTTGGCCTTTTGTTCCCGGTAGAACCGATAGACCAACCGATCGGTTATCAGAACAAGTACGATACAGCCCAGGATCGCAAAGGGCAGGGCCAGCAGCGCGGTGGGTAGCGGGCCAAAACTCACGCCGGCGGCTTGCAGGCCCCAGGTGACCAGCACGGCAATCATCGCACCAAAGGCCATCGTGTCGCCATGGGCAAAATTCGAAAACCGCAGGATGCCGTAGATAAGCGTGACCCCTAGCGCGCCAAGCGCCAATTGGCTGCCGTAAGCAACCGCAGGCACGATGACAAAGTTTGCCAGCGCGACTAACGCATTCAATAAGTCCATTTGATCGTCTCGTTCTTTCGGGTGCGGCTTTATGGCATGCGTTTTGCCATTTGCACAATCATCCCCGCGTCTTTTCCGGCGTTAATTTGGGAAATTTTCAACCCGAAAGCGATAAAATCGGCATTGCTCCGATTGCTGATGACAGCGGCGTTCTCTTTGTGCGTGTTCAGGCGGGGCTGACCCGCCAGAACGGTTGTGGTTTGGGACCCCAACGGGGCGTATTGGACCTGGTGTCGTCAGCTGACCGTGCAGGTTCCACGCTCGTTTCGGCTGTTGGCTCCCGTTGCCCGGATCGCGAGCGTACCGCTTTCGTCGATAGTGTAACCGACGCTGCCGCCATTGGTGATTTGCAGAAATTCATAAGAACCAAGCCCTTTGAAAACATGCAGCTCGGCAATATCGCCATCGACGCTCAGGGTTCCTTTGGATGCGCCCTCAACACGTTTCAGCATGATTTTCTTGGGCGCTGCGGCAGGGGAACATTTGCCGGACTTGCAAATCTCTTCAATCTGACACTCGTAAACAAACTCAGCTCCCGGTGTATTCTGCGTTGTGGCCTGCGCGACAGCGGGCAGCAACAAGGCAGCAAGAGCGGCCAGATATTTCATATAAGCTCTCCTAAAAGGTGTTGGCCGACAAATCGGTCCATGTGTTGGTAAACCGGCCATCGAAGGGCGCGATTTCTGGGCCTCACTAGGTGGGAAAAATGGCGAGAATTAATCCTTCTGGGGACAGATTTCTGAATGCTGAAATTTCCAGAAGTCTGAGGCCACAGAAATTATACATTGAAAACTCAGGATATAATTCGATGAAGATTGGTTTCCTGACCGTTCCAGCGTAAAATCCGCCTTATTTTGGACAGATTTACCGACCGTCGCTGTAACGTTGTGCAAATCCTTGCGTACCGACATTGAAACAACCAGATTCGGGGATGCTCTCAGTAACCAGCAAATTATGGCGTCCGACGTTACGAACAGTATCACGCAACCTCAAGATGAAGTGATCCGCTTGGGACAACGCTTTGATCTCGGTGGGATATCCCTAGCTTTCCAGAACGGCTCGCCGGGAAATGCGAAGCCCAACTTACGGAATACGGATCACGTCATGGCGCAGACCCAGCGGCTCCGGGGAACAGAAAGGCAAGACATGAAACACGCGGCGATTTTGGTTTTAAGTTTGGTAGCGCCCGGTGTTGCGGCGGCTCAGAACGATCCTCTGAACGGTGAGGATTTTGTAGTGAACTGCGTCTCGGACAGCACGGGCAACGCGGTGACTCTGGCGCGGTCAGGGGCCACGGACAAAGGGTTCATTGTGACAGACGAGATCAAGGGCGAGGCCACAATCATAGGCGGGCTGAACTCGCTGACGTTTTTGCACATTAAGGACAAAGATGTGATTACCTTTGTCGTCGACTTCGAGAATCTTGACTACGACATGTCGATCAAGGGCCCGCATGCCGCGCAGGACTTTGGGTCTTGCGGTGATCCGATAGGGTAGGATTTTAAACTTCCTGCCAAAAACAGGGCTTTTGGAGTCCTGTTTTTTTTGGGGATGGAGTTGTAGTGACCTGAAATTCATGGCCGGTATTTAATCAGAATGCTGTTTTGCATTCTCCTGAGAATACCAGGCGAGAATTCTGGAAGTCCGTATACTCCTGATAGCGCATCGGAACTTCAACGAGAGTAACGACCAGTTCGTTTGGTGCGGGCTTTGCAATGTACATTACGGCCGTTCCATTTTCGGTCCTGTTGGTCGCTACTAGAAGATCGCTTGTTGTGACAACCTTGTATTCCTTCCCGTCGGCCATCTGAATCTTTGATGTCGTTTCTCCTGCCTTGGCGATGGACGTGACGGTGAAGGTTCCAAAGTCGCTCCTAACATCGTTGGGAGGACTACCAACAAATTCAATTTCCAAAGTTGAGTGCTGGCAGTCGCTTTTTTCCGGGCAGTTTTTTTCCAGGTGACAAGTTTCAGCGATGGCAGCTGTGCTTAAGGAAATCAAAGCCATAGCTGTCAGCGTTCGCATTCTCAGCCCCCGAGGAAACTCTTCCGAACTTCCGGATCTGCCAACAGTTCTTTGCCCGTTCCGGTATAGGCATTCCGCCCCTGTACCAACACATATCCTTTGTCCGCGATCTCCAGCGCCTGACGGGCGTTTTGCTCTACCATCAGGATCGGCAGACCGGTCCGCGAAACTTCTATGATCCGGTCGAACAGTTCATCCATCACGATCGGCGAAACACCAGCGGTCGGCTCGTCCAACATCAGAACTTTGGGCTGGGTCATCAGCGCTCGACCAACAGCGACCTGCTGACGTTGACCGCCCGATAGCTCTCCGGCCGCTTGATTTCGCTTGTCGCGCAGGATGGGGAAGAGGTCGTAGACCTGTTCCATGGTTTGGCTGATGTCGTCGCGACGGATGAAAGCGCCCATCTCAAGGTTTTCTTCAACCGTCATCGAGGTGAAGATGTTTGAGGTTTGCGGCACAAACCCCATCCCGCGGATAACGCGGTCCTGCGGGGTGAGATTGGTGATATCTTCGCCATCAAGCCGGACAGATCCCGACCGGACATCCAGCATTCCGAAAACGGCCTTCATCGCAGTAGACTTACCTGCGCCATTGGGGCCAACGATCACCGCGATCTGACCTTTGTCCACGGCGATGGTGCACTCATGCAAGATGTCCGGCCCCTTGCCATAACCACCGGTCATGGTGTCACCGATCAGAAACGGCTCAGACATTCACGGGATCCTTCTTCATCTGGCCTGCCAATATCCCGAGGGTTTGGGGGCAGAGCCCCCATTCGCGCAAACTGTGTGCACTCACTCTCATCACATCGCTCATGCCCCGGCCTCTAGTTTGTCTTTGTTCTTCAGGCCAGTGCCCAGATAGGCTTCGATCACGTGCTCATTGGCCTTGATCTCGTCCAGTGTACCCTCGGCCAGGACTTTCCCCTCGGCCATACAGATGACCGGGTCGCAAATCTTGCCGATAAAATCCATGTCGTGTTCGATAACGACAAAGGTATAACCGCGTTCTTTGTTCAAACGCAGGATGGTGTCGGCGATGGTCATCAGCAGGGTGCGATTCACGCCCGCGCCGACCTCGTCCAGAAACACGATCTTGGCGTCGACCATCATGGTGCGGCCGAGTTCCAGCAGCTTCTTTTGCCCGCCAGAGACCTGACCTGCCTTGTGGTCGGCCAGGTGCTCAATGGTCAGAAACTCCAGAACCTCATCCGCTTTAGCCTTCAGGGCTCGTTCTTCGTCGGCAATGCGCTTGCGACCAAACCAGGTGTTCCACAGGGATTCACCTGATTGCGTGCCGGGCACCATCATAAGATTCTCGCGGCAGGACATCGAAGAGAATTCGTGCGCGATCTGGAAGGTGCGCAGCAGACCCTTGTGAAACAAGTCATGCGGAGGCAGGCCGGTGATCTCTTCGCCGTCCATGAACACTCTGCCGCTTGTCGGAGGCAGAACGCCCGCGATCACGTTGAAAAGGGTGGTCTTTCCCGCCCCGTTTGGCCCGATCAGGCCTGTGATCGAACCTTTTTGGATTTCCAGCGACGCCCCATCCACCGCGTGAAACCCGCCGAAATGCTTGTGCACGTCCTCGACGACGATCATCTATTCCCCTAGCCACCCTTGTCGGTGTTTCTGCTTCCTTGACCCCAAAAGGTGAGGTGCGGCCTTTTTTCATTGAAACAGCCCGGACACAAGGCCCGGGCTGCTTGATTTTATGACGTTTAAGACCGGATCAACGGAAGTTGACGGTCTTGTTTTCGCCGTCGGTCACTTCGATCTCGCGATAAGAACCCGCGCTTTCACCGGGGCCGATCAGCTCAACACCCGACGCGCCGACATAGTCGATGTCCTGACCAGCGGCGAGAAGCTCCAGACCTTTGGCCAGTTCACCCGGATAGATCTTCTCACCCGGGGCGTTGGCGACATCCAATATCTTGGCGCCGTATTCAGCCGGGTTAGTGGAACCTGCCGCCTGCATGGCCAGCATGAACAGCGCGGCAGCGTCATAGGATTCAGGCGAATAGGGCGACGAACCGTCAAAGCCTGCGGCTTCGGCCATGGCAAAGTACTTTTCAGCACCTTCACCGCCCGAACCGGCGATCTGACCGAACGAGCCGTTCAGGTCGGGACCGACGTTGGAAGGCAGCGAGTCACCGATCATGCCGCCCGGCAGACCGAATGTGTCAAACGCACCGCTGTCCAACGAGGACTGGATGATGCCCAGACCGCCCTGGTCCAGATAGCCTGCGACAACCAGAATGTCGCCACCAGCCGATGCCAGCGCACCAACTTCAGCCGAGTAGTCAGCCTTGCCGTCTTCGTGCGCGGCAACGATGGTCACTTCACCGCCGGCTGCTTCGAACGAGGATTGGATCGCGTCTGCCAGACCCTTGCCGTAGTCGTTGTTGGTATAGGTCAGGGCGATCGAGTTGATGCCGCGATCCTTCAGGATGTCAGCCATCACTTCGCCTTCACGCGCATCCGACGGTGCGGTGCGGAAGAACAGACCATTGTCTTCCATAGTCGACAGACCCGGCGATGTTGCCGACGGCGAGATCATGACCATGCCATTCGGGATCGCAACGTTTTGCAGGATCGCGCCGGTCACACCCGAGCAGTCGCCACCGACGATGCCCGCAACGCCGTCCGCAATCATGCGTTCGCCGTTCGATGTCGCCAGACCGTTGTCGATACAGCCGGTGTCAGCGCGCGATGCGGTGACCTTTGAGCCGTCCAACAGTTTGCCGGATTCGGTGACTTCGGCCATCGCCATTTCGGCGCCTGAACCCATTGCCGGTGCCAGCGATTCAATCGGACCGGTAAAGCCGAACAGAACGCCCAAAGTGACGTCTTCGGCCAGGGCCGGACCGGCCAGCAGAGCGGATGCTGCGGTTGCAGTAAGCAGCTTTTTCATATGGTTACTCCCTTATTGGAACGTATTCGTTCTGGGCAAGACCCTAGGCAAGCTGTCTGGAAAAGAAAAGTCCTAACGCAAATGTGTTTTTGCCAAGAATAAACCTATTTGTTTTGATGAGTTTGTCACGTTTTACCAAAGTTGGAGATTCTCATGCTTAGGGCTGCCGCGATTCTGGTCCTGTCGGTTTTTGCCGGCCCCATCAGCGCCGATACCCTTCAAACCTCAGCCGGGACGGTTCAGGTCACGGCGATGGTCACCGGGCTGGATGCACCTTGGGCGATCGGCTTATTGCCCGGAGGCGGAACATTGGTGACCGAACGGGACGGCGATCTTTTGTTTGTCTCGCAAGGCAAGGTCAAACGCATTGCCGGGGTGCCCAAGGTGGCTGCGAACGGGCAGGGCGGGCTGCTCGATATCACCGTGGCACGGGATTTTCCGCAGACCCGCGAAGTATTTCTGACCTTCTCCAAACCCCAAAATGGCGGGGCGGGAACAGCGGTGGCCGTGGCGCGCCTGTCGGAAAACGGGAGCCGCTTGAATAACGTGCGGATCATTTTCGAAGCAGTTCCGGGCGGTTCGACTGGCCGACATTTCGGTTCGCGCGTGGTCGAGGCACAGGACGGAACGCTGTTTGTAACGATTGGGGATCGCGGCGACCGTCCGTCAGCGCAGAACAGGTCAAACCACATGGGCACCGTTATTCGCATCAATCGCGATGGCACGGTACCTGCCGACAATCCTTTTGTCGGACAGGCTGAAATTCGCCCTGAGATCTGGTCATTTGGTCATCGCAACCCGCAGGGCGCTGGGTTGGACAGGCAAGGTCGCTTGTGGATTTCAGAGCATGGTGCGCAGGGCGGGGATGAGGTGAACCTGATCCAACCGGGGCGGAATTTCGGCTGGCCGGTGATTTCCTACGGCGTTCACTATTCGGGCCAAAAAATCGGAGAGGGGACCTCGAAACCCGGTATGGAACAGCCGGAACACTATTGGGATCCGTCCATCGCACCGTCCGGTTTGCTGGTCTATTCCGGCAAGCTTTGGCCAGAGTGGCGGGGCGATATCTTTGTCGGGTCGCTCAAGTTTGACTACATCTCGCGCCTTGAAGGATCACCGCTGCGCGAGGTCGAACAGATCAAAGGGCCGGAAACCGAGCGCGTTCGCGACATTGTCGAAGCCCCGGATGGGGCAATCTGGTTTATTTCGGTGGGACAGGGAGCCATCTATCGCATGACCCCCAAATAGGCGCGGATCAGACGGACAGCCGCCCGCTTTGCGCACCACGTTCACGATAAGGCGTGGTGTTATAATGCGCCCGATAGCATTTTGAGAAATGGCTGGGCGAGGCAAAGCCGCAAGCAAGAGCCACATTGATCACGCTCATATCTGTCTGCATCAGCAGGTTGCGCGCTTTGTGCAGGCGCAGTTCCATATAGTATCGCTTGGGCGAGCGGCTGAGGTAGCGCCGGAACAGGCGTTCCAGCTGGCGCGTGGACATGCCGACATCCTTGGCCAGTATCGAGGGTGAGATCGGCTCTTCGATGTTCTTTTCCATCATCAGGATGACCTGGCTTAGCTTGGGGTGGCGTACACCAATCCGGGTCGGGGTCGACAGGCGCTGTGTGTCCTGATCGGTACGGATCGAGGAATAGATCATCTGATCCGCTACGGCATTCGCCAGATCCTCACCATAATCATCGGCAATGATCTTGAGCATCAGGTCGATTGAGGATGTGCCGCCCGCGGTCGTCATCCGGTTACCGTCGATCTGAAAAACCGATTTGGTAAGCTCAACCTCGTCGAATTCTTCGATAAAGCTGTCAGAATTCTCCCAGTGGATCGTGGCGCGTTTGCCGTCCAGCAACCCGGCTTTGGCCAACGTATAAGCTGCCGTACACAATCCGCCGATGCGCAAACCGCGCCGGGCCTCGCGCCGGACCCAATTCAGCACTTTCTTTGTTGTCGCCAATTGAACGTCTACGCCACCGCAGATCAGAATCACGTCGTCGCGTTGCAGTTCGACCAAGTCGGTTTCAACATTAAAGGTAGTCCCGGCAGAACAGCTGACCGTATCACCACCTTCACCGGCCAGGGCCCACGTGTAGAGTTCTTTGTCTGCCATACGGTTGGCAATCCGCAGGCTGTCCAACGCCGAGGCAAAAGACAGCAGGGAAAACTTGTCCAAAAGGACAAACACGAAATGCCGAGGATTGGCCTCAGCGCCTTCCACTGTGACAACTTGGCGTTGCTCTTGCATGGCTTGGTGTCCTTGATTCGGCGCGTTGTTACGTCGCGTCCGGCGTCGTTGTTGCCAGCCACCATGATCAAAGCTTGTTTCCGACGTCAAGAGGCGCAAAAGGGATATGGTCAGTCTTCAATGCATTTTGTATAGAGACGACCTGACTACTTCAGCGGAGATCAAAGCTATGACCGAATGGCAAAAAACGAACTGGCGCAACAAGCCCCGGGTTCAGATGCCAGACTATATCGATGCGGCCGCGTTGGCCAAAGTCGAGGCTCAGCTTTCTCAGTATCCCCCGCTGGTCTTTGCTGGCGAAGCACGGCGTCTCAAGCAACATCTGGGTGCGGCCGGTCGCGGCGAGGCTTTCCTGTTGCAGGGCGGGGACTGTGCTGAAAGCTTTGAACAATTCAGCGCGGATGCAATTCGTGACACCTTTAAGGTGATGCTGCAGATGGCGATGGTACTGACCTATGGAGCCAAGGTGCCCGTGGTCAAAGTGGGCCGCATGGCTGGCCAGTTTGCCAAGCCGCGCAGTGCGCCGACCGAGATTTTGGACGGTGTTGAGCTGCCCAGCTACCGTGGTGACATCATCAACGAGCTGGCCTTCACACCCGAAGCCCGCATCCCGAATCCCAGCAAGATGCTGCAGGCCTACACGCAGGCTGCCGCAACCTTGAACCTGTTGCGTGCATTCTCGACCGGCGGATTCGCCGATATGAGCATGGTGCATTCGTGGACATTGGGCTTCACGGATGAACAGGATGTTCAGAAATACTCGGAAATTGCTGACCGTATTCAAGACACGATCGACTTCATGGATGCCGCCGGAATCACAGCGGACACTACGCATGAGTTCTCAACCGTGGAGTTTTACACCAGCCACGAAAGCTTGCTGCTGGAATACGAAGAGGCTCTGACCCGTCTCGATTCGACTTCTGGCAACTGGTTGGCAGGGTCCGGTCATATGATCTGGATCGGCGACCGTACGCGTCAGCCAGACGGTGCGCATGTGGAATTCTGCAGCGGTGTACTGAACCCGATTGGTCTAAAATGCGGCCCGACCACGACAGCCGAGGACCTCAAGGTTCTTATGGCCAAGCTGAACCCGGAAAACGAAGAGGGTCGCCTGACCCTGATCGCACGGTTTGGCGCAGGCAAGGCAGGCGAGCACCTGCCGCGCCTGGTCAAGGCGGTTAAGGAAGAGGGCGCCAAGGTCACCTGGGTTTGCGACCCGATGCATGGCAACACGATCAAGTCGGCAACCGGGTACAAAACCCGTCCGTTCGACTCGGTCCTGCGTGAGGTACGCGACTTCTTTAGCGTTCATCAGGCCGAGGGTACGGTTCCCGGCGGTGTGCATTTCGAGATGACCGGTTTAGACGTCACCGAATGCACCGGGGGTGTGCGCGCGGTGACCGAAGAGGACCTGTCGGACCGCTACCACACAGCGTGCGACCCACGCTTGAACGCGTCGCAGTCCTTGGAACTGGCATTCTTGGTCGCAGAAGAACTGACCAACTTGCGCCGCGACCGCAAAAAGCGCGCAGCAGGTTAAGGTTATAAACAAAAATCGGAAAAGGCGGGCTGCACAGGCCCGCCTTTTTTGTTTGAGATTAGTCGTCGCGCGACACAACCAGCCTCAAATGTGAACCGGGGCGGTCAAATTTTTGCTGATCTTCGGCGAAGCCAGTCTCGACCGTTTGCGACGGTTTGGGAACCTGCACATGCGACACCGGGCGCAAGTTGGTTTCTGAGATTGTGAACCGTCGGGGTGTTGCGCCGATAGCGCCGTCGCTGACCATTACACCCAGAATGCGGCTGACATCACCCAGATCACTTTTCAGGGGTAACAGAAGCATGCGGGCTTGTAATTGCACACGCCCCAACCGACCTGATGATTCCAGGGTCAGATTGGCGATAGCTGGTTGTGCGAATACCTGTTCCGACACGGTCTTGATCTTGTCCCGCGCGCCGGGTTCAAAGAAAGAGGTCAGCGGCATACCGCGCACTTCCATCCCGGCCAACTGGTTCAAATGCCTCCCGGCCAGACGGAACCGGGTAAGTCCAGGGGCGATGCGTTCCAGAACGAAAGTGTATTCCAAAATGTTTTCAAGCCCGCGCGGGTCGATTTGCGACCGCATGGGAACCCCGTCACCTGTCAAAAGTGCCTTCCAATACGCCTCGGCCTGCCGGATGGGCGAAAGGCTGCGCCCGCTGTCAAAACGATCCATAGAGACGATCTTTCCAAAACTTGACCCGAAACCGTTCCCGAAAAAGGTTTTCATCATTATCACCCTGGCGCCTATCGACCGTCATTTTCCTAAAATGCGAAGTACTGGGGACCTCTATCCGAGACCGGTGTTCGCAGCTGTAAGACTGACGCAGGTTGATTCAATTTTGGAGTAAATCTTTAACGAATGGTTAACGACTGGCAGACAAAGGCAGAGTCAGCAAACTCTTGCCCTGTGCGCGCAGTTCGCATTAGGTGCGCCCAGCAAACTGAAAACGGGCAGCTATGGAAAGGGCAGGCATGATTAAATCCATGACGGGTTTCGCCTCGGGCAAAGGGGCGTTTGGCCCGCATAGCTGGACGTGGGAGTTGCGCAGCGTGAACGGCAAGGGGCTGGACATGCGTCTGCGCGTGCCGGACTGGTTGACCGGGCTTGAGGCTGCGTTGCGCGCCGCGATGTCGAAAAAACTCAGCCGGGGCAATGTGACATTGTCTTTGCGCCTCAGCCGAGATGAGACGCAGGCGGACCTGGTCCTGAACGAGACTGCCATGGGTGCCGTTCTTGAGGCTGTGGCGCGAACGCAGGAAATGGCCATTGCGCGGGACGTGACCCTTAGGCCCTCGACGGCCGCTGATCTGATCTCGCTCAAGGGTATGTTGGATGCGGGCAGTGATGGGGATGACCCGGGCCCATTGGTTGGCCAACTGACGGCAGAATTCAGTGGCCTATTGGGCGAATTCATAGAAATGCGCCAGTCCGAGGGTCGGGCGCTGGCAACTGTTCTGGAAGATCAACTAGGGCAGGTGGCTTCATTGACGGCCCAAGCGGCAGAGCTGGCAGAGCAACGCAAGGACAAGATGACCGAGGCGCTGCGGGATAATCTGGCGCGGGTAATGGACAACGCGCAGGGGGCTGATCCGGACCGCGTCGCTCAGGAATTGGCGTTGATCGCCGTCAAGGCGGACATCACCGAAGAGATTGATCGCCTGAAGGCGCATGTCGTGGCGGCGCGGGATCTGCTGGCGCAGGACGCGGCGGTCGGGCGCAAGCTGGATTTCCTAATGCAGGAATTCAACCGTGAGGCAAATACTCTGTGCTCAAAGGCGCAAAGCGCGGAATTGACAGCGGTCGGCCTTGAGTTGAAGGCCGTAATAGATCAGATGCGTGAGCAAGTGCAGAACGTAGAATAACCACAGGAGCGCCCAAATGGCGGATCGACGCGGCCTATTAATCATTCTGTCCTCGCCTTCGGGGGCCGGTAAATCGACCCTGGCGAAACGGCTGATGCAGTGGGATTCCGAGCTTGAGTTCTCGGTCTCGGCCACCACCCGCGCACCACGCCCGGGTGAGGAAGACGGGCGCGAGTATTACTTCCTGAGTGAAGATGCGTTCCGGCAGCAGGTGTCCGAGGGACAAATGCTGGAACACGCGCACGTGTTCGGTAATTTCTACGGCTCACCGGCGGGTCCGGTACGCGAGTCCATTAACAGCGGCAAAGACGTTCTGTTTGACGTGGACTGGCAAGGCGAGGTGCAAATCCGCAATTCGGATCTGGGCAAGCACGCTTTGTCGATCTTTATCCTGCCGCCGTCTATCCCCGAGCTGCGCCGCAGGCTGGAAAGCCGCGGTCAGGACAGTGAAGACGTGATCGCCAAGCGGATGTTGAAAAGCTGGGATGAGATTAGCCACTGGGGCTATTATGACTATGTTCTGATCAATGACGATCTGGATGCCACCGAAGAGAAGCTGAAAACCATCGTCAGCGCCGAACGCATGCGCCGCATCCAGCAGCCCAGCCTGCAGAACCATGTCCGCACGTTGCAAAACGAATTTGAGGGCTTGGCATGACCATTTACGCTTTGGGTGACCACGCGCCGCAAATCCACGAAGACACCTGGGTTGCGCCGGACGCCAACCTGATTGGGAAAGTCGTTCTGGAGCAGGGTGCCTCGGTCTGGTTCGGCTGCACCATCCGCGCCGACCACGAAGAGATCCGCGTGGGCGAGGGCAGCAACGTCCAGGAAAACTGCGTCATGCATATCGACGCCGGGTATCCGCTGACCATTGGTAAGAACTGCACCATCGGACACAAGGTCATGCTGCATGGCTGCACGATCGGGGAAAACACACTGATCGGAATGGGCGCGATTGTCTTGAACGGCGCAAAGATCGGGAAAAACTGTCTTATCGGTGCCGGCGCACTGATTACCGAAGGCAAGGAAATACCCGATAACTCTCTGGTTATGGGGTCACCGGGCAAAGTTGTGCGGGAACTGGATGCGGCGGCAGCGCAAAAAATCACCTTCAGCGCGCTTCACTATCAGCAGAATATGCGCGCGTTTCGCAAAACTTTGAAACCTGTGTCTTAGGTTGATTCCAAACGCATCAAGAGTGACGGAAATGCCAAACGACCTGCTTGCTGAAATTGTGTCGGCCATTCCGATGCCCACGCTTATGGTTGATCAGACCGAGCGCATCATAGCGGCAAACACCGAAGCCAGAACTATGCTGGGTCAGAACATCGAAGGCCGCCATTTCGCGACGATCCTTCGACAACCACAAGTCATCGACGCGATGGAGCAGAGCCTGCGCAGCAAGGGCCCGTCCAAAACGCGCCATTTGTCCAATGATGGCGCCCAAGACACCACTTTCGAAGTGCAATGCCGTTACATGAACGGCGTGGGCGCGGTGGAGGGCGGTGCCGTGATGGTCGTTTTCCAGGATGTCACGTATCTGGAACAGGCCGGACAAATGAGACGCGACTTCGTGGCGAATGTCAGCCACGAACTGCGCACACCTCTGACCGCTCTGATGGGCTTCATAGAAACATTGCGTGGTCCGGCGCGAGACGATGCAGCCGCCCGTGAGCGGTTTCTGCAGATCATGACCGACGAAGCCAACCGGATGAACCGGCTGGTCGGCGATCTGCTATCCCTGAACCGGGTCGAGAGCGAAGAGCGGGTTCGCCCCAGGGAGCAGCTTGATCTGACAGGTCTGTTGCAATCAACGCTTACAACGCTGCGTCCCCTTGCTGAGGCCGCAAAAGTGGACCTGACACTGGATGCGTCATCAGGGCCAATCTCGGTGACCGGAGACAGCGACCAATTGCGCCAAGTGTTCACGAACCTGATCGAGAATGCCATCAAATATGGCGGTAGCGGCGGTAGTGTTGATGTGCGCATTCAGTCATCTGAGCGCGACACCGCCATGCGCGGCCCTGCGGTTCGGGTACAGATCGCAGACAAAGGCCCGGGTATTGATGCCGTTCATCTGCCGCGCCTGACCGAGCGATTCTATCGCGCCGACAGTCACAGATCCCGCGAGTTGGGCGGTACGGGGCTGGGCCTTGCGATTGTAAAACATATTGTAAACCGCCACAGGGGGCGGCTGCGGGTCGAAAGCGATCTGGGCAAAGGCTCTGTATTTACAGTGATTTTGCCGCGCTGATTTTCGGCCAATGACGCAGGTTCATTTCAGACGCGCGCGGTGTTCCGCACTGTCCTGTTAAGAAAACTTAAGAAAATCGTTACGTGTCATAAAACCGTTACGTACTTGTCACAAAAGGCTTACGCACGGCTTTTAGGAGTTCGCGCAGATCATCATGGGGTGATCACAATTTATCTTTTCAGGGAGACTGAAATGTCCTTTGTAAAACTGTCGGCTTCGGCGCTTACCATTGCTGCTGTATCGGCCACCGCGGCCGCCGCTCGTGATCAGGTTCAGGTTGCGGGTTCTTCAACCGTGCTGCCATACGCCTCGATCGTAGCAGAAGCCTTCGGTGAGAATTTTGACTTCCCGACACCGGTTGTTGAATCGGGTGGTTCCTCGGCAGGTCTGAAGCGTTTCTGTGAAGGTGTTGGCGAAAACACCATCGACGTTGCGAACGCATCGCGCCAGATCCGTGAAAAAGAAATCAAAGCCTGTGCTGAAAACGGCGTTACTGACATCATCGAAGTTCAGATCGGTTATGACGGCATCGTTTTCGCATCCGACATCAACGGCAACTCTTTCGAGTTCACGCCGGAAGACTGGTACAAAGCTTTGTCCGCTCAGATCGTCGTTGACGGTGAACTGGTCGACAACCCCAACAAAACCTGGGCCGACGTAAACCCTGCATTCCCGGCACAGCCGATCGCAGCCTTCATCCCGGGCACCAAGCACGGCACTCGTGAAGTGTTCGAAGACAAAGTGATCCTGGCTGGTTGTGAGCACCTGGGTGACTTCGACGTCTACAAAGCGGCCAATGGCGACGACAAGAAAGCCGCCGAGAAAGCCTGTATCGCTCTGCGTACCGATGGCGTTTCGGTCGACATCGACGGTGACTACACCGAAACTCTGGCCCGTATCGACAGCAACAAAGACGGCATCGGCGTCTTTGGTCTGGCGTTCTACGAGAACAACACCGACAAGCTGCAAGTCGCAACCATGTCTGACGTTGTTCCTTCGACCGAGTCGATCGCAACCGGCGAATACCCGGTTTCGCGCCCGCTGTTCTTCTACGTGAAGAAAGCGCATATCGGCGTGATCCCCGGCCTGAAAGAATATGCTGAGTTCTTTGTCGCTGACGAGATCGCAGGTCCCGACGGTCCGCTGGCAGAATACGGCCTGGTATCCGACCCTGAGCTGGTCAAGGTACAGGAAGCTGTTGCCAACGAAACCGTCCTGGGCGGCGGTTCCTAATCACTCTTACGAACGGAACCGGGGCGGTTTTTCTCGCCCCGGTTCTTTTTGACTCCATCTCTGCCATCCCCACGGAGTTCTCATGGCGTTATCCTGGCTGTTGCTTATCCTGCTTGCGCTGGCAGTGATCGGATTTTTTGCGGGTCGGTCCCGCGCTCTGGCAAGTGCGGGTGGTAACGTCCGCGATTTGCATTCTTTACCGTCTTACTACGGTTACAATGTTGCGTTGACGGCTCTGGTTCCCGCAGTTGGGGTGCTGATCGTTTGGCTGCTTGCCCAGCCGATGATCGTAAACAGCACGGTATCCAGCCTCATTCCTGATCAGGCAGTGCCCGAAGGGTCGGAGCGTGGCCTGATCATGAGTGAAGTGCGCCGCGTCGCATACGGGCTGGACGGCGCTGTGGCCAGCGGTGCGATGACCGAAACTCAAGCCCGAAACGGCAATGCGGATATTGAAGCGCTGACCAAAACGCTTAAAGACGCAGGCCAGGTTCTGACTCAGGACATCACACAGCCGATTTTGGTCGCAGCACAGAAGTTCCGCAGCATGACGTCCACAGGGACAGTTGCGATGCAGGTCGTGGTTTTGGCCTTGGCACTGCTTGGGGCCGCCTTTGCTTATGTGCGTACGCACAAGGAGTTTAGGGCCCGCAACGTGGTAGAGCAGGGGGTTCTGGCCCTGCTTTTGTTGGCCGCGTCAATTGCGATCCTGACAACCATCGGCATTGTTCTTTCGATGCTTTTTGAGACGATGAACTTCTTTCAGCTGCATTCGTGGAAGGACTTCTTCTTCGGCAGCACATGGGCACCGAACTTCCGCGGTGGCAGTGAGCTGTCGATCCTGCCGCTGTTGTGGGGCACGCTGTACATTTCAGTGATCGCGTTGCTTGTGGCGGTCCCGATTGGCCTGTTTGCCGCGATCTATCTGTCCGAGTATGCCTCGGGTGTGACGCGGTCCATTGCCAAACCACTGCTGGAAATCCTCGCCGGTATTCCGACCATCGTTTACGGTCTGTTTGCGCTGCTGACTGTGGGTCCGGCGTTGGTGTCGATGTTCGGCGACGGTGGCATGCTGGGAGTGGGTTGGATGGCCAGCTCAAATGCGGTTCTGACTGCCGGGTTGGTTATGGGGATCATGCTGATCCCGTTTGTCTCGTCACTGTCGGACGACATTATTAACGCGGTACCACAAACCATGCGCGACGGCTCGCTGGGTCTGGGTGCGACGCATTCGGAAACCGTGCGCAACGTGATCTTACCGGCCGCGCTGCCCGGCATTGTCGGCGCGATCCTTCTGGCCGCAAGCCGCGCCATTGGCGAAACGATGATTGTTGTGATGGCCGCCGGAGCGATCGCCAAATTCTCGGGCAACCCGTTCGAAGCGATGACAACCATCACCACGCGGATTGTCAGCCAGCTGACCGGCGATACCGATTTTGCCAGCCCCGAAACGCTGGTGGCCTTTGCGCTGGGTCTGACCCTGTTCATCATCACCCTGGGGCTGAACATCTTCGCCCTCTACATCGTACGCAAATACCGGGAGCAGTACGAATGACCGATATTTCCCAAACGCCTGACGCTGCTCCGACCGCGAAGCCCAAAGGTGGTTCGCTGTTCGAAAAGGACGCACGCACCAAGCGCCGCAATGCGGCTGAAAGCCGGTTCAAAATGTACGGCATCGCCGCCATCGGGATCGGCTTGCTGATGCTAATTGTGCTGGTGACCAATATTGTCACAGCCGGAACCGGTGCCTTTCAGCAAAGCTTTCTTGAATTGAATGTCGAGCTTAAGGCCGACAAGCTGGACAAGAAGGGCAACCGGAACATCGAGGATATCAAGAAGGTTTCGACCTTTGGCTATGCCCCTCTGATCGCGTCTGCGCTGGAAAGCGAAGTCGAAAAGCTGGGCATCCAGACAGACTTGAAACCCAAGGAGATGGGCAAGATCCTGTCCAAGGCGGCGCAGGCTGAGTTGCGAAACTATGTCATCGCCAATCCCGATGAGATCGGCAAGACCGTCAGCTTCCGCTTTTTGGTCAACAGCCGTGTCGATGGCTACATGAAAGGCCGCGTAACCCGCGAGTCGATTGCCAACGACAAAAGCATTTCGGTCGAACAGTTGGATTTCGTGGATCAACTACGCGATGCGGGTGTGCTGTACAAAGCCTTCAACCTGGATTTCATTTTCGGTGCGGATGCCTCTGATCAACGGCCCGAAGCGGCTGGGATCGGTGTCTCCATGCTGGGATCATTGTTCATGATGTTGGTGGTTCTGGCGCTGGCCTTGCCCATCGGTGTAGCGGCTTCGATTTATCTTGAAGAGTTCGCACCGCAAAACCGGTTGACCGATATCATCGAGGTCAACATCTCGAACCTGGCCGCTGTGCCGTCGATCGTGTTCGGTATTCTGGGTCTGGCTGTGTTCATCAACTACATGCATCTGCCTACTTCAGCCCCGCTGGTGGGTGGACTGGTACTGACACTGATGACGCTGCCAACGATCATCATCTCGACCCGCGCGTCGCTGAAGGCGGTGCCGCCATCGATCCGAGATGCGGCGCTGGGGGTAGGGGCCTCGAAAATGCAGGCGGTGTTCCACCATGTCCTGCCGTTGGCCGCACCCGGCATTCTGACCGGTACCATCATTGGTCTGGCGCAGGCGTTGGGGGAAACCGCACCGTTGTTGCTGATCGGGATGGTAGGCTTTATCGCCTCAAACCCGCCTGATGGGATCGTCGCGGGCTTCTTGTCGCCGAACTCGGCCATGCCGGCGCAGATCTACGAATGGTCCAAGCGCGCTGACCCGGCCTTTTATGAACGTGCATGGGGGGGCATCATCATCCTGTTGATCTTCCTCGTTACAATGAACACCATTGCGGTACTTCTGCGCCGCCGCTTTGAACGCCGCTGGTAAATGGGGGCTATTATGAATGATATGACACGAGTGGAGAGAACCGTGGACTCCAAAGCCATCAAGATCGCCGCCAACAACGTTCAGGTCTACTACGGCGACACGCACGCCATCAAAGACGTGGACGTCCAGATCGAGGACAAGACCGTAACGGCCTTTATCGGCCCATCGGGCTGCGGCAAGTCCACTTTTCTGCGCTGCCTCAACCGGATGAACGACACCATCGACATTTGCCGGGTCGAGGGCGATATCCTGCTGGACGGCGAAGATATCTATGACAAGCGTGTCGACCCGGTGCAGTTGCGTGCCAAGGTCGGAATGGTGTTTCAGAAACCCAACCCGTTCCCCAAGTCGATCTATGACAACGTGGCCTATGGCCCGCGCATCCATGGTCTTGCAAAGAACAAATCGGAACTGGATGATATCGTTGAGAAATCTCTGCGTCGTGCTGCGATATGGGATGAGGTCAAGGACCGCTTGGACGCCCCCGGTACAGGCCTGTCCGGTGGTCAGCAACAGCGCCTGTGCATTGCCCGTGCCGTGGCAACGGAACCTGAGGTTTTGCTGATGGACGAGCCATGCTCGGCGTTGGACCCGATTGCCACTGCGCAAGTCGAGGAACTGATTGACGAACTGCGCTCGCGCTATTCGGTGGTAATCGTGACCCACTCGATGCAACAGGCTGCGCGGGTGAGCCAGAAAACGGCGTTCTTCCATTTGGGCAATCTGGTGGAATTCGGCGAGACCGGGCAGATCTTTACCAACCCCGAAGACCCCCGCACGGAAAGCTACATCACCGGCCGTATTGGCTGAGGACAGGTATTTGAACATGACCGAACAACATATTGCATCCGCATTCGACCGCGACCTTGAAGCGGTTCAGGCCCATATCATGAAGATGGGCGGTCTGGTCGAGGCCGCGATCATGAACGCCGCGCGCTCGCTTGAAACCCGGGATGTCGAATTGGCCCAACAGGTGCGTCAGGGCGACAAAGCCATTGATGCGCTTGAGGATCTGATCAACGAAGAAACCGCGCGGGTGATCGCGCTGCGGGCACCCACAGCGAGCGACCTTCGTCTGGTTCTGTCGGTTCTGAAGGTCTCGGCAAACCTGGAACGTATCGGCGACTATTCCAAAAACATTGCCAAACGCACCACGGTTCTTGTCGACGCCGGCGAGATCAACGGCAGTGCCGCGGCCCTGCGCCGTATGGCGCGCGAGGTTGAGCGGATGCTGCGCGACGCGTTGGACGCTTATATTCAACGTGACGCCGAATTGGCCGCTGACGTGATCCAGCGGGATGAAGAAGTAGACCAGATGTATAACGGCCTATTCCGCGAGTTTCTGACCTTCATGGCTGAAGATCCCCGCAACATCTCGTCGTGCATGCACCTGCATTTCATCGCAAAGAACATTGAACGGATGGGCGATCACGTTACAGCCATCGCTGAACAGGTGGTTTATCTGGTGACTGGGGAACGGCCGTCGGAAGCACGTCCCAAAGCCGATACCACCTCGCAAACCGCCTAGGAGGCAACGATTATGTCCGCTGATCAGCCTACGGTACTGGTTGTTGAGGATGAACTGGCCCAGCGTGAAGTGCTGGCTTACAACCTCGAAGCAGAAGGGTTTCGTGTATCCAAGGCAGCCAATGGCGACGAGGCATTGCTGCTAGTTGATGAAGACAGCCCGGACATCATCGTTCTGGACTGGATGATGCCCAACCTCAGCGGGATAGAAGTGTGCCGCCGCCTTAAAACGCGCCCGGATACACGATCGATCCCCATCATCATGCTTTCAGCCCGGTCGGAAGAGGTCGACAAGGTGCGCGGGCTGGAAACCGGGGCGGATGACTATGTGGTCAAGCCGTATTCGGTTGTCGAGCTTATGGCGCGCGTGCGCACACAGTTGCGCCGTGTTCGCCCGGCGACGGTCGGTATCAAGCTTGAATTTGCGGATATCATTCTGGATTCCGAGACACATAAGGTCAGCCGCAACAGCAAGCCGCTGAAACTGGGCCCGACCGAGTTTCGTCTGTTGAGCACGTTCATGGAAAAACCGGGTCGTGTCTGGAGCCGCGAACAGCTGCTGGACCGGGTCTGGGGGCGCGATATCTACGTCGACACTAGAACAGTTGACGTTCACATCGGCCGCTTGCGCAAGGCGCTGACTCAGCATGGCGGTGAAGATCCCGTGCGTACGGTTCGCGGCGCAGGGTATGCGCTGGGGTAAAAACACGGGGCAGGGCGCACTGCCCTGTTCTATGCGGTTTACTCATGGTTCGTTGCGAAACTGTAGCTGTTATTTGCGGTTACGGCAGGGTATTTTGCGACAAAGCCGACTAGCGGAGAACCAAAATGAACGCCCCGAACACCAAACCAACTTTGCGCGCCAAAGATGCACCTGACATGGGGGCGTTCTCGTGGGACGATCCATTTCGTCTGGCGGATCAGCTAACAGAAGATGAGCGCATGATCGCCGCGAGTGCGCAGGCATATTGTCAGGAAAAGCTGCAACCACGGGTTCTGGAAGCTTTCCAGAACGAGGAAACGGACCCGGAAATCTTCCGCGAAATGGGTGAAATGGGCCTTTTGGGCACTACGATCCCCGAAGAATACGGCGGTCTTGGTGGCGGTTATGTGTCCTACGGCCTGGTCGCGCGCGAGGTTGAGCGTGTGGATTCTGGCTATCGCTCGATGATGTCGGTGCAAAGCTCATTGGTGATGTACCCGATCTATGCCTATGGCAGCGAAGAACAGCGCCGGAAGTACCTTCCAAAACTGGCCAGCGGCGAATGGATCGGTTGCTTTGGTCTGACAGAACCTGATGCCGGCTCGGACCCGGCGGGCATGAAAACCCGCGCGGAAAAGATCGACAGTGGTTATCGGCTGACCGGCAGCAAGATGTGGATCTCGAATTCACCCATCGCAGACGTCTTTGTGGTGTGGGCTAAATCCGATGCTCATGACGGCAAGATCCGAGGCTTTGTTTTGGACAAGAGTCTCAAAGGTTTGAGCGCGCCCAAAATTCAGAACAAGATGAGCCTGCGGGCATCGATTACGGGTGAGATCGTTCTGGACGGCGTCGAAGTGGACGAGGGCGCCTTGCTGCCGCATGTTCAGGGCCTGAAGGGTCCGTTTGGCTGTCTGAACCGTGCGCGCTACGGGATCAGCTGGGGCGTCATGGGCGCCGCTGAAAGCTGTTGGCACGGTGCGCGTCAGTATGGTCTGGACCGCAAACAGTTCAACAAGCCGCTTGCGCAGACGCAGCTGTTCCAACGCAAACTGGCGGACATGCAAACCGAGATCGCCCTGGGCCTGCAAGCCAGTCTGCGCGTTGGCCGTTTGATGGATCAGGCAGAAGCTGCGCCCGAGATGATCTCGATCGTTAAGCGAAACAACTGCGGCAAGGCTTTGGAGATCGCGCGGAATGCCCGCGACATGCACGGCGGCAATGGCATCTCACTGGAATTCCAGGTTATCCGTCACATGGTCAACTTGGAAACCGTAAACACCTATGAAGGCACACACGACGTTCATGCGTTGATTTTGGGGCGGGCACAGACCGGACTTCAGGCCTTCTACTAGGATATTTTAAATACCGCATAATCGGTATTATGGTAAAAAACCAGCATTGGCAGTTTCCGGTTTTCCCAAAATTGCCAATGCCTTACGATGCCTTTCAAAACGTCCAATTCGGAGCCCCTGATGAACTTGAATGGCAAGACTGTGGTGATAACCGGTGCAGCCAACGGTATCGGTAAAGGTCTGGCAACCCGGTTTGCGCTCGAAGGTGCAACGGTCGTATGCGCAGACATAGACACCGAAGGCGCGCGTTCCGTGGCCACGGAAATCAACGGACACGCGGTCACGTGCGATGTTTCGGACGAAGACAGTATCAAAGCGTTGATTGATCACGTCGAAGATGAGATTGGCCCGATTGATCTGTTCTGTGCAAATGCTGGTATCCTGACCCTTGGTGGCCTGGACGTTCCGGACGAAGACTGGGATCGGATCTGGAAGATCAACGTCATGTCGCATGTCTGGACCGCGCGTCATCTCGTTCCGCATATGATCGCGCGCGGCGGTGGCTACATCATGACAACGGCCTCGGCTGCAGGACTTTTGAACCAGCCTGGCGCTGCACCGTACGGCGTTTCTAAACACGCCGCCGTGGGCTTTGCCGAATGGCTGTCGCTGACATACAGCCATAAAGGCCTGCGCGTTTCCGTTCTATGTCCGCAAGCGGTTCGGTCCGAAATGACACGCGGCTTTGAGGATTCGGTAGCGTCTATTGACGGCATGCTAGAGCCTGAAGACGTGGCCCAAGCCTGTGTCGAAGCCATTGAGTCCGAACAGTTTCTGGTGCTGCCGCATTCGAAAGTGTTGGACTACATTCGGCACAAATCCAGCAATTACGACAGTTGGCTCAGGGGCATGAACAAGTTAAATCAACAATTTACGGGCGATGAATAAAGTTTCTTCTGCGCCTTGCGCATCAGGCCTTCCTGTGTGACCGAAGCAACCAAAGTGCCGTCTTGTGCATAGATCGACCCTCGGTTGAAGTTGCGCCCTCGCCCACTCCATGGCGATTCCATCGAATACAGATGCCAGTTTTCGAAATGTATCGGCGCGTGGAACCACATAGCGTGATCAAGGCTGGCCGCGTTGACTTCACCCGTAAACCAGCTGAGGCCGTGCGGTCGCATACCTGATCCCATCAGATACATGTCAGACGCGTAAGTCAGCAGCAACTGCTGAGTGGCAGCATCAGCGCCCGCGGCACCTGGCATACGGAACCAGATTTGATTTCTGTCATCCGTCTTTTCGGGTGTAAACGGATCAAGATGGCTGGCCTCACGGACCTCGATAGGTCGCTCGCGTGTCAACTCTCCGCGCAGGTGTTTGGGCACCAGATCCACGTACTTCGCGCGTAGTTCTGTGCGTGATGGATAACTTTCGGGGGCTTCCATCTGGGGCATCTCGTGGTGATGATCCCAGCCTTCATCCTGAATGTGAAACGAAGCCGACACGTTCAGGATCTGTTTGCCATGCTGGATCGCGACCACACGCCGTGTTGTGAATGAACCTCCATCCCGCGCTCTATCGACCTGATAAATAACAGGAATAGTTGGATCGCCGGGGCGAATGAAATAGGCGTGCAACGAATGGCACAACCGATCATCCACAGTTCGGTACGCCGCCGCCAGAGCCTGCGACACCACCTGCCCGCCAAAAATTCGCGTCGGTGTTTCGCCGCCTGAACCTGTGCCCCGGAACAAGTCCACTTCGAGCCTTTCGAGGTTCAAAAGGTCAAGAAGGACACGTTCTGCTTCGGTCATTGGCGACTCTCCGATTGGCTATGAAAAAGGCGTATCAGCGCCGCGCGGGTCATTCAACCAACGCGCCCATTACTAGCGCCTTAAGCTCGGATCGGGACGGGTAAGAGCTGGATGGAGACAATTGGGTGAAGAATACGGCCGACAGATCATTGCTGCGGTCAATCCAAAAGAATGTCGAAGCCATACCGCCCCAACTGAAATCCCCCAATGATCCAGGTGTTCGGGTTCTGCCGGGGTTGATGATGACTGACCCGGCCAGACCAAATCCCATGCCTTCCATCGGTTGCTCGGCAAAGCTCTGCGGGCCCATCGAGGCGATATCGCCCGGCAAGTGGTTTTGCAGCATGAAGTCGACTGTCTTTGGGCCCAGCAAGCGGTGGCCGTTGCCCTGCCCCCGGTTTCGCATCATCTCGGTGAATTTGACGTAGTCGTCGATCGTGCTGACCAGACCACCACCGCCCGAAAAGGTCGTGGCCTTTTCAAATGGGGATGCGCCTGCCTCGTCTGTCAATCGCAGGGTGTCATCGCCGGTCTCGGCCGAATTCAGCGCCATCGCGTCCCCGGCCAACGGCGTATAGAGAGACGCGAACCGATCCCCTGCCCCTTTGGGCACAGAAAATCCGGTCTCGGCCATCCCAAGCGGCTCAAAGATTTCTTGCACGAAGAACTGATCCAAGGTTTTGCCGGACACAACCTCGACCACGCGGCCCAATACATCAGTGGAAACTGAATATTCCCAACGGGTTCCGGGCTGGAACGCCAATGGCAGTTGTGCCAGTGCGCCGATCCTGTCCTTCAAAGGCCCTTGATTGGGGCTAAAAATCAGCTTCTGTGCATCCATCGCTGCCGGGAGAACACCGGGATTGAACGGATAGCTGAATCCGCTTGTATGTGTCAGAAGCTGATGCAGTGTTGGGGATGGTGCATCTTCGGTTTGATCCAGCCTCTCCGCCCCGGGAACAAGAGCCTGAACGGAAGCAAATTCAGGCAGAAATTCAGAAAGTTGCGCGTCGAGGTGAAACAACCCACGCTCAGCCAGCATCATCACCGCAACCGAGGTGATGGGTTTCGTCATAGAATAGATCCGCACAAGCGTATCGCGCTGAAATGGTAGGTCCTTGTCTACATTTCTAAGGCCACAGGCGTGAAAAAATCCCTCGGACCCGTGGTGGGTCAATAGTAATGAACTGCCCGCGTATTTGCGCTCATCGACATAGCGCTGCATCCAGTCCCGTATTCGGTTCAGGCGGGCAGGATCAAGGGTCGTCTGGCTGCGCATGGGTTTCTCGAACCTCCTCGGCGGTTTCGTTGATCTTGACCGGTTACGCACTGAATTGACAGAGGAATCCCTGATTTCCCACATCGTGACCAACGGCCAGTGCGCGCCAGCCTTCCCGCCTGTACACTGGACGCGTTACAGATTCGTCTGGTGGTTCAGAGTTCATTTCACAGATCGTCGTATCGGAGTTTAGACAATGACGCAGACCATAGATTTCATTTTCGATTTTTGCAGCCCAAACGCATTTCTAGCCCATAAGGTCTTGCCCAAACTGGCGGACCGAAATGGCATGCGGGTAAGCTATGTGCCCGTGTTACTGCCCACGATATTCAAGGCGACGCATAATCAGAACCCGTTTGAGGCATTTTCGGAAAACCGCCAGAAAACAGCCTATTTGACCCATGATCTTCATCGCTTTGCTCGCAGACGCGGATTGAGCTTTCATATGAGTCCGCATTTCCCGGTGAACACAAAATTTGCCATGCGCGGTGCTGTATTTGCCTCCGGTAAATCCTGGGAATCCAAATTTATAAACGCAATATTTGATGCGATCTGGGTACATGGTCAAAAAGTCGATGAACTGGGTGTGCTGATGGATATCATGCAGGAAAACAAACTTCCCGCGCGCAAGATCCGCGACGCTATGACGGGTGCCGAAATAAAGCAGCAGCTCAAAGAGCAATCCAAGGCCGCCGTAAAACGAGGCGTATTCGGAGTGCCCACAATGTTTGTGGGCACCGAGATGTTTTTTGGCAAGAACAGCCTGGGCAATCTGAAACTAGAACTTTCCAAAGCGCCGGACTGACACCCGAACTACGAATCCAGCGCGGCAAGCCCGTGTTTTGCAAACACCGATACATAAGCCCCAAACACCTGCGCGCGTTTGGGATCAGATGCGTTCCCGTCCAAAGCGCGCTTATACACCCCCTGTAGAATTCCGGCCATTCGGAAGAAATTGAACGCCAGGTGGAACCCGAAATTCTCAATCCCAGGCAAACCGCGACGCTGGCAATATCGCCCGATAAACTCTTGATCCGACGGTATTCCCAGGGCTTGACGGTCGACGCCTGCCAATCCGCGCCCCTCGTTTCCGGGGGGTAATTGCCACTGCATGATGACTGCCGCCAGATCTGCGTATGGGTGCCCAATCGTCGACAGCTCCCAATCCAGAACGCCAATGCAGCGCGAACCGTTTTGCTCGAACATCAGATTATCAATGCGGTAGTCACCATGCACCAAAGTTCGCTGACCGTCATCGTTTGGAATGGCCCCCTCAAGCGCGGAAATAAGCGCGTCCATTTCGGGGATGGTCGTTGTCTCGGATGCGCGATACTGCTTGGTCCAACGGGCAATTTGGCGCTCAAAGTAGTTGCCCGACGGGCCATAATCGGACAGGCCTACCGCGTCCACATCGACCTCATGCAAATCGGCCAGCACGCGGTTCATTTCGTCGAATACACCACTGCGAGTTGCGTTGTCGGCCTCATCCACCGTCGGCTCAAGGAATACACGCCCCTGCAACCGTTCCATGACATAAAACGCCGAACCGATGATGTCGTCATCCTCGCAAAGCAGCATCATCCGAGGGACCGGAACCGCGCTCTTGGCCAGTGCGCTTTGAACGCGAAACTCGCGTTCCACGGCATGGGCTGATTTCAGCAAAACGCCTGGCGGTTTACGGCGCAGCACGTAAGTCTTAGACGGTGTGCGCAGTTCGAAAGTCGGGTTGGATTGTCCAATGGCGAATTTCGTCGCTTCCAGCGGCCCCATGTAACCGTCCAAATTTGCGCTGAGATAGGTGTCTAGCGCCGTCAGGTCGAGTTGTGATTTATCACGCATTTCCAACAACTATTCCCCCGGCCCTATAGTGCTTCGGCGAAGAGATTACCGGCGGTCACCACGTTTAGGCCCCCAGAAACCGGGATGACGGCTCCGGTCACATAGCTGCCGCCACGCCCGCACAGGAACAACATGCACCCGGCGATATCCTCGTCGCGACCAACACGGCCCAACGGAACTGTCTTGCCAACCTTTTCGCGCGTGCCCTCGTCTGCCGTCGCAAAGGCTGTCATCCGTGATACGAATGGTCCCGGTGCAAGCGCGTTAACAGTGACGTGATAGGGCGACAATTCCTTGGCCAGAATCTTGGTCAAGTGCAGCACCGCAGCTTTGGATGCGGAATAGCTGTAGGCACCGTCGCCCATCGGTACCTCACCCATTACCGATCCAACGTTGACCACGCGCGCCGGATCATCAGGTGTTCCGGACTTCATCAGCATCGGCAACAGACGCTGCGTCAGTTCGAACAGACCAGCGACGTTGACGGAATTGACCTTTTCCCACGCGTGATGGGGAAACTGTCCCAGCGGTGAACCCCAAGAGATGCCCGCATTATTCATCAGGATATCAAGGGTATCCGTGCGATTCTTGACCTCATCGACCATGGCCAGAACGCCTTCTTCCGTTCCGACATCTCCGCTGAAACCTTCGGCGCTTCCGGGCGCGTCCAGAGCATTCAGCTCGGCCGCGACGGTTTCACAGGCTTCCCCCTTGCGCGACGCGATCAGCACGCGTGCCCCTGCCCTTACAAGCGATTCCGCAGCCATCCGACCAATGCCGGTGGCACCGCCTGTCACCAGTGCGGTTTTTCCCCGCAGCGAAAATAAGGTTTCAGGGGTCATGGTCTGCTCCTCGGTTTTGAATTGTGGCACAGGTGGCTACTTTCGGCGAGATTTGCACCCAGCGGAATTCTTGACAACATTCACCGCTGCGCCAAAGGTCCTCTCAACCGAATAACAAGGACAAGACAGTCATTATGCAAGCGTTACTCAGCGTCGCGCCGGGCGGACCGGATACATTGGAACTTACGACCCTGCCCGACCCGGTGCCAGGAAAGGGAGAGTTGCTGATCGGGGTCAAGGCTGCCGGCGTCAATTTCCCCGATACGTTGATGATCCAGGACCTGTATCAGATTAAACCACCCAGACCATTTGCCCCGGGTGGGGAAATCGCAGGTGAGGTATTGGGCGTTGGCGAAGGCGTAACTGGGTTCGAGGTTGGGGACAGGGTTCTGGCGTTGACCGGATATGGCGGTTTTGCCACGCAATTGACGATCAAGGCGGCCACAGCCGTGAAATTCCTTACATCGATGCCATTCGATGACGCCGCATGTTTCATTTTCACCTACGGCACGTCCTACCACGCGCTGAAGGACCGTGCCGCATTGCAGCCTGGCGAAACGCTTTTGGTGCTGGGTGCCGCAGGTGGTGTCGGTAGCGCGGCCATTGAGCTGGGCAAGGCGATGGGGGCGCGTGTCATAGCGGCCGTATCTTCTCAGGAAAAGGCGGATTTTTGCCGTCAAATCGGGGCGGACGACACAATCGTATATTCCCGTCAGATGGACCGCGATGCGCAAAAAGCATTCTCCGGTGAAATCAAGGCTATAGCGGGCGCAAATGGCGTGGATGTCGTCTATGATGCCGTTGGTGGGGATTATGCCGAACCAGCGCTGCGCAGCATGGCGTGGAATGGCCGGTTCCTTGTTGTCGGGTTTCCGGCCGGAATACCCAAAATCCCACTCAATCTACCATTGTTGAAGGGCTGCCAGGTCGTTGGCGTGTTCTGGGGGGCTTCGGTCTATCGTGATCCCAAGGGCCATGCCGAAAATGTCAGGGAATTGTTCGACTTATATGCCAAATCTCAGATAAAACCGCAAATCAGCGAACGGTTTCCGTTGGCGGAAGCAAGCGAGGCACTGACATTGCTGAACGACCGCACCGTTCTTGGAAAAGTTGTGATAACGATGCCCGAAACCTGACTGGTTTTCGACGCTCAGTTCAAGATTTGATGGTGTCCGATGCGCGACACTCGCCTGATGAGTGCGCAGGTTGGTGGACATCCATACCTAATCACGTTTATCAACCAGTAATGGGACGGAGAATGAATGCATAAAGTTCTGATTTTGAACGGTCCGAACCTGAACTTGCTGGGCACACGACAACCCGAGGTTTATGGCCGTACAACGCTGAAAATGGTCGAAGAAACCTGTGTAAGTCACGGCGCGTCGATCGGGTTGGACGTATCACACCTGCAATCCAATCACGAAGGTGTGCTGATCGACGCGATCCACGCGGCCAAAGGCAATCAGGGTGGGATCATTCTGAACGCTGGGGCGTATACCCACACCTCGGTCGCCTTGATGGACGCGATATCTTCGGTCGAGCTGCCGGTTGTTGAGGTTCACCTGTCAAACATACACGCCCGCGAACCCTTCCGGCACAAATCCTATGTGGCGCCGGTCGCGCTGGGACAGATCTGCGGCTTTGGGCTTCAGAGCTACGTGATGGCGTTGGATGCGCTGTCGGCGCATTTGCAAAATGAGGGGTCCGTATGAAGCTGGGTGAGTATCTAAATTTCCTCAGCTACGTCAAAACTCTGGAAGAGCTTTGGGACGCTCATTGCCGCCAGATGGCAATTTTCGGGTTCGACCGTCTGCTATACGGCTATACGCGCTACAGGACCGAGACGTCTTTGGGTGACCCCGAAGACTTCACCATCCTTACAAACCATGGCAAAGAATACATTGATGGTTTCGTGCGGGACGGGCTGTACTTTCATGCGCCAATGCTGAAATGGGCGCTGCACAATGAAGGCGCGGCCAGTTGGAGAATGATTCAGGATATGAATTCCGACGGCACGATGACCGCCCAGGAACGCCAAGTATACGAGTTCAACAGGTCAAAAGGCGTTGTGGCGGGATACACTGTCAGTTTCACCTCGGTTTCGATGCGCTCCAAGGGGGCGATCTCTCTTTCGGCTGGTGGTGACACTAGTCAGGATGAGGTCGACGCAATCTGGGCGGAACATGGCGATGACATCTTGTTGATGAACAATGTCGCGCATCTGAAGATTCTCACCCTGCCCTACAACACCCCCAATCGCGCTCTGACGAAGCGTCAGCGCGAGGCGCTGGAATGGGTTGGCGATGGGAAGACAACGCAGGACATAGCGCTTTTGATGGGACTGACATCGGCGACTGTTGAGAAGCACCTGAGGCTTGCCCGTGAGTCTCTGTCAGTCGAAACAACAGCGCAAGCCGTGCTCAAAGCATCCCTTCAAAATCAGATGTTCATCATGGAAGCATGATGTGTTTTTTTGACGCTAAATTGCGTCAATTTACGTAGGGTAAGGAAAACATGACTTCCCGAATCTGAGCTCCAGTTGCACAGTGATATTGTTCCGTGAGTGGTGGCTTTAGCCTGGGAACGTTTTGATCGGATCTTTGCAATACCAAAGCTCTCCGATCGCTCTGACATAAAGGCGTCTATTTGTCCGCGTCTCTTAGTCGGAATTTTGGGGGGCCTCGACCATCCCCATCTGCGGGGCCCCTCAATCCTTCCAATAGTAGTGTATGATCTGTTCCTACGCCGAAAGGCGCAAAAAAACCGACTACTGGGAAAGTAGCCGGTTTAATTCTGTTCAGGTTGAGGCCCCTTTCAGGGCCTCTGTCAGACTTAGCCCTGTACGGCCTTGGCAACTTCGGCTGCGAAGTCTTCTTTTTCGACCACGATGCCTTCGCCAACTTCCAGACGGACGAAACCGGTGATGGTTGCGCCTGCTTCTTTGGCAGCGGCTTCGACGGTCAGGTCAGGGTTCACAACGAACGACTGGTTCAACAGAGTTGATTCCGCGACGAATTTCTTCATACGGCCAACGATCATTTTTTCGATCACCTGCTCCGGCTTGCCGGATTCGCGGGCGATGTCCATCTGAACCTGCTTTTCTTTTTCGACAACAGCTGGGTCCATGTCCGCTTCGGACAGAGCCGCCGGGTTCACAGCTGCGATGTGCATCGCAATCTGCTTGCCGATCACTTCGTCACCACCGGACAGAGCAACCAGAACACCGATTTTGCCCATGCCGTTGGTGGCCGCGTTGTGAACGTAGGACACAACAGTGTCGCCTGACAGTTTCGCCATGCGGCGAACCGACATGTTTTCACCAATAGTGGCGATCTTGTCGGTCAGGGTGTCAGCAACATTCTTGCCGCCCAGATCGGCCGCCAACAGAGCTTCGACATTGTCGACGCCTTCTGCCGCGTAAGCAATCTTGCCAACCATTTCCTGGAACTCGGCGTTCTTCGCAACGAAATCGGTTTCCGAGTTCACTTCGACAGCAACACCGTTGCCACCGTTGACGTGAACTGCAACCAGACCTTCTGCTGCGGTACGGCCGGATTTCTTGGCCGCTTTGGCCAGACCTTTGGTGCGCAGCCAATCAACGGCTTCGTCCATGTTGCCGCCGGTTTCGGTCAGCGCTTTTTTCGCGTCCATCATGCCTGCGCCGGTCGAGTCGCGCAGTTCTTTAACCATTGCTGCTGTGATTGCCATCTTTTGGCTCTCCTCAATTCAAACGGAATTGGGGCAGGTCTACCCTGCCCCATATGTCATTTACGTGACGGGCAGCTTACGCTTCGGCTTTGGCTTCCGGCGTGGCTTCTTCTGCAACGGGTGCTTCTTCCGCAACGACTTCTTCAACCGGTGCTTCTTCGAATGCGCCCAGGTCAACGCCTGCAGCACCCATCTGAGCGGTCATACCGTCGAGAGCGGCACGAGCAACCAGATCGCAATACAGAGAGATCGCGCGCGCTGCGTCGTCGTTGCCGGGGATGATGTAATCAACACCATCGGGCGAGCAGTTGGTGTCGACAATTGCCACAACCGGGATACCCAGCTTGTTGGCTTCGGCGATGGCCAGTGCTTCTTTTTTGACGTCGATGACGAACAGCAGATCAGGAACGCCACCCATCTCGCGGATACCGCCCAGCGATGCCTGCAGTTTGCCCTGGTCACGTTCCATGCCCAGACGCTCTTTCTTGGTCAGGCCTTCGGCGCCCGTTTCCATGGCTTCGTCGATCTGGTTCAGACGGTTGATCGACTGGGAAACGGTTTTCCAGTTGGTCAGCGTTCCGCCCAGCCAGCGGTGGTTCATGTAGTACTGAGCCGACTTTTCAGCGGCTTCTGCGATCGGCTGAGCAGCCTGACGCTTGGTACCAACGAACAGAACACGGCCACCTTTTGCAACGGTGTCACGAACGGCCTGCAGAGCCTGATCCAACATTGGAACGGTCTGGGTCAGGTCCATGATGTGGATGCCATTGCGCGAGCCGTAGATGAACGGGCCCATGCGGGGATTCCAACGCTGCGTCTGGTGACCAAAGTGAACGCCAGCTTCCAACAGCTGACGCATGGTGAACTCGGGAAGAGCCATGCTATTTTCCTTTTCCGGTTTACGCCTGGGCGGGGGTGAAAGAAGCGGATGCTCCAACCGGCGGGCCAGATAAGGATGTCTCCCTCAAATAGCCCAAACCCCGCCTGCGGGTTTTAATGGCGCGCGTATACGGTAGGAATTCGTCCTGTGCAAGTGGCAAATGGCCTTATTTTTCAAGCCGCGCAATTGCATGCGCGTGGCGCACTGCCTCTTCGCAATGTGCGGCCAACGCCTTGCGGTCGGCAAAATCGCTGACTTTGGCTGGAACGTGGTAAATCAATTCCACCGTACCCTGCCGACGCGCGCCCAAGGTCTTGAGAAGATGCGGGGCAAAATCCATATCGCCCCACCAACCATAGAACCTGTCAGGCTGCCCTTTGGGTGCGTGAAAGACTACGGATACAGGCTGAACATACATAAAGTCCCGCAATTCATCCGAGAAGAACGCGGCGAAAAGGGTTGTTTTAAAAGGTAAAACGCGAAGACCATCGGTCGAGGTGCCCTCGGGGAAAAACAACAGCTTATGCCCGACTTTCAAGCGCTCTTCAAAGATCAGTGTCTGTTCGCGGGCTTTATTGCGGTCACGCTCGATAAACACCGTGCCCGTGGCGCGGGCCAGCCAGCCGATACCCGGCCATTTGGCCACCTCGGCCTTGGACACGAAGTAAACCCGTTTGCGTGCGTTCAGCGCAAAGATGTCGAGCCATGATGTGTGGTTTGCGACCACCGCGCCGCGTTCGCGCATCAATTCGCCGGAGCTGCGAAAGCCGATGCCAAGAAGCCGGAGCGCATTGCGGCAGACAAACTGCGCAATGAACGGAGTGATCGGACGACGTAAACCGAACAGCGGGCGCTCGATCAGGCGAACGGTCAACAAAACGAGCAGCCCGCCAAACACCAGTAGCGCCAAGGGAAGGCCGCGCAAGATCACCAAAACCCAGCCCAGAATTCCCAATTCAATCGGGTCTGGTGCGTCGTCACTGTCCCAAAGTGGATCGTTCACTGGATCAGGCTCCGCCGTAGATACGCCGCTGGCGCTCGTTCATGCGCGCCGTGTCGAGGATCAGGCAAACATCTGTTGTGTTGAACGCGTGGTCGATAAACGCCCCCTCGCCCACAAAGCCACCCAACCGCAGGTACGCCTTGATCAGCGCGGGAACCTGTACCATCGCCCCACGGCGATCCAGCGCATCCGGCGCGACAAGGTCCATGCTTTGAAACACATCGGGTTGCGCCCAGACCCGCAGGTCCGGCGGGGCCAGATGATTGTGGTGCAACATCGACAAAGGCTGGGCCAATTCCTGTACATTGATGCCGTGGAAGCTGGCGACCCCGAACAGCACCTCAATCTCGCGCTCAGCCACATATCCCGCTAGACCATTCCAAAGATGGTACATCGCCGTTCCGCCCCGATAGTCCGGGTGAAGGCAGGAACGTCCAAGCTCCAACAATTTGCGGCCGCTTTGTTTCAGCACGGTCAGGTCGTATTCATCCTCGGAATAAAACTGCCCTAACTCGATGGCTCGTTCACCCGGTAACAGCCTGTAAACGCCCACAACTTCGCCAGTGGTGTCATCATAGGCCAGCATGTGATCAAAATAAGGATCGAACTGATCTTGCTCTAACCCTGCCTCGTGGTCCACCATCTTGCCGCCGCCGCCCAATTCGCGGACGAATACGTCATATCGCAGCCTTTGGGCTGCGCGCAGTTCGGCCTCGGATTCGGCAAGTTTAACGGTGAAAGAAGGGCCTGCATCCGACATCGGGTATTCCGCTTTTGTTTGCGCGCTGATACCGCAGTTTTTGGTCAAATGGCAACCGGCGCGGCGGTGGCCCATCGTTAACCATTCTTAAACCAGTTTCACGGATCAAAGACGGGCGTCAGGGCGATGCGGGTTCCGTCAATCACCACTTTTCCCTGTTCTTGGAAATTCACGGTGATCTTGCCCCCAATGTTGGACTGCACCTGTCCGACACCCCAGTCGGGGAAATCGGGGTGGCGGACATACATGCCCGGTGCAAGTATGGCATTGAGGTCTGTCATGGTCGGGCTCCGGTCCGGCGGCAGATACAACAGGAGAGGTACGCATGGGCGACACCAACGTCAATCTGGCCGAACTGATCGGGTCGCGAATTTGTCACGATCTGATCAGCCCCATTGGCGCAATAAACAACGGGCTGGAACTGCTTGAGATGGTCGGAACCATGCAGGGCCCCGAGATGGAGCTGATTTCGGGCAGCGTCGGAAGCGCCGGAGCAAAGATCAGGTTCTTTCGCGTCGCTTTTGGGTCGGCCAGCGATCAACCGTTGGGTCGGGCCGAGGTCACAGAGCTTTTGAAAGACGTCGAAAGCGTTGGTCGTGTGCGTGTAAACTGGCACGTGACCGATGCCATGCCCCGCAATCAGGTCAAGCTCGCCTTTCTGGCCCTGATGTGTTGCGAAAGCGCGATGCCGATGGGGGGCGATGTCACTGTGGCAAACAACGGTGGCAGTTGGACAGTGGTCGGTGTCGCGGACAAGCTGAATATTGACGCCGATCTTTGGAAGAACCTGCCCAAAGGCCAATTTGCGAACAAGGTGACGCCAGCGCAGGTGCAATTCGCGCTACTTCCGCAAACGGCCGCGTCCATGGGGCGGCGGGTTGCGGCAGAAACCACCTCAACCCGCGTCGCTATCCGGTTTTAAGACCGGACGGTCCCGTTGCCGCGGACAAGATATTTGAAGCTCGTCAGCTGAGCGGCCCCGACCGGGCCGCGCGCATGCATTTTGCCGGTTGCGATTCCGATCTCGGCCCCCATTCCGAACTCGCCACCATCGGCAAACTGGGTTGAGGCATTGTGCATCAGAATCGCACTGTCCAGCCGTTCAAAGAACCGGGCAGCGGCATCAGCATCCTCGGTCATGATGCAATCGGTGTGGTTCGAGCCGAACTGGCGGATATGCGCGATCGCTGCATCGATATCAGCCACCGGCTTGGCCGCGATGATGCTGTCGAGGAATTCCTTGCCCCAGTCGTCGCCCGTGGCCGCAATGGTGCCGTCCAGGGCCAACGCGCCTTCGGCATGGATTTCGACGCCTGCAGCAAGCAAGGCGGAAATGATATCCCGGCCGAGTGTTTCAGCCACATCCTGATGGATCAGCAAGCACTCGGCAGCACCACAAATCCCAGTGCGCCGGGTTTTGGCGTTCAGCACGACGTCCAGCGTTTTCTGGGGGTCCGCAGCCTTGTCGATATAGATGTGCACGATACCTTCCAAGTGCGCAAAGACGGGCACGCGTGCTTCGCGCTGAACCAACCCCACCAGACCTTTTCCGCCACGCGGAACGATGACGTCCACACAATCGGTCAGGGTCAGCAACTCTTGCACTGCGGCGCGGTCTCTCGTGGGCACAAGTTGAATGGCGTCTTCTGGCAAGTTTGCAGCCTTTAGCCCTTGGACCAGACAGGCGTGAATGGCGGTTGAGGAATGGAAACTTTCCGAGCCGCCACGCAGGATCACCGCGTTCCCCGACTTCAGGCACAATGCGCCTGCATCCGCCGTCACATTCGGACGGCTTTCGTAGATCACTCCAATCACGCCCAGAGGCGTTCGAACACGCTGGATGTTCAGGCCCGAGGCCATGTCCCATTCGGTCAGAACCTCGCCTACGGGGTCTGCCTGATCCGCGACCGTGCGCAGGCCATCAACCATGCCCTGAATGCGCGCATCATCCAGCATCAGCCGGTCCATCATCGCCGGGCTCAGGCCCTTTTCACGCCCAAACTCCAGGTCTTTCTTGTTGGCCTCAATGATATTTGCGCGGTTGGCCCAAACAGCGTCAGCTGCAGCAATTAGGGCGGCATGTTTACGCTCGGCGCTAGCAAAGGCCAAATCGGCCGAGGCCGCTTTGGCGCGTTTTCCAAGATCGGCCATCAGGGCGGGAATGTTGTCGAAATCCTTCATCTCAGGTGCCTTTCGGTCGGTCTTTGCGTTTTAACATCGCGCCGTTACAGCGCCAAATCATCTCGGTGGATCAGGACGGCGCGGCCCGGATAGCCCAACGTCTCTTCGATTTCCGAGGACTTTCGTCCCTTGATCGCATCCGCCTCTTGCGCGGTGTATCGGCTGAGCCCCTGTGCCAGCCGTCGTGCCTGCGGGTCCATAATCGCAACTGGGTCACCGCGCCCAAAGTCGCCTGTGACTTCAACGATTCCAGCGGGCAGCAGGCTTTTACCATTGCCCAATGCTTTGGCCGCGCCTGCGTCCACCACGATTTCACCACGCGGTTTCATGGCCGAAATCCAGCGTTTGCGCGCGGCATGCGGGTCCAGAGTTGCTGTGAACCAGGTGCAATTGGCACCTTCTTCAAGCGATTTCAACGGGTTCAGCGTCGAACCTTCAGTGATCGCCATATCGCAACCGGCAGCAGTTGCCATCTTGGCGGCCAGCAGCTTGGTCTTCATCCCTCCTTTGGACAGGCCGGAACCAGCATCGCCTGCCATCTCTTCGATCTCGGGCGTGATGGTCTCAATCACATCGAAACGCTTGACGTTTTCGTCTTCACTTGGGTTTCCGGTGTAGAATCCGTCGACATCCGACAACAGGATCAATTGATCGGCCCCAACTGTCACCGCGATCTGCGCCGCAAGGCGATCATTGTCGCCATACCGGATCTCATCCGTGGCAACTGTATCGTTTTCGTTGACAATCGGAACCACGCCCAAACTCAGCAGCGTTTCCAGCGTCGCGCGAGAGTTCAGATACCGCCGCCGGTCTTCGCTGTCTTCCAGCGTTACCAGAACTTGCGCGGTTGTGATTTTGTGCGGCGTCAGGGCCTCTTCATAGGCCCGCGCCAGCCGAATTTGGCCAACAGCAGCGGCGGCTTGAGATTGTTCCAACGGCAAGTCCGCCATGGGCAGGCCCAAAACGCCGCGTCCCAACGCAATCGAGCCCGACGAGACCAAAATGACGTCAGTCCCCTGCCCTTTGAGCCAGGCCACGTCTTGGGCCAGCGAGTGCAGCCAATCCGACCTCAGCAACCCGGTATCGCGGTCCACCAGCAAGGCAGAGCCGATTTTGACCACCAATCGGCGTGCTGCGGTCAGGGTTGCCAAGACTTGGTCTCCTCAACGGGTTTTTGTCGCAGACGGTTTTCGTCGATCTGGGCACGCAAGGCGCGCAACACTTCGGTTACGCCCAGATGCGCGACGCCAGACATGGTCATCACAGGGCCACCAACAGCCTCTTCCAGCTCGGCCCGTTGCAGCGCCTGTTCCTCTTCGTCCAGCGCATCGACCTTGTTCAGAACTGTGATCCTGGGCTTTTCAGCCAGTTCACCGCCGTAAGCTTCGAGTTCATGAATGATGGTGCGGTAATCCTCGGCGACGGTTTCCGAGGTGCCATCGACCAGATGCAGCAGAACGGCGCAACGTTCCACGTGGCCAAGGAATCGGTCACCGATCCCGCGTCCCTCATGGGCGCCTTCGATCAGGCCGGGAATATCCGCGACCACGAATTCTACATTGTCGACACCGACCACACCAAGATTGGGATGCAGGGTCGTGAACGGATAGTCAGCAATCTTGGGTCGCGCGTTCGATGTGGCCGCAAGAAAAGTCGATTTACCAGCATTGGGCATGCCAAGCAGACCCACATCCGCAATCAGCTTCAGCCGCAGCCAGATCGTGCGGTCGATCCCTGCCTGACCGGGGTTAGCCCGGCGCGGAGCCTGATTGGTTGCCGATTTGAAGTGCAGGTTGCCAAAGCCACCATTGCCGCCCTTGGCCAGCAGAACACGCTGCCCAACCTCTGTCAGGTCGCAGATGACGGTCTCTTCGTCCTCGTCCAGAATCTCAGTCCCAACAGGCACACGCAGGATGATATCGTCACCATCCTTGCCCGTGCGCTGCTGACCACGACCGGGTTGGCCGTTTTTGGCAAAGAAATGCTGCTGATAGCGGAAGTCGATCAGGGTGTTCAGCCCATCCACAACTTCGGCCCAGACCGAACCGCCTTTACCGCCGTCACCGCCATCGGGACCGCCGTATTCAATGTACTTTTCACGCCGAAAGCTGACGCACCCGCCACCGCCGGCCCCTGACCGGATGTAGACCTTTGCAAGATCGAGAAATTTCATGTGTGTCCCCTACTGCAAAGGCCCCATCGGCCACAAGTCAGAGTTTTTTACTATATGTCCAGGTGGGCACATTCGCATCGCGCGCCACCGAGTAACTTTCGGCATCACCCAGATACTGGAACCCACAATGGGTCAGAACCCGGGCCGAGGCAGGATTGTCCTGAAACACGCTGGCAAACAAATTCGAATTTTCAAGCGGGTTAGCTTTCACCAACACCTCGACGGCCAGTGAGGCTACGCCTGTATTCCAGTAAACAGGCGCCACCCAATAGCCAACTTCGGACTGATTGCGATCCAGCCGTGTAAGCGAAATCAGACCAATCAGTTCCGGCCCACCATCTTTGGTGGCGTCCATCGCCCAGACGTCCTCATCCCGGTCTTCAGCCATCGAACGCGTCACAAACGCCTCGACCGACCCCGGTGGCAGCGGATGCGGGATCGACGTAGTCATACGTGCCACGCGCTCATCGCCTGCATAATGCTCGATGAGACCCATATCCGACCGGCGCAATGGGCGCAGATCGAACCGCTCGGTTTCGAGGACCGGCTGGTTTATTATTGTCTCGAGTTTCATGAGTGCGTTCCTCCTCCGAACAACACAAAAAATACGGACGCAACAGTGAGACTCGCTAACGTCCACATCAGATATTTTTCCACGGGCCGACCTTCAACCACGTGGGCAATTCTATCTCCGGCAAATGTCCAGATCGGGTGTAAAACCATCTGGCAAAGCAATAAACAGAGAGCGATCGTGAACGTCGCGTTAAAGCTGGGCGTGCCAACCGCAACGAACCCGGTAAATCCGGCTATGATCATGGCCCAAGCCTTCGGGTTAAGGGGATGAACGATCAGCCCCGCCCAAAAACCGGGCACGTCTCCCACAGTTTCACTGCGCGAAAGACGCAGATTGGCGATCTTCCAGGCCAACCAGCAGATATACGCCGCCGAGGCGTATTTCAGGACCGTAAAGACAATCGGTGCCTGATCTGCGAGTTGCAACAGACCAAAACCAACGGGCCAGATGATCAGCTGTTTGCCCAGGATCACACCGGCCACAAACGGCAGAGCCGCCCGAAACCCATAGCGTGCACCTGTACCCAGCAGGACCATATTGGCGGGACCGGGCGTTCCGACCTGAGAGGCTGCGAAGATTAGGAAACTGGTGGTTGCAACGGTCATTGCATCGCCTCCCAGCCCGCACGACGCAGCAGAACGTCCTGAATTATCACATCTTCGTTGGTCGACTGCACCGTCGCACGATGCTGGCCATTTGGTTTGAACCCAAGTTTGGACAGAACCGCCTTGGACCGTTCGTTACCGACATGATAACCCGAGGTCAGTTTCTGCTGATCAGCCGCAAAGAACCTCGAAATCATCGCGCGGGAGGCTTCGGTCACATAACCTTGCCCCCAGAACGCTTTGGCAACCCAATACCCCAGCTGTGATCCGGTCGAGATGCAGCCGATAAGGTTCTCTTCCCGAGTAATGGCAAAGGCATCATGCTCGGCAGCCATCTCGTCCACAAATTCGGTCGAATGCGCGTTCTCATAGGGGTGCGGTACAACCGTCAACCAGCGCACCACGTCCAGATCGTTCAGAAGAGTGACAAGACGCGACGAGTCCTCACGCCGAAACCGACGTAAGACAAGACGCTCTGTTTTTATCACTTCGGTCATGGGACCGCTCCTGAAAACGAGAAAGGGGACCGGCACTTTCTGCCGGTCCCCCATGAAATTTTCTTAAACCTTCTGGGTTTCGGCTTACTCTGCGGCCTCCGCCACTGGCAGGACCGAAATAAAGGTGCGGTTTTTCAGTCCCTTGTGGAACTTCACGGCGCCATCCACAGTTGCAAAGATGGTGTGATCTTTGCCCATGCCTACGCCTTCGCCCGGCCAGAACTTGGTGCCGCGCTGACGCACGATGATGTTGCCTGAAATGGCGGCCTGGCCACCATACAGTTTCACGCCAAGGCGGCGACCAGCTGAGTCGCGACCGTTACGGGAGGAACCGCCAGCTTTTTTATGTGCCATTCTGTCTCTCCTTAGCCTTTAGCCAGATCTTTGGCCTGCTCAACCCATTCGGGTTTCACTTTGACCGTTTCGATAGCAGCAATCTGATCGTCCGACAAGGCGGCCAGAGCGGCAAAGCTCTCGATACCGGCTTCGGCCAGCTTCTTGGCAGCGGCGGGGCCGACACCGGTCAACTGGGTCAGATCGTCAGCGGCAGCGGCAGGTGCCTCTGCTTTGGCTTCAGCTTTCTTGGCAGGCTTTTTTGCCACGGGGGCAGCTTCGCCAGCCGGCGCCGAACCGGTTGCAGCTTTGATGCCCGACTTGTCGGCGCCTGACGCCAAAATGTCGGTGATCTTGACCAGAGTCAGTTTCTGACGGTGGCCAACGGTACGCTTCGAGCTGTGCTTACGACGGCGTTTTACGAAGTTGATGACCTTGTCACCTTTGATCTGTTCGATCACTTCGGCCTGAACGCCTGCGCCTGCGACGAACGGTGCACCAACAACCGGAGCGTCGCCGCCCAGCATCAGAACATCGTTGAATTGAACTGTTTCACCTGCGTCGGCAGCCAATTTTTCAACGCGGAGGATATCGCCCGCTTGAACTTTGTACTGCTTGCCGCCAGTCTTGAGGACCGCAAACATGCGTCTTTCCTTTGTCTAATCGCGTTCTATGGTCCCCGACCGGGCGTTTTTGGCTTTCGCCACCTCGAACAGCGCGCCCTTTTCGGGCTGTGTGACGACCCGTGGGACAAGGTCCTAGGGTCAATAATAACGACACCCGGCGCGGAAAACCGGCCGGGATGCGCGCTTATCCATAGATTGATCGGCAAAGTCAACATCAAATACAGGATCAAAGATCCGATGCGCCAAGCGCCCGTGAGACCGCCTGTCCCAGTTGAAAATAGATCTGGTCATACATCTTATCGAAACCATCGAAAAAGGCCTCGTTTACGGCGCGCCCGGTCTCAGTTCGGGAAAAAGCAATGTTCTCCCGCATCTGAGCCTCATCGAGCGGTTGATAGGCTACCAGAAGGAAGGAATACAACCAGATGCGGTTTTCCTCGGCAAGCCTGTCCTTGTCCGACAAGAGCTGCGCCAGAATATCTTCCGAGCTGGTTCCGGCATCCGCGCTGAGGCCGCGAAAAAAGTTATAATCCGAACTAAGCGAGCTTTGTACGTTCTTTTCGATAAGGTCATTGACCTCGATATACTCGCCGACCAGCCGGTAAAGTTGGGTGCCGCCTGCCCCGTTCAGATAGTTTTCACGCGCCATGTCTTTGATAGTTTCATCTGCAAAGGCCTTTCTGGCCGAGTTTTCCAGAGTTATAACGGTTTGCCCGACATCACTTTCAAAGAACAGGATGGCGCGATCCATCTGGCTAGCTGTCAGGCTTGTCTCGAAGGTCCCGGAAATCTGTTCCTGCATCCACTCCGGATCATAAATCTCGTCCACCTGATCATCGAAGAGCGGCCCGCCGTCACCACCCAGAAATGTGTCGTTCAGGCCTTTGGACTGAGCCAACCCTTCGTCGCGCAAGATATCGACGACCTGTTCCAATTGAAGTGCCAGCATGAGGCGTTCAACCCGCTCGGACGCCGCCAGCGGCATGGCTGACAGCAAAACGGCAAAACAAGCAGCGATCAGGCGCATCAAATATCCTGGGCCGGGTGCAGTTCCGCCATCCGCGCGGCCAGGTCTTCAAACTTCATGGCCATGATTTCGTATTGAATGGCATTCAGCAGCTCATAGACTTCTTGCATCAAAGGTTGTTCCAGCGCCTCAGCATAGGCGACGACCTCAGAATCCGAGAAGTCCTGATAGGTATAGGCTGCCCCGGCAAGCGCGGACAGCTGCAAAGCTTGTCGCATGCCGGTCTCATTGCGCTTCATCATCTGACGCAGCTCATCCGCGCCCAGTTGCAAGTCGATCACCCCCGAGGCGCTGGCAGCGAGCAAAAAGCGCACCTGAATTTCCTGCAGCGCACGCAATGCCGTCCCGCTGGAATCAATTGCATTATTCATGCGTTTCAGATTTTCGACCCGTTTCGATCCACCCTTGATCAGGTCCGAGACGATTTTCTGCCCTTCCAGTTGCTTGGCATCGTCATCTTCAACCATGTGCGATGCATTCTCGGACTCGACCAGCCGTTGCCCAAGATCGGATGCATAAAACTCGACCGCATGGGTTAGCGCCTCGTCGCTCAGCGTTTGTTCCAGAATAGACACGGCTGTTTCGCGCATTTCCTTGGTATCAAAGACCTCTTCGGTCAGGCGTGTCCAGTCGGACCCAAACCCATCAGGATCGATCCCCAACATTTGCGGGGCTGAGGCCGAGGCCAGAGCGATGCTTTCAAGTGCAACGTCGAACCCGGTTGTTGTCAAAAAGGCTTCGATCCGATCCCGTCCGGCAGCAAATGCTTGCTGCGACCCGGAAATCACGAACAGAACGGCGGCGAATAGCGGCAGGATAGTTTGGCGTAAAGGATATGTCATACCTATGAGCCTAGGGGAAATACCGCGTCAGGCAACGGAAAATCCCGCCTTTGTCATTTTCAGGAATTTTCTGCTTGCACCCCCGCGCGTTCCTCACTAAATCCCCCCCTCACAGACCCCCGCGGAGAGGTGCCGGAGTGGTCGAACGGGGCGGTCTCGAAAACCGTTGTGGGTGCAAGCCCACCCAGGGTTCGAATCCCTGTCTCTCCGCCACTACCTATCAAAAATAAAAGATATTCCCAGGCTTTCTGCTCCCACGAGGGACGCCGTTAAACCACTTTGCGCTGCCGCAACATGTCATACTATGACAACATTTCGGGTTTCGTTTGCACCAACTATGCCATTTCTTGGGTTCAAATCTTGGCGCGAGAGCATCGGTAGTCGCCATGGGGCACCGCAGACCTCGATGGCCGCGAAGGCAGCGCAGATTCCAAACATCCGCACATGCCGAATGGGTTCTTTCCTTGAAATTTGATGGGATAGCCAACTCCGCGCGCCCACTCTTGAACCCTAACGCGCAAATCGACCGTGCCAGTAATGATGTCGTCGAACCCACTACGGAAGATCTTTGTTGTTATTTGTTCGAGCGAAAGCCCTATGTCCATCTCAAATGTATCCGCCCATACGAACCTTCCGTCTCCAATGTTGCGGTTGAGAAATCCGTCGAAGTCCCGGGCGACACTGGTGTTTGGATCACTTGCAATACTCGATCTAATCATACTGTCAGGTTAAGTAAGGACTTTTGGGAACACCAGCGGTAGAGAACGACTGTACTCTTGTAGACCCTTACCAAAGGCTAAGTACCCTCCGCATCTTGCTGTCGTCATTTGAAACTGCTGGATGCTACGATGGGGCCATCCATCCGGACCGGTTCGCCTGCATTCAAATCACCCTAACGCTCTAACCTGCTTAAGTTCCGCTGAACCCGACCTAACGTGCTACTTTTGTGCCAGACTGTGTTTCAGCATTTCAATTCGTTCAGGGTCCAAAGCACCGAGACGAAGCCATTCATATGACAATGACACATAGAGTGCTCCCATGCGCTGACTGAACCACAGAAAGAAATCTGCATCCGGGAGGTCTCCGTCTGCCACAGCCCTTTGAAACAGCTCTCGTTCGATTTCTGTAATGCGTACAATTTCGGGTGTCTGCCAGCCAATCGCCTCAGTGCCGCCGGGCTGACTGAGGTCCAGTAAGACAAGCCGCGCAATGCCAGGGCGTTGAACCAACAAATCGACCTGACGACCTTGAATGAAGTTCAGCGCTTGCATTGCGCCAAGTGATTCGTCCACGTTGTCGTAACACAGAAGAATTTGGCCTAAGCCTCGGCGCGTCACTGCTTCGAGTATCGCCTGCATACTCGAAAAATGGGCGTAAAGAGAAGGTGGTTTGATCCCCAACTCTTTGGCGATCAAGGCATGCTGCAGTCGCTGGGGGCCCACCTCGGCACTCAGGCGTTCAACAACATCAAGTATATGATCTTTGGAGTTTTTCTTCTGAATCATAATCAACTTTTCGTCTGTTTCTTTTGAATATCCGCTTCAAACGGGTCGCGCCTGTGGGCAGAGCGCTTCGCCACGGTACCTAATTTCGTTAGGATACGTAACCTAATTATGTTAGGCTAATGGTATTAGGGAATAGAGCCACGCGTAAGAAGCCGGGCCAATAGGGAGGGACAGATGTCAAATTCGGATATTCAGCTTGAGGTGTCGCGCCTCGAAAAACTCACCGAAGATTACACCCGCGAACCGGTTCCGGCGGACGTGAATACACGCGGCATCCAGATCGCAGTTATCCAATGTGCAATCGGCATCACGCTTCCGGTGCTGGCCTACAGCTCTTGGCTGGCTCAAGATAATGGACTGGGCAGCGCCAACTTTGCCTTCTGGGTTGGCAGCTGGATTGTCGCGATCATTTCGATCTTTTCGGGAATCGTCGGTGCACGTTCGCGCCTGTCGACCTACATGATCCTGCAATTCTCGTTTGGTCAAACCGGCGCAAAGCTGGTGAACCTGTTGATGGCCCTGATCCTGTTGGGTTGGTACGCGGTGACCTGCGAAGAGTTCGGCGTGGCGATTTCGCAAGCCCTCAAGACAATGCTCAACATCGACTTCAACGTGAAAGTCGCGACCTTTATTGGTTCGGTCCTGATGACGATCACAACGATCTTTGGCTTTCAGATGATCGAGAAATTCTCGCGTTTCTCGGTACCGTTGCTGGCGGCGTTCATGATCTAAGTCGCGTTCCAAGCCACCGGCAATGCCGACAGCGCGCTGGACTGGACCCGCACGGCAACAACCGAGAGTGAGATTTCGCTGATCTCGACTGTGATCGGCCTGTTCGTGATTGCAGCTGTGCTGATGCCGGATTTCACGCGGTATTGCCCTAACGACCGGGAAAGTCTGATTGCATCAGCTGTGGGACTTGGCTTCACTTTCCCTATGGTTGCCCTGATGGCGGCGATCCCTGCGGTTCGCACTGGTGAATCCGACCTGATCCTTATCATGGCTGGAATGGGTGTGGTCTGTGCCGCTTTGTTCGTTCTGGTTTTCGCCACTTGGTCGACGAACATCACCAACCTCTATTCCTCGACCCTGACGCTGCCGACATTCGCAACCAAGACCCCAAGCTGGAAGATCACTGTCTTCGGCGCGATCATCGCAACCATTGCCGCCGTGGGCGGGTTCGCCAGTTATTTCTCGGACTTCCTGCTGTTTATCGGGGTTTGCGTGACACCGCTGGTCGGCGTCTATGCCGTCGACTTCTTCCTGGTCAATGACCGGGACTATGGCCTGAACAAGCTGGAAAGCACTCCGGCTATCGGTTGGCCAGCATTGATCGCGTGGGCCGCAGGCTCGGTACTCGGCTACGTCACGCAAAATGGTTATCTGACGCTGACCGGCCTGTCCGCGATCGATGCGTTGGTCGCCACAGCAGTGCTGTACTTCGTGTTGGCGAAGGCTCTGCGCAAAACAGGTTAACCCTCCCCGACTGCCCGTGCGCGGCTGCTGCGCCTCGCGCGGGCCTTTTCAAGGAGCAATGACAATGCCCACGTCCCTTTCAGGGCTGATGCCCTACGCCGTCTGGCGGCACTTCGAAGGTCTCAGCCAGATCCCGCGCGGATCAGGCAAGGAAGAGCGGGCGGTCGCTTTTGTCCGCGGATTTGGTCTGGCGTTGGATCTGGATACCCGTGTCGATGCCACCGGCAACGTGATCATCCGCAAACCCGCGACCCGTGGGATGGAAGATCGCCCGACGGTCGCTCTGCAATGCCATCTGGATATGGTGCAGGAGCAGGAAGAAGGGCGTGGTTTCGACTTTGACTGCGATCCCATTGAATTGGTGGTGGACGGCGACTGGCTGACCGCTCGGGGTACGACATTGGGGGCGGACAACGGTATCGGCGTCGCCCTGACAATGGCCGTTCTGGCCTCGTCCCAGATGGCACATCCGGCGATTGAGGCTTTGTTCACCGTCGACGAAGAGGTCGGCATGAGCGGAGCCGAGGCGGTGACAGCCGACCAGTTGACTGCGCCCTATCTGATCAATCTGGATATGGAGAGCGATCACGAGTTGACCATTAGGTGCGCCGGTGCCGTCGATATCCTGGCCGAGGGCCGATATGATCAGCAGCCGCTGAATGGTGACGCGCATCTCTATGAGATTCAGGTGCGGGGTGGCCTCGGCGGACATTCCGGCCTCGACATCCATCTGGATCGCATGAACGCTATCAAGGTTCTGGCAGAGGCACTGGTTCGACTTAACGCAGCCGTGCCCTTGACGGTCACGTGGTTCGGCGGCGAAGGCGTGGCCAACGTCATCCCGCGCCGTGCCAAGGCCCATTTTGCGGTTACCCCAGGCAGTGAGACTGCGTTGCAGGAGGCTATTCACGGCTTGCCGGATCTTGTGGCACCGTTCGTGCCTCGCGAACCCGATGCCCGCATTCGGTGCAACCGGGTACATGAGACTGCCGAGCGCGGCTTTACCCCTGCGTTCCAGGCCGAGTTTCTGGTTGCAATTGGCCGGGTGAACAGCGGCGTCCATTCGATGAGCGACGACGTGCCCGATCTGGTCGAGACCTCCAACAACCTGTCTATCGCCGTCGCGGAAAAAGGCCGGTTTCAGGTCACCTGCCTGGCCCGTAGCTGCGTCGAAGCCCACAAACCAAAGGTCATTGAACGGGTGAAAGACAGCGTCGGTGGAACCGGGGCGCAAATCTGGACGGCCAATGAAGCGCCGGGATGGGAACCTCAGGCCGATAGCGCGCTGTTGCATTTCATGTCGAACGCCTACCACTCCCAGCAAGGCGAGAAGCCCGGAGTGATCGCAATTCATGCCGGGTTGGAAACCGGTATTCTGTCTCAGACCTTCCCGGCCACCGAAATGATCTCGTACGGGCCAAACATTCAGGGCGCTCATTCCACCGATGAACGAGTGCAGATCAGCTCGGTCCAGAAAGTCTGGGCAGTTCTGCAAAAAACGCTCGCCAAACTCCCTTCAGCATAAGGAACTCTAACCATGACTCCGAACCTGCCCGAGCAATATCTGGTCGTTGCGCGCCGTATCATTCAGGAGATGTTTGCTGCCAAGCCCGGAGAGACCGTGGCCCTGACTGAGGACGACGGCACCGACCCGCTGATCACGCAAGCCTTTTATCAGGCGGCGGCCGAGGTGGATGCCAAGCCGCTGATCATGAAGTTCCGGCGGGCGAACAACAATGGTGAGGCAGGAATGCCGGACTGGCCCGCCGGAGCCATGGAAGCCGCCCTTAGTCACGCCGACATCTGGATCGAAAACAACGAGGCGTTCACGCTCTACTCCTCCATGTGGGAACGCGTGATGGAGGCCAACGACAACCTGCGTTACAATGTGCTGGCGGGCAGTTCCATCGACAGTCTTGAGCGGGTGTTCTGCCACTATGACATCACCCGCATGGGCCAAGTGATCGACAAGATCGTAGCGCTTGCGGCCAAGGCCAAGACCGTGCGCGTCACCAACGAAAGCGGCACGGACGTGTCCTTTGAAATGGACCCCAACAACGTGATCGATGCCGATAGCGGAGATTTCTCGCAGAAGAAATTCGGCACTGCACCTGGGTATGTGAACCTCGTTCCCAAAACCGGCACGATGGAAGGCCGTATCGTGTTTGACATGATCATGCATGCTGACCTGTCGAAAGGCGGCAAAGTTGAGTTCACCATGCAAGACGGCAAGATCCTCGATTACGGCGGCCAACACGGGAACCTGTTGCGCGATTATGTCGAAGGCTTCGACGAAGAAAACATGCGCAGGATCAGCCATATGATGATCGGGTTCTGCACTGGCGTGCGCGAGCTGAGTTGGGAAATCGTCGAGGACGAACGCATCTGGGGTGGTGTCGACTTCGGCTTCGGCCACACCTCTCCGATGGACATGCCCCCGCATGGCCAACCCGCCAGTTCTCATTTTGACGGTATTTCAACCAAGGCAACCGTTTGGCTGGACGATCTGAAAATTATGGAAAATGGGGTGATCGTGCACCCGGACATCAAGGAAGATGCCGAACAATTGCTGCATGACTACGACCGAAAAACCGCGAGCGCGTAACGGTCGTCGCCCCCATCCTCGTCAGCAAGACTGGCGAGGATGGCATACTTACTGTTTTAGCGGATTTGCTTTAGGGTCAAAAATATCTTCCTTCGGTGCCACCCCAAAACGCGGGTTTGGACACCGAGCGCGGTATTATCGCCGGGAGCGTCGAACAGACAGCCCGCTTGGACAACCCGAACGCTTCCGCACTCAGATTGCATTGGCTTCTCTGACCGTAAGTTGCCGTTCTGCTCCCAGAAACCAAGATTCTCCGGAAACGATCATACGGTTACCAGGCTCAAGATGATCAAAATCGAAATTGGAATCTGGACCAAGATTGGGGATCGAAATGACTGCCTGATACATGTGCCCGGCATTGTCGCGAACGGTAACTGTACTTCCATCCTTTTCAGGCTTAACCGAAACGATTTCTACTTCCAGCTCGTTGAGTTCCACCTCGTCGTTGGCGGATGCTCGCGTCCCCGGCTGACAGGCTGTAACACTTAGAAGAACGAAAAATGTAACAATGGCTTTCATCAGTTTTTGCATGATGTTTTGTGATCTTCTGATTAGAGGCTTGAAGGCGATGCGTTTCATCTGACCCGTTGGCGTTTTGGCTGATCTATTGCGTAGACACGCTTATCGAGCAGAAAGTAGTATCAACCGCAACATATACGAGACCCTTTCGGATCAAATACTTGATAAAGGAAAATTTGGCTGGTTTTTAGTCGATCTATTAGTAACTTGCATACCGATCAGATTGTGGTTGTAATCGCTTTTTGCGGAAAATCTATTGGAGTGCACTCTTGATAATTCCGTTTCATGTTCGGGAAATGCTTCAACGCATCAGGGCACGATTTGACGCTGATCAGATACCGAAACAGATGGCACCAAATGATGCCGAGTTTTCAACACTGCGCCCGTCCCGCAAGCCTACCAAAGAGATGGTCGTGCGCTTTTGGGAGCAGTTGAAACCCACAGCCAGCGACGAGGATCAAGCGCAAATCGCTGATCCGGAAACGGTAGAAGATGCCGAAACCTATGGCACCAATATTGAGAACTTCATCGGGACGGTTAAGCTTCCTGTCGGGGTCATTGGACCTTTACGTTTGAACGGAATGAACGCAAACGGCGATTTTCATATCCCCCTTGCAACAACCGAGGCGGCGCTGGTCGCGTCTTATGCCCGGGGCGCTTATGCCGCCACCCGATCGGGCGGTGTCAGTACAGCTGTTTTGTACGAAGGTGTTCTGCGGACACCGGCGTTTGTTTTTGAGAGCCTTCTTAAGGCCGGGCAATTTGTGGATTGGGTTGTGACAAATGTCGACATACTCAAATCTGCGGCCGAAGCGACGACCCGTCATGGCAAGCTTGTATCGCTGGAGCCGTTCATTGATACAAACGTCGTTTTTTTGATTTGCCGCTACACCACAGGTGACGCAGCGGGTCAGAATATGGTGACCATCGCCACCGACGCCTTGTGCCACGCAATCGCGGATAGCTGCCCTGTCGCGATTGAGAACTGGTATGTCGAAGGCAATTTTTCGGGCGATAAAAAGGCTTCGGCGCTGGGGCTGGTAACGGGGCGCGGGCGTAAGGTCAGCGCCTCGGTCACGCTTCCGGCTGAGGTTGTCAAAAAGACGCTTGGAACGACGGTCGAAGCGATGCTTGACTATGGCCGTGTCGCCAATCTGGGGGCGCTTTTGTCCGGCCAATTTGGGGCGCAGGCGCACTATGCCAACGGGCTGGCGGCATTCTACATTGCAACCGGACAGGACGCGGCCTGCGTTGCCGAAAGCGCGATGGGAATCACGCGAATGGAACCAAGGGGCGACGATCTTTTCTGTTCGGTTACACTTCCGAACATCTTGGTTGGCTCGGTCGGCGGGGGCACTGGATTGCCCAGCCAGGCAGCAGCGCTGAACATACTCGGCCTACGGGGCAGCGGGTGTGGCACAGCTTTGGCTGAAGTGGCCGCGGCCACGTGCCTATGTGGTGAAATCTCCATCGTCGCCGCGATTGCTGCGGGCCATTTCACCCGCGCCCATGAAAGTCTGGCCCGCCACAGATGAGCATTCAGAACCGATTCTGGATTTATCAATCCGAGCGTTTTCCACTGAAGAAAACCGTCCCTCTGTTGCTGGTGTTTTCCTCGGCCAGTATCTGCGTGTCCGCCCGTCTCGCAGACCGCCCCCTGCCCGAATGGCCCGCCTTTGCCGCCGGCTTTGTGTTGGCCATGGCGTTGTTCTTCCAGATGCGGGTCTGTGACGAGTTTAAGGACGCTGAAGACGACCGGCGCTACCGGCCCGAAAGGCCGATCCCACGCGGATTAGTCTCAACCGGTGAAGTTCTAAGCCTGGGTTTACTGACCATTCCACTGGCATTTGCGGCTGCCTGGTTCTGGTACCCGTCGGTTTTGTGGCTGTTGGGCGCGGTTTGGATCTGGCTCGCGGCGATGACGGTCGAATTCGGTGTCCCGGCCTGGCTGAAGGCGCGGCCGGTTTTGTACCTGCTAAGCCATATGGCGATCATGCCCTTGATTGATCTGTTGCTGACCGGCCTCGAATGGCTGCCGGCAGGCGGGGCGGCGCCCTCTCTGTGGCTGTTCCTGGCGTTGTCCTTTGTGAATGGCTGCGTCCTTGAGATCGGGCGCAAACTGTGGGCACCAGAAAACGAAATTGCCGGGGTCGACACCTATTCCGCCCTATGGGGTCCGCGTCGGGCGGGGCGTATCTGGATCGGCTGCGTCCTGCTGTCCTACGCGCTTCTTGTCGGCACGGGCAGCGCCACAGGCGTTGGCTGGCCAAGTGCCCTGATCGGCGCGCTGGCGCTGGTTCCTTGCGGGGCTGCCGCATTCCGCTATAGTCAGTCACCAACTGAGAAAGCCCAGAACAGGATGGACACTGTTTCCGGCCTTTGGGTGTTTTTCTGCTATGCCACGGCTGGTTTCCTGCCCTTCTTGTTCGGAGCCGCTGTATGACTTTCATCGTCGCCCAAGCGGATGCCAACGATGTCTCGGTTGTCGGTGGCAAAGCGGCGGTACTGTCGCATCTGACGCAGCACGGTTTTTCCCCACCCGAGTTCTTTGTCATCACTAATGACGCATTTCGCATGGGGCAGTCCGGGCCCATCGCGAAAAAGGGCCTGCGATCGGCAGTGACCGCTGCGCTTAAAACGCTCGGGCCCGGGCCTTACGCGGTGCGCAGCTCTGGCCGGTCCGAAGATGGCGTGGATCACAGTCACGCGGGACAGTTCGAGTCTGTCCTGAACGTTCCTGGCAAGAGTGTGATCGCAGCGGCCAAGCAGGTGTGGCAATCCGGTTTCTCGGCAACGGTCGAAACCTACCGGGCGGTCAAATCCGGCGGCCAAGCCGAGGCTCCTGCGATCATCGTACAATGCATGGTCGATGCAAAGACGGCCGGTGTCGCCTTTTCCGCCGATCCGGTCAGTGGTCGGCGCAATGTGGTCGTGATCTCGGCCATTGAAGGCCTTGCAGACCAGCTTGTGTCAGGTGAAGCGGACGGAGAGGACTGGATCATCGGTGCGGATGGCACACCGGAAAGCGCACCAGACACCCCAACACATTTGAACGTGAACGAGGCGCAATCCATCGCGGCCCTTGCCCAAAAGGCCGAAGCTCTGTTTGGATCACCTCAGGACATCGAATGGGCCATTGATGCGCAAGGGCTACATATTTTGCAGGCCCGACCGATTACCACGGCCTTACGTCCTGTGCCGCTCGAAGACCAGACACTTACTATTTTCGACAACTCCAATATCGTAGAAAGCTATCCGGGCATCGTCAGCCCGCTGACCTATTCTTTTGCTCTGCATGTTTATTCTCAGGTGTATCGCGCTTTCGTCAGGTTGCTGGGCGTTTCCCGGCACACGGTTGCCCAGAACCCAACTGTGTTTGACAATTTGCTGGGGCGGGTGGATGGGCGTGCCTATTACAATCTGATCAACTGGTATCGCGCGCTGGCACTGTTGCCCGGGTTTTCACTGAACCGCGACTATATGGAAACGATGATGGGCGTTTCTGAGCCGATGCCGCGTGAGGTCACGGATGCTCTTGCTCCGCCCTCCACCACTGGTTGGACCAGGGTCGTGGAATACGCGAAACTCGCCAAGGTTGCCGGCGGTCTGATCTGGCAGGCTATCCGGCTGCCGCAGACCCGGCGCAATTTTTATCATAGGCTGAACGACATATTGCTGGCGGGGCTCGATGTGAACACGTCCAACGCGACCGAACTGGCGGCCGAGTACAGGCGCATCGAAAGCACCTTGCTGGATCGTTGGGACGCCCCGCTGATCAACGATTTTCTATGCATGATTGCCTTTGGCGGCTCGCGCAACCTGCTACAAAAGTGGCTGGGCGAGGACGGGTTGACCCTGCACAATGACCTCATGATCGGGCAAGGCGATATCGTTTCAGCGGAACCCGCTCAGCGCATTGCCCAAATGGGAAAGTTGGTTAGGCAGGCAGGTCTTGCCGCAACTTTAAAAGCCAATGCAGAGCTGTCAGTTTTTTCCGGGCACCGGCAAATCGAAGCCGAGGTTGATGCGTATCTTGAGAAGTTCGGCGACCGATGCACCGAAGAGCTCAAGCTGGAAAGCGTTCCGCTGCGCGACGACCCAACCAGCCTTTTGCTGGCGATTGCAGCCAGCGCCGAGCGTCCCCCGTCCGGGCGTCAGGAAGGCGCTGAACCGGACTGGCAAGCTCTGTTTCCAGCAAACCCCCTCAAACGGCAGTCGGCCAAATGGATTCTTGGCTGGACCAAGGCGCGTGTGCGCGACCGCGAAAACCTGCGTTTTGAACGCACGCGAATCTTTGGTTATGCGCGGCGTGTGTTTTTGGGCATCGGCCGGGAATTCGCCGCCCACGATCTGATTTCATCACCAAAGGATGTATTTTTCCTGACAACACATGAGGTTCTCGGAGCAGTCGAAGGCTATAACCTGTCACCTGATCTGAAAGGCATCGTTGCGCGGCGCAAACAAGAGGATGAAGCTTCATCCCGACGCCCCGACCCGCCGGAACGCATCGAAATCCGTGGTCCCGCCATCGCGCCGATCTGGTCCGACAACGCGGAACTCGAGGTGGACACGGCACGGGTGAAGCACGGCACGGGCTGTTCCGCAGGACAGATCAAAGCGCGTGCGCGTGTGATCCGTGATCCACGCACCGAGGCCCTGGACCCCGGAGACATTCTGGTGGCGCGCCACACCGACCCGGGCTGGATCGCCGTATTCTCAAACGCATCGGCCATCGTCGTCGAGCGAGGATCACTGTTGTCACATTCGGCCATTGTGGCGCGCGAACTTGGTATCCCCTGCGTGGTTGGCCTGAAAGGGGCCACCAACTGGATCGAAGATGGAGAGATGATCTCGGTCGACGGGGCAAGCGGCGCGGTGGAGCGGTGCGATGGGTAGCAGTGAGATTGAGAAAAAAGCGGATTTCGACTATGTCCGCTATGCCCAACTGTGGGAGGACGCAGATGTCCTGACTTCTGCATTGGGCGATTGTGCGGGCAAGACATTGGTGTCCATCTGCTCGGCCGGTGACAATGCGCTGGCGATGCTGACACTCGATCCCGCGCGCGTCGTGGTTCTGGACCTATCACCGGCGCAGATCGCCTGCCTCAAACTCAGAATCGCGGCCTATCAGCGGCTGACTCATTCAGAGTTCATCGAACTTACAGGCTCGCGCCCAAGTACCCGACGGGGTACATTGCTGGGCCGGGTTTTGGACGCCACAGATACCGACACACGCGCCTTCTGGGAGGCTCTGACTCCGGAGGTCAAAAAACACGGCATTGGGGGCGTCGGCAAATTTGAACGCTATTTTCGCATTTTTCGGACCCGGCTTTTACCGCTGGTGCATTCACGCCGAACCATCGACGAAGTGTTCACTCCACGCAGTCCAGAAGCACGACAAACTTTTTTCGACGCGCGGTTCAACACATTCCGTTGGCGTCTTTTGCTGAACATCTTCTTTTCTCGCTTCGTCATGGGGCGCATGGGCCGGGACAGCGCATTTTTCGATCATGTCGAAGGCAGCCCGGCCCAACATGTCGCCCGCCGCATCCGTCATGCGGGGGTCGCCACCGATCCTTCGCAAAATCCCTATCTGCATTGGATTCTCAAGGGCGACCACGGTGACGCGCTGCCGATGGCGTGGCGCCCCGAGCATTACGAGACAATCCGATCCCGATTGGATCGTCTCGACATCCGCCTCGGGTCGCTCGAGGCATTTGTATCGACCGGTGAAAAAGCCAGCGGGTTCAACCTGTCGGATATCTTCGAATACATGTCGCCTGAAAGCTTCCCGCAAGTCTACGGCTCTATCCTGACCGCCGCAGAGCCACACGCCCGACTGGTCTATTGGAACATGATGGCACCCCGGCGGGTTCCGCCGGTATACAGAAGCCAGATAGGCACACTGACCGACATCGAAACGCAGCAGAAAGCCCGTGACATGGCATTCTTCTATTCGGATTTCGTCGTTGAAGAGGTGCAACCGTGACGGTTCCTGGGCAGGTTCTGCTGGCGGCGGGGTCCGTATTGGCTCTGGTCGGAGTAATGATGGTCATCCGAAGTCTGGCCAACACGGCGGGTTTGAGCGCCGAAGTGCAGCGCAAGCTGATGCATGTCAGCACGGGCCTCTTTGCGTTGCTGTTGCCCTGGCTCTTTCCTGATCGCTGGCCGGTGTACATGCTGATCGCAGCCACAATGCTGGTGATGCTTGTGCTGCGCCTGCCGCGTTTTTCATCGGGTCTTGGCTCGACCCTACATGGGGTTGAACGCACATCCTACGGTGACTTTCTACTCGCCTTGTCCGTTGGACTTTGCTTTTTGCTGGCGGGCGAAAACACGCTGTTCTACTTGCTGCCAATTGCAGTTCTGACACTCGCGGATGCTGCCGCAGCGCTTGCCGGGACCGCGTATGGAACCAAACGCTACGTGGTGGAAGATGGCGACAAGAGCCTAGAAGGGTCAGTGGTGTTTTTTGTCGTAACGCTATTGGTTGCGATCATCTGCTTCTTGTTCTTGTCGAAACTCCCGCCATCTAACGTCATGATGTTGTGTCTTATGGTTGCGGCCTTTGGCACATTGGTCGAGGCGCAAAGTTGGCGGGGGTTTGATAACTTGTTCCTGCCGCTTGGCTTGCTAATTTTTCTGAACGGCCACTATCACAGCTCTTTGGCAGAGCTCGCCCTGTTGGCTGCCATGTTTTTTGCCGCCCTTGCCAGTTTCGGCGTGGTGGGAACCAAGCTGGGCCTGACCAAGCATACGACCCGCGTGTATGTTGTCGCGGTTTTTTTGCTGCTTGCGGCCGCTAAACTGCAGAACACAGTACTCCCGATTATGGTTCTTGCCGCACATGGCTGGGCACGCACCGCTTCTCCTTGTGACAGTAAGTACCCCGATCTGGATATTGTAGCCGCCTTAGGGTTTTTGGGTTTCGGTTGGCTTGCGGTTGGAAATGCAACGGGATGGGATGCAATTTCTTTTTTTGGGCTCAGTGCGATGGGGTTGGCTATGGGGCTCTCTGCAGTGGCGCTGTGTGCCAATCCTATTGCGATACCGTTTGCTGCGGCTTTCCTGTTTATCATTCGGTCTTGGGCTGTTTCCCAGAATTCTGAACAGTCGAACTGGGCCGAGCCGCTGACGGCTCTGACCCTGCTCTCACTGCTGTGCACAGTCGCGGTACCATTGGCCCGGCCACACTGGTTCGGAAAAGATCGGGTTCTGAGGTTGACGCTGTTGGCCCTCGCCCTTCCCTTGCTCTACTATGTTTGGGTCGTTTCTGGATCGCTTGGAGCGGGGTTCTTTGCCGGAATTGTTTCATGACCAAAGAGACGATCAAAACCGCTGATGCAAAGCTGACCGTGTATCTGAACGGCCCGAACTGGGACGGCGTTCCCGCCGCAACCTTCGGTGATTTTTCCTGCAAAACCCCCGAGGCCGGAGCCGAAATCCTGCACAAGGGGATACGGCAGGTCAGAGACGCGGGCCTCGACCGGATCATCGGGCCGATGTCCGGCGATACCTGGCACAGTTACCGGTTTGTCTCGGGCAGCGACGGGTCTGCTTCGTTCCTGATGGAGCCCACCAACAAACCTCATGATCCCGAGGTGTTTCGGTCGGCAGGATTTACAGAGATAAGCAGGTACTTCTCGGCCCGAGTGCCGCTGCAGGCCGCCGCCCGGTCGGCACCGCCGGTAATCGATGGGTTCGTGGTGGAAGAGTGGGATGGAACAGACCCCGAGGCCCTGTTCCGTCAGGTATTCGAACTTTCATCCCGGGCATTCTCAAACAACGCATTCTATAAGCCGATTTCCGAGGCGGATTTTCTGGCCATGTATATGCCGGTCGTGCCGATGATGAAGCGCGACCTGATCCTGTTTGCGCGCCGCCGCGACGGGACATTGGCCGGATTTTTGTTCGGCATTCCCAACTATGCCGAAGGCCCCGATCCGACTTCCGCAATCCTTAAGACCTATGCAAGTCTCGAACCCGGCGCCGGGCGGCATTTGGCACACAGGTTCCACAAGACAGCATTCAGCATGGGGTACGACACCGCCATTCATGCGCTGATCCATGATGACAACAGCTCGGCCGACCGCAGTGCCGCGGAAGGTGCAACGATTTTCCGACGATATTCCCTGCTTGGGCGGAAGCTGAATGGCTGACCTGCTTGCCCATTTTTCAGCTGCGGTTGAACGGTTTCCGGACAGGACCGCAATAGTGGACGGCAAAGGCCGCCAGATTAGTTTTCAGACCCTGCACTCACGGGTTCAGCACCTGGCAGGTAGGTGGCAGGACAAGGGTATCCAACCAGGTGATCGTGTGCTTTTGGCCATGCCTGTCGATGCGGACCTGTATGCAAGTCTGGCCGCCCTATGGTCCCTTGGCGCCACCGTAGTCTTGCCGGAACCGGCCATGGGGTTGGCCGGTCTGCGCCACGCCGCCCGGACCACGAAACCAAAAGCGTTCTGTGCAGCGGGCGCTTATTCTTTGCTGAAGTTTCTGATTCCAAACCTTTGGTCCCTACCTCTGCTGAAGCCGGGGGAAAGTCGCTGCGATCCGGTGGTCCATGAGGTTCGACCGGAGGATATAGCCCTTATTTCTTTCACCTCCGGGACGACGGGCCAGCCGAAAGCCATTCCCCGCTCGCATGCATTTCTGATGGCGCAGCACGATGCCATCGCGCCCCTCCTCGCCAGCAACAATGCCGAGCGCGATCTGGTGGCCTTTCCGGTGTTCACATTGATCAATCTGGCGGCTGGGCGCACAAGTGTTCTCCCGAACTGGAAGTTGAGCAAGCTGGACCGCTTGTCGCCAGAACAGTTGGATAGCTGGATCCATGTGCAGCAAATCACCCGAACCCTCATCCCGCCGTCACTTTGTGAAAAACTTGCTCAATCCGGCGACACCGGTGCGTTGCGCACGGTGTTCACGGGCGGTGGCCCGGTGTTCCCGGACCTGGTGGAGACGTTGAGAACCCGGCACAGGCTTTCGGTTATTTGCGTCTACGGATCGACCGAGGCCGAACCGATTGCCCATCTCGACGCCAGGGACATCTCGGAGGAGGATTACCGTCGGATGTCCGGTGGCCATGGGCTTCTCGTCGGATATCCAGTGCCTGAGATCACGCTCCGCATTTGCGACAATGAAATTCAGGTCGCAGGGGCACATGTGAACAACGGTTATCTTGATCCGGCCCAATCAGTGGAAAACAAAATTAAAGAAGGCGGCGTCGTTTGGCACCGAACCGGTGACGCTGGCACGTTGGACGAGCACGGACGATTGTGGTTATGGGGGCGGATGGGGTCCGAAATTGAAGTGAATTCGGGTTCATTATTTCCCTTCGCAATCGAAGTCGCGGCAAGGCAATGGCCGGGTGTAGAACACTGCGCACTTGTGAATACGAAAGCAGGCCCGGCGCTTTGCATTCAAGGGTTCCCTGCTCAAGTTGAGGCTTGGAGTAGTTGTGCGCTTAGTTTTGGTGTTCCCAAGGTGATTTCAATTGACAAAATCCCCATGGACAAGCGTCACGCCTCCAAGGTCGATCGCGCGAAACTTGAACGCTTCTTGGGTTCTTAACGAAAAATGGGCCGAAACCGCACCGTTTTCAGTTGGCTTGAATTTCAGACCTGAGTGTCCGCGCCTGTACAGCGAGAAATTGGGCTTCGCTAGCGCGGTGAACGGCAGCTTCGCGGCCTTTGTGCAGAATGTGTCTGCTTCCGGCCCAATTCCGCCTCGGATTTTAGCGAATAATCAAGCTCACCTGCTGTGCTGTCCGCATGACGGCGTGTTATTGCCACCTGGTTCCATCAGATCGGCGCAGGCTGGCTCAAACCCCCGAATTGAAATGAATTTCTGGGAATTCCCCTTTGATCACCGATAATTTACCCTCATCTAAGCGGCACATATTTCAAGGAGAACCCCATGTCGCGTACTCTCATATTAGCTGTTATCGTCGCCGGACTTGGCGCCGGAGCTTACTATTATCTCAATCAACCCGAACCCACACCTGCCGAACAACTGCAATCGGCGGCCCAAGAAGCCGGTGAGGCTGTGAACGATGCCGTAGAAGCCGCGACCGAGCAGGCGAGCGAAGCCGCATCTTCCATTGCAGACCAAGCCAACGAAGCGGCCGAGCAAGCCGGACAAGCAGCTACTGATTTGGCCAACCAGGCCGGAGATCAGGTCGCCGCTTTGGCCAATCAGGGGCAAGATCTACTGAATTCCTGGATCGAAGAAGGTACGCTTTCCGTCCAGAATTTTGACTATGACGCCATGGTGACTTCGGTTCAGGACAGCCAGTTGTCGCAGGACCTCAAAACAAAGGCTCTGGGTATCTTGGATGAAATCAAAGCATCCCCTCAGTTGATTGCCCAGAAGATCGAAGAGCTCCGTGTGCTTTTGACCGGACAACAATAATTTCCAAGGGCCGTTCGGAATTGAGCGGCCCTTTTTCCATACGGCGCACACGCTCCCGCAACGTCAGACGCAACTCTGATTGACGTCCCAACACACGTTTGATTGGCTGCCCCTAAATCCAACGCAACACCATTGGCAACAGACCCGTTCTGTGCGGTGTCCGCACAGGAGATAGGAAACAAAATGACCACCCTGCCCCCAAACATGTTCGCTGTCATTCAAACCCATGACGGTTATTCCGGATCGGCCACCGGTCCGTTTATCGAAGATGCCGCCGATTGGCTGGCCGAGGCCGAGCTTCCTGTGCCCCAACCCGGCCCCGGTCAGGTCCTGATTAAATTGCGGGCATCGTCGGTGAACCCGTCCGACATCCACTTTATCAAAGGCGAATACGGGCAGCCGCGTGTAAAAGGCACGCCCGCCGGGTTCGAAGGCTGTGGCGACGTTGTGGCCACCGGTGCCGGTGCCGAAGCGTTGCAGGGCCAACGGGTCGCCTTTGTGGCAGCTGGTTCCGGAGCATGGGCCGAATATGTCGTGACACAAGCGATGATGTGCATCCCATTGCGGCCCGATATCTCGGATGAGGACGGCTCAGCCCAGATCGTCAACCCTATGACTGCGATGGCGATGGTGGACATCGCGCGCGGTGCAGGCGACGCTTTTGCCGTCTCAGCTGCCACCAGTCAGTTAGGCAAGCTCATGTGTTCCTTAGGGCGCGACCTTGGGCTTAAACCCATCGCCATCGTGCGCCGGGCCGAGGCCGTGGAAACCGTGAAAGAACTTGGCGCGCACGAGGTTCTGGTCACATCCGACCCCGACATGATGCGGAAGTTCGAAGCACTCAGCAAAAAGCTGAAACCGCGTGTCTTCCTGGATGCTGTGTCGGATCAGATGTCCGAGCAGGTTTTCTGCGGGATGCCCAACGGTGCACGGTGGGTCGTTTACGGCAAGCTTAGCCCCGAACTACCAAAGCTTACGCAGACGGGCCAATTGATCTTTATGAGCAAGCGGATCGAGGGGTTCTGGCTGACCAAGTGGATGACATCAACACCTCCGGAAGACCAGATGAGAGTTGTCGCCGAAGTACAGGCCCGATTTGCCGATGGTCGCTGGAAAACGGATGTTTCTGAACGGCTTGGCTTGCGCGATGTGGTGGCAAATCTGGCGGATGCGCTGAAAAAGAGTGACGGAAAGGTCATTATCGCGCCATAGTAGAACAAAGCCCCGGACGAAGGAGGATGTCCGGGGCGCAAAAAACGCCGGACATACCGGCATGGGAGGACAGACTTGGATAACGCACAGCTGCTGATCAGCGGGCTGGCGAATGGCTGTGTCTACGGCCTTATCGCTCTTGGCTTTGTTCTGATTTACAAGGCCACTGAGGCGGTGAATTTCGCGCAGGGCGATTTCATGATGCTGGGCGCCTTTGTGACAATCGGGCTTACGAATACTGAATATATGGGCCTGCCTTTCTGGTTGGCTCTTCCGATTTCGCTGGGGATCATGGGGGCGTTGGGTTACCTGGTGGATCGCCTGATCATTCGCCGTTTGTTTGGGGAAAGCCAAACAGCCGTCGTCATTCTGACCATCGCATTGGGGTTCGTAATCCGGTTTGTGGCCGGGCTGATCTGGGGGCATGAGCCGCAGACGCTGCAAAACCCGTTGGCAGGCAAAGAAGTTCGGTTTGGAGGGCTGGTGCTGGGGATGGAGGACGTTGCCGTTATTGTCGTTACCATCCTTCTGACCTGGGGTCTGTATGTTTTCTTCAGCCGGACCAAATTGGGCTTGGCGATGCAAGGCGCGTCACAAAACCAGTTGGCAGCATATTACATGGGCATCCCGGTAAAGCGCGTTCAGGGTTTCATCTGGGCTTTGGCCGGGGTTGTCGCAGGGATTGCAGGGATCTTGTTCGCGGCCAAAGGCTCGGTTGATCCAACCACAGGTTTGCTTGGCATCAAGGCCTTTGCCGCAGCCGTTATTGGTGGTTTCGGCAGCCTGCCCGGTGCCCTCGCAGGCGGGCTGATCGTTGGGGTAATTGAACCCTTTGCCAGCCGTTACATCGCAGCAGGATACAGTCAGATCGCGCCTTATGCGCTGCTCTTGGCAGTGTTGATTTTCCGCCCCAACGGGCTGTTCAGTCAGGTTCGGGTCAAGAAGGTTTAAGTCATGCGGATTGTGTTCAAAACCAACTATATGCAGGATATCCGACCTTGGAAGGACACCTATCAGCTGTGCCTGTATATGATCTTACTGACAGCCGTCGCAGCCGCGCCGTGGTGGCTGGATGATTTCTATCTAGGCGAGCTGACAAATGTGCTGATATGGGCCATAGCGGGACTCGGTCTGATGATCTTAACAGGTCACACCGGTCAGGTCAGTCTGGGTCACGCAGCTTTTCTGGCCTTTGGGTGCTACGCCAATGTTATACTTTTGGAAGCGGGCGTGCCGTTTCTGATCGCCTTCCCGCTGGCTGGTATCCTCACAGGATTGGCTGGCGTGACCGTCGCCATCCCTGCCCTGCGTCTGCATGGCATTTACCTTGCGATCTTCACCATGGCTTTGTCCATCCTGATGGATGACGTCATTGTTCTGGCCGAACCGATCACGGGGGGCGTCGCTGGAAAATATCTGGGCGGTGTCGAAATATTCGGGTTTCTGGTCGACCGCTGGGGTACTCCGGTTCAGTTCTTCTGGCTGGTCCTCAGTGTGGCGGTGTTGGTCACACTTGGCTACATCAACCTGTTGCGGGCACCTTTAGGACGAAGCTTTATCGCTGTGCGCGACTCAGAGGTATCGGCGCAGGCAATGGGCGTGGATATTGCCAGGACCAAGATGATCTCATTCGCGTTGTCCTGCGCTGTCAGCGGATGGGCAGGCGCGCTGATGGGCATGTTCTCGGGCGCATTCAACAATGAGACATTCAGCGTCCTGATTTCAATCCAGTTGCTGATGATGATCGTGATCGGCGGTCTGGGGTCCATCCACGGCGCGTTTCTTGGCGCCATTGTGATAGGGTTCCTGCCTCAGTTCTTATCTATCTCCAAGGAATACGTGGGTGCCCTTTTCGGTGGCAACACCGTCGCCATTCCGGGGCTGGAATTTGGCATCTTCGGAATGATCCTGATCGCCTTCATCCTTTTTGAACCGATGGGTCTGTACGGGCGCTGGCTGAAAATCCGGACGTGGTTCGAACTGTTTCCGTTTTATCGGAAAGACATGTTCAAACGTCAAAAATCCTATCTCAAGACGGAGCGCCTGAGATGAGCTTGCTTGAGTTCGAAAACGTCACTCTGAAATTCGGTGGACTGACGGCTGTCAACGAACTGTCTTTCGAGGTCGAAGAAGGCGAGGTTTTTGCTATCGTCGGACCAAATGGTGCAGGAAAATCCACCGTCTTCAATCTGATCTCGCGTTTCTACGACCCTTTTGCCGGGTCGATCCGGTATAACGGTCACGACTTGCTCAAGGCCAAACCGTCCGGCGTGGCCGCATATGGTGTGGCGCGGACATTTCAAAACATCGAACTCTTCGAGCATGCGACGGTCCTGCAGAACCTCCTTGTCGGACGGCACCGTCACCGCAAAACCAACATGCTGTCCGAGGTGTTGTTTCTGCCCTCCGCGCGGCGGCAGGAATTGGAGAACCGCGAAAAAGTAGAGGAGATCATCGACTTCCTCGACCTGCAGGCATTCCGCGACAAGATGATCTCTGGCCTGCCCTATGGCGTGCGAAAGGTTGTCGAGGTGGCACGTGCTCTGGCCACCGATCCAAAGCTGCTTTTGCTGGACGAACCAGCCTCGGGTCTCTCGGTCGAAGAAACAACCGACATGCGCTGGTGGATCGATGATATCCGGCGGCAGATGGGGATCACGGTTTTGATGGTCGAGCATGATATGGGGCTGGTTTCCGGCGTCTCGGATCGCGTTCTGGCAATGGCGGACGGCGCAAAACTGGCGCTGGGAACACCTGCTGAGGTTCAGTCGCACCCGGCGGTGGTCGAGGCCTATTTGGGGAAAGCCTCATGAGCGAGCCGATCCTGACAATCCGCAACATCGAAAGTTTTTATGGTCCGATCATGGCGATCCGGGGTGTTTCTCTGGATGTTCATCAGGGCCAAATTGTCTCGATCCTTGGCGCCAATGGCGCGGGCAAGACCACGCTGATGAAAACCGTTTCTGGCGTGATGGATCCGGAAAAGGGCAAGATCACGTTTGAAGGCGACGAAATTCAGGGGTCCGAGCCACACAAGGTCGTGCAGAAAGGCATCGTTCATGTGCCCGAAGGGCGTGAGGTGTTTCCACTGCTGACGGTCGACGAAAACCTCAGCCTCGGGGCCTATACCCTGAAGGACAAGGGTCAGATCGATCACGATCGGGATCTGGTGTTCTCATACTTTCCGATCCTCAAGGAACGTCGCAACCAAGAGGCGGGAACATTATCTGGCGGGCAGCAACAGATGCTGGCAATCGGCCGTGGCTTGATGGCCAACCCAAAGATCATGCTGTTGGATGAACCCTCGCTTGGCTTGTCACCGCTGCTGGTTCAGGAGATTTTTGGCATCCTCAAGCGACTGAATGACGAACAGAGCATGACCATGATGCTGGTCGAACAGAACGCCAACGCCGCCCTGGAACTGGCCCACCATGGCTATGTGATGGAGGTCGGACGCATCGTCATGGACGGCGCAGCAGATGTTCTGATGCGGTCAGAGGACATCCAGAACTTCTATCTGGGCGTGCAGGAGGAAGGCGCACGCGAAAACCGCCGCTGGAAACGAAAAAAGACGTGGAGGTGAAACAGATGAACATCAGCACCCTGCCCCCTCAGATCACGGTCAACGGCGTTCGCCTGAACGCAACCCCCGGCCAACGCCCGGTTTGTGTCGACGGAAGCACCACGATTTGCGAACTGTTTCGGAACCGTTGCGCCGAGCTTGGCGATCGCACAGCGCACCGTGAAAAGGACCTTGGCATCTGGAAGTCGTATTCCTGGGCGGACTATTGGCAGCATGCCAAGTGGATTGGGCTTGCACTGCGCAAATTGGGACTGCAACGGGGCGAGGTTGTATCGATCCTGTCAGAGGACCGCAAGGAATGGGCCTGGTTCGACATGGGCATTCAGGCCGTTGGTGGCATCGCGTCTGGTGTCTACACCACCGACTCGGCCAACCAGCTAAAATACCTGATTAATGACAGCGACAGCCGCTTTCTGATCGTCGAGAATGAAGAGCAACTGGACAAATTTCTGCAGGTCGAAGACGAGGTTCCCGGCCTTCTGAATGTCATCATTCTGGACGATGAGGGGCTGCACGATCTGGACCATGCGCGCTGCATGATGATCGACGCGTTATATACTTTGGGTCAGCAGGCCGAGGCTGAAGAACCCGATCGCTTTGAGGCCGAGATAGCTCTGGCATCACCGCAGGACACTGCACTTCTGATTTACACCTCGGGCACCACAGGAATGCCGAAAGGCGCGATGCTGAGCCACGAGAACATCTTGGCCGCGATTGAATGCGGGGCCCATGCGCTGCCCGCGCTCGAGTCTGACGAACAGCTTTGCTTTCTGCCGCTGTGCCATATTCTTGAGCGGGACGTATCAATCTATTTCCCACTGGCTGCAAAATGCGTCATTAACTTTGCCGAAAGCCCCGAGACGGTGTTTGCCAACCTGCAAGAAATCTCACCGTCGACCTTCACGGCCGTTCCACGGGTTTGGGAAAAGATCTATTCGTATGTTCAGATCATGACGCAGGACGCAACGCCCACTGGCCGCGCAGCCTTTGGCATGGCGCTGAAGGCTGGGTTCAAGCGCGCGGAATACATATTGGCTGGAAAACCCGTCCCTGCTGGCGTTGCTGCACAGTTCTGGGTGTGGGACAGGCTGGTTCTGCGTAATTTGCGCCGTATGTTGGGGATGGACAAGATGCGGCGTGGCGGTTCGGGCGCGGCCCCGATTTCGACGGATCTGTTAAAGTGGTACTGGGCCATTGGCGTACCGTTGGTCGAAGGGTTCGGGATGACCGAAACCTCGGGCTTGGCGACGCTAAACACAATCGAAAACAACAAGGTCGGAACCATCGGACGCGCGGTTCCCGGAAATGACATCCGGATATCCGACGACGGTGAGATTCAGCTAAAGGGCCTCAACATTTTTCAGGGTTATTGGCGCAATAACGCAAAAACGGCCGAAACTTTCACTGCCGACGGATGGCTGCGAACTGGCGACCTCGGGCATATTGATGAGGATGGCTACGTCACCATCTCAGGCCGAATGAAAGACATCATCATCACTGCTGGCGGCAAGAATATCACCCCGGCCGAGATCGAAAGCCGGTTGAAGTTCAGCCACTACATCTCGGACGCGGTGATAATCGGTGACAAGCGAAAGTTCCTGACCGCGCTGATCATGATTGATCAGGAAAACGTCGAAAAATTTGCGCAGGATCGGAAAATCCCCTTTTCAAATTTTGCATCCCTCTGTGCGGCCCCTGAAATCAAAGATCAGATTCAGGGGGAAATCGACGCGGTGAATAATGATTTTGCACGGGTCGAGCAGATCAAGGACTTTCGCCTGATTGATGTACTTCTGACCGCAGATGACGATGAACTGACCGCAACAATGAAGCTGAAACGCAGTTTTGTCGAAAAGAAACACGGCCATCTTATTGAAGACATGTACAGTTAATAAAAGAGATAACCTAAAGGGAGGAGAAAGATGAAGAATGTGATCATGCGGCTGGCGGCGGCCACCGCTTTGACGGCTTCGGCGACCCTTGCCAATGCACAGACCCAGGGTGTCACGGATGATGAGATCATCATCGGGTCGGTCAATGACCTGAGCGGTATCTTCGCAGCCGTCGGTGTTCCGGCGACCAAGGGTGCAAATGTGGTGTTTGACCGCGTGAACGCCAATGGTGGCATACACGGGCGGACGATCCGCTATGTTGTTGAGGACAATGGGTATCAGATGCCGCGTGCGATGCAGGGCTATAACAAGCTGCTGAACCGCGACAAGGTGTTCGCAATGCTGCAGTCGCTGGGAACGCCGATGAATGTCGCGGGGTTCAAGCTGTTGGATCCAAAAGGTATTCCCAATGTTGCCCCTTTGTCTGCTGCACGGCAGATGTTGCAGGAGCCGATGGACAACAAGTTCACGGCCTTTTCCACATATTTTGACCAAAGCCGTGTCGGTGTGAAATATCTCGCTGAGCAGTTTGGTGGTCAGTCTGTGTGTTCGATGTATCTGCCAACCGATTTTGGTGAGGAGATCGTCGAAGGCACCAAGGCCGGTGCCGAAGAAGCCGGGATCGCTTTCGTCGCTGAGACCACGCACAAACCCGATGAAACGGATTTCGTGGGCTCACTCAGCAAGTTAAAGGAAGAAGGCTGCGATATCGTAACGATCGCTCTGGGCGTACGACAGGCTATCACAGTTGTCGGCACGGCCAAAAAGATGGGCCTTGCAGATATGAAGTTCCTTGGCACCTCGGCCAGCTTCCTGACCGTCGTCGCGCAAGTGCCGGGCGGTGTGACCGACGGTTTTTATGCCGCCGCATCCTGGCAGGATCTGTGGTCCCGCGCGGAAGATCCCGCCCCTGCCGCCTTTATCGAAGAATATAAAGCGGCAACCGGTGAAGATCCCGTCGGGTTCGCAATGCTGGGATATTCTGCTGCTGAAACGATGGTCAAAGCGCTTGAGGCTGCTGGCCCCGATCTGACTCATGAAAGCTTTATCGCGGCCATGGAAACGCTGGACTATCAGGATGAACTGGTTGGAAACCACATGACTTTTGGACCTGATGACCATCAGGGGGCCGACTCAGTGTACGTGAGCGTTGTCGAGGATGGCGCCTGGAAGATGGTGTACGAAGAATAACCGTACACGCATCCCAAACGAAAAAGGGCTCGCAACTGCGAGCCCTTTGAATTTGTGCACTCGGCAGCGAATTAACGCTTCGAGAACTGGAACGAACGACGCGCTTTGCGCTTACCGTATTTCTTACGTTCCACAACGCGGCTGTCGCGGGTCAGGAAGCCAGCAGCTTTCAGAGCACCACGCAGCGACGGATCGTACAGTTGCAGCGCTTTCGAGATGCCGTGCTTGACCGCACCGGCCTGACCGGTCAGGCCACCGCCTTTGACGGTTGCGACAACGTCGAATTCACCTTCAACACCGGCAACCTGGAACGGCTGGCGCAGGATCAGCTGCAGAACGGGACGCGCAAAATACTTGTCCTGGTCCTTGCCGTTCACGGTGACCTTGCCGGAACCCGGCTTGATCCAAACGCGGGCAACAGCGTCTTTACGCTTGCCGGTGGCATAAGAACGACCCAGCTCGTCACGTACGGGTTCACGCACGATGACTTCTTCGGCCACAACCTCAACGCCTGCAACGGCGCTCAGCTCTTCGAGAGTATTGATCTGATCAGCCATGGTCATTAGCTCCGGGTGTTTTTCTTGTTCATGGATGCAACATCCAGAACTTCGGGCGCTTGCGCCTCATGGGGATGCTCGGCACCGGCATAAACGCGCAGATTGGTCATCTGCTGACGTGCCAGACGGTTGCCCGGCAGCATGCGCTTGACCGCTTGGGTCACGACGCGCTCGGGGTGCTTGCCTTCAAGGATCTGCTGCTTGGTGCGCGACTTGATGCCGCCTGGGTGGCCAGTGTGCCAGTAGAAGTTTTCTTCGCGCTTCTTGCCGGTCATCTGGATTTTGTCAGCGTTGATCACGATGACATTGTCGCCCATGTCCATGTTCGGGGTGAACGACGCTTTGTGCTTGCCACGCAGGCGCATGGCGACGATCGAGGCAAGACGGCCCAGAACAACGCCCTCGGCGTCGATCAGGATCCATTTCTTGTCGATGTCTGCAGGTGTTGCAGAAAAGGTTTTCATGGCAGGATAGTCCTGTTTGATGTGAAAGACCGCCCACAAACGGAGCGGCCCGAATTCGATGTTGGGTATTTAGATGCAGGCGTAATGCGCGTCAAGAACGCTGAAACTTATTTTAATAAGCAATTACAGTATGTTATAAAATAGGTATTATTTTACCCCACAACTCAACAGATAAACCGCAATACATAAATGAACGTTAATTAACCCGGCAAGATCCGGAAAGGGAGATATTGCGCAATGAACTGGCAGCAGACCGTAAACGACTATGGGGCAGCATGGAAAGAACCTAACCGGGCGAAACGGCTTGAGATACTGGCCGGGTGCTTTGCTGAAGATGGCATCTATGTCGACCCCATGGCCGAGGTCAAAGGCCGCTCAAACCTATGCGATCATATCGGAGAGGTGGCGCAAAGCACGGGCGGAATGCTTGAGTTGACCAGCAAGGCCAATGGCCACAACGATGTCATTCATTTCACATGGCGACTGGTTGGCCCGGACGGCAGTGTAGTTGTCGCTGGCCACGATTTTGCGCATTTGGGTGCTGAGGGAAAGATCTCACATCTGGCCGGTTTTTTCGGCGACCCCGAACCAACGAGCTGAGTCTTTAAACGCTGATCTGTTCCGGCGGATTGTCCAGAAGCGCCCTCAGGCGCTGCATCGCGGCCTCGAACCGCTCCAATGACACGTGCCCGTTCATCGCAATGCGTACAGCGTTGGGGGCACGGCCGTCCCGCAGCGCGAACTCGTCGGCAGACCGTAACTGAATGCCTTCGCGCTCAGCAGCACGGCTGAATGCGGCGGCACGCCAACCCGACGGTAGGTACAGCCAGACAAACGGCACGTCCGGCGCCCAGTTAAGATCAAAGCCGCCAAGCGCATTGACCGTCACCCGGACATAATCGCCCATCCGGGCGCGGACGTCCCTGGCGATTTGCCGTGTCCGTGGATCAGACAGCAACAGCCGGGTCAGTTCTGCAAGTGGTTGCGCCAAACCGAAATAGCCGTATTCGGCTGAGCGCCGAAGATCGACGCTGCGTTCGCGCGGGGCGATGGCGAACCCGACGCGTAGGGCTGGCGTCAGGATCTTTGAGATCGACGAGACATGCCAACCTCGTTCAGGCGCCAATGCACGATAGCTGGGCTCGCGCGCATCCCCCATCCGATAACAATCGTCTTCAATGATCTGCAAATCATGGCGGCGCGCGACTTCCACAACCTCTTTTCGACGCTCCAGCGGCGTATGCGTTCCGGTTGGGTTTTGCACCTCGGGCGAGACGCAAACCGCTTGCGCCTGAGTCTGGCGCAAAATGTTATCCATGGCCTGAGGGTCAATTCCCCACTTGTCCATCTTCACGCCGACGACCTCGGCGCGCATCAACTCTCCTGCCCGACGGAAACCGGCATATGACAGATCCTCGACCAACACGACCGGCTTGGGACCGCGAAGGATCGTCTGAAATACAAGGCAAAGGCCGTTTTGCCCACCATGCGTCAGAACCACATCATCATGGGTCACTGTGCCAAGCGGCAGGTCTGAGAGCCATTCGACGACCGCCTGACGCATGGGTTGGTACGCATCGCGCGTCGGGTAGTTCATCAGCAAACGCGGATCGGCTTGGGACACTTTTTTGAGACATTCCCTGATCAAAGCCACCTGCCCTACATCCGGCAATCTGGGACTGAACAGGCTGACATCGGCGTTGTACTTGTCGTCCCGCAGGTGAAGTTGTCTTGCCCACACGTCGTCCAGCAACGGTGATTTCGGAGGGGCGACAAATGTACCACGTCCGACCTCGGCTTGTAGCAAGCCTTCTTCCGTCAGAATCGTATATGCCCGGGCAACCGTGCCTGGCGTGATTTGTAACCGATACGCAAGTTCCCGGACTGGAGGCAGCTTGGATCCTATCTCCAGTGCTTTGTTCTCAATCGCTTTTCGTATTGTGTCAGCGACCAGAGTATACTTGGGACCTTTGGATTTCGGGAGCGCCTCTGGCCAAATTGTATCCATTACAATTCTTCCTTTGCTTTTGACACAATCTTGAATGTATCACGCACATGTACCGAACACTAATACTTTGTGTCAATACAATTTGAAAGGATACCCAGATGACACGCCATATGCACAACCCCGCCCTCATGCTGCTGAACGATAGCCCTCGGCTGCCGATGATCGCCGCGCTGGCCGTGCGGTTTGCGGCGACTGTCACGCAGTGGGAACGACAGCGCCGCAGCAGGGTCAACCTGTCAAAGCTGGACGATCGGATGCTTAAAGATGTGGGCCTGACCCGCCCTCAGGCTGACCGAGAGATCAAACGCTATTTCTGGCAGTATTAAAATATCCCCAGTCCCTATTGGGACCTCTTCCTAGGCCGGGTTTCATACCCGGCCCTTTTTTATCCAAATGCCGCAGCTGCAGACCCCGCCGGTGGCAATGAATAGGTCATCGTAGCCCGCGCCACGGGTTTGTCTGAGCCTTCCGAGAACATCAGAACATCGCCTACCGCAAGCGTCTTGCCCAGTTTTAGCAAGCTGCAGCGCGCGATCATATCGTTGGCCCCATCGGGTTTGCGCATGAAATCCATCGAACACCCCGTCGTCACCGCCAGCGACTGACGTCCTTTCAATGCAAGGATCATTGCATAGACGCTGACATCGGCCAGACCGAACATCGACGGGCCTGAAACTGTCCCCCCTGGCCGCAGATGCCTGTCCCCGACCTTCAGCCGCATGGTGATTGAGTTTTCATCCAGGCTGTCGATGACAAAGTCCTTCTCGACCTGTGGAAAAACCTCGACCAGATAATCTGACAGTTGTTCGCGGTTCAAAACCAACGACATACTTCCCCTCCTCGAATTGCCACCCTAGAGTTGGCCCGACATCAGATCGGAGAGCAAGATGGGAATTCTGGAACGTAACGACATGAATGGCGTTGCCCGGTTGAAAATGAACGCGCCAGAGCGCTTGAATGCCCTGAGCGAAGAGATGCTGGCAGCACTTCAGGCTGAATTCGACGCCTTAAGCAACGACTCGAGCATTCGCGCTGTGATCCTGTCCGGCGAAGGCAAGGCGTTTTGCGCAGGTCACGATCTGAAACAGATGACTGCGGGACGTCAGAGCGAGGATGGGGGAAAAGCCTACTTCCAGGACTTGTTCGCGCAGTGCGCAAAAATGATGCTGTCGATTCAATCCCTGCCCCAACCCGTGATCGCGCAAGTCCACGGCATCGCCACGGCCGCCGGCTGCCAACTGGTGGCCACTTGTGATCTTGCGATTGCAGCCGAAGGCACGCGCTTTGGTGTAAACGGGGTCAATATCGGGTTGTTTTGCTCGACCCCTATGGTGGCCCTCAGCCGGAATATCCCCCGGAAACAGGCATTTGAGATGTTGACGACAGGCGCGTTCATCTCCGCAGAACGCGCGACAGAGCTGGGCCTGGTCAATCGCGCAGTACCCGAAATGTTGTTGGAACATGAAACGATGGCGCTGGCCGAACACCTGGCGGACAAGCTTGGATCAGCGGTCAAAGTGGGCAAACAGGCCTTTTACAAGCAATTGGATATGCCGATCGAACAGGCCTACGGCTATACCGGAGAGGTAATGGCGCAGAATATGATGCATCGGGATACCGAAGAAGGAATATCTGCATTTATCGAAAAAAGACCGCCAAATTGGGAACAATAACGAGATTATTTAAGGAAATTTTCGCGACTGTTCGCAATTTAGTCCTTTTCAAAAGGGCCACACTGTGGCAAAGCTGAGACATGGCTTAGGCCCAAATACGCTTTTGGGTCGCTGTAGGCGGAAGGTCCCTCCAAGCTGGTTTCTCTCACCGGCGCTGACATTCCCGCTGCGGCGACCCCAAGTACCCTCCTTAAATTACTAGCTAATCAACGCGAAACTTGGCGTGTGTTGCGTTGCGCGATGCTGTGCCCTATGTGGCACCTCATGACACAGAAATTGCATATAGTTGGCGGCGGCATGGCAGGGTCCGAGGCGGCCTGGCAAGCAGCGGAAATGGGCGTGGACGTTGTGATCCACGAAATGCGGCCCAAAGTGGGCACTTTTGCGCACCAGACCGGCAATCTGGCCGAGATGGTGTGCTCGAACTCCTTCCGCTCGGATGACGACGAACAAAATGCAGTCGGTCAGCTGCATTGGGAAATGCGGGAAGCCAACGGCATCATCATGGGCACGGCCGATACGCATCGCCTGCCCGCCGGTGGCGCATTGGCCGTGGATCGTGATCCGTTTGCCGAAGCAGTGACCGCCAAGTTGCAGGCCCATCCACGGGTTGAGGTGACGGGCGAAGAAGTCACCGCCCTGCCCGACGACGGCCACTGGATCATTGCGACGGGTCCGCTGACATCCTCGTCGCTGGGCGAGTCGATCAGGGCTCAGACAGGTGCTGAGGCTCTGGCGTTCTTCGACGCGATCGCGCCCATTGTCTATGCCGACAGCATCGACATGAGCCAGGCATGGATGCAGTCACGTTATGACAAGGGCGAAACCGAAGAGGAGCGGACGGCCTATCTGAACTGTCCCATGGACCGCGATCAGTATGAGGCGTTCATCGACGCCCTGTTGGCGGCGGACAAAACAGAATTCCACGAAGGTGAAACTGCCGGGTATTTTGACGGCTGCCTGCCCATCGAGGTTATGGCGGAACGCGGCCGCGAAACGCTGCGCCACGGTCCCATGAAGCCAGTCGGCCTGACCAACCCGCATCAGCCTGACGTCAAACCTCATGCCGTTGTGCAACTGCGCCGAGACAACGCGCTGGGCACTTTGTTCAACATCGTCGGTTTTCAGACCAAGATGAAATACGGCGCTCAGACCGAAGTGTTTCGCATGATCCCGGGGCTTGAGAACGCCAGTTTCGCGCGCCTGGGCGGGATTCATCGCAACACGTTCATCAACTCTCCGACATTGCTGGACGCGCAGATGCGGCTGAAATCAAAGCCGAATATTCGGTTTGCCGGCCAGATCACCGGCGTCGAGGGTTATGTGGAAAGCGCTGCAATGGGCTTGTTGGCTGGGCGGCTGGCTGCTGCCGAGATCCTGGGGCGTTCCCTGCCCGAGATCCCGCAGGACAGTGCCATGGGCGCGTTGATACACCACATTACCGGCGGGGCCGAAGCCAAGACCTTTCAACCCATGAATGTCAACTTTGGTCTGTTTCGCCCGGTTGATGGCCTCAAAGGCGGTCGCCGGGGCCGTAAGGACCGGTACAAGGCCTACACCGACCGGGCCAAGACGGAATGGACCGACTGGTTGGCGCATTGCTGACTGGACGCATTGCACCCTACCGGCCTAACATACGGGTATGAGCGACAAATACCTCAAAGACGCCTACGGGCTTGATACGCCCGAGGCGACACGTACGCATTATCAGAAATGGGCCTCGTCATACGACGCCGAAGTTGGGTCACATGGCTACGCCACGCCTGGCCGCGTGGCCGAGGCGCTTTGGTCCCAGATGCCCGAACCGCAGACGCCTGTTCTGGATTACGGTTGTGGCACGGGTCTGTCCGGCAAGGCCCTGCATGATACGGGATTTCAGGTAATCGATGGTGTGGATCCCACGCCCAAGATGCTTGAAGGGGCAGCCGCTAAGGAGGTTTACAGAAACCTCACGACGTTTGAGATCACCGATCCGGAACCGCTGGAGCAAGATGCCTATAAGGCAATCACCGCGATTGGCGTGATCGGAACCGGTGCCGCCCCGCCAGAAACATTTGATCTGTTGATGAAAGCGCTGCCCAAAAGTGGCCTACTGGCCTTTTCCTTCAATGATCACACGCTTGACGATCCGTCCTATACCACCCGTTTGAACGATTGGCTGGATATGGGCGCCGCGCGGCTGCTGTTTCGGGAATACGGGCCGCATCTTCCCGGAATGGACCTTAAATCTGACGTATATGTTGTTGAGAAGACGTGACATTCATAGCCAGATTTGCCCCATCTCCAACGGGGCCGCTTCATCTTGGCCACGCCTATTCTGCACTTCTTGCCAGTGATATGGCCGCCGCTGAAGGCGGTCAATTTTTGTTGCGGATCGAAGACATCGACCGCTCCCGCTGCCGGGTAAATTGGGAAGAGCAGATTTATGACGATCTGACTTGGCTAGGATTGAACTGGCCAGAACCCGTGATGCGGCAATCGTCCCGTTTGTCGACCTACGAAGACGCTCTGAGGGCATTGTGGTCGCGGGGCTTGCTGTACCCGTGCACGTGCAATCGTCGGGACATTGCCGCAGCCGCCGGGGCACCACAGGAAGGTGTTCCTCTGCATGGGCCTGATGGGATCATTTATCCGGGCACGTGCAGGGATGTGTCAGATCGAACGGGGCCGATCCCGCACGAAACGCCCCTTCGATTGGACATCAAAATGGCTGCGCGTGTGGTTCCCGATCTGTTTAGGATCGCCACTCAACCCTCTGCCAAAAAATCTTTTTTCGAAGAAACTGGCGTGGGACCAAACGGGGAATCGGGCCCAGTCGCTTTCACTGCTGATGAGTTGCGGGACACAATCGGAGACGTGGTATTGTCCCGGCGCGATATGGGAACATCCTACCATCTATCCGTCGTTCTGGATGATGCGGAACAGGGCGTGTCCCACGTCGTACGCGGTCAGGACCTATTCGAGGCGACGCGTATCCATGTTCTGTTGCAGGCCCTGCTAGGCTTGCCGACACCTGTCTATCACCATCATAAGCTGATCCGAGATGACTTGGGCAAACGTTTGGCCAAGCGCGACGATGCGCGCGCCATCGCCAAATATCGTGCTGATGGAGTTACCGCGGATCAGGTTCGGGCCATGGTCGGGCTGTGATCGGCCCTAATCCATCGGCCGCATCAATTCGACCTCATCGCCATCCCGCACTGCGGTGTAGAAACAGGTGCGCCGGTTCGTGTGGCAGGCAGCACCGGTCTGTCGCACCAGAACCAGCAGGCAGTCGCGATCACAATCGACGCGAAAATCGACCAGTTCCTGAACATGCCCCGAGGTTTCACCCTTGATCCAGAACGACTGACGTGACCGTGACCAATACGTCACGCGGCGCGTTTCAAGAGTTTTTTCAACCGCTTCTGCGTTCATCCACGCCATCATCAACACCTCGCCAGAAGCTTCATCCTGTGCGATCGCCGGAATCAGACCGGCGTCGTTAAACTTCAGGCTAGACAGATCGAAAGTGACGGTCTCGGACATTGTAAAAACCTTTTGCATCCCGGTGGATGGCCACTATGTATGGGGAACACGCAACGAGGGAAAGCCATGTCTGGCGAGAACGACCTGATAAAGCTCTATTCTGGGCGCATTCTGGCCCTGGCTGCGGATATTCCGCATCTGGAACGACTGGAAAACCCAGATGCGACCGTCAAGAAACGTTCGCCTTTGTGCGGGTCTACCGTAACCGTGGACGTCAAGGTTGAGGACGGCCGCGTTTCCGAGTTCGGTCAGGACGTTAAGGCCTGCGCCTTGGGTCAGGCCTCGGCCTCGGTCGTTGGATCCGCTGTAATTGGCACCACGCGCGCGCAAATCGAAACAGCGCGGGATCAGCTGTCGGCTATGCTAAAGAAAGACGGCCCTGCACCGGACGCACCGTTTGACGGGCTGGAAGTTCTCATGCCTGCGCGTGATTATAAGAACCGTCACGCTTCGATCCTGCTGGCGTTGGATGCCACTGCTGAAGCTATGGAACAAGCCGAACAGGCCAACTGCGCCTGAAGATGGTAATTCAATTCAAACCCATCTAACCTCCGCCATAGTTTTGGGGAGAATTTGGTTTGAATAGTTTGCTGGAGCATTTTGTTACCCTGTGGGTCGTTATTGATCCGATTGGAACAATTCCCGTTTTTATCGCCGTTACAGCCGGGCTTGGCGCTGCGGCGCGTCGCAAAACAGCCCTGTTGGCCGCGCTCATCAGTGCCGGTGTTTTGCTGTTCTTCCTTGTTTTCGGGCAATTGCTGATCGAGGCGCTGGATATCGGGTTGAACTCGTTCCAAGTGGCCGGAGGGATCATCCTGTTCCTGTTCGCCCTGACGATGATCTTTGGCGAAAGCAAACAAGAGGTTGAACAACGCGCAGCAGAAGACGATCAGGAAGACAAATTCCACAAGCCCAACCCTGCGATCTTTCCGTTGGCGGTACCTTCATTGGCGTCACCGGGTGCAATGCTGGCCGTTGTTATCCTGACCGACAACAACCGGTTCAGCGTGGCGGATCAAGGTATCACGGCAATGGTTATGTTATCCGTTGTGGCCATCGCCTTCGTTTTGATGCTGCTGGCCGAGCCGATCATTCGACTGATTGGCCATTCAGGTGCCGCCATTATCAGCCGCATCATGGGAATGATCCTGGCGTCGGTTGCCGTGAATTCGGTACTGTCTGCGATGCTGGAAATCTTCAAAACCGGACAGCTATAAAAAAACCGCCGCACCTTCCGGGCGGAAAGGGCGGCGGTAGGCAATGCGTGTCTCGCGTGGGATCCGTATTTCCGCGCAGGGCCGAGGCTGGCCCTTTCAAGGGAATTGGGACAGGCAGGTCACCCTTGACTGAAATGGGGACGACAGCACGGTGTTTTCGGCACGAGATCGCAGGCAGAAAGGGTCAGAACGTTCCGGGAAGGTGAAGGGCAACCACCAGCATCACCACCAATGACACCGCACCTGCCGCATCCTGCAATAGCGTGGAATGCGAACGGCTTATGGCGGTCTTGATCTGGGTCAGCATGGTCTCACCTCCGGTCTTGTTTTAATCCTTTGTTGACCTTTTGTTCTCATATTTTACCGAGTCGGTAAAGAACTTTTTGAGAACATTAGTGAACTTTACGGAACGATATTGCTAACCCACTGAAATTAAACGGATTGCCTGATCCTGTTTCATGAGCCACAGCAGAACACGGACAGCCTGCCCGCGTTCGGTGGTCAAGTTCGGGTCTTTGGACAACAGGTTTCGTGCATCCGTCTGCGCAACAGCCATCAATCCGGCCTGACGCTCCAGATCAGCGATCCGGAACTTTGGTAGCCCGGATTGAGCCGTGCCAATCAGATCCCCTGCGCCGCGCATCTGCAAATCGGTCTCGGATATCCGGAATCCGTCTTCCGTCTCTCGCAAAACCTCCAGCCGCTTCCGCCCGCCCTCGCTTAGCGGTGGTTGATACATGAGCAAGCAGGTCGAATCCGCCTCGCCCCGTCCAACGCGGCCACGCAGCTGGTGTAACTGCGCCAAACCGAATATTTCGGCCCGTTCGATTACCATGATCGAGGCGTTGGGTACATTCACTCCGACCTCGATCACAGTCGTTGCGACCAGAACCTTTGTGTGCCCTTTCTGAAACGCAGCCATCGCGGCGTCCTTTTCGGCAGCGGGCATTTGGCCATGGACCAGCCCGACTGTGCCTTCGCCCAGCACCGCCCGCAGCCGTTTGAACTGTTCTTCGGCAGCTGTCAGGTCCGAGACCTCGGATTCGTCGACCAGCGGACAGACCCAATAGCACTGACGTCCTTCATCGATGGCCCGACGTAAATGCGCTACGACGTCATCCATACGCTCGGTACTAATAATCGCCGTTTTGATCGGTTTCCGTCCTGGTGGCTTTTCATCCAGAACAGAGACGTCCATGTCCCCGTATTGCGCAAGCGCCAAACTGCGGGGGATCGGGGTGGCGGTCATCACCAGAACATCCGCGCCCTGCCCTTTTTCCGACAACTCCATCCGTTGCCGCACCCCGAACCGGTGCTGTTCATCCACAATGGCCAGTCGCAGGGCATGAAATTCAACATCGCTCTGAAACACTGCATGGGTGCCGACAAGGATGTGAATGTTACCCTGTTTCAGAGCGGCCAGCTTTGCACGCCGTTCAGCGCCCTTGTCCCGCCCAGTCAGGATTTCCAGAACCACCCCGGCTTCTTCGGCAAGCGGGCGCAGGCCTTCCAGATGCTGCCTAGCGAGGATCTCGGTCGGGGCCATCATAACACCCTGCCCACCAGCCTCGACCGCGACCAGAAGTGCCATGAAGGCGACCAGAGTTTTCCCTGCACCCACATCGCCTTGCAGCAATCGGTTCATCCGCGAGTCTGAGCCCATGTCGGCAGTTATTTCCTTGATCGCACGTGTCTGGGCCCCGGTTGGTTTGTAAGGCAGATTAGCAAGAACTTTGGCCTGCAGAGCACCAGTGCCGACGCTCACGATGCCCCGAGCCTTACGCTCGCGCTGTCGCGCCAGAGCCAGCGTCACCTGATGGGCAAACAGTTCGTCATAGGCAAGGCGTTCCCGGGCTGGCGCGTGCGCGGCCACGTCATCCGCACCTTGTGGGTTGTGTGCCGCGGATACAGCCGTCGCCCAATCCGTCCAGCCCTGTTTTGACGCTTGCGCTGGGTCAATCCACTCAGCCAGCTGTGGCGCGCGTGCCAATGCGCTGCGTGCGGCCTTGTACGCCGTTTTTTGGGTGATGCCCTGTGTCAGGTGATAAACTGGCTCGAACTCAGGAATGTCATCCGCGCTTTCCACGGGCAGCATGTGATCCGGATGGACCATCTGAGCCATGCCGTCGAACAGTTCGAGCTTGCCAGAGATCACACGACGACTGCCTTGCGGCAAAACTTTATTCAAATAATCTCCACGTGCGTGGAAAAAGACCAACTGAAACTCGGTCTGAGTGTCTTCGACGTGAACGCGGTAAGCCCCGCCCTTGTTTCGCGACGGCCTGTGAGTGCCGACCGTGACCTCAACCGTCAAAGTCGTTGGCAGATCAGCCCCTTGGATTGTATCGCGCCGCCTGCGGTCCACTACAGCGTAGGGCAAGCCGAACAGCACATCACGCGGCGACTCGATCCCTGCCTGCACCATTGTCTGCGCAGTTTTGGGGCCAACGCCTTCCAGCGTCTCCAGCCCGGCGAACAGGGGAAACAGGATTTCGGGACGGCCGCTCATGCGGTGCCGATCAGTTGCAGCCACTCATCTTCGTCCAGGGTTTCGATCCCAAGCTCTGCTGCTTTCTTGGCTTTTGAACCAGCACCAGGGCCGGCCACCAGCAAATCGGTCTTCTTGCTGACCGAACCAGAGACCTTGGCCCCCAGCGCTTCGGCCCGGGCTTTGGCTTCGGCACGGGTCATCTTTTCAAGTGACCCCGTGAAGACAACCGTCTTGCCAGCCACCGGACTGCCCGATGTGTCAGGTCGTTTGGCGTCCTGCACGTCCAATTGTGCAACCAAAGCGTCGACGCTGGCGCGTTCTGCATCTTGCGCAAATGCGGACACCAAGGCGCGCGCCATGACGTCACCTACGCCATCTATGCCCAAAAGCTCGTCCCACTCAGGTCCTTCGAAATCAGCGGCTGCGGTGACGGCGCGCTCAAATTCTGTCCAGGCGCCATAGTGGTTCGCGATCAAGTTCGACGCCGCCTCTCCGACATGTCGAATACCTAATGCAAAAAGAAGGCGTCCGAATGGGATTTGGCGCTTTTCATCAATTGCGGCCCAAAGGTTCCCGGCACTTTGCGCACCCCAGCCCTTGCGGTTGTCGAGTTTGTTTAGATTGGCCGCATCTCTGTTCTGCAGTGTGAAGATGTCCACCGGGGTTTTGATTGGTAAGTCCGGGTCATCGTAGAACATTTCAATCTGCTTGGCGCCCAACCCCTCGATATCGAACGCCTTCCGAGATACGAAATGTTTCAGTTTTTCCACGGCTTGCGCGGGGCAAATAATTCCACCGGTACAACGTCTAACGGCATCGCCTTCTTCCCGAACCGCATCACTGCCGCATTCAGGACAGGTTGTGGGAAAATCATAAGGTTGCGCGCCATCTGGACGTTTCGAAATGTCGACATCCGCCACTTTGGGGATCACGTCGCCCGCGCGATAAACCTGCACCCAGTCGCCGACCCTAATGTCCTTCCCATCCCGGATCGTACCGCCCTTTGCATCGCGACCGGCGACATAATCCTCGTTATGCAGCGTGGCATTGGACACGACGACGCCACCAACAGTTACCGGGTGCAGCCGGGCAACCGGGCTGAGCGCACCCGTTCGACCCACCTGAATGTCGATGGCTTCCAGCCTCGTCCATGCAAGTTCAGCGGGAAACTTATGCGCAATGGCCCATCTTGGGGTCGTGGACCTGAACCCCAACCGGGCCTGCAGCGCCAAGTCGTTCACCTTGTAGACAACGCCGTCGATGTCATAGCCAAGAGTGGCGCGTTGGGCTTCGATGCTGCGGTAATGTCCGATCAACTGATCTGTTGTTTCGCACAATGCTGTCAGTGGGTTGGTTGAGAAACCGAATTCCGCCAACCGTTCGATGGCACCCATTTGTGTATCGGCCAAGGGGGCTGACAATTCACCCCAGGCATATGCAAAAAAACCAAGCGGACGGGATCGTGTTATTTTCGCGTCAAGCTGCCTCAACGACCCTGCGGCAGCGTTTCGTGGATTTGAAAACACCTTTTCGCCCAGCTCTGTCTGTCGCGCGTTCAGCTTGTCGAAGTCTTCATGAGACATGTAAACTTCACCGCGCACCTCCAGAACCTCCGGGGCGTTTTTGACGCTGTGCGGAATGTCTGAGATCGTCCGCGCGTTCGCAGTCACGTTTTCACCAATCTCGCCATCGCCTCGGGTCGCCGCCTGCACGAGCTCACCCTGTTCGTATCTTAGCGATAGGGACAGACCGTCAATCTTGGGTTCAGCAGTAAAAGCCAGCTCGGCCGAGTCGCCCAATCCCAGATATTTGCGGATTGACCTGTCAAAATCCGAAACGTCCTCATCGTTGAACGCATTGCCCAGGGACATCATCCTGACGGCATGTACGAGTTTTGAAAATCCCTCTGCCGGTTTTGCGCCCACTTGATCTGTGGGGCTGTCGGACCGTTTCAGCTTAGGAAAGCGTGCCTCGATGTCAGCGTTTCGCCGCTTTAGCACATCGTAGTCCGCATCCGAGATCTCGGGGGCGTCCTCGGCGTGATACAGCGTGTTGGCCCGCGCAATCAATTCCGCGAGCCGCGCCAGTTCGGCACGTGCCTGATCTTCCGTCAGTTCTGTTACCGCAATTGAGTCGCTCATGGCCTCGCCCTGTCACATAGTCTTTGAACCCAGTGATAGGGCGAGGCCATGGCTAGGTCCAGATGTGCTGTTACGTGAGTGAGGGGGTCGCCCTGGACCAACGGCGACCAGATTTCACTGAAAATCAGGCTCCAACAGCGATCCGCCGGTCGTCCAAGCTGTTGCTTTGCGGATCGCGCAGCACATAGCCCCTGCCCCAAACAGTTTCGATATAGTTTTCGCCACCTGTAGCATTGCTGAGTTTCTTGCGAAGTTTGCAGATAAAAACGTCGATAATTTTCAATTCGGGCTCGTCCATGCCGCCGTAGAGATGGTTCAGGAACATCTCTTTGGTCAGCGTTGTACCCTTCCGCAGGCTCAGCAATTCCAGCATCTGGTATTCCTTGCCGGTCAGATGAACGGCTTTGCCTTCGACCTCAACCGTTTTAGCATCCAGATTCACCGCGACACGGCCGGTATGAATGACGGACTGCGAATGCCCTTTGGACCGGCGAATGATCGCGTGAATACGAGCGACCAGTTCCTCGCGGTGGAACGGTTTGGTCATATAGTCGTCGGCGCCAAAGCCGAAACCTTTGATCTTGCTTTCGGTATCGTCAGCGCCCGACAGGATCAAGATGGGGGTTTCAACACGCGCGATGCGCAGCTGTCTCAGCACTTCGTGCCCGTTCATGTCTGGCAGATTCAGATCCAGAAGGATCAGGTCATAGTCGTACAACTTGGCAAGATCGATGCCTTCCTCGCCCAGGTCCGTCGCATAAACGTTTAGATTGGCATGCGTCAGCATCAATTCGATGCTTTTCGATGTGGTCGGATCATCCTCGACGAGAAGTATACGCATTTACTGCTCCAATTTAGTCAACTTACCAATTTCAAAATGAGCCTGATCAAAAATGGTTAATCTGACGTTACCGTTGAATCATTTATTCACATTCATCTTAAAGTTGTCGATATTTTTTTAAGGCCGTGACTTTCAAAGCGTCTGTTCCGTGCTCAGCGACTGCAGAAACCCAGGAATTGAACTCTTCATCGCTAAGCCCATACCGCTTTTTGGCGTCTGACAACGAAATCAGCCCGTAAAGAACGCCGCGCACCACAACCACCTTGCGCGATGCGACCCATCTGGTCGTCTCTGCAGGTGGTAGATCGCTACGCGATAAAACCGTTCCATCCGGCAGGGTTACGGACCTTGGCCCTTCGACTTTGTGCAAATACATCTCTTGACCCTTTTTCAGCTGCGACAAAGCTGCCGACAGCCTACTTAATGCCGGGTGAAACCGCCCCTTGAGAGTGTGTAGAATTTTCCTATATTCTGCCGGTCTTTCTTAACCCGCACTGGAATCGTCATGGCCCTCGATACCGAGACACCGCTGAACTCGCTTGGCTTTGCCAAACCCCCGTCGGAAACACGGGTGGTTGTTGCCATGTCCGGTGGCGTGGACAGTTCGGTTGTCGCTGCATATTTGGCAGATCAGGGTTATGACGTGGTTGGCGTGACGCTGCAGCTGTATGATCACGGCGCGGCCTTGGCCAAGAAAGGCGCATGCTGCGCCGGGATTGATATCCATGACGCGCGGCGTGTGGCAGAGGAACGCGGTTTTCCGCATTATGTTCTGGATTACGAGAACATCTTCAAAGATGCCGTGATCGACGAATTCGCCGACAGCTATCTGGCCGGGGCGACTCCGGTCCCGTGTATCCGGTGCAATGAGCGGGTGAAGTTCAAGGACCTTTTGGAAACCGCCAAGGACCTTGAAGCCGACTGCATGGCGACTGGCCATTATATCCAGCGCAAGATGGGCGCGAACGGGCCAGAGCTGCACAGCGCCGAAGACGCGAACCGGGATCAGTCCTATTTCCTGTTTTCCACTACGCCTGAGCAGTTGGACTTTCTGCGTTTTCCACTGGGCCACTTACCCTCGAAGGACGCAACCCGAGAGATGGCCGCGCATTACGGGCTGTCGGTGGCAGACAAGCCCGACAGTCAGGACATCTGCTTTGTGCCCGATGGCAACTATGCCAGCGTGATCGAAAAGCTGCGCCCCGGTGCGGCGGAACCAGGTGAGATCGTTCATTCCGACGGTCGAGTGCTGGCGCAGCATAACGGCGTTATTCACTACACCATCGGTCAGCGCCGCGGACTTGGTATCGGCGGGCTGAGCGAGCCTTTGTATGTGATAAAGTTGGACGTAGACAAAAAGCAGGTTGTGGTTGGCCCGAAAGAGCTGCTGGCGACCCGGACCGTTCCGGTGCGCGAGATCAACTGGCTGGGGGATGAACCTTTTACTTCACGCGACGAATGGCATCTGTCGGTCAAGGTGCGGTCGACCCGCCCGCCGCGTGAGGCGATTATCCGACCTCTGTCTGAAACGACTGCCGAAGTCGAATTGCTGACACCCGAGGAAGGCATTTCGCCCGGTCAGGCCTGCGTGTTCTATTCCAATGAAAGCAGCCGCATATACGGAGGCGGCTGGATCTGGCGCGGTTACTGAGGAACCCCGATCACAAGACGTCGGTCGGGCTGTTCACCAGAATATACAGTCCGACTGCCACCATGATGTAAGGTGCAATCCTGTCAAGGCGGGCAAAACGCGGACCTAAAACCTGAGCGCGTGGTGCGCCCCAACTTGCAATCCCGATTAACGTCGCCAGTGCGCACCCGGCCCCGATCAAGGCCGTCAACCGAAACGCTGGCGTCGAATCCGCGAACAGCGGAGTCATAGCCGCAAGCGTATCAATCGATAGCGTCAAAAACAGCGCGACGACCGAGGTGATGGCCCCTGTATCAGGCAGTTGACGCCCGCCCGACCCTTTCCGTTGTTGCCAAATGCCATAAAGGCCCAGAGACAACGGGATAATCCCAAGATAACCGACCCAATTCAGAAACCGGCTGTGATCCAGCCCGCTGGCAATCACAAGCGACAGGCTCAGAATTATCATTTGCGCCGCGGCAAAGCCAAAGACGGCTCGGCGTGTCTCCATCACCATGATCAGGCCAAACAGGATGACCAGATTGTCCAGGTTAGTTGATATGGTCACGATCGCAGCGGAAAATGCGAACAGGATGTGTTCAATCATGGCGATTGGGCAGCCTGTTCAAAACCGCTCGGGCCGCCCGCAGACCCGGTGCCTCACCACCGCGCCCCAGACGGTCCATGGTCACATCCATCGCGCTGCGCTGCGCATCCGGACTAGTGGCAACGTCCGACAATGCCGTGGCAATCTTATTCGGTTCGCAATCATCCAGCAGGCATTCGGGAACCGCGCGTGTTTCAGACACCAGATTGACAAGGGTCGCCGTGTCCAGATTAACCATGCGCTTTGCGATCAGAGTAGTCAGCCAGTTCAGATTGTAGGCTATGACCATTGGCGTAGCCTGTGCCGCCAGTTCCAATGAAACTGTCCCAGACGCCGCCAACGCAAGGTCGGCCGCAGCAAAAGCGGCCCTTTTCTGCGCCTGCGCCTGGTCCGAGGGCAAGTCTCGGGGGTCAACCACGACGGGCGACCCTGGCCAGTCCTGAACATGTTCGGTGACCGCATCAACCATATGGGCCACAGCTGGCACGACAACGCGCGTGTCAGGGCGCTGTTTCACAAACTCGATTAACGCCTGACCAAAGACCGGAGCCAGTCGATCCACCTCACCCCGCCGCGAACCGGGCAAGGCCAGAACAATGGGCGCTTGGCCTAGACCGTAGGCCTCGCGAAAAGCCTGAATGTCTTGTTCGGTCGCCGCTGGTTCGCTGACCACCGGGTGCCCGACAAAGTCACATTCCATCCCCGCGCGCTGCATATAAGGCGGCTCGAACGGCAACAGCGCCAGCACATGATCGATGACCTTGGCCATCTTGTCCGCACGCCCGGGACGCCAGGCCCAGACGCTGGGGGCGACATAGTGAACCGTGCGAATAGTACCTTGCGCTTTGACCAGCTTGGCAACCCGCAATGAGAAATCGGGACTGTCGATGGTGATCAGAACGTCTGGATTGCTATCCAGAACAGCCTGCGCTGTCTCAGAAATCCGACGTTTGAGGTGAAAGAACTTGGGGAGAACCTCGACCAGTCCCATGACCGACAATTCGGACATGGGAAAAAGGCTGTCCAACCCTTGTGCCTGCATCAGCGGGCCGCCAACGCCCTGAAATTCAACTCCTGGTACCAGCGCGCGCAGGCCTTCCATCAATGCCCCGCCAAGCCGGTCCCCCGAAGGTTCACCGGCGACGACGAAAACCCGCATCAGTTCGTCCGCTCGCGGACATACAAAAACAGGCCCAGCCGATCACATTCCGCGATCACGCGGTCTTTCTCAAGCACAAGGACGCCGCCCTTTTCGATCACAATTCCCGACAGCCCCGCCGCAACTGCGCCAGACACAGTATCAGGCCCGATCGCAGGCAGATCTGCACGAACGTCCTGATCCGGTTTCGGGGCTTTGAACAGAATGCCGCCGCCCGCATCCGGGCGCTGAGTCAGAGACTGCAACATCCATGCCGTGCCGAAGATACCCTCAATCGCCAGCGCCTGCCGTTTTGAAACCACGCAGGCCTGCCCGACATCCGCAGCACCCATCGCCCGGACGATACCCGATGCACGGTCCGCATCCGTCAGATCGGCCTCAGACGGTTGCGCCTGCGTCAGACACCCGAGTTTTGGAAGAAGGTTCGGCGCGATTTCGTGGGCTGCCTTAACCTCCAGACCTGCATCCTCAAAAATGCCGATGACCGCGCGCAGCGCCGCATCATCGCCGGACATGATGGCTTGTTGCAGGATTGGGACCAAAGGCATTGTTGCAGCATCGATCCTTGCAGGATCAATGGGCGGGCGGCCTACGGCACCTGCCATGCAGATCTGGGTCACACCCCGCGCCTTGATGTCGGCGATAAAGGTTCCAACCTTCTCCAATGGAAACTCGACATCCGGGGATAAAGTATCCGGGCGGAAGCCTTCCATCGCGCAGACCACCGGGCGGTCGGACAGTTGCGCGACAACTTCACCCGGCAAAACGCCTGTTCCCGCAATCAGCGCCAGCATTGTTTATTTCCCCGGTGTAAGGAAAGACCGATCCGAATGTCCGGTCACGAAATCGACGATCCGCTGAACGTATTCGCTTTCGTTATCCGTGCCGACCCGGTGCGCGCGCTCCATGAACGTACCATCGCCAGTCGACAATTCGCGGAAGGCCGCCCGCAAAGCGGCAATATCCTCACGTGAGACACCGCGCCGTTTGAGGCCGACGAGATTTAGACCATCAAGTTCGCCACGCGGCGCCTGAACCAGGCCATATGGGATCACGTCATTCGGAACCATGGTCAACGCGCCGATGATCGCGCCGCGCCCAACGCGGACCCACTGGTGCAATCCAGAGATACCACCGACAATCACGTCATCCTCAATGATGCAATGACCCGCAGCGCCGGCATGGTTCACCATGATCACCCGATTGCCGATCTGGACATCGTGGGCCACATGCACGCCCGCCATCAGCAGACAATCATCCCCAATCCGCGTAACGCCGCCGCCACCATCGGTCCCGGTATTCACCGTGACATGTTCGCGAATCCGGTTGCGTTTACCGATCTCAAGGCTCGTGTTTTCACCGCCGAACTTCAGATCCTGCGGGATCTCTCCGATGACCGAAAAGTTGAAGATCACGGTCTCTTCACCAACCGAAGTATCGCCGGTCACGACAACATGCGACTTCAGCTCAACCCGATCGGCCAACTTGACTTGGGGACCCACATAGCAAAACGGACCTACGACGCAGCCTTCACCAATCTGCGCGCCGTCTTCGATGATTGCGCTTGGGTGGATGCCGCTCATGTGGTCTTTTCCATATCCCAGTCGACATAGGCCGAAAACTCGGCCTCGGCCGCGACCTCGCCATCGACTGTGGCGCGACCGGCAAATTTGAAGATCTTGCCGCCTTTTTTGCCGCGGACCGTTTCGACATGCATTTCAAGCACGTCACCCGGGATCACCTTGCGACGGAATTTGCATTTGTCGATGTTCATGAAATAGATCAACAGCTCACTGTCGATCACATCCATGCCCACGCCCAGCATGACCCCTGCGGTCTGTGCCATCGCCTCGACAATGGTTACACCCGGCATGATCGGGGTTCCCGGAAAATGCCCCTGGAAATGCGGCTCGTTCATGGTGACGTTCTTGATGCCAACCGCCGATTGATAGCCCGAGATATCGACGACCTTGTCGACCAGCAGAAACGGATAGCGGTGGGGCAATATCCGCTGGATCAGCTGAATGTCTGCGCTTTTGGTTTCCGTGGTCATAGTGCAGTCGTCCCGTTGTGGATTTCTCTTTGACGCGTGGTTAGCAACACCGCGCCTCAAGGGCAAGCAAACCTATTCTTTGCTTTCGTCTTCAAGTTGGCTGCCATCGCCAATCTGTTCATTGATCCGCGCAATCGCCGTGTCCGTCACATCGGTTCGGTCCGAGCTGAGAAAGACATTGGAACGTTCGATAACGACCGACGCCCCGGATTCGCGTAACAGCTCGATCAGGATCGGTTGCACCAGAACCAGAAAGGTCTGCCTGGCTTCCTCGCTTCGGCGTGCAAGGGCGTCCAGTTTGGCGCGCTGGCCTTCACGGTGCGACTGAACCTTGTTGTCAAACGCCTCGGCCAGCGGGCGAAATTGTTCGGTTGGCAGTTCTGCGCGCTTTTCGGTCAGGTCTTTTTCTTCCTTGCTCAGCTCAGCGACAATTCGTTCATTCTCGTCTGCCAGCAATGCGCCTTCGGTTTCGATCTCGCGCATGACGCGCCGACCGAATTGCGACTCGGAAAACAACCGGTCGCTGGACAGGGTCAGAACATTCGCCTGAGGAACACCCAATTGCTGCGCCTGAGCGGTCGACACGCAGGCCAGCGCCAGAAAAACGCACAGGGCCCGAAATGGGCCCTGCGCACTTAATTTTATCAAGTTCAGCATCTGGCGATCAGAACCGCGCCTGAACGGTCAGGTCAAAGTTCTGTTCCTTGTCGAAGTCTTCTTTCTTCAAAGCTTTCGAGAAGTTGAACCGCAGAGGGCCAAAAGGCGTTTCCCACAGAACCGACACACCGATCACGTGGCGGACAGACCCGTCCGCGCCCACGATGTCGGCACCAGCGGTGTTTACGTTGTTGATGTTGTAGACGTTACCAACATCATAGAACACGCCGCCCCGCAGACCCAGTTCTTCGGGCAGGCCAAGCGGGAAGTCCGATTCAAACCGGGCAACCCAGTAATAGTTACCACCGATGGCATCGTCCTGACCATTCGACAAGTCACGCGGACCCAGACCCGCAGGTTCAAAGCCACGAAACGTGTTCGGACCAATCAAGAAGCGGTCGATCACGCGGCTGAAGTCGTCGCCCTGCCAATGCAGCGCACCTACTTCCATCGATGCCCGCAGAACAACTTCCTCGTTCAGGACACGTGTCTGCGCGATGCCGCGCGCTGTTGTTTTGTAGAATTCGTTGTCGCCGCCAAGACCGGCCGCATCAACGCCTACCTCAAACAAAACGCCCGCATTCGGATTCAAACCACCGCGACGGCTATCATAGAGGTAGGATACGCCCAGCGTGCTGGATGTCCGCTTACCCTGCTCGATTTCCGAAGCGATAACAGCGCCGTTCACTTCATCGTCCTGCTGCGTCATCTCGCTGCGGTTCCATCCATAGCGGAGACGGAGCGAAGACAATTCGCTGATTGCGTAGCTCAGCTGCGGCTCGAAGAAGACGCGCTTGGTATCGTAGCTCGCAAAGCTCGAATTCGTCGATGCCAGACCAAGACCGAGATCGAACTGCAACCGGCGACCCAGCAAATATGGTTCGGTGAAGTTAATGATGTATTGCTCGGAATCCTGCGCCGTCGAAAGGGTCAACCCAAGGTTTTGACCGCGACCCAGGAAGTTGGATTCGTTCAGGCCAATTGCAATCCCGAAACCGTCTGAAATCGAGTAGCTACCACCAAGGCTTAACGAGCCGGTGGGCTGTTCTTCGACGTCCACATCCACAATCACCTGGCTGGGCGTGGAGCCTTCGCGCGGCTCAACATCTGCCACGGCAAAGAATCCAAGGGCACGGATACGTTCGGCACTCTGGCGGATTTCGCGCGGGTTGAACGGATCACCTTCGACCGTATCGAACTGGCGGCGGATCACGCGGTCAAGTGTCGTTGTGTTGCCTTCGATGTCGATACGTTCAACAAAGATCCGCGGACCTCTGGTCAGAACAAACTGAACGTCCAGCGTCAGATCACGTGGATTGCGCGTGACCCTCGGTTCGACCCGCAGGAAATCAACACCCTGTTTCAAACCCAACCGTTCCTGGCGAGCGATCGAGCTTTCGATCAGCGACGGGGAATAGGTCACACCTGGACGGATTTTCAACGCTGCTTGATATGCGGCAGGGTCCACCCCGGGAATTTCACTGACGGTCGAAATCTTACCGAATGAAAATTTTTGCCCTTCGGTGATGTTCATCACAAGGAAGAAGGCGTCACGTTCGCGGGTAAATTCGACGTTTGCGCTGTTCACACGGAAATCGACGTATCCACGCGACAGATAAAAGTCGCGGATGACCTGTTTATCGAATTCGATTCGGTCAGCGATAAACGTGTCGCCGCGCAGGAACGTGCGCAGAATGTTGGCTTGCTTAGTCTCAAGAACTCTGCGCAAGCGGCGATCCGAGTATGCCCGGTTGCCGACAAAACTAACACGCTCGACCTCGATCGTTGTGCCCTCGGCAATTTCAAAGACAAGATCGACGCGGTTGTCGCTGCGGCGTATGATACGCGGGATGACGGTTGCGGAAACGCGGCCCTGCGCGGAATAGATTTCGGCGATCTGATCTGCATCGGCTTCAGCAAGCTGAGGCGTAAAAACCCGACGAGGCTGAGAATTGATCGCCTCAAGCAGAACGTCGTCCTTTACGCGGCGGTTGCCTTCGATGCTGATCTGGTTGATCGTCGGATATTCTTCGACCTCGATCACCAGAGTGCTTCCACGCGGCGTCAGTTCAACTGTCTCAAAAACACCACTGTCAAGCAAACGCTGAAACGCATCGTTCAACTGTCCGGCGGTCACTGTCTGACCTGGCTGAATTCCAGTCCGGGCAATGATTGTCGAACTTTCGATCCGCCTGTTACCCTCAACATCGAACGAATTGATCGTGTAGTTTTGCGCGCGCGCAACCTCCGGCAGGAAGGTAAAGCTTGCTACAAAAACAAAAGAAAAAATACGTAGCGTCTGCCACAAAATATTGTTTACTGGCTTCTGCCCCCCGCAGGATGTGCCTGCGCCTCGCCTATCAGTCATTTTTTTCTACCCGAATTTTAGGACTTTATTGTTGAGTAGCGAGATTAGGTTTCCTTGTCAAAAGACGAAAACACAAAGCGGCCCAATGGGCCGCTGCTAATCGTGTTCAATTAATGGTAAGAATCACATGTTGACCAAGAAGGTCCAACTGCCAATGGCGAGTGCAGTCGCACCGAAAAACAGCAAAAAGTCCCAGTTCAACATGAACAGGAAGCTAAAGCTTTGATACGATTTTCGAAGTGCCTTGGTCATTTGAGCATCTGCCACATAAAATTGAGACGCGATAAAATTATCTGCGGATTGAGGCGAAATTGCGGCTTTTGTTGGCGCGTAAGGCCATAATCAGCAAAACAGATCGTTGGTCAGTGCGAAGATCATCAAGCCGAGGATCAAGGAGACCCCTACCCCCATCAAAATCTTCAGCGCGCCATCGCTTGGCGGTTTGCCAGTTACAGCTTCATAGGCATAAAACACCAGATGACCGCCGTCCAAGGCCGGGATCGGAAACAGATTCAGCAAACCGACTGCTGTAGACAGCACAGCAATAAAGAAGATGAAGCTTTGCGCACCCTGGCTGGCCATCGCCCCCGAAGTTTCGGCAATACCAATCGGGCCGGTCATGTTGCAGGTGCTGATGGCACCGGTAATCATGTGCCAGATACCTGACAGTGAGCCGTCTATGACACGCAGAGTTTGACGTGCGCCGCCCGAAATGGATTCGAGAACACCAGCCGATTCAGTCGCAGGTTCCAGCATCATGCCGCCAACGATACCAATGCGCCAATGCGTGACAAAGCCGCCTTCTGCCTGTGGTTCATCGGTGCGGCGCGGGGCAAGGGCGAATTCAAGATCGGCCCCGTCGCGCCAGACATTCAAGAGCAGAACTTTCCCGTCGGACCCTTCGACATGCTCTTTCAACTGATCGAAAGCAAAGATTGGGTCTCCGTTGACCGAAGTGATGACATCACCGCGCTGAAGGTCGATATCCATGGCCGCACTGCGCGGGCTAACCTGCTGGATCAGTGGCGGAAACAGCCAGGGGCCCGTAACATCCATGGTCTGATCATCGCGGATGACCTTATAATCCAAAACCGGTTCCACCGGCAGCGCGTCAACAAAGTCAGTCCATGCGCCCTCCTCGTCGAAGTCAGGCACCGCGACGCCGCCAATCGCGACGATTTCGTCACCGTCCTGCAATTGCTGAACAGTGCCGGGCAAAGGGTGCAAGGTCCCAACGGTCAGTGGGTCTTTGGTCACGCCCTGGGTCAGGAAAATCAGACCGAACACCAGGATCGACATGATGAAATTGAAAACCGGACCTGCGGCAACCGTGGCCGACCGGGCCCAAAGAGGCGCCCCGTGCATAGTGCGGCGCAGATCCTCTGGGCTTTGTTCGGTAATTTCCTCCATCGCGGTTTCGTCTTTGCCCGACGCCGCGTTCGCGTCGCCCAAGAATTTGACATACCCACCAAAAGGCAGCGCGGCGATCTGCCACCGCGTGCCGCGCTTGTCGATGCGGCTCCAAAGAACCGGGCCAAACCCGACCGAGAACACCTCGGCATGAATACCGGACCAGCGTCCAACAATGTAGTGGCCGTACTCGTGTACCGCCACGATCACCGAAAGTGCGATGACAAAGGCAATGATCGTATACAGCAAATTGCCGAACTGAGGGATCAGAGAAAGTACGTCCAAAATTCTATCCTGCTCGTTGGATGACGATGTCATCGACCCACGTACGTGCCAAATGGTCCGTTTGCAGCACGTTATCAAGGATTAAAGGGGCATCAATAAGGTCGCCTGCGGCCTCAAACCTGTCCAGAACGGTCTCGACTATGTCGGCCATCTGAAGGAAACCGATTTCACGCGCAATGAACCGATCCAACGCCCGTTCTTTGGCGGCGTTGAATACAGCACCTGACAGGCCACCGCGTTCCATCACGGCGCGTGCCAAGCGCAGCGCGGGATACCGCGCCTCATCAGGTTCATTGAACCTAAGCTGCTTCAGTTTTCCAAGATCCAGTCGTTCGACCGGCAAGTCCTTCCGATCGGGCCAGTGCAAAGCGTACCCGATGGCATGGCGCATATCCGGGGCGCCCATATGGGCCATGACAGCGCCGTCCTGGAACCCGACCAGAGCGTGAACGACGGATTCCGGGTGCACCAGCACTTCGATCTGATCCGGAGACACGCCGAAGAATTCTTTGGTTTCAATCAGCTCCAGCGCTTTGTTGAACATAGACGCGCTGTCGATTGTGATCCGCTGCCCCATATCCCAGTTCGGATGGCTCGAGGCTTGCTCGACTGTTGCATGTGCCAGTTTGCTCAGTGGCCAGTCACGGAACGCGCCGCCACTTGCTGTGATGATGATACGCTCGACCGCGGCCATATCCTCGCCGACAAGCGCCTGAAAAACGGCCGAGTGTTCGCTGTCGACCGGCAAAAGCCGCGCATTGTTCGCCTTGGCAGTCTCAAGAACCAACGCACCGGCGCAGACAAGCGTTTCCTTATTGGCCAACGCCAGCGTGCCGCCCTGCCTGAGCACTTCAAGACCCGGCTCCAGACCAGCGGCGCCGACAATGGCCGACATAACCCAATCGGCAGGCCGTGCCGCAGCTTCCGTCAGCGCATTTTGACCAGCGGCCACTTCGACGCCCGAACCCGCAAGGGCCGCGCGCAGATCATCCAGCCGGTTTTCATAGGCCGTAACTGCCAAATCTGCGTTCAAACGCCGGGCATCTTCTGCCAGTTTGTTGATATTCGCCCCACCCGTCAGAGCGACGACGTCATAGGACGCGGGGTCGCGATCAATTAGATCAATCGTGTTCTGTCCAATTGATCCGGTCGCGCCGAAGATTGAGATTTTGCGCATCACATCGCTCCGGGGGAATAGAGAATCCCGGCTATCAAAACAAAAAGGGCCGCGCCCATCATGCCGTCAAAGCGATCCAGAAACCCGCCATGCCCTGGGATCAAGTTCGAGCTATCTTTGACCCCGAACTTGCGCTTTGTCGCGCTTTCGACAATGTCCCCAGCTTGACTGGCCATCGACGCAAGCACCGAAATCACCACAAACATGACGCCAAAACCAGCATTCACGGCAAAGATCGTGCCAACCACAGCTGCTGCAGCCCACCCGCCTGCAGTGCCCGACCATGTTTTCTTTGGGCTGACCTTTGGCCAGAACTTAGGGCCGCCAAAGGTTTTGCCAACAAAGTATCCCGCAACATCCGTTGCCACGACCACCGAGATCAGCCAGACCATCCAGCCGAACCCCATGTTCTCGCGGATTGAGATGAAGCCTAGACCCGACGCAGCGATCCAGAGAGCAAAGAGTGCGTAGATACCCTTGGATCGACTGATTTGCCCTGCCCCGACCAATGCCGGTGCAAGCAGGAATGGCAACGTATAAAGCGGCGGAAGATGATAGCTGAGCACGACCGCAACACCGGTGAGAATGCCCAACTGGATCGCGATACCATTGCGGTCCGGATCAATCATCCGCACCAATTCCCAGGTCATCAAGCCGCAGGCTAATGCGATAAAGGCTTCGAACCACAGCCCGCCCAGCCACACTTCGACTGAACCGATGCACACAAGCACCGCGGCAGACAGAACACGGGCGGTTAGGTCAGACCATCGGCCCTCACTCATGCCGGAACCGCTCCGAACCGCCGGTCACGGCTTCCAAAGTTTCGACACAGCCGTTCCAACTCGGCCGAGGTGAAGTCGGGCCATAGCGTGTCGATGAATTCGTATTCCGAATAGGCTGATTGCCACAAAAGAAAGTTGGATATACGGGCTTCGCCACTGGTTCGGATCACCAAATCCGGGTCGGGAAGAACATGCGTATCCAAATACTTGGGCAGAGTTTCCTCATCCACGTCATCGGGTCGCAGGCGGCCTTCGGCCACGTCACGCGCCAGCCGTTTGGTCGCCCGGGCAACCTCATCCCGCCCGCCGTAATTCAACGCAATGGTCAAGTGCACCAGATCGTTGTGCTGGGTTGCTACCTCCAAAGTGTCCATCAGTTCGGTCAGCTTGGAATCCAGACGAACCCGATCGCCGATAAAGCGCACGCGCACACCGGCTTTGGTCAGGTTGCGAGCTTCCTTGATGATGTACCGTCGAAACAGGCTCATCAACCCGGCGACTTCAACCTGGGTCCGTTTCCAGTTTTCAGTCGAAAAAGCAAATACTGTCAGATACTTGATACCCAACCCCGGACAGGCCTCGACTACTTCCCTTACCCGCCGGGCACCGGCCTGATGCCCAAACAGCCTGGGCCGGTTGCGCGCCTGAGCCCAACGACCGTTGCCATCCATGATGATGGCGACGTGGCGTGGTCCGGTAGCGGGTGAGGGTTGCGACGTGTCAGGCATTTCGTGGATCAGACCTGCATGATCTCTGCCTGCTTGGTTTCAAGCGCGGCATCTACGTTCTTGATCATCTGGTCGGTCAGGTCCTGGACTTCGCTTTCCCAGAACTTCTGATCGTCTTCTGACATGCCGTCAGCTTTGGCTTTCTTGATCTGATCCATGCCATCGCGACGGACGTTACGGATCGAAACACGGGCGTGCTCGGCATATTGCCCGGCAACCTTGCCCAGCTCGCGGCGGCGTTCTTCGTTCAATTCGGGGATTGGCAGCATGATGATGGTGCCGTTCAGCTGGGGGTTGATACCCAGACCGCTTTCGCGGATGGCTTTCTCGACCTTGCCGACAAGGCCTTTGTCCCAAACATTCACCGTCACCATGCGTGGCTCGGGGACGTTTACGGTACCGACCTGATTGATCGGGGTCATCGACCCATAAGCGTCAACCATGACCGGTTCCAACATCGAGGCCGACGCGCGGCCCGTCCGCAACGAGGCGAATTCGGTTCTCAGGTTGCCCATCGCGCCTTCCATGCGGCGCTTCAGATCGTCGGTGTCCAGTTCAAAATCGTCAGACATGCTGCTCACTCCCCGTCTTCAGGTGCTGTTTGCATGGCTCATAGTCCATCGCAATTGGGATGTATAGCAATGATGATCTGGAATTGAGCCAATGACCAGAGGTGTTTCTGGCATTTTCGGGTTCTTTCAATGGCAACTGAACCGGCCGACATTGATGTCAGCCGGTTCGACCATGTGCATAGGAATCAACCGTTTACATCGACAACAACACGGCCTTTGACCTGCCCTTTTAGGATATCCGCACCCAATTGAGGCAGATCACTCAGGGTCGCGGGATGAACCATTGCCTCAAGCTTGTCCATCGGCAGGTCGGTTGCGACGCGTTGCCATGCGCGAACCCGGTTGTCATAGGGCTGCATCACACTATCGATGCCCAGCAGGTTGACACCGCGCAACAGGAACGGAATGACGCTGGCAGGCAGCCCTGCCCCTCCGGCCAGACCGACGGCTGCGACTGAGGCACCGTATTTCATCTGACCCAGCACACGGGCCAACATCTCGCCTCCCACCGCGTCAATGCACCCGGCCCAGGACTCGCTTTCCAGCGGGCGTTTCACAGTTTCATTGAGATCCTCGCGCGGGACAATCGTGGTGGCGCCCAGCGATTTCAGATATTCACCCGCCTCTGGTCGGCCTGTCACGGCAGCCACCTCATAGCCCAAATTGGCCAGAATGGCGGTTGCAACCGAACCAACACCGCCAGCGGCCCCGGTAACAAGCACTGGACCATGACCCGGCTGCATGCCTTGATCCTCAAGCGCCATAACCGCCAACATCGCTGTGAAACCGGCCGTGCCCACTGCCATTGCCTGACGCGTGTCCAGACCTTCGGGCAAGGGAACCAGCCAGTCGGCCAGGGCGTTGGCTTTTTGGGAATATCCGCCCCAATGCGCTTCACCCACGCGCCAGCCGGTCAGAACGACCTTGTCGCCCGGCTTATAGCGATCGTCCGAGGACGCCTCGACCGTGCCGCTGTAATCAACGCCGGGCACGTGCGGATAGCTGCGCACCAGCCCGCCGCCCTTCGGCGACATGCAAAGGCCGTCTTTGTAGTTTACGGTTGAATACTCAACAGCGATTGTCACTTCGCCATGGGGCAGATCCCCATCGGAAAGCTTTTTGACCGAAGCGCTTGCCAGTCCGCTGTCTTCGTCCTTATCCATTACCAACGCATTGAACATTTCAACTTTCCTTTCTTTTCAATCAGTCACCAACCTTGGCTGAACTGAAAATTCCCGTTCAAATCCAGAACTTGTCTTGGACGGTTGCGCCATGCATTCCATCCGGAGTTTCTACCTCGATCCGTGTGCCGGGCTCCCAATGGCTCAGTTTGACCATTCCTATGGAGACATTTGTGTTGAAATCAGGGGACCATGCGGCCGACGTGATCTGACCAATCCTCTTGCCGCCCGCAACAATCGGCCAAGGGCGGTCGCATGGTGGCACGGCGTCACCGTCGATTGCGATTGGACGGATTTGCTGAACCGGACCTTCCTTAGCCACGCGCAGCAGCGCGTCTCGGCCAATACACCCGATCGCCGTATGCGTGTTGCAGAACTTGCCCAGTCCGCATTCATGCGGCGTGTTGTCGTCGGTCATATCGTTGCCGTATGACAATAAGCCACCCTCAATCCGTTCGATCAGATTTGGACAGCCCGCACGGACTTGCAGGTCTTCGCCCGCCGCAAACAGCGCATTCCACAAGGGCATACCGATGTCCGAACCCTCGACATAGATTTCGAAACCACCTTGTTTGGAATAACCAGACCGTGCGATTGCGAGTTCACACCCCTCGAACTCGAACTTGTCGAACTTAAAAAAGCGAATGTCACGCACCCGGTCGCCAAAAACACGAGCCAGCAGGTCATTCGCCTTCGGCCCCTGTATCGCCAGAGGAGACACATCGGGTTCGTCGACCAGCACATCCAGACGGTATCCGTTGGCAATGCCCTTAACCCAAAGCAGCAAGTCACTGTCGGCAATCGAAATCCACCACCGATCTTCCGAGAGCTTCACCGCCACAGGATCATTCAGCATTCCGCCTGTTTCATCGACAATGGGAACGTAAAAGCACTGACCGGGCAACATCCTCCGCAGGTCCCGTGGTGTTAGCATCTGCATCAGCCGCGCGGCATCCGGCCCACGCAGTTCGACCTGCCGTTCGCAGGACACATCCCAAACCTGCACATGACTTTTCAGGTGCCGGTAATCCGCCTCAACGGACTCAAAAACAGTGGGCAATAACATACGATTATAGACCGTATATCCTTTAACCCCGGCAGCTTCGACACCCTCAGAAAAAGGTGTTCGTCGCAGGCGACGCGAGAGTGAGATCTGAGCCACTTAAGCCTCCTCAGGCAGAAAAACCAGATCGCTCACCGGTGCGGCCGAACCTGTCTCAGTCAGCATTTGATGCAACTGACCCCGGTGATGTGTTTGGTGGTTGAAGAAATGGATGACGCATTGCGCATACGGTTTCGTGACATCGGCTTCCTTGGCGGCCGAGAACCATGTGAACGGGCCGCACAGGTCCTCGTCATTCAAGGACGCGGCCCATTGGGTAGTCCGCTGGTCAATCTGATCGCGCAGAGGCAACCATTCTGCCAGATCGATGCACAGTGACGGGCTTTCCGGGATGCCGCCGCCGGGACCCTGCCCTTTGTCAAACCGCGACATCCAAATCCAGTCACCCCAAAGCAAATGATTTGCCGTACCCAGGATCGAACCAAAAAACGCTCCGCGTTCGCGGGTCAATTCCTCGTCCGAAAGTGCCGCAAGGAACCCCTTCAACTGACTGTTTTGCCAGTGATTATACCGAGCCATTTCTTGCGCGTAGGCGGCGGCGATCATCACTTTGGTCCGTGCCAGTCAATTGGGCAGATTTCGGCAGATTTTCCTCCAAAATCCCAGACACGGCCGTAGTCGCGCACCTTGGACTTGGTGCCGCGGGCCACGATGATGTCCGGACCCATCCAATATTTCGAGTTTGACACCATGACCGGGTGGTCCGGATCTTTGCCGCCCAGCATCTCGATCTCACCCTGAATTTTGCGGCCAATCGCGATGCGGCGTTTGTTGCCGTCGCGCTCAATCTGAACTGGAGCGCGCTCGGCCCCGATAATCTCGCTGACCAGCATGGTAAACAATCCGGTGGTCCCGCCTGCCTGACCACTGAAGATTTGCAACAGGCCATTGTAAGCCTTGCCGCTTGCCCGTTCGTCAACATAGGCGGCAACTTTCCACTGGCCCTCGCCCATGCGGCCCGGAATATCGACCAGCAACCCGACGTTCAGACCGGACAGATCTTCGCCTTCATAGTGGCCCTCATCAACGATAATTCCCATCCACGCGTGGCAATGCCCCTCGGTCGGAGGATGCGCGCCCAACGAAACCACGCAAGGGCAGAACACATCGCACGAGCAGTTCAGGATCAATTCGCCTTTGATTGCCCAATCTGTCGGGCTCATCTCGCGCCGCTTGGGGTTGGGCATACGGCTATCAATGCGCTGACTAATCGGCAGCTTGTCGGCCTCGGGTTTTCTGTTCTTAGCCATAGGCTTATCCTCCGTAGCTTATTGGATAGACGAGCAGAACAAGACCGCCCGCAATCAATGCAAATCCCATCGGTCGGGTCACTGCGTGCCCAATCTGGGGAAGTTTCTCCAAAACCATGAACAGGGTCGCGAGACCCATCCACAACAGGCTCATGACACCGCCAACAAAACCAAGCGCCATGAAGCCCCAGCAGCAGCCCACACAGAATGCGCCCAGTCCCAGCCCCATGCGCAATCCGCCGGTGAACCCGGTTTTCCAGTGCCCCAGAAAATAGGTCATGGGGGCATGGCAGACGCCATGACAGACCTCTTTCGCGCGGGTGAACTGAAATGCGCCGACGGCGATCATCAAGCCGCCTGCGAAATACCCGGATTTACCAATGCCCAGCATGTCAACGACCCCACCAAACAATAGCGCCAACTGAACACCGGTGATCAAAGCTGCAAAGCCAACCCAGACGACCAGATACCCGGACAGAACACCCAACCAACCTGCGCGCGAGCCATTGGCGCTGCGGATCAGATCGTCATAACTGCGCAACGTCGGCACGAGCGTCGGCAGCATCATAGCCGCCATCATGATTGCCCACATCCAGAACAGCGGGCCAAACTCGGCCATGGGCATATACATGTCCATGCGCGGGTCCATGGCCGCCATGGCCTGACCCATTGGGCCGGGGCGACCGATCCAATCCAGATCCATGTCGCGGCTCATGGTGAACATGACCCACCACGCGGACAGGATCAGGGCATAAAACCCCAGCCAAAATGCAGTGCGTAGAACTGTGCGACTCACGCGCTCCTCCCGACTCAGTCCTTGCTTTTCAAATGTCAGACTTTTAAATGTCAGACAAATAAAAATTCACCGACGGTCCCCGGAATATGAAAATCGACCCAAAAAAACCTGCTGATCTGTCCGCGCAGATCGCTCAGGCCATTCGTGACGCAATCATCTCGGGCGAATTGATCGTGGATGAACGTTTGCCCTCCGAGGCGGAATTGTCCGAGCAATTCCAGGTGTCTCGCCCAACCGTGCGCGAGGCTTTGAAGCGTCTTGCGGCGCAATCCCTGATCCGCACGCAACGTGGTGCAAGCGGTGGTGCATTTGTGAACCGGTTAAGTTTCGAGGGCGCGTATTCCCAACAGATCACGACCTCGACCCTGCTACTGTCGATGAACGCAGTCAGTTTCGACACCGCCTGCGAAGCGCGCTTCGCGCTCGAACGCGCCTGCGCTGCCTTGTCCGCACAGCGCCGTACAGCGGATCAGTTGGCCACCATGCGAGCCGAAGTTCACCGCCAATCCCAACCCGGCCTGACGGATGAGGCATTCTGCGCCTCGGACGTGGCGTTTCACCGGGCGCTGGTTGATGGTGCCGGCAATCCCGTACTGTCTTATCAACTGGCCGGCGCGGTCGAAGCCATGCAGCCGCTGATGAACATGATCACTTTCACAGCGCGGTCCCGGGAAGCAATTATTGCCTTCCACAATCAGATCGCCGACGCGCTGGAAGATCGCGACTCGACCAAAGTGGACGCGACGCTAGTTGAGCTTGAGAGCTACACAAGACAATTGGCGCAAGACGTGGCGCAGCAGCGACGTAATCCGGCGTAAGGAAAATGAAATGACCACCGCTTTGAACGTGATTGCAGCCCTCATGACCATTGGGTTCGGCCTGTTCGGGTTTCTCGCGCCCAGCTTTACCTTGGGTGCGCTGGATCTGAGCACTACAAACAGCAACATGGGGCTGAGCGAGATGCGTGCTTCGGTCGGCGGGCTTTTCGTCGTCACTGGCGTGGCTGTTTTGTTCCTCAACAACCCGATGGCCTACGCCATGTTGGGGGTTGTCTATGCGGGCGCGGCATTGGGCCGGTTCGTTTCGGTTTTTCTGGACAACCCGCCTTTGGTCAAGGCGGCTACTTTTGGTGGAATTGAACTAGTCCTTGCGCTTTGGTTGATACTGGCCAACATCAACAGGGCCACTTAACCCGCTGTAATTGCTTAGCACACCCGATTCAATTCCCAGTTTGCATCTGCTCGCACGCTCACTTATATAGGGTATGTCCTTCGGGACTATGGACATAAACGCGCTCGTAATAAGCGGATCGGACCCGGGGGCGGTACCCGGCGGCTCCACCAACATCCTTCATTTGGGGATCATGGGGCCGAAATAGGATCGACGAACGTCTAAAGGGGTTAGCTTTGTCTCGGCGGGGTGCCACCGTATCGGCCCGAAAAGTACAATTGCAAATGACAATCGTGCTCCGGTTGCAGTTGCTGCGTAAGCAGTAGCAAGACCGAAACTTAAGCCCTTGCGCCTAGCCGCGTAAGGCGGGGTTCGCAGGTACCTGGCAACAGAAACCTGCACTTTCCACTTAAAGTCTGAGTTTTTTGCTGAGCATGTTCATGTTCAGAGTTTTTTCACTATTTGGTCTCATGCTGACCCCAGCAGAATAAGGAGAGCTGGGATGTCGCACGCAGATCTACTCAGAGAGTGGTATTCCGAAGTTTGGGAAAACGGCAATACAGACGCTATTGACCAGTATTTTGCCCCCGAAGCCATGGCCGAAGGGCTTATTCCGGAAATGCAGGTCGGTGCGGATGATTTCCGGGATCTGGTCATGGCCTTTCGCCATATCCTTGGGGACATTCAGGTCGATATGCCCAAAATCATCGAAAACGGCGATTGGGTATCCGCCATCATTCACCTGCGCACAACGCGCGCCGATAATGGTGCCCCGCTTCAAGCCACGGGCAGCGTCATGGGGCGAATTAAAAACGGACGCATGGTTGAAGCGTATAACCAGTTCGATTTCATCTCACTCTTCGAACAGCTCGGCCAGTTCCCGCAGGACACATTGCCTGTGTGTATGACCGGTCAAAGGCTGGATTGGGCTTGACCATATAAGCAATCTTGACCCCCTCAGCGCTTACGCGGTAGCAAGTGCCATGGGGTAAGATTGCGAACACCCCGTGAGGCGTCAGCCCAAGTTTCGCATGTATCCGACGAAACCAGGAGACATGCTGTGCCCGCACCAAACTCGATCACCCCAAAGCAATTGTTAAGACTGATCGGCAAGCCGCAATCCCCCATACTGATCGACATCTGTATGGATGCGGATTTTGAGGCTGACCCCTATCTTATCCCCGGCTCAATACGCCATCCTGCGAAGGATATCGAAGGGCTGGTCAACCTGATCGGTGACCGACCTGCAGTCGTGATTTGCCAGAAAGGCAAGAAGCTCAGCCAGGCCGTCGTCTCGTGGTTGCGAGGCGAAGGTGTAAAAGCCGAGTATCTTGAAGGCGGCATGTTTGCGTGGCGAGACATGCCAGACGCTCCGCGTGTGCCTGCGAAGGCGTTTTCGATGCTGCAGCCCGAAGGATCCCTTTGGGTGACCCGACACCGCCCAAAGATCGATCGCATCGCCTGCCCCTGGCTGATCCGGCGGTTTGTGGACCCAAATGCCCGGTTCCTGTTTGTTGCCCCGTCGGAAGTCGAAGCCACCGCTGCAATATTTGACGCGACCCCTTTTGACATCGAAGGCGCTCATTGGAGCCACCGGCAAGACAAATGCACCTTTGACACTATGCTGGACGAATTCGCATTGCACACGCCCGCGCTGGATCGGCTTGCAACTGTCATTCGGGGCGCAGACACCAATCGCCATGACCTTGCACCAGAAGCTGCCGGGTTGCTTGCTGTCTCTGTCGGGTTGTCCCGGCAATACCGTGACGATCACGAAAACCTTGCTGCAGGAATGCATCTGTACGATGCGTTGTATCGCTGGGCGCGCGACGGGTTTGAAGAACAACACGACTGGCCAATGGACCGCAAATCATGACCCCGACACTATCGGAGCTGGTCCGTATCTTTGGGCGCATCGGGCTTTTGTCCTTTGGGGGGCCTGCGGCGCAAATCTCACTGATGCATCAGGAATTGGTGGAAAAACGCCCGTGGCTGGACGAACAATCGTATCTACGGGCGCTGTCTCTTTGCATGCTGTTGCCCGGCCCCGAGGCCATGCAACTTGCCACATATGCCGGCTGGCGGCTGCGCGGCGTGACCGGAGGGTTGATCGCCGGCGGCCTGTTCGTCATCCCTGGCGCGCTGATTATCGCCGTTTTGGTCGGGCTTTATGCAGCTTTCGGGGACCTGCCACTGGTTCAGGCCGCTTTCGTCGGGGTGAAGGCAACTGTAATCATCATTGTCCTTCAAGCGCTTAGAAACCTGTCGCGCAAAGCCCTGACCGATGTGGAGCACCGGGCAATCGCCGGATTGGGCTTTGTTGCAATCTTTGCCTTTAACCTGCCTTTTCCCTTGATCATTCTGGCTGCAGCGCTTTGGGGGTATCTGAGTTTCAAAGGTGAGGCCAACACCGCCCAAACACCCCCTGCCCCAAATGCGACGCGCCCGCTGCGCACCTGTGCCGTCTGGCTGACCCTATGGCTTGGCCCATTGGTGTTGCTGAGCGTGACTGGTCAGAAATTGCTGAGCGATCTCGGGTGGTTCTTTGCCCGCCTGGCCGTTGTTACGTTCGGCGGCGCTTATGCGGTTCTGGCATATATGACCCAAACCGTCGTGGACAAATATCAGTGGATCAGCACAGATCAGATGATTGATGCGCTGGGGCTGGCCGAAACAACGCCGGGACCTCTGATACTGGTGACACAATTTGTGGCCATGCTGACGGGACAGATTTCGGGCGGCATCCCTTTGGCACTTGCCGCCGGCGCGGTGGCACTTTGGGCCACCTTTGTCCCGTGTTTCCTGTGGATCTTCCTAGCTGCACCATATCTGGACCAGCTGGCCGCCCGTCCACGGCTGTCCGCAGCCCTGCACGGGATAACAGCAGCGGTTGTCGGCGTGATTCTCAACCTTTCCGTGTGGTTTGCTCTTAACGTTCTTTTCGGAACAATCCCGGAATTGGCATGGGGACCCCTAACCATCCCATGGCCCGAACTTGCGACACTGAACACAAAAGCGCTGGTTTTGACGTTCATGGCCGGGGTGTTGATATTCAAGCTAAAATTCGGCATGGGAATGACCTTGGCCCTGATGGCCGTGGCCGGAGTCGGTTTTCATTTTCTTTGAACAATCCACCCCCTCCCGGTCTTTCGTTTCCGAACGAATCCCCTATGCTTGGGATAACCACTTTTGAGGATGAAACATGTCGCAGGACATTGACTATGGAACCCTGATGCACACCGCCATGCGCGGCCTCATTCAGAAGGTTCTGACCAACGTTTCTGAAAACGGTCTGCCTGGGGCGCATCATTTCTTCATCACCTTCGACACACGGCAAGACGGAGTTGAACTGGCCGACTGGCTGCGCGAACGCTACCCCGAAGAAATGACGGTCGTCATGCAGCACTGGTTCGAAAACCTTGATGTCGGCGACAACGGTTTCGCGATCACGCTGAATTTCGGTGACGCTCCAGAACCGCTTTATATTCCGTATGATGCGATCAAAACCTTCGTGGATCCGTCGGTTGAATTCGGACTGCGTTTCGAAAGTCCGGAAGACGAAGAAGAGGTTGCGACCCATATCGTCGAAGAATCGATTGAGGTTGAGGAAACGCCGGTCCAGCAAGACGCGGATGTCGTTTCACTGGACAGCTTCAGAAAGTAGGCTCAGACTTACAAACCCCGCCTCTCGCGGGGTTTACTGTTTTTCGAGGAACGTATCGACCGAGCGGGATTTAACCCCGTTACGGAACCGCGAAAAAGACAGGTTAAGCCCACCGTCGGCCAGTGTGCGATCGAACTGCTGCAATTCATAGCCACCGTTTTCATCAATGAACAACGAAAACACCGTCAGAGTCTCGCCCTCGATCCGGCCCCAGACGAACGGTTCACCCTGCATCGGGTCCAGGGGCACCTCGTGACCAAACACATTGCGCTTCATCGCCGCTGAATACACGTCTGACCTGTCAGATTGCTTGAAATCGATCGAGAAGGATTGATCTTTGACCCGGCCATCCGGCTTATAGGTCGTGGTCTTCCAACTGACGTTGAACCCTTCTTTCGTTTCATGGATCGAAACGCTCATATCGCGTGGGGTTTCGGTACCATCATCGTCAACTAAATTGGCTGAACCGACGTAATCCCCGATAAAGGGCGTGATGTCCCCGGCCTGGGCCTGAAGATTGGCAAAGACAAGCCAGAATACGGCACCCACCGCGAATGCGATAAGCCGCAGCGGATTAACCCGGTTAAATTGCAGCACCTGACCCTCCAGCGTTTTGATCATGCTATTCTACCCCAGTCACAGGCGCACACAATGGTCCTAGTACCTGTGTATCAAAGAAAAATGCCCCACCCCAACGCCTATACCTTTGGTCGGGTTACGCTTATGGTGCGCGCAACTGGCCGATTGCGCGATGACGCCGTCACGGGTAAACGGCATACGACTGCATACTAGACGGAGTGACCGATGTCCCAGACCCGCACCGAATCCGACAGCTTTGGCCCGTTGGAAGTTCCCGCCGACAAATATTGGGGTGCACAGACTCAACGCTCGATCATGAATTTTCCGATCGGCTGGGAAAAGCAACCCGTCGCTATCGTACGGGCGCTGGGCGTTATAAAAAAGGCCTGCGCGATGGAGAATAAAGCCATCGGCAAGCTGGATGCTGAGATCGCCGATGCCGTCATTCAGGCCGCAAGCGAGGTGATTGAAGGCAAGTTCGATGACAACTTCCCTCTGGTCGTTTGGCAAACCGGTTCTGGCACACAGTCGAACATGAACTCGAATGAGGTCATCGCAAACCGCGCGATTGAGATCATGGGTGGTGTGATCGGTTCAAAAGAACCGGTGCACCCCAACGACCACTGCAACATGGGGCAGTCGTCGAACGACACTTTCCCGACAGCAATGCATATTGCCACAGCGATGAGCGTACGCGACGTGCTCATGCCCGGACTCGAAAAATTTGCGTCGGCACTGGAAGCCAAAGCAAAAGAGTTCGCGGGCATCATCAAAATCGGCCGCACACACACTCAGGATGCGACCCCTTTGACCCTGGAACAGGAATTCGGCGGCTATGCGCACCAGATCCGCCAAGGGATCGCTCGCGTCGAGGCTGCAATGCCCGGCATCTATGAACTGGCGCAAGGCGGCACCGCCGTCGGCACCGGTCTGAACACGCATGATGGCTGGGATGAGGCCGTCGCCAAGAACATGGCTGACATCACTGACCTGCCCTTCGTAACGGCACCGAACAAGTTCGAAGCACTCGCTGCACATGACGCCATGGTGTTCCTGTCAGGCGCGCTGGCGACCATTGCTGGCTCTTGCTACAAAATCGCGAATGACATCCGGTTCCTGGGCTCTGGCCCGCGGTCTGGCTTGGGTGAGCTGATCCTGCCGGAGAATGAGCCGGGTTCGTCGATCATGCCCGGCAAGGTGAACCCGACACAAGCCGAAGCGCTGACTCAGGTGGCCGCGCATGTAATCGGCAACGATGCGGCGATGAAGTTTGCGGGTTCGCAGGGGCATTTCCAGCTGAACGTCTACAACCCGATGATGTCGTACAACTTGCTGCAATCCATTCAGCTGCTGGGCGATGCCACCGACAGCTTTACCGAGCGTATGCTGCTGGGCATCAAGGCCAATGAACCACGCATCGATAAGCTGATGAAGGAATCCCTGATGCTGGTCACGGCGCTGGCCCCGACCATCGGTTACGACAACGCCACTACTGTCGCCAAAACGGCGCATAAGAACGGCACGACCCTCAAGGAAGAGGCCATTGCGCTAGGCTTTGTTGATGAGGAGACATTCGATGCGGTCGTCCGGCCCGAGCACATGATCGGCCCTAAATGATCGCGTGGCGTCAGCCTGCCTGCCTGTGCCTGCTTATTGCGGGCACAGCAACCTCAGCTCAGGCTGACCTGTTCGACCTGATCGACTCTCGGCTGGAATGGATGCAGGACGTTGCTGCGTTCAAACACGCCAATGGCCGCCCGGTCGAAGACCTTGAGCGTGAAAAAGTCGTGATTGACAAAACCTTGGAACAAGCAGCGCTTGCGGGCGTTGACCCGGACAGCGCGCAGCTGTTTTTCCAAGTGCAGATCGAAGCCGCGAAAGAGATTCAATCTTGTTGGATTGAACGGTGGACCGAGGACCAAACCTCTGTTCCCGAAAGCTATGCGGACCTGACAACCGAAGTACGCCCTGCACTGTTAGATCTGGGCGGGCAAATCCTTGAGACATTGTCGGATCAACCACCGGTCTCAACTACATCGCAGGCCGATTTTCTGGACACCGTGAATGTCGAATGCCTTTCAGATGACAGCCGTGCGGAATTATTCGATAGTCTGACCAAAGTGAGACATGCGCAATGACGGAACCGGTCAATCTGAACAAATATCGAAAAGAAAAAGCGCGGACCGAAAACAAGGCCCGCGCTGATCAAAATGCAGTTGCTTTTGGCCGCACCAAGGCCGAAAAGGATCTGGCAAAAAAGCAGCAACACAAGCTGAACCAAGACCACGAAGGCCGTAAGTTGGACAAATGAGCGGACGCCCGGTCAAACGATCCCTGACGCTGAAAGGCCATCGGACGTCCGTATCGTTGGAAGATGAATTCTGGCAGGCGTTCCGGACCATTTCCAAGGAAAAAAACCTACCGATCAACGCTCTGGCGGCCGAAATTGATGTCGAGCGTGACCCGGACATCGGACTTGCATCGGCCATACGGGTTTTCATTCTGAACTGGTATCAATCCAAGTAAATCAGTCTTGCTCTGACATCCAGAAACCGCTTACAGTAAGGGGGAACAAAAGGAGTACGAAGCGGTGGTTGATACAGTTCTAGGTCCAGACGGAAAACCACGCTGCGCGTGGTGTCAGGCCGCGCCCGAATTCTTTGACTACCACGATCAGGAATGGGGGTATCCGGTTGGCAATGACCAGCGTCTGTTCGAAAAGCTATGCCTCGAAAGCTTTCAATCCGGTCTAAGCTGGCGCACGATTTTGTCCAAGCGCGAGAACTTTCGGAAAGCTTTCAAAGCTTTTGATATCAACGCAGTAGCCGCGTTTGATGATGCAGATACAAAGCGCTTGCTACAAGATGCAGGAATTGTGCGACATCGTGGAAAGATCGAGGCCGTGATTAACAACGCACGCCGCGCGCAAGAGTTAATCGCTGCCGAAGGGTCTCTGGCCGCATATGTGTGGCGATACGAGGCCGACTCACCGCCTGCCCCGCAAACCGCTTCAACGTCGCCGGAATCTGTGGCGATGTCGAAAGACCTGAAAAAACGGGGCTGGAAGTTTGTCGGGCCGACGACCGTGTTTGCCTTTATGCAGGCAATGGGGCTGTTGAATGATCACGCCGAAGGTTGCGTCATGCGTGAAAAAGCGGCGCAGTTGCGCCGCGAATTCACCAAACCCCAATAGTGTTTAGACTGACGCTCGGAAAATCTTGTCGATGTTTCCGCCCAGGGCTGCATTGAACTCTGCGTCTGATTGCTTTTTTGACAATCCTTCGGTCAGCGCGCGCGAGAAGGACGCGATCATCTTACCGTTCTGGCCAAGCAAATCGCAGGCCTGTTCCGTCGAATAACCGCCCGACAGTGCAACCACACGCAGAACACGCGGATGATCGGCCAATTCATCATACAGGTTGGCCTGGCTGGGGATCGTCAACTTGAGCATTACGTCCTGTCCCTCAGCCAACTGATCAAGGTTCTTCAGGATTTCGGCCTTCAGGATGTCTTCGGCTTGGGCTTTGGTGGCGGAGTTGATGTTCACCTCGGGCTCAACAATTGGAACCATTCCGGCAGCCACAACTTCGCGCGCAACGTCGAACTGTTGTGCAACAACTGCCGCGATTCCTTCCGCGTTGGCCTCATGAATGACCGAGCGCTCCTTGGTGCCAAAAACACCGTTGGCCTTGGCCAGTGTCTCGGCCAGACCCGGAATGGGTTTCATCAACTGAACGCCATTCGCTTCGTCTTCCAAGCCTTTGTCAATCTTGAGGAAAGGTACAATGCCTTTCACTGACCACAAATAGTCCGCGACCTTCTGACCATCAATTAGCTCCCCCAGAGTGCGTTCGAACAGGATCGCGCCGATCACTTTGTCCTTGGTGAAATCGTCCGCTAGAATGATCCGCGCGCGCATTTTCTGGATTTCACCGAACATCTCTTCGTCCGAGCTGTATTCAGATGCGTCCACGCCATAAAGCGCCAGCGCCTTGGGGGTCGAGCCGCCGCTTTGATCCAATGCTGCGATGAATCCTGCGCCGTTGGACATTTGTGTGCGCTGTTCTGCTGATGACATAAGACTTTCCCGTTCAAAATGATTCCGCGATTTCAAACCGCATACAGCAAGGCGTGAAAGGATGGTAGTTTGTTAGCGCTCAACCAAGCGCAACCAAATTCCATCTTTCGACCGAACGGTCAAATGTGCGACTGGAACCGGCGTTTGTCCCGCGACCAACTCGAACCGGTAGTGTCGCAACAGCATGGATAACAGAAGCGGCCCCTCGATCATGGCGAACCCGGCACCGGGACATACGCGGGATCCTGTCGAGAATGGAATGTACGCGTTGCGCTGACAGGTCTTTCCATTCTCAGTTCCCCACCGGGTCGGATCAAATTCGTCGGGACGTTCCCAGAGCCTTTCCTGCCGATGCAGATGCCACGGGCTGATCACGATTTGCGACCCTTCGGCGACAGCCCTATTGCGGAAACGTTCGGGGCATTTCGCTTCTCGAACCATCATCGGCACGGGCGGATAAAGCCGCAGCGCTTCGCGGAACACATCCCGGCTAAGCTTTAGCCGCGACATTACAGAAAAATCGGGCGTGTCGAGCGCCACAGATTCCTCGGCCAGCCTGTCCTGCCATTCGGGATACATGGCCATCAGGTACAACGTCCACGCCAGTGCGGACGCGCTGGTTTCGTGCCCGGCAAGAAAGAAGATCGCCACCTGATCGACCATTTCCTGCGTGTCAAACCCACGCCCGGTTTCGGGATCACGCGTGGTCATGATCTTGGTTGCCAGATCATTCGGAGCGCCACCACGAGCGATCAGTTCAGCCCGATCCGCCGTAAGTCTCTGGATTAGCGACCTGATATCCTTTGCATTCTTCTTGGTGCGTCTCGAATGCAATCGCGGCAACCATTTTGGTAGAGGGACAAAGGCCGCAATGTTCAGAATGGGTTGTTCGCGCTGATAGCTGCGAAACTTGTCAAAAACCCGAGCGGCAATTTCGTGTTCGATGGGCACCGAATACAAGGTGCGAAAAATGACATCCGCCGCGATATGGCTGGTGACCTCTTCAAACTCAACGACACCACCTGACTGCGGACGCAACCGATCCACCGCTGCTTGACCAGCCGCGTGCATCGCCGGAAAGGTATCTTTCAAACGGCCGCCTTCGAACGCGGGATCAATGATCCTGCGCTGCCTCTTCCAGGTGTCCCCATTGGTCAGGAAGACAGAGTCCCCCAGCAACGGACGCAGCCCTTCACTTATGCGGTTTGATTTGGGAAAATCATCAGGGCGTTTTTTCAGAACTGTGTCGATCAATTCTGGCTGATTTACCAAATATGATCGAAAGAACGGCGTGCGAAATTCGGCCATCCAGGCGCGGTACAGCCTATGGGGTTGGGCTGACAGAATGTCCTTGCGAAACAACCTCAGATACCGCCAAAGCGATACTTTATCAGGGCGCGAAGTTGGCTTGGGCGGCGTCATGCCTTCACCGAGATGTATTTTGAGACCGGCTTATCCATCCGCGATTTCGACGGTGCCCGCCCCTCAAACCTCTGACCTAAGGTTTGAGGCCCGGCAGTGATGCGAAAATAGTCATACCGATCGGGCTTGTCGAAGGCGCAGAGATACTGGAAATGCAGGCGGAAGAATTTCCATCGCAAGTTCTTCCAGCGTTCGGGGGACAGGGTCTGTGTAAAGGCCGCAGACAGAACCAGCGGCCATTTCTTTTCGGCGGTGGCGACACCGCTGACAGAAACCGGATCGCACAGCGCAAAAGAACAACCATCGCCGGGGGCCGAGACGTCGACCCAGGTCAGGCCTTCCTGCGTGGACAAGAATTGCAAATCCGCCCTCAAACCCTGCGCCTCGGGTAGAAATGACACCATGGGCACGACCTGCCCCAATGTCAGGAACGAAAACGCGGGGCTATTGTCGCGCTGCCTGCTTTCTCGGATAACATCGGCCAGAACACTGACACCCAGATGGGCCCCTGAGCTATGGCCGACGACCAGCACCTCGTCTGCGTCTGAATTCAGCGCCTCTTGGATCAACGCACTGAATGCACGCAGGCGATTGCGTAATTCAACTGGCGTCGCCCCTTTGAGTTTCGCGGAATAGGCATAATCATGCATCAGGTAATAGGCAAAAAGTTGGCCGTCTTGCTGGCGAAACCAGCGCATCAGACCGTAGCCGGCACCAACTGCAAGTATTACGCCCAACCAATCGATAAACGGCGTCAAAACCCATGTCATGGCCCCGGCTAGCAGGATCGCCAACAGCATTTGAGCCACCAACATTCCAACCGGGTACAGTGCAGCAATCACCGGTCCTTTGCGCAGCTGCATCAGGCGCCACAGCGTTCCTGAGGACATATAGGTCCATGCGGTCTGCACCAATTGCAGATAGGTCGCCGGGATTGAGTTGGACATGCTGTCACGCACCAGATCCGACCAGACCAAAACACTCACATCGGCCTGAACTTCATCATCATCCTGCCGGGAAGTGACGTGCCATCCATATGGTCCATCGTCTGACTTGGCGGACACCGAAATCTCATAACCGGATATCTCCGCCTGCAGCGAGCCTTCGGTACGATAAAGCTCACGATACCGCCGCGGCGGTATCGGGTCATAGCCGGGAATATAGAATACCCGGCGTTTACACACCCGAGGTTGATTATTCTGACTGCTCATGGCCTTACCTTCTGCAGCGCAGGTTAACGCAGGCTAAGCGTCAAGGTAAGTCAGATCAGCAGATCATCCGAAATTCGCCAGCGCCGGGAATGTCTCTAACAGCCACCAGCTGAATTCAGTGAACAGCCCTGTGATCAGCATGATGCCCACGAAGAGCAACAAGCCCCCCATCACCTTTTCGATCGTGCCCATGTAAGGCTTGATCCGGTTCATCACCGACATAGACCGGTTCAGGAACATTGCAGCAAGCAGAAATGGAATACCCAAGCCCGCAGCATAGACGCCCAACAATAGGGTTCCCCGCGCGACCGAGGTCTCGGACGCGGCCAGCGACAGGATTGCGCCCAGCTGCGGCCCAATGCACGGTGTCCAGCCAAACGCAAAGGCCAGACCAAGGATATAAGCGCCAAACACTGATCCACCAGAATCACCAGTCTCAATCCGGGCCTCACGGTCCAGAAACGGAATACGGAAGACGTTCAGAAAATGCAGGCCAAAGACGATGACCACTGCGCCAGAGATCTTTGCGAACAACACCTGGTTTTGCAGGACAAACACCCCAAAGGCAGAAGCGGTGAAGCCCAGCAACAAAAACACCGTAGACAGGCCCAGAACAAAGAACAGAGCGGCCAAGGTTGCCTTGCGGCGTGCTTTCGCCTCATCCTGCATTTCGTTGATCGTCACGCCGCTCATATACGCCAGGTACGGCGGAACGATGGGCAGAACGCAGGGCGACAGAAAGCTGATCAGCCCGCCCAGCATCGCGATGAACATGGCAGGCAGCAGGCCCGCGTCTATGATATCTATTCCGAACATGTTCAAGCACATATGGTATGAGGCGGCCAACGTCACGGGGCCAATCGGTCACATCCTCGTGGTTGCACGCTGGACACCCCGCCAAAGTGGAAATATCTGAACCTTATGTCAAATCCGTCAGAAACACTCGATGCGCTGGGTCTGTTGTGCCCTCTGCCCGTCCTCAAAGCGCGCAAGCGTTTGAAATCCATGCCTGCGGGGGCCGTTTTGCGCGTACTGGCAGATGATCCTGCCGCCATAATTGATGTCCCGCATTTCTGCTCTGAGAGCGGGCACCAATTGCTGTCGCAGGAAGACGCAGACGGCCATCAGATCTATATGATCCAGAAATCTCACTAAGATCGGCCCAAAAGAAAAAGGCGGGCACATGGCCCGCCTCTTCTTGTTACTGACCCAGTGACCACCAACCACGCCGCTTGGGTTTGGCCGGCTGCTCCGGTTCTTCGGCTACGACCTCCAGAACCGGCTCAGGGGCTTCTTCAACCATTATGTCCGCTGGTTCTTGCGGGTCTTCTGCGGCCACTTCGGCCACAGGTTCGGGTTGTTCGGCCTCTGCACGTTCAACCTGTTCTTCAACGACGCTTTCCGCTTCGGGCGGGAGCTGCTCTGCCGCTGTTTCAGTTTGTTCAACTTTTTCGGCAGGCGCTTCCACAGGTGCATCTGTCACACCAGTTTCCTCGGCCGGTGCTTCAGGGCTTGCGGCCTGGGCATCCTTGCTCACAACAGCTTCAGCGGCGACTTCTTCCGTAGCTTCAACAGGTTCCGCGTCCTTCTTCTTGCGGCGCGGTGCACGGCGACGCTTGGGCTTGGCCGCTTTTTCTTCTTCGGCAGGATCAGATGCTTCACCCTCAGGTTTTGCGTCATCCGCCGCTTCGGTTTTGGCTTCATCCGATTCCTCGGACGCCGCTGCGTCACCCTCTTCAGCGTTCACCTCAGGAGTTTCGTCAGAACCATTGCTCTTTTTCCGACGGCGACGACGACGTTTGCGCTTGGGCTTGGCGTCCTCTTCGGCCTGAACGGTGGTTTCCTCTTCGACTGGCTCTTCCTCGCTGGCGTCGACAAGATCCATCAGGGACGCATCCACGGAAACAACGGGCGCGCTGGCTTCGGGAACGATCCGGCTTGCCGTCTTGAATTTCTCCATCGAGAAATCCGGGCTGACCAGATGTACGTCGCCTTCAACACGTACAGACAGGCCATAACGGGCCTCAATCTGTGCAATATGCTCGCGTTTCTGGTTCATCAGGAAGTTGGCGATGCTGACAGGGCAGCGAACCAGTACTTCGCGTGAACGGCGGCGGGTGCCTTCTTCCTCAATCTGACGCAAGATGGTCAGCGCCATATTGTCATCCGAACGGATCAGGCCAGTGCCGTGGCATGCCGGGCAAGGCTGCGTAGTCGCCTCCAACATACCGGGACGCAGACGCTGGCGGCTCATCTCCATAAGGCCAAAGCCCGAGATACGGCCGACCTGAATACGCGCGCGGTCAGTTTTCAGCCGTTCCTTCATACGCTTTTCGACGGCCAGGTTGTTCTTGCGCTCGTCCATGTCGATGAAGTCGATGACGATCAGACCAGCCAGATCGCGCAGACGAAGCTGGCGCGCAACCTCTTCGGCGGCTTCCAGGTTGGTCTTGAGCGCGGTTTCTTCGATCGAGCCTTCCTTGGTTGCCCGGCCGGAGTTCACGTCAATCGCGACCAGCGCTTCGGTCACGCCGATCACGATATAGCCACCGGATTTCAGCTGAACGGTCGGGTTGAACATTCCGGCCAGATAGCTTTCGACCTGATAGCGCGCGAACAAAGGCAGCGCATCCTCGTACCGTTTCACGTTCTTCGCGTGTGACGGCATGATCATCTTCATGAAGTCTTTGGCGATGCGATAACCGCCCTCGCCTTCAACCAGAACTTCATCGATTTCGCGGTTATAAAGATCGCGGATCGACCGTTTGATCAGATCGCCTTCCTCATAGATTTTTGCCGGCGCAATCGATTTCAGCGTCAGTTCGCGGATCTGCTCCCACATGCGTTGTAGGTATTCATAATCACGCTTGATCTCGGATTTAGTACGCTTGGCGCCGGCGGTCCGGATGATGAGCCCGGCTCCGGTTGGCACGTCGATTTCCGCCGCGATTTCCTTAAGTTTCTTACGGTCCGGCGCATTGGTGATTTTGCGGCTGATCCCGCCCCCACGCGCCGTGTTAGGCATCAGAACGCAATACCGACCTGCCAGAGACAAGTAGGTGGTCAGAGCAGCACCCTTGTTGCCACGTTCTTCCTTTACGACCTGCACCAGCAAGACCTGGCGGACCTTTATAACCTCTTGAATCTTATAGCGACGTGGCCGCGGCTTACGCACCGGGCGAATGTCTTCGCTGTCATCTTCGTCGGCGACGGATTCGATTGAATCGTCCTTCGAGGTCGCATCAGCACGCGCTTCGACATCGGACTTTTCGTCATCTTCAGACGTGGTGTCCTCAGAGGCTTCAAACTCTTCTACGGCTGCCTCTGGTTCGTCACCGCCAACCTCGGAATCTTCAACGGATTCCTCTGCGGCAGCTTCGACAGAGTCATGCTGAGTACCATCGGCGGCTGCCTCCTCAGCTTCTGCAGGGGCTTCGGCCACTTCCTCGACCTCAGCAGCACCTTCTGCTTCTGCCACAACCTCAGCATCAACTGGCTCTTCCGAAGATTCAGCTTCAATAGGTTGCTCTTTGGTTACTTCGGCATCGACCGGCTCTTCCACCGGAGTTTCGGCCACACGATCAGCCGGAGAGGTGCCTTCCGGAACCGACATGTCGGCTCCTTCTTCACCTTCGTCCAGATCGATGGTTTCCATGCCGGTGGGTTCGGATGAAACCTCAATCGACTCTACGGCATCATCGGATTTTACATCCGCAGCCTTCGTGCGCGAACGCGAGCGACGCTTTTTAGGCTTCGACTCTTCGGCTTCATCCCGCGCCTTCATTGCCTCGGCATAGGCGCGCTCTTCTTCCATCAGCGCTTCGCGATCTGCGACCGGAATCTGATAGTAATCCGGATGGATCTCCGAAAACGCCAGGAAACCGTGCCGGTTCCCGCCGTAATCCACAAAAGCCGCCTGTAGGGACGGTTCGACCCGGGTTACTTTTGCAAGATAGATGTTGCCAGCAAGCTGGCGTTTATTTTCGGATTCAAAGTCGAACTCCTCAACCTTGTTTCCGTCAACCACCACGACGCGGGTTTCCTCCGCGTGGGTGGCATCGATAAGCATTTTCTTAGCCATGTGTCCTTGGTGCACCGCGCCAAACGCGTTGTCCTTTCCCGTCCGGGGGGACGGGCGCTTTTGGGGTGGTGTCTTGTCAGGGCGATTTCGGACGGCGCGCGGCAGGGTCTGGCGCTGTGGCCCCCTGCCCGTATACTCAATCGTTGCGCGCGCGTCATCGCGGTTCTTCTCCGACAGGCGCAGATCTAACCGCTGCCTGCCCATTTATTCCTTTCGCTCGCTTTTGCGGGCTCAGGCGTTCAGCTGCCCCCTTGGGGGCATAATCGGTCTGCTTTGCCTTGCGGGATTGATCACCATCAACGACAGAGCAGCGAAACTCAAAGATTCGGGACTTTGGGGCGCAAATGAGCCCTGCCCGTCCAGATACAATAAAAGCAGTCCTGTGGAAAACACAATGGGCAAACTGCGAGAAGAACAACACAAAGCCCCGGGATCACTTCATCTGGCCAAAAATATCCCGGGGGTGATTTGAACCGCAGGCTCAAAAGGGGGCTGGCCCCCCTCTCTTTCTTACAAATAGTCCGAGCGCTGCAGCCCGTATTTCGCCATCTTCTCGTTCAAGGTCCGACGTGGCAAACAAAGTTCGTCCATCACAGATGCAATCGAACCCTTGTGGCGCCGCATCGTGTTGTCGATCAGCATCCGCTCGAACGCCTCGACATATTCCTTGAGCGGCTTGCCTTCAGTCGTCATCACGGGCTGCATTTCTTCATGATCGGACATCAACAGCGACGCTATCGTTCCGGAACCGCGCCGTGATTGCAAAACGGCCCGTTCCGCAATGTTGATCAATTGCCGCACATTGCCCGGCCACGGCGCTTGCAAAAGCTGAGCCGCTTCCTGTGCACTTACCTGTGGCGCGTCACAGCCATATTCTTCCGAGAACTGCTCACTCAGCCGGGTGAACAGCGTCAGGATATCCTCGCCACGCTGACGCAAAGGCGGCATGGTGATCCGCAATGCAGCAAGACGATAGAACAGGTCCGGGCGCAGAACGTCTTCGCTGGTCTTGCCTGCTTCTTGCAGGTTCGAAATTGCGATGATCCGGGTTTCGGCCGGCGTTCCTTGATCGTTCATCACGCTCAGTAACCGGGCCTGCAGCGTATCGCTCAACGCCTCTACGTCTTCCAGCACAAGTGTACCGCCTCGCGCCTCTTCGATCGCTGGCAATTGCGCGTCTTCCGGCATCATCGGGCCAAACAGGCGTTTTGACAGCGCCTCCTCCTCAAGCGCGGCACAGGACACCAGAACGAACTTCTTGCCAGCACGGCTGCCAACCGCGTGCAAAGCGTGGGCCACAAGTGTCTTACCAGTGCCGGTCTCACCGTCGATCAGCACATGGCCATCGGCCTGCCCCAGATCTAGGATATCCTCACGAAGGCGCTCCATAACCGGGCTGGCGCCGATCAACTTGTTCATGATTTGGGTTCCGCCCGACAGCTCGCGCCGCAAGGCACGGTTGTCCAAGGTCAGTCGGCGCGCATTGCTGGCGCGTTTGGCCAGTTCCGACATGCGATCAGGGTTAAAGGGCTTTTCTAGGAAATCAAACGCCCCAACGCGCATCGCTTCTACCGCCATCGGCACATCGCCATGACCGGTGATCATGATGACCGGCAACGTACTGTCGGCGCCCATAAGCTTTTTCAGGAGCTGAATGCCGTCCATGCCGGGCATTTTGATATCCGAGATCACGATACCCGGATATTCCGGTCCCAACACTTTCAGCGCGTCCTCGGCGCTGGCGAAGGTTTCCGTGTCATATCCCGACAGTGCCAGCCATTGGCTGATCGACTGGCGCATGTCCTGTTCGTCATCCACAATGGCGATCTTCATGGCCTGTGCCATAGTCATTCCTCGTTATTCCGCGGCCTCTAGGCCGTCGCTTCCCAGTATCGGCAACTGCATCTCGAACACGGCCCCGCCTTGTGGGCTGTTTCGTGCAGTCAGCCTTCCGCCATGGTCGTTCACGATCCCGGAAGAGATGGCAAGCCCCAGACCGACCCCGTCGCCGGGCTGTTTCGTAGTATAGAACGGTTCGAACAGATTTTCGATGTTCTCGATTCCATAGCCGTTATCGCGCACTGTCAGCACCGCTGTATCGCCCGCTGCCAGTATGATTTCGATATCCGGTTCGGATACTGATTTGGTGGCGTCCAGCGCATTACGCAAGAGGTTCACCATCACCTGCTCGATCCGCATCCGATCGCCCATAACTGACACCGGTTCGTCCGGCAGTATCTGGGTGATCTTGACGTGACGCTGGCGCAGTTGCGGCTCCATCATGGACAGCGACGATGCCAGCGCTTCACTAAGATTTACTGGGGAAAACGTATCCGCACCCTTACGCGCGTAGGATTTGAGCTGGCGGGTAATCGCCCCCATCCTTTCGATCAGACCATCGATCCGACCAAAGCTTGCCAACGCCTCCTCAGGCCGGTTCCGACGCAGCAAAAGACGTGCGCCAGCCAGGTAGGTCTTCATTGCAGCCAGGGGTTGATTTAGCTCGTGACTCACGGCCGCCGACATCTCACCCAAAGCGGCCAGTTTCGAGCTTTGCGCCAGCGTCTGTTCGGCAACTTCCAGTGTTTTTTCAACCCTTTCCCGCTCAGCAATTTCCCGCTTTAGCCTTGAGTTCAATGCGCGAAGCTCTGCCGACTCGCGCTGGAACAACGCCATGCGGAACGTGGCTCGACGGCTAAGCGCATAGAAGGCCAGTGCCAGAAGAATCGCAAAACCCATGATCTCGAGCGCGATAACGCTGTTAACCTTTTCCCGAATCGACTCGTAAGTGGTGAACGACGTCATTTTCCATCCCCGGAACGGGATGCGCGTTTCCATCCGCATCACCGCCTCACCCTGCAGATAGGCGTCTGGCGGCAACGCGGTCCAGTCGGTTGTGGCGCGTATTGCCCGCTGAATGGCACCTTGCGCCGGCTGGCGAAGCAACGCGGCGTTTTCTTCAAGCCCCCGCCATTGCGGTTCAGTCGACAGAATGATCGTTCCGGTACTGTCAGTCACCATTACAGCGTCGGAAATACCTGCCCAGGCGCGTTCGAATTTCTGCAGATCGACCTCGACCACGATGACGCCCAGAACGTCGGCATTGGCTTCCATTCGTCTTGAATAGACAAAGCTGTAGCCGCCCGATTCCTTTTCAATAACGGTGAAGATCGTCGAATTCGCCCGCACTGCATCAATGAAATACGGCGAACTCCGGTGTGGTTCTCCCAAGCGAGCACGATCAGTGGCCGCAACAGTTCGCCCGTCCCCGTCAAGCAACATCAGCGAGGCCGCGCCAATCTCTTCGACAAACGAAATCAAACGCTGGGTGGAAAGGGAATAGTCACTGGACTGCAGCGCGGAAATCAACGTCGGGTCGCGTGCTAAAAGCTGCGGAACAATTGCGTTTCGGCGCAGTTCGCTCAGCAAGTTGCCGGAATACAACGCCAGCCGCACTTCGGCCCGGTTTCGTGTTGATTCAGTAAACCGGTCCGTCAGAAGACGGTTGGTTACATAAACCGTGGTGAACGTTGCGATCAAAAGAATGATAATCGCCAAGCGCAGCCGCCAACCCAATGGCGCACCACGAAACGGTTTTGTCAGAAAGGACCAGCCAGAGCGAACTTCGGTACTCATCCCAGAAAGTTACGCGGGCTGGATCATAACCTCAAGTCACGCTGGGGCAAGAACACCAGACAATGCGCGGAACAATGCCGTTCCGTCCGTTCCACCATGGCCGTCATCCGCCGCACGTTCAGGGTGTGGCATCATTCCCAGCACCCGGCGATTTTCAGACAGAATACCGGCGATATCCCCGACCGAGCCGTTCGGATTCTCGGTATAGGTGAACGCGACCCGATCCTGATCCTGCAGTTTGGCCAGTGTGGCGTCATCCGCAAAATAGTTACCGTCATGGTGCGCGATTGGAATACCGATCACATCGCCCGCATTGTAACCTTCGGTGAACGCGCTGTCGCTGGTTTCCACCTTCAGACCGACCGTGCGGCAAATGTATTTCAAACCGGCATTGCGCAGCAAAGCGCCCGGCAGGATGCCGGTTTCAGTCAATATCTGAAACCCGTTGCAGACACCAATGGCATAACCGCCACGTTTGGTATGTTCGACCACGGCTTTGCAGATCGGTGACTGCGCAGCAATGGCGCCGCAGCGCAGGTAATCGCCGTAGGAAAAGCCACCCGGAACGCCGACGATATCCACACCTTCAGGCAGCGCGGCGTCCTTGTGCCAGACCATATCGACCTCAAAACCTGCCTGTTCGAAAGCGACGGCAAGATCCCGGTCACAGTTTGAGCCTGGGAATACGATGACAGCTGCGCGCATGGCGGGGCCTCCGGGGATAAGGTTCAGACCAGTTCGATTTCGTAGCGTTCGATGACCGTGTTGGCCAACAGCTTTTCGCACATCTCGGTGATGTCCGCCTCGGTCGCGCCTTCGGCCAGCTCAAGGTCGATCACCTTGCCCTGCCGCACGCCTTCGACCTGATCAAAGCCCATGGCACCCAATGCGTGACGCACCGCCTCACCCTGCGGGTCGAGGACCCCGTTTTTGAGCATCACATGCACACGTGCTTTCATTCTCGCAACTCCAGCTGAGGGCCGATATTGTCGGCCCGTTCCGTTGCGCGGGGGATAACGTGCTGAAAGGCGTTCGACAACCCTTCTTGAAGTGGGCAGATGACCGCACTTATGCCCGCTACCCGCCACCCCCGGAAATCAGACCAGGATAGTGCGCGTCAATTGCATTGAACGTGCCTGTCAAAACCATCTCGATTGCGACCGCCACAAGTATGAGAGCCATGACACGCGTGATGACATTAATCATCGTCATCCCCAATAAGCGCGAGATCGGATCGGCGAACAACAAGCCTAAGCCAACGATCAAACAAGCGATTACGATTGCCGTGCCAAGCGTCACCACTTCGGCACCATCGCTAAGCGTATGAGAGTAGACGATTGTTATCGCAATAGTGCCGGGCCCAATAGTCAACGGAATTGCAAGCGGTACAACGGCGATGTTTTCTTTTTTCTTATGCCCCTCCTCCACAGCTTGCTGATCCCCTTGTGGCCTGTCCGACGCGTTCAGCATCGACATACCAATACCGAAGATGATCAGACCCCCGGCAATACGGAACGAGGGTATGTCGATCCCGAACACAGCCAGGATCTCTTCTCCGATCACAACCGCTATCAGACCGATTATAATCACCGTACCCGTCACGATAAACGCTACCCGCCGGCGTTCGGGGGCCGAATACCCTTTCGTCATGCTAAGAAAAATCGGGATGCCGTAGAGCGGGTTGAAAATCGCCAGAAGGGCTGCAAGGAACTTTAGAAAAACTGCCTGATCAAACAATTCGGCCATGTATAGCGCCACCCTCGTTTTCCTATTTGCCCGACAATGCCGGACAACCAGTAACCCTGTCAAACCGCTAGATACAAAGAAAAAAGCACCGCTTTGGGTAAAGCAGTGCTTTTAACAAAATGCTGTTCGCCCCTGTGATCAGTTGATCAGCGTAGGCTTAGCGACGTTACTTTTCGGCAAAACGCCCAGCCGGCGTGCGACTTCGGAATAGGCGTCCGTCAGACTGCCCAGATCGCGGCGGAATACGTCTTTGTCCAATTTTTGACCGGTTTCGATATCCCATAGACGGCAACTGTCGGGGCTGATTTCATCGGCCACGATCAAACGCTGGAAATCCCCGTCGTAAACGCGGCCAATCTCGATCTTGAAATCGACCAGACGAATGCCGACAGCCAGCATCATGCCGCTCATAAAGTCATTGACGCGCAGCGCGAGGCTCAGGATATCGTCCATGTCCTGTTGGCTGGCCCAGCCAAAGGCAGCGATGTGTTCCTCAGTAACCAGCGGATCACCCAACGCGTCGTCTTTATAGCAATATTCGACAATCGGGCGCGGCAGTTGCGTACCTTCGGCAATGCCCAAACGTTTCGACATTGTTCCCGCGGCATAGTTGCGAACGATAATTTCAAGCGGAACAATCTCGCAATTGCGCACCAATTGCTCGCGCATGTTCAGGCGACGGATGAAATGAGTCGGAACGCCAATCTGGTTGAGGCCGGTCATGAAGAACTCGCTCAGGCGGTTGTTCAGCACGCCCTTACCGTCAATGACATCTTTCTTCTCCGCATTGAACGCGGTGGCATCATCCTTGAAATACTGCACAATGGTGCCGGGTTCCGGGCCTTCATACAGAATTTTGGCCTTACCTTCGTAAATCTTTTTGCGACGCGCCATGAGCGACCTTTCCAGTCCGGGGCGAGGGAATGAGTCCCTTCGCGTTGGCGCTCTCATAGTCCAAGCCCCACTTTCCCGCAAGTTCAGCGGACCGAGAGGCTTTGACGCAGCGCAATTCCCTTGCACAGGCGCTCAGCTATAGTCATATCATCAATTAAGAAGATGTAAGCTATGAGGTCCGCAACCAATGACCACTTTTGACGAACGCGAAAACGCTTTTGAAGCAAAATTCGCTCATGACGAAGAAATGCAGTTCAAAGCACAGGCGCGCTGCAACAGATTGCTGGGCCTCTGGGCTGCAGAAAAGATGGGCAAGTCCGGCGAGGACGCCGAAGCCTATGCCAAAACCGTAGTAATCGCCGATTTCGAAGAGGCCGGGCACGAAGATGTCGTGCGCAAGGTTTCCGGTGATTTGGGCGCGCTGTCGTCCGATGAGGAAATCCGCGCAAAAATGGCCGAGCTTTTACCCCAAGCCAAAGCGCAGGTCCTGAGCGAAACCGAATAAAAAACACTCGGCTCATGATCTTCATGAGTTTTATGAATTTGATTTGATGCCCCGGTCATGAGACACGGGGCGTCTCTATTTTTAACGGCCCTATTCGGCTATTTGGGAATACCCCCATGACAAATGCGCTCAATAAACTTCTGGAAACAAATGATGCTTTGCTGGCCGATGGTGCCACAGGCACGAACTTGTTCAATATGGGCCTGCAATCAGGTGACGCGCCCGAGCTGTGGAATGTCGAAGCACCGGATAAAATCCGCGCTTTGTACCAAGGTTCGGTTGACGCCGGCAGCGACTTGTTTCTGACCAACACCTTCGGCGGCACATCCGCGCGCCTGAAATTGCACGACGCCCAGAACCGGGTTGGTGAGTTGAATCGGATCGGTGCCGAACTGGGCCGTGAAGTGGCGGACAAATCTGGTCGCACCGTTGTTGTCGCAGGCTCTGTTGGTCCGACCGGTGAGATCATGGAACCTATTGGCAGCCTGTCCCATGCCGGCGCTGTTGAGATGTTTCACGAGCAAGCCGAAGCGCTGAAAGAAGGTGGTGCGGACGTTCTATGGGTCGAAACCATCAGCGCACCAGAGGAATTCAAAGCAGCGGCGGAAGCTTTTGCGCTGGCCGACATGCCCTGGTGTGGCACCATGAGCTTTGATACTGCCGGACGCACCATGATGGGCGTAACCTCCGCAGATCTGGCTCAATTGGTCGAAACCCTGCCCAATCCGCCGATTGCATTCGGTGCCAACTGCGGCACGGGCGCGTCGGACATCCTGCGCACGGTTCTTGGATTTGCGGCTCAGGGAACCGAACGTCCAGTGATTTCCAAAGGCAACGCGGGTATCCCGAAATATGTCGATGGCCATATCCACTATGACGGCACGCCTGAATTGATGGGGCAGTACGCCGCGATGGCACGGGATGCGGGTGCCACGATCATCGGCGGGTGCTGTGGCACCATGCCAGATCACCTTCGCAAAATGCGCGAGGCACTGGATACAACCAGCCGCGGCACGCGCCCGACGCTGGATCAGATCACGGATGCTTTAGGCCCGTTCTCATCAGCTTCGGACGGTACCGGAGACGATGCGGCAGTGCCTGAACGGCGCAATCGCCGCCGCCGCCGCGCTTAAATCTTTCAGCGCCCCTCGAATTTCGGGGGGCGTTTTTCCATGAAGGCAACTACCCCTTCGGCAAAGTCGCGCGAACGGCCACAGTCGCCCTGCAAATGCGCCTCCATCTCCAGTTGCCGCGGCAGAGTGTTGTCGTAAGTTCCGCGGATTGCCTGTTTGATCGCGCCAAACGCGGTGGTCGGTCCGTTTGCCAGATAGGCAGCTCGCTTGCGCCAATGCGCGTCGAAATCGTCGTCAGCCACCGCTTCCCAGATCATGCCCCATTCATCCGCTTGTCTGGCGCTGATCTTGTCGGCGAACAAAGCCGCCCCCATGGCCTTGGCGAACCCCATCTGGCGTGGCAGGAACCACGTGCCGCCCGCATCCGGCATCAAGCCGATACGGGAAAACGCCTGCAGGAAATACGCGCTTTCAGTCGCAATCACCACATCGGCGCTGAGCGCAATGTTCGCCCCGGCCCCGGCAGCTGGTCCGTTGACGGCTGCGATGGTTGGGACCGGACAGTTGTAGATGGATTCCAGCATGGGATCGTATTCGTCGCGCAGTGTGCGTTCCAGATCAATCCGGCCAGTGCTGGAAGAATCGCCCAGGTCCTGACCCGAGCAGAATGCGCCCCCTGCCCCTGTCAGCACGATTGCCCGCGCATGCCGGGCCGCATGCGTCATCGCATGGGTGACCTCGGCCCGCATCTGTGCGGTCAGCGCGTTCATCTTGTCGGGCCGGTTCAGGGTTACCACTGCCAGATTGTCAGTGATTTCCAGCAGTATAGCCTCATAGTCCATGTAGTCCTCTCCCCATGCTCACGGCATTAGGGAACCCTGACTCAATTCAAGACGAAGGGAAAGAAATACGGTGGGTCAGTCGTCAAGAATCTGGCGCAGGCGTTCTTTCTCAGCTTCGCTGAGGCCGTCCTTGACTTCAGTGCCCACCGCCTGAGATCGGTTGCGTAAAAAACTCCAGCCTATCACGGCGGCGATCAACAGCATGATCGGACCGGCCAGCCAAAGCATCAGGTTCGCCCCCGTAACCGTAGGCTTTAACAGAACGTATTCACCGTAACGATCCACGATAAAATCGACCGCTTCTTCATCTGTATCGCCCGCGACCAGTCGTTCGCGCAACAACAAACGCAGATCGCGGGCAAGTTCGGCATTGCTTTCGTCGATGCTTTCGTTGCGGCAAACGAGACAGCGCAGACCGGTGCTCAGGTCACGCGCGCGTTGCTCCAGGACCGGGTCCTCCAGTACCTCGTCTGGCTGCACCGCAAACAAGGGCGATGCGATCAGGGCGAAAATCAGGATCAGACGCTTCATTCCGCCGGTACTCCGCCCGAGGGTGCTTTGCGCGCACCCGCTGCCACCCGGAACCTGCGGTCCGTCAGGCTAAGAAGCCCGCCCAATGCCATCAGGATACATCCGCCCCAGATCCAGTTGGCCAGAGGTTTGATGTAAGTCCGCATGACCCAACCACCATCGGCCTGCTGGTCCCCTATCACGACATAGAGGTCGCCCCAAAAGCGGTAGTCGATCGCCGCCTCGGTGGTAGGCATCCGGGCAACGGGGTAATTGCGTTTCTCGGGATGCAGCGTGCCCATAGACCGCCCGTTCTTTTCAACCTGAACATCCGCAGTGGTTGAGAAATAGTTCGGTCCCTTAACTTCGCGGACGTTTCCAAGCGTCAGTGTGAACTGCCCTACTTCAAACGGCTGACCGGGCTGCGCAACGCGGATATCTTCAACTTCCCACGCGGTCAGACCGGCAATGGCAAAGATAGTCACGCCAAGCCCGGTATGAGCCACCGCTTTACCCCAGTCCGCGCCCGGCAAGCGGAACAGACGTTGGATGCTGCCCTTGCGACCGGTACGGCTCCACAAGTCAACGGCCGCACCTAAGGTGATCCAGGCCCCCAGAAACAGACCGATTGGCCCAAGGGCGCTGCGTCCGGTCTGCATAACCCAAACCAACAGGGCCAATGCGACCGACAAGATGAACACATAGCGCAGGGAATAGGCCGTCTTTCCCAATTTGCCCCGCTTCCATGGCAACATGGACCCTATTGGCAATGCGATACCCAAGGCGACCATAAAGGGAGTAAAGGCCGCATTGAAGAATGGCGCCCCGACCGAGAGCTTACGGTCGAACGCCATCTCGGCCACCATCGGCCACATCGTTCCGAAAAACACCACGAAACAGCTGACGGCCAGCAGAATGTTGTTTAGAATCAGCGCGCTTTCTCGGCTGACCACGCTGAACACACCCTTTGCCTCCATCGCTTGCGCGCGGGCCGCGAACAGGGTCAGTGCCCCACCGATGAAGAGCACCAGAATGATCAGGATAAAGACGCCGCGTTCCGGGTCATTTGCAAAGGCATGCACAGATGTCAGCAAGCCCGACCGCACGATGAATGTCCCGATCAGCGAAAAGCCAAATGCGATGATGGCCAACAGGATGGTCCAGCTTTTCAACGCTTCGCGTTTTTCAACCACGATGGCGGAATGCAACAGAGCAGCGGCCAAAAGCCATGGCATGAACGAGGCGTTTTCCACCGGGTCCCAAAACCAGAAACCGCCCCAACCCAGTTCGTAATAGGCCCACCATGATCCCAGAGCGATGCCAATGGTCAAGAATATCCACGCGGCCAGGGTCCAAGGACGCACCCAGCGGCCCCATGCGGCATCAACGCGCCCTTCGATCAGGGCGGCGACGGCAAAGCTGAAGGCCATGCTAAGCCCCACATAACCCAGATACAGGAACGGCGGATGGAAGGCCAAGCCGGGATCCTGCAACAACGGGTTTAGGTCGCGACCGTCAAACGGGGCGACGATCAGCCGATCAAAGGGGTTCGAGGTAAACAGGATGAACGCAAGAAACGCCACCGCAATCATCGATTGAACCGACAGAACCCGAGCTTTCAATGTCGGTGGCAAGCCACCCCCAAAAAAAGCAGCCATCGCTCCGAACAATGACACGATAAGAACCCACAACAGCATCGAGCCCTCGTGGTTTCCCCATGTCCCGCTGATCTTGTACAGCATCGGCTTGGCCGAATGGCTGTTCTCGACGACCACACGCAGGGAAAAGTCCGAAGTCACGAACGCCCAGACCAAGGCTCCGAACGAGAAAGAAACCAGCAAGAACTGGACGATTGCGGCGGGTTCCGCGACCCCCATCCAGCCGACCCAGCGTTTGGCTGCGCCGATCAAGGGAACGATCGACTGCACGATTGCGACGAGGAAGGCGAGGATCAGGGCGAAATGGCCAAGTTCTGTAATCATGCCCCAGATATAATCCTGTTGCGTGACCAGCACCAATCACTTTCGCCCCCTTGCCGCGAACATAGTGTCGCGGGTCAGCCGGTCCTTTTGCGCCGCCATGTCTCTAACGCAAGGTTTTCGTCAGGTTTTATTACGGCTGCTGTCAGTGCCGCGTCGGGGCCGGATTTGGCCACGCCCACGCCGTCGCTACGCATCTCAGCCAGCGCCTTTAGGCTTTCAAGCACCTGCGGAGTGCGCATCATTGTGGCCGAAATTTCGCGTTGCAATTCTTGCACCTTGGCCTGATGCCGCGCGCCGAAATAGAAGGACACGATCACCCCCAGCAACCACCACAACGGCTCGGGTACCAGGGCGATCCCCTGCATACGCGCCGAAAACCAGATCGGATCGACCATCGCCGCCACAAAAAGACCAAGCGTTCCCAGTGCCATCGCGGGCCTGGGCAGGCGGTTAAGACCGTCGATAAACCGATCAAACGGAGTTTTTCCAGAGCCCTGAAATTCTGCCCCGAACTGACTGACAGCCTGCTGTCGAATCTGCAAACTCCTCTCGGCGCCGCTTTCTGCATTTTCCCGAAAGACCTCGGCGGTTTCTCGTATGATGTTGCGCTCGTTTCCAAACAGAAAAGCCAAAATACCCGAGATCAATCCCATCGTGAAACCCTCTTTTGAAACTCTGTGTCCGTCAGGTGATAGGAGGGTGAAACAAACTCTTCCGCCCGCCGGATCCAGCCTCCTTTACCGCCCGCCCTACTGCGCGCGAATTTCCGGGACGCGGGCCTTCGATCCGCAAGACGGAAGTAATAGTTGCGGCGTGCAACCCCATAGGCATCTGCAAAGGTAACCGGGTCAGACTTGGCCGCGCTTCGGCATGCCCGAGCTGTCTGTGGCCCGACAACCCCGTCCACCACCACGTCGAAACCCATTTCGCGCAACAATCGCTGCAGAATGCGGACTGCCTGCGCACCAGCATTGACATACATGTCGAACACCGAGGGCTGGACAATCTCGGGCAACAGTCTCAGGCGCGGAAGCTCAAAATAATGTCGGACGAAAATATCAATGGCCTGCGCTTTGCTGAGCCTTCGAACATCCGTCCGGTCCACCACTCCATCACCGGACAAATCCAGACCCAGACGCCGCATGGTATGAACGGTCACACCATAGTTTGTCGCGCCGCCCGGATCATCCCGGTCATCTACGAACCCACCCTCACGCCCCACGATCTCAGTCGCAATTTGCCGAACCGTCTGCATCGCACCCTCCGCCTGTGATTGCGTAAAGGCTCGGGCAAATTAGTTAACCCGTGGCAATGAAAAAGGGCGCTGTGTGCCATGTGCACGCAACGCCCCTGTTTGAAGTTAGGTATCAGGCCCGGATCAGCCTCCGTCGACCTCTTTATAGACACCCTGTTCCTTCAGGGCATCGACGACCTCTTTCGGCATATAGGTTTCATCGTGTTTGGCAAGAATTTCAGTGGCTTCGAAAACGCCGTTTACGTAAGATCCGGTGCCGATCATCCCCTGATTCTCCGAGAACAGGTCCGGCAGAACTCCGGTGAATGCCACTGGAACGCTTTCGCCGCCATCGGTTACAACAAATCGCACTGTCTCTCCCTGCCCACGCACAATCGAGCCCTCTTCGACCAGTCCGCCAATCCGAAACACTGCGGTCGGCTTCGGGGGCTCGGCGATCACCTCGCTGGGCGAACGGAAGAAATTGATGCCATCCCGCATGGCATACCCAATCAACGCCGTCGACAGCGCCAATGCGACAGCGGCCAAAACAATGACCTGAATACGACGACGTTTCTTGAGCGTTTTCATACCGTCCTCACGGGAACAAGGGGGCCATCATCAGGCCCCGAGTTTCATCCTCACCTAACATTAGGTTGGCGTTCTGCAAGGCTTGCCCGCTGCTACCTTTTGTCAGGTTATCCAATGCTCCGATCACGATGGCCCGGCGTTCGATCCGGTCGGCGACCACGCCGATATGGCAGAAGTTCGATCCCCGCACATGGTGGGTCGAAGGCGCCTCACCAAAAGGCAGCATCTGGATAAAGGGTTCGTCTTCATAAGCCTTGGCCAATGTCTGATACACGCTGGCCGGATCGCCCTTGACGTATGTTGTCGCCAGAATACCGCGGTTGGCCGGGATCAGATGTGGCGTAAACTGAACGTGCACTGTGCGCCCGGCGAGCGCCGAGAATTCCTGATCGAACTCACCCAAATGGCGGTGCGTGCCGCCAATAGCGTAGGCGTTGTATCCTTCGCTCAACTCTGCATGCAGCAAGTTTTCCTTAAGCGACCGCCCTGCCCCTGACACCGCACATTTCAGGTCCAAAACAATGTCATCCAGATCAATGACGCCGGTCGAAATCAGCGGGCGCAGTACGTACTGACCAGTCGCCGCATTGCAGCCGGTTCCGGCTACGAGACGCGCATTGCGGATCTCATCCCGATAGAACTCGGTCAGGCCATAGACGGCCTCTTCCTGTTGCTCCAAGGCCGTATGAGGGTTCCCGTACCACTTTTCGTATTCGTCCGGATCACGCAGCCGGAAATCAGCGGACAGGTCCACGATTTTAAGTGTCTTGGGCAGGTCGCGAATGACCTCCTGGCTGGTTTTGTGCGGAAGGGCACAGAAACAAAGGTCGACTTTCGAGAAATCGATTTCGGAGATTTTGCACAAATCCGGCAAGTCCATGTGCCGCAGATGCGGAAAGACCTGCGCCATCGACTGACCAGCCTTACGCTCAGCGGCCAGCGCGACGATGTCCATATTCGGGTGCTCGGCGATCAGCCGCACCAGTTCAGCGCCGGTATAACCAGATGCGCCCAAAATTGCGATTCTATGGGTCATGTGAGACCTCTTGTTTCAGTGTGTCACAGGATACGATCGCCGGTGTGACGATCGTTGAACTACGGGATCAAACTGGCTGCGTCCTTGACCTAAGTCACGCGGCCTCAAAGGTGATATGTCGTCGGAGGAATTGCGTCGCCCTGTCGCTGACAAACGCGGGCTTGCCGGTGGTCAGAAAACCACCGTCGCCGTCACCCTGCATTCTCGGATGCCGTTGCAAGTAATCCGCTAGGCTTTCGGCGACCAAATCACCCTGACTGTACACCTGAACATCCGGCCCAAGAGCCCGCTGGAAGGTTTCGGCCATCAGCGGGTAATGCGTGCAACCCAGAATCGCCGCCTGCGGTTCGGGCATCTTGCGTTTCAGCGCATCCACATGCGACCGAACCAACGCTTCAGCGAGAATCATGTCACCGTCTTCGATGGCATCCACGACACCTCCACAGGCCTGCGCCTCTACATCGACACCGATGGCTCGAAACGCCAGTTCCCGCTGAAAGGCCCGACTGGACACTGTGGCAGGCGTCGCAAACAAGGCCACGTGCTTGACCGCAACCTCACGAGGCGGACTGTTATCGCCCCACTGCCGTTCCGTCAGCGCCTCAATAAGCGGAACAAACACGCCAAGCACGCGCTTGCCTTCGGGCACACCCTCTTCCTGCATCCGGCGCAATGCGGCCGCGCTGGCGGTATTGCAAGCCAGAATCACAAGATCACAACCACGGTTCCACAGATCGTTCACGGCTCTGCGTGTCAGGTCGTAAATGTTTTCAGCGTCCCGCACCCCATAGGGCGCGTGTGCGCTGTCCGCGAAATATAGAAAATCCACGTCGGGCAGACGTTTCTGCGCGGCGTTCAGGACGGTCAGACCGCCCAATCCGGAATCAAAGATGCCTACTGCCATTTGCCCCTTTAGGCGCGATGCCGTTCCTCAAATTCATAGCCGTAGTCATAAGACTTCAGCGGCTTCGGGGACAGCTCATACGTGGCTTTGCGCAAGAAATCCATCATCTTGCGCTTGTCGGTGGCTAAAGGGTCCAAAACGTCGCGGGAAATCGGGCTACCGATGACCACTTTAACCGGCGTATCGACGCGCTTTTTGAACTCTTTGATCAGCAACCCCATGCGCAAAGTGTTGTGCAGATGGCTGGCAATCTGGAAGAGGCGCGAGGTGTGACCGTCAAAGAAAACGGGCACTACGGTAGCCTCGGATTTGGCCACCATCCTTGCAGTAAACCCACGCCACCCCGGATCCATCGGATGTGAGAACGGCTTTACGCCCGTGCTCACCGTGCCACCCGGAAATATCCCAATGGCACCGCCATCACCCAGATAGTTCAGCGCGGTTTTCCGGGTTTCAATATTCTGCTTCATCGCCTCTTTCGTTTCTTCAAACGATATAGGCAAGACAATGTTGTCCAAGTCTTCGGCCTTGCGAAACACGTGGTTCGCCAGAATTCGAAAATCTCCGCGCGTTTCGGACAAGATATGCCCCATCATCATCCCGTCCAGAATACCATATGGATGGTTGGCAATCAGGATCAGTGGCCCGGTTTTGGGAATGTTGGACAAAGACCCGCTGACCACGTCCAGCGAAAGCCCGTACCTCTCAACCATGACCGACCAGAAATCACGCCCGTCGGCCACTTCTTTTTCATACCCGTCTGCACGCTTAATCAGGCGCATGCGACCCGTTGTGTTCTCCATCAACTTAATAACCATACGCCCGCCTTTGGTTTCGGCGGAATAGGCATAAGAGATGTCACGAGCAACGTGGCGGCGCGAGGGCATTTCGAACTCCGATACTTGGCACCTGCTAGATAGTACCAAGTAACATTTTTGCCTAGCTATCGTGACAGGCTTGTGACGGATTATTCGGCCGCCGCTTGCATTTCTGGACCGCCATTTCGAATGGTCGCCAACAGTTCTTCGCGCCTTTTTGCGGCCTTAGCCTCGTTTTCAAGTAGAACCGGGCCAAAACCCTTGATCTCTAGTGGCAACTTGGCCAAAGCAACAACCGCATCCTTGGTTTGTGGTGTAACCAAGGGCGTTATCTCTTTGAGATCATGTTCATATTGCCGGATCAAGGCGCGCTCCATCCGTCTCTCGGTGCTGTAGCCAAAGATATCCCATGGAGTACCACGCAGGCCTTTCAACCTGGAAAGCAACTTCAACGGACCCAACATCCACTCTCCGAATGCCCGCTTGCATGGCCGGCCTTCTGCATCCTTCCCACCCAATATCGGTGGCGCAAGGTGCAGGGTCATCTTGAAGTCGCCGTCAAACTCGGCCTCTGCCTGTTCGCGACTGCGAAGCAACAGACGCGCAACTTCGTATTCATCCTTGTAAGACAATAGCTTATGATACCCTCTTGCGACGGCCTCTTTGACGGTTTCATCCTCGAAGCTATCGACAAGCTGACGATAACGCTTTGCCAGACGGGCGCCTTGGTAGTCGGTCAGGTGCTGCGCACGGAATTCAATCAGCTGTTCCAGAGTTTTTGGCAGCTCGGTCACCTGAGGGTTCAAAATCGCGGTGACATCTTCCGGATGCAGAACGGCCCAACGGCCAATATCAAAGGCGCGTTTGTTGCGCTCAACCGCGGTCCCGTTCAACTCGATCGCCTGTAACATCGCTTCATGGCTGATCGGTAACAAACCACGCTGCCAGGCCGCTCCCAAGACCATCATGTTGGAGTAAATCGAGTCGCCCATCACCGCGCGTGCCAGATCGGTGGCGTCGAACAGCGACAGACCCTCTTTCAACCGCGCCTGCAGCGCAAGCTCTAGTCGATCGCCGGGGATTTGGAAGTTGGAGTCGCGGGTAAAGTCGCCCGTGACGGTTTCATGGCTGTTTACCACGGCACCAGTTTGTCCGGTGCGAGTCAGTCCAAGCGTTTTGGCCCCAGCGGACACAACAAGGTCGCCCCCAATCAGCGCATGTGCCTCGCCCGTGGCCACACGAATGGCACTGATGTCCTCGGGCCGGTTGGCCAGACGGCAATGTATGTGCACCGCGCCGCCTTTTTGGGCCAGACCCGCCATCTCCATCATCCCGGCGCCCTTGCCGTCGATCTGAGCTGCTTGCGCCATCACAGCGCCCAGAGTGACCACGCCAGTCCCGCCAATGCCAGTAATGACAACGTTATGTGTACCGTTGATCGTCGGCAGAACGGGCATCGGCAAGTCCGGCAAATCGATCTCGGTCGTGGCCTCTTTGCGGATCTTGGCCCCTTCCAATGTCACGAAAGACGGGCAAAACCCTTTCAGGCAAGAGAAATCCTTGTTGCAGCTGGACTGGTCGATAGCGCGCTTGCGCCCCAACTCGGTCTCTTTCGGAACGATCGAGACGCAGTTCGACTGAACCCCGCAATCGCCGCACCCCTCACAGATGTCCGAGTTGATGAACACGCGCTTGTCTGGATCCGGGAACGTACCCCGCTTGCGTCGGCGACGCTTTTCTGCCGCACAGGTCTGAACGTAGACGATGACCGAAACGCCTTCGATCTCGCGGAATTTCTTCTGCACGTTCATTAGTTCGGCGCGCTCAAAGGTTTCCACGCCGGACGGCATCGCCCTGAAGTTCACATCTTCTTTTTCGTCGTAAACCACAGCCACATGCCGAACGCCCATCGCCTTGACCTCGGCCACGATCCGCTCTGCGCTCAGATCACCTTCGTTATCCTGTCCGCCCGTCATGGCGACGGCATCATTGAACAGGATTTTGAAGGTGATGTTGGTGCCTGCCGACAGCGCCGCTCGGATCGATTGAACGCCCGAGTGGTTGTATGTCCCGTCGCCCAGGTTCTGAAACACGTGATTGGTCGTCGAGAACGGCGCTTCGCCGATCCAGTTTGCACCTTCTCCGCCCATCTGGGTGAACCCGGTGGTTTCCCGATCCATCCACTGCACCATGTAGTGACAGCCGATCCCTGCATAGGCCCGGCTGCCGTCGGGCAGTTTGGTCGAACTGTTATGTGGGCAGCCTGAACAGAAATACGGCAAACGCGTTGCAATCTCTTCTGCATTATCCGCCCGGCGCGCCTCGGAAAGCTTGGCCATCCCGGCGCGCACCCCGTCTGTGTCGCGCCCTTCCTCGATCAGGATATCGCCCAGTTTTTCGGCGATCATGATCGGGTCCAGTGCGCCACGTGTCGGGAACAGCTCTTCCCGATGCAAGGTCCCGGCTCCGCCCTTGTACCAACCGTAAACACGGCGTCCGCGGCGATCATCAAATATGGCCTCTTTAACCTGAACCTCGATCAGCTTTCGTTTTTCTTCAACGATTACAATCAGGTCCAAACCCTCGGCCCAGTCATGGAAGCCTGCCATATCCAGCGGGAATGTCTGACCAATCTTGTAAGTCGTAATGCCCAGGCGCTCGGCCTCGGCCTCATCGATATTCAGCAGTGACATGGCGTGCGTCAGGTCCAGCCAGTTCTTGCCGGCCGCAACAAACCCAATTTTCGCACCCGGCTTGCCCCAGACACGCTTGTCCATCTTGTTCGCACGCGAGAACGTCTCGGCCGCGAACCGCTTATAGTCGATGACCCGCGCTTCCTGTAGGTGCGGTGTATCACCCAACCGAATGTTCAAACCACCTTCAGGCATGTCGAATTCGGGAACCACCACATTCATGCGATCCGGGCTGCCATCCACGACCGAAGTAACCTCGATCGTGTCTTTCATCGTCTTCAGGCCGACCCAGACGCCTGCAAACCGGCTGAGTGCGAACCCGTAGATGCCATAGTCTAAGATTTCCTGCACACCAGCGGGACTGACCACAGGCATATACATGTCGACCAACGACCACTCGGATTGATGCAATACGGTCGAGCTTTCGCCGGTATGGTCATCGCCCATCGCCATCAGAACGCCGCCATGTTTGGCGGTTCCGGCCATGTTCGCGTGGCGCATCACGTCGCCGGAACGGTCCACACCCGGCCCCTTGCCGTACCAAAGACCAAAAACGCCGTCGAACTTGCCGTCGCCGCGCAACCCGGCCTGTTGGCTGCCCCATAGTGCCGTGGCGGCCAGATCTTCGTTCAGCCCGAACTGAAAGGTCACATCGCTTTCAGCGAGTTGCTTCTGGGCCCGCATCATCTGTTGATCTACAGCCCCAAGGGGCGAGCCGCGATATCCGGTCACAAGACCCGCGGTATTCAGGCCCGCCTCATTGTCCCGTGCCTTCTGCATCAGCATAAGACGCACCAGCGCCTGTGTGCCGTTCAAAAGAACGGGGTTTTTCTCAAGATCGAACCGGTCGTTTAGCGATATTTGTGGCTGACTCATCAGACGCCTCCCCTCGTCAGATCAGTGTGCTTCATTCATACGCATTTTAGGTCAAAAAAGCTGACCTGTATAGGACCTACCAGTCTGTTATTGTAACGTTTCAACAGTTTGAATGTAGAACTTGTTACCTATTTCATATAGGGCTTCGGAAGGATAACGAAAGTTGCGGTGATGGATTGGGACAAGTTAAGGATATTTCACGCGGTTGCAGATGCCGGCAGCCTGACACATGCGGGGGACAAGCTGAATCTGTCCCAATCCGCGGTCAGTCGGCAGATCCGCGCGCTTGAAGAGTCGCTTGATTCGACGCTTTTTCACCGCCACGCCCGCGGCCTGATTCTAACCGAACAGGGAGAGCTGCTGTTCGACGCGACATCGGCCATGTCAAAACGTCTGGATGCGGCCGCCGCCCGCATTCGCGACAGCGAAGAAGAAGTGTTCGGAGTTCTGCGCGTTACCACTACGTTTGGCTTTGGCACACTCTGGCTAGCACCACGCCTTCCGAAACTATACGAGCAATACCCCGATCTGAACATCGACCTGATGCTGGAGGAGCGTGTCTTGGACCTGCCGATGCGCGAGGCCGATGTCGCCATCCGCATGAAAGAACCCAGCCAAGCCGATCTGGTTCGAAAACGCCTGATGACCGTGCAAATGCAGCTTTATGCTACGCCGGAATACCTGGAAGAACGCGGCAGCCCGGAAAGTCCCGAAGACATCTCGAAACACAGGTTGATCTGCCAGACACCCTCGGCCCCTCAGGTCGGCGCAAGCGCGATGATGGTTCGGCACCTGATGACCTACAATCCGACCTCGCTGTTGACGGTGAACAACTATTTCGGTGTTTTGCAGGGTGTTTTGCACAACCTCGGCATCGGTGTGTTGCCGGATTACGTGACCCATGACTTTCCGCATCTGCAGTCGATCCTGTCGGATATCGAAACCGCCGATGTCCCGGTTTATCTCGCCTATCCCGAGGAACTGCGCCATTCTAAACGCGTCGCGGCGTTCCGCGACTTTGTTCAGGATGAAATCATTGCGCAGCGCAAGCAGTTGAAGCAGATGGGAAAACTGTAGCTATGCACCAGTAGCATAGCGGCAATGATCTGCGATCAGTCTATAAAACCTTGATAGTACACAAACCGCCCCCTAAATGAGCAATCGAAGGCGGTGATGCTGTAACGCTCATCATCTTCACCTCCCTGTTGGACTACGGCCGAGCTTAGTGCTCGGCCTTTTTTTTGCCCGCAACACTAAATTCATATCTGAAATGGGTGAAACATCTGGGAAAATCCTGCACTTAAGCCTATGATCACGAAAAAATCATCAAGACTTATGGTCGAGGACAGATTCGATGTTTCACCTCACTCGCCTGTTAATGGCGTTCTTCTCCATTGCGCTATTATCTGGGCCAGCACTTGCCCAGGTCACTAGTACCCCTAGTGCACCGACTACCGTCACAATTCCCGAGGATCTGACGCCCGAACAAGTCGATGACATGGTCGCACGTATGTCCGACGACCAGGTCCGCGCGATCTTGCTGGAGCGTCTGGACGCAGTTGCGGAAAAAAACGCCGCCGAAGCGGAAGAGCGCGAAGACCCAATCACGGAAATCAATGAGATCTGGGCCGAAATGGTGGCGTCGTGGACTCAGGTTATCGTCACGGTCCCGAACATCTTCAGTGCGCAAGCCGACGCTTTCAAAAACTTTTCGGCAACCTTTGGCACTACCGGCGCGTTTACCCTGTTGGGCCTGATCCTCAGCGTACTTGTCGTCGGCTTCCTCGCGGAAAAGCTGTTCGAATTCCTTACTCGGCGGTGGCACGAACATGCTGAAGTCGGGGACGAAAATGACCTTTGGGGCGCCGTCAGGTACCTGTTTCGCCGTTTTTGCCGCGAGATCGCAGGATTGGTCGTGTTCTATGTCGTCATCCGCGCGGTCGGGCGTGGGCTTCTGACTCCGGAACAAATCACCTACGCGGCACCTTTCGTTTTTTACCTGATCTGGATTCCGCGCTTGGGCGCAGCGGCCTCGCGGTTCGTACTTGCACCAAGCAAACCACACTACCGGCTGGTAAACATTGATGATCACTGGGCGAAATACCTACACCGCAACCTGATCGGTCTGCTTATTTTGGTCGGTTTCACGCTGTTCCTGCTTCATTTCAACAGGCTGAACGGCATTACCGGCGGCGAAACACGCATTGGTTTCTGGCTGAACGCAGCGATCCATATCTATATCGGCGTCATCGCCTGGACCGCGCGCGAAGGCCTGTCTCAGATGATGTTGGGTACCGACCCTGATCACTCCAAATTTGATGAGGAAGTCGCCCACTACTACCCCTACTTCGCAATCGGCGTGTCGGCGGTAATCTGGCTGCTGGTCGAGTTTATCGTAGCGCAACGCAATCCTTCGTCCTTGGCGCTGCTGGTCAAGGGGGCGCATTTCACCACCATGGCATGGCTGCTGATCGCACCTGCGTTGGATACGCTGATACGTGGGCTGGTTCGCCATCTGCAACCACCGATGCTCGGCGAAGGACCGGTGGCCGAGCGCGCATACAAGTCCACTAAACGCAGCTATATCCGGATTGGTCGGGTTTTGGCCGGCATTCTTGTCATCCTGATGATTGCCCGGGCATGGGATCTCGACCTCAGTGAAATCGCGGGTGGTGGGGATGAATCCGGTAGCAAGGTCATCCAGTTCTTCATCATCATTGCTGTTGGCTACATCCTGAACGAGGTCGTTTCGCTTTGGATCAACCGTCGGCTTGCGAAAGAGCAAACTGCGGTTGAACAAAGTGCCGATCAAGAAGCGGGCGAAGGCGGCGGTTCCGGTGGATCACGTCTGGCGACGGTTCTGCCCCTGCTACGTGTGACCGCTCAGGTCGCGATTGCGGTGATCTTTGTCCTGCTCGCGCTTGGCGCGCTGGGTCTGGATATCACGCCGCTGCTTGCTGGTGCCGGTATTCTTGGCCTGGCTATCGGCTTTGGTGCGCAAAAGCTGGTTTCGGACATTGTCGGCGGGATCTTCTTCCTGATCGACGATGCGTTCCGGGTTGGTGAATATGTCGATATCGGCGGCACCATGGGAACGGTCGAAAAGATCTCGATCCGCTCCATGCAACTGCGCCACCACCGCGGTCTGGTTCACACCATCCCCTATGGAGAGATTCAGAAGATCACCAACTTCAGTCGCGACTGGGTCATCATGAAGCTGAAATTTACCGTGCCCTTCGATACAGACCCGAACAAGGTGAAGAAGATCTTCAAGAAGATCGGTGCCGAGATGATGGAGGATGAAGTTCACAAGGACGGCTTCCTGCAGCCCTTCAAATCTCAGGGCGTGTTCGACTTTGACGATGTCGGCATGATCATCCGCGGTAAATTCATGGCGAAACCAGGCAAGCAGTTCACCCTGCGCAAAGAGATCTTCAACCGGGTCAAGGCCGCCTTCAAGGAAAACGGCATCGACTTTGCCCGTCGCGAAGTTCGCGTCGCTATTCCGGGGCTGGATGACGCCGAAAATCTGACCGAGGAGCAAAAGGCAGCCGTTGGCGCTGCGGCTGCAGATGCGTCCAAGGCGCAAAACCCGGCCTAGCGGCATCAGTTCAGCCGCTGATTGGACAGTGACTGACACCCGCATTCTCAAAACAACAGACGGAACCGGCCCAATCGCCGGTTCCGTTTTTTATTGTCATAATTGGCCTGCGCTGACTTGACCCTTTCCACAGACGGCACCTTGCCCTAAAAGGCCCGCAATCCCGGCCAACCTGGACAAGGACAAACGATGCAAGAGCCCGCCATCACCCCGGATCTGATTGCTGCACACGGGCTGAAGCCCGACGAATACGATATGATCCTTGAGATCATCGGGCGCGAGCCGACCTTTACCGAACTCGGCATCTTTTCGGCCATGTGGAACGAACATTGTTCCTACAAATCGTCCAAGAAATGGCTGCGCACCCTGCCCACCTCTGGGCCTCAGGTGATCTGCGGGCCAGGTGAAAACGCCGGCGTTGTGGATATCGGCGACGGTCAGGCGGTGGTGTTCAAGATGGAAAGCCACAACCATCCCTCTTATATCGAACCCTATCAAGGTGCGGCCACAGGTGTTGGCGGCATTCTGCGCGACGTCTTCACCATGGGTGCGCGCCCCATCGCATCGATGAACGCGCTGTCATTTGGCGAGCCCGGCCACCACAAGACCCGCCAGCTGGTCAACGGTGTGGTCGAAGGCATTGGCGGTTACGGCAACTGCTTTGGTGTCCCTTGCGTGGGTGGCGAAGTTCGGTTCCATCCCGCCTACAACGGCAACTGCCTTGTGAACGCCTTTGCTGCAGGTCTGGCCGACAGCGACAAGATTTTCTATTCGGCGGCCTCTGGCGTCGGCATGCCCGTCGTGTATCTGGGTGCAAAAACCGGACGTGACGGTGTTGGCGGCGCAACCATGGCCTCGGCCGAGTTTGACGACACAATCGAAGAAAAGCGCCCGACCGTTCAGGTCGGTGACCCGTTCACCGAGAAGCGCCTGATGGAGGCGACGCTGGAGCTGATGCAGACCGGTGCCGTGATTTCGATCCAGGATATGGGTGCAGCGGGTCTGACCTGTTCCGCCGTTGAAATGGGCGACAAGGGTGGTCTGGGTGTGCGTCTGGATCTGGAAAACGTTCCTCAGCGCGAAGAAGATATGACAGCCTATGAGATGATGCTGTCTGAATCGCAAGAACGCATGCTGATGGTCCTCAAGCCCGAGCTTGAAGCCGAAGCCCGCGCCGTGTTTGAAAAATGGGATCTGGACTTTGCAATCGTCGGCGAAACCATCGCCGAAGACCGCTTCCTGATCCTTCACAACGGCCAAGTCAAAGCCGATCTGGTCCTGTCCAAGCTGTCCTCGACGGCACCGGAATACGACCGCCCATGGGAAGCCACGCCAGAAGCCGAAGAGCTGGCCGAAGTCCCGCAAATCGACCCGATCGACGGTCTGCGCGCCTTGCTTGCTTCCCCGAACTATGCAGGCAAGCAGTGGGTTTATGAGCAGTACGACACCATGGTCATGGCCGACACCGCCCGCACACCGGGCCTGGGCGCAGGCATGGTCCGCGTGCACGGCACTGACAAGGCGCTTGCCTTCACCAGCGACGTAACCCCGCGCTATGTCCGCGCCAACCCTGTTGAGGGCGGCAAGCAGGCTGTGGCCGAGGCCTACCGCAACCTGACCGCCGTGGGGGCAAACCCCTTGGCAACCACCGACAACCTGAACTTCGGCAACCCCGAAAAGCCCGAGATCATGGGCCAGTTCGTCGGCGCGATCCAAGGTATCGGCGAAGCCGTAGCCGCGCTGGATATGCCAATCGTGTCGGGCAACGTCTCGCTGTATAACGAAACCGATGGTCAGGCGATCCTGCCGACCCCGACCATTGGCGCCGTAGGCTTGCTGAATCACACGGACGAGATCATCGGCAACGAGGTCCGCGAGGGTCACGTGGCATTGGTGATTGGAGAAACCAATGGCCATCTTGGCCAATCCGCCCTGCTGGCCGAAGTGTTCAACCGCGAAGACGGCGACGCGCCGCATGTCGATCTGGATGCCGAAAAACGCAATGGCGAGTTTATCCGTGCCAACCGTGAGATGATCAAGGCCTGCACCGATCTGGGTGACGGTGGTCTGGCGCTGGCAGCCTTTGAGCTGGCGGAATCCGCAGGCGTCGGCGTTCACCTCGATGAAGCCTCGACCGAGTTCCTGTTCGGCGAGGATCAGGCCCGTTATCTGGTCGCGTGCAACTTTGATCAGGCCGAGGCATTGATGATCGCTGCTGGTCAGGCAGGCGTCCCTCTGGTGTCCGTAGGTCGGTTCACTGGCGATAGCATTCGGGTTGGCAACTCTGAGGCCGCGTTAGAGGATCTGGCTACCACGTTCCGCGCCAGCTTTGCTGAGGCCGTCGCATAACACCGAAGCAATCTTTGCAAAATGAAACCTGCGCCTGTCCCGGCGCAGGTTTTGTCGTTTCAGGGCCCCTATCCTCCCCTTGCACGCCCCGTCTGGGAGCTCTACATCTTGAGAAAGACCTTCAGGAGAAACCTACATGCCGATGAGCGCCCACGAAATCGAAGCCCTACTGCGCGAAACCTTTCCGGATGCGGAAATTCAGGTTGGCGGCAATGATGGCGTGCATATGTCCGCAATGGTCGTGGACGAGAGCTTTCGGGGGAAAAACCGGGTGCAGCAGCAACGCGCAGTCTATGCGGCCCTGAAGGGCAAGATGGACGGCGCGGACGGAGAGTTGCATGCGCTGGCGTTGACCACAAAAGTGCCTGAATAGTGAATGAGCCGATTGGATGGATTCTGCTAAGGCTGACCTTTCTGGTCTTTGATATTGCCAACTTCGTAGCGATCTTGTTTTGTGATCTGCCAAAGCTACTGAAATACGGACCCAGATATTGGCGTGTTACCAGGATAATGAGGCGCCGCGACTACAACCTTCGCCAAAGCTGGATGGCAAAAAATGAGTAGTTGGCTGTTCTGGATATCAGTAATCGCAACGTTGATTGTTGCCGCCGCTCTGATCGAAGCCTATGTGAAGCGCAACAGAAAGCGTAAGCTGGCCGACATGCGCCCGGACCCGGACAAGATCAGCAAGGTCGGCGGCATTGAAAGATACGGGCTGGATCCGCTGGCCCTGGCACAGGCCGAGCATCGGCGACTAGAGGAAGAAGGATGGGTCCCGGACCCGTCAAAGGATGAAACGACCGCCCCCGACGCGGGTGAAAAGGACAAGCAAGATGACCGACGTTAAGACTCAGATCGACGAAACCGTCAAAGCCAACGATGTGGTGCTCTACATGAAAGGCACCAAAGAGATGCCCCAATGTGGTTTCTCGTCCCGCGTGGCCGGCGTGCTGAACTACATGGGCGTTGAATATGCCGATGTGAATGTTCTGGCCAACGAAGACGTTCGTCAGGGCATCAAGGATTATTCTGACTGGCCGACCGTGCCACAGCTGTACGTCAAAGGTGAATTCGTCGGCGGTTGCGACATCATCACCGAGATGACCCTGTCGGGCGAATTGGACACGCTGTTTGACGAAAATGGTGTCGAATTCAACAAAGAAGCGGCTGACAAAATTCGCGAAGCAAACGCCTGATCAGCGACTGCTGCAATTCTCCAGAACAACCTGCTCACTGGTGGCCCCACTGGCCGCCAGAAAGCTGACGGTCGCATCCCACCCCTTTGACCGAAGGATATACGACCCGGTCTCTCCTTTGGATTCATAGCGAATACCTGATCCGCTGGGCACTTGCTGCAAGGCAACCAATTGGTTGTCTACCATCATCGCCGCCGCACCGGAGCCGTCGGACGCATTGAAATACGCAACCTGCAACTCAATGCCATGCTGGCAGGTGAAGCTAACCGGCAGGATATCCATGTCCGCCCAGGCCAAGCCCCCTGGTAGACCGAACAATCCGGCCAACGCTACCGTTTTCAACGCATTCATTTCGCCGTATTCTCCTCAACCACCGAGGCCAAGGCCTCAGCGCGTGCGGCCAGTTCGGCCAGTGTGTCCGTGACCGAAGGCGGGACGACCGCCACTTCAATCCTTTCAGGCTCGGGCTCGGGCCGGTTGCGCAGGCTTTGCAATTCGGCTTCAACCTCGGCCAGCTTGGCCTCTGCCCGTTTGAGCTTGTCATCTGTCGCGGCGGTCTTGTCGGCCAGCATCAGCCCAGCCATCAACAGCATGCGTGCTTCGGGCATCCGACCGATCTGATCAGACAAAACCTGCGCTTCGTCATCCAGCATTTTCGCCGCAGATTGCAGAAATGGCTCTTCACCGTCCTGGCAGGAAACGTCAAAACCACGGCCACCGATATGAATGGTCAATTCGGGCATTACTCTACCTCTCCCTCAGCCAGCTTTGCCTGCGACAGCAACGGCTCCAGCCGGGCCAGTACAGCCTGAGCTTCGGCAGCGTCGGTTGCCTGTGCAGCCTTTGTCGCCTCAAGCTCGGCTACGGTCGCGCGGTTCAACAGCTCGGCATCGGCCAAGCCGTCCTTGCTGGCCGCCCGCAACTCATCCACCGAGTTGCGCAGTTGTTCGTTCGCCTTGCGCATACGTTGAAGATCATCATCCAAACGCGACATGGCCGCGCCGTGGCTGGCACGTTCCGCACGCAACATCTCAAGCTCTGCGCTTAACTCCGCAACACGCTCGCTGTCGGCCAATTCGGACCGCAACTTTTTATTCTCATCTTCAAGCGACTGCGTTTTGCTCACAACCGCTTTAAGTTCATCGTTTTCTGTCTTGAGAACAACCAGTTCGTCCTGGTTTTCCAATGCAGCTTTAGCCTCTGCCAACTCGGCCCTGGCCGCTTCGACCGCCGCCAATTTGGCGGTGGCCTCTGACAGCTGCTGACGCAACGCGCCGTTTTCAGGATCTTCGGCTGGCGTTGCTTTTAGCGCATCCATGTCGGCGCGCATCGCGTCGACTTCCTTCTCGTGCCGTTCCTTGAGGGATTTCAGACGCTCTTCCAACTGCGCATTGGCGACGCGCTCGTCTTCCAATGCCGTGTGCAAAGCGGTGTCATCACCGCCACTTGCGGGCACCGTGTTACGCAATGCGTCGACACCGGTTCCAATCCTCTCCATCGCGGCAACGATACGGCGCTGTAATTCTTCGATCTGGCTCATGCCCCTGCCACCTCTTTACCAAGGTTCACTTTTTCGCGGCCCATCCGAATCAATACGGGCCGGGTATTGGCCTAGTCTAACCGAATGAAACGGAAAATACCCACTGTTTGCTTTCAATCACTTGGACAGCATTCTTGAACCACGAACGCGACGCACCCCCCGGTTCCACTTGCACTTTGGGGGGTGGATGGTATTGAGCGCCTCATCTGCCTGTAATCCAAAGGAACAACGCCCGTGGACCTGACTGCGCTGCGCAATGCCAATCCTGAACACTGGAACAAGGCTGCGGCTATCCGCACCCTGACCCTTGACGCCGTCGCTGCCGCCAATTCCGGCCATTCCGGTATGCCGATGGGCATGGCCGACGTTGCGACCGTGCTGTTTGAAAAGCATCTGAAATTCGACGCCTCGGCCCCGAACTGGCCCGATCGTGACCGGTTCATCCTGTCTGCAGGTCACGGTTCGATGCTGGTCTATTCTCTGCTGTATCTCACCGGTCATGCGGACGTGACGCTGGACGAGATCAAGAACTTCCGCCAGCTGGGTGCGAAAACTGCAGGCCACCCGGAAAACTTCCTGGTGGACGGGATTGAAACCACGACCGGCCCGCTGGGACAAGGTATCTCGAACGCCGTGGGTTTTGCCATGGCCGAAGAAATTCAGCGCGCGCATTACGGCAAAAAAGTCGTCGACCACTATACTTACGTGATCGCGGGTGACGGCTGCCTGATGGAAGGCGTCAGCCAGGAGGCCATCACTCTGGCTGGCCGTCATGAGCTGAGCAAGCTGATTGTTTTCTGGGACAACAACAACATCACCATCGACGGCACTGTGGATATTGCCGATCGCACCGATCAAGTGCGCCGTTTCAAGGCCTCGGGCTGGAACGTGATTGAAATCGATGGTCATGATCCGATCGCGATTGATGCGGCCATTGTGCAAGCCAAATCATCGAACAAACCATCCATGATCGCCTGCGAAAGCCATATCGCGCTGGGTCACGCCGCACAGGACACTTCCAAAGGTCACGGCGCATTGACCGATCAGGATCAGCTGAAAGCCGCCAAAGACGGCTATGGCTGGCCCCATGACGCCTTTGTGGTCCCTACTGACGTCAAATCAGCTTGGGAGGCCATCGGTACCCGTGGCGCGGCTGAACGCGCCGAATGGGAAGAGCGTTTCGCGCAGATTTCCGAACGCAAACAGGCCGAATTCAACCGCGCCTATGCGTTTGAAGCGCCCAAAAAACTGGCCGGTGCCATCCGTGCGTTCAAAAAGCAGATGTCGGAAGATCAGCCGAAACTCGCCACCCGCGCGTCTTCGGAAAAGGTTCTGAACGTAGTGAACCCGATCATGCCCGAGACCGTTGGCGGTTCCGCCGACCTGACCGGGTCGAACAACACCAAATCTGCGGATATGGGCGTGTTCCTGCCGGAAAACCGCAAGGGTCGCTATATCCACTACGGAATCCGCGAACACGGCATGGCCGCCGCGATGAACGGTATGGCGCTGCATGGCGGTATCCGCCCCTATGGCGGCACGTTCATGGCGTTCACCGACTATGCCCGCCCCTCGATGCGTTTGGCCGCCTTGATGAAGGTGCCGACGGTCTTCGTGATGACCCATGACTCGATCGGTCTGGGCGAAGACGGCCCGACCCACCAGCCTGTTGAACATCTGGCCATCTCGCGCGCGACGCCGAACACTTATGTGTTCCGTCCCGCCGATGTGGTTGAGACGGCTGAGGCCTGGGAGTTGGCGCTGACGTTCAAGGACAGCCCTTCGGTTCTGTCGCTGACCCGTCAGGGCGTGCCGACGGTGCGTAAAGAACACAAGACCAAGAACCTGACCGCACAGGGCGCGTATGTTCTGGCCGACGCGGACAGCAAACGTCAGGCCATCCTGATCGCCACCGGGTCCGAAGTATCGCTGGCGATGGAAGCCAAAGCGATGCTTGAGGCTGAAGGCATTGGCACCCGCGTCGTCTCAATGCCCTCGATGGAGCTGTTCGCCGAGCAGGATGAAGCCTATCGAAAGCGCGTCCTGCCAGGTGGACCCGTCCGCGTTGGTATTGAGGCCGCCGTTCGCGCCGGTGGCTGGGATCGCTGGTTGCTGGGTGAACGTGGTCGCGAAGCCAAAGCCGGTTTCATCGGCATGTCCAGCTTCGGTGCGTCGGCCCCAGCCGGTGAACTGTACAAGCAGTTCGGCATCACCGCCGAGGCGACAGTGGCCAAGGTCAAGGAACTGCTGGGTCAATAAACGCTCGGCTCATCAGCCAGATACAAAAAGGGCGGCTTTGGCCGCCCTTTCCTATTTTGGCTGCTTTAGCTCGGCCTTCAACGCCGTATAGGCCCGTTTCGCATAATCCAACCGCAACTCATACCGTTCTGCTGGCACAATCCCATCGGGCACGTTCAGCCCTGCAGCAGACAAAACCTGCCTAACATGCGTTCCATATAGCGGAATGAATTGCGCCGACTGGCCGCTGAGCAGGTTAAACAATCGCCCCCCTGCCCACTTGGCGCGTCGGGCCGCAGTCTCCGCCGTGTCGATCCGGAAATGCAGTACCTGGTAAAGCCTGAGCGGTTCAAACGGCATTTGTTCCGCGCCAAGGTTCATGGCCGACAAGGCCGCCGTTTTGCGTTTGGCTGCGCGCCCCTTCAATTGTATGCGGACCCAACTCTGAACCGGTCGATAAGCCGGTAAATGGCTCAGGTCACTCATTTCAGGATTATCAATTTAATGCGCATCAGTCTTCTTTGAAAACAACCCGATCATCGGCCCGACCACCTTTGTCGCCACCGGGATCAGAACAAACCCCCATGCCAGACCGAACACACCGTCCATCGTCGCCTTGGATACCCATTCAACAACGCCGGTCCACTGCTCAGACACGGAATGACCAATGGCATAGGCCCAGTCGTGGATGTGGTGTCCCAGCCACCCAAAGCCCAGAACCTCCATCCCGTGAATGATGATGGAACCGCCGACCCACAACATCGCGGCGGTGCCGACTATGGACAGGATTTTCATGACAACCGGCATGGCTTTGACCAACCCGCGCCCAAGCCCTCGCCCAATCGGTGTCGGTGCGTTTTGCGCGAGGTACAGCCCGACATCGTCCATCTTCACGATCAGGGCAACTGACCCGTAGACCGCCACGGTGACACCGATCCCCACAACCGCCAAGGTCGCGGCCTGCATCCATAGGTTTGGGGCCTCAATCGCGGCCAGCGCAATCGTCATGATTTCAGCCGAAAGGATAAAATCTGTCTTGATCGCGCCTTTGACCTTTTGCTCTTCCAGATGGCCGGGGTCGCGAATGGCCATGTCTTCGTCGATAACGTGACTGCCATGAGGGAATAGGACATGAAATATCTTCTCGGCCCCTTCGAAACACAAATAAGAGCCGCCGATCATCAACAAAGGCGTAATCAACCACGGAGCAAAATTCGCCAGTAGCAAAGCAACCGGCAGCAGCAGGATAATCTTGTTGAATATGGAACCACGCGCGATGCGCCAAATGATGGGCAACTCGCGCGCCGGGGCGAATCCTTGAACGTATTTCGGCGTCACGGCCGCATCGTCGATGATCACACCAGCGGTCTTTGCACCCGCCTTTCCGGCCGCCGCGACCACATCGTCCACGGACGAGGCCGCAACCTTTGCAATACCTGCAACGTCATCCAACAGGGCCAACAGACCGCTCATGGTGTTTCCTTTCACTTCACCTGCCGCACCCGGAGCCTACCCGATCCGACGGCTAGCGCAAGCGTTAGCGCAACCGGTATAGGTTTGCGCTAACACGTTAAAAATATGTCACTTTTGGTCTTTTGAGAATGCGCTTTGACCGCTATATGGCGACCAAAGCAAGCGCATTTGGAGACAGCACATGACCATCAAGGTCGGTATCAATGGTTTTGGCCGCATTGGCCGCTGCACGTTGTCGCATATCGCGGCATCCGCCCGCAACGACATCGAAGTGATCAAGGTCAACGCAACCGGCCCGCTGGAAACTACAGCGCACCTGCTAAAGTATGACAGTGTCCACGGACGTTTCCCTCGCGATGTCGCAATCGACGGCAAAACCATGGATCTGGGCCGAGGCCCGATGGAGATGTTCTCGACCTATGACATGAATGAACTGGACTGGGATGGCTGCGATGTCGTTCTGGAATGCACCGGTAAATTCAATGACGGTTTGAAAGCAAAAACGCACTTGGATCGCGGTGCGCAAAAGGTCCTGCTGTCAGCCCCCGGCAAGAACGTCGATAAGACCATCGTGTATGGTGTAAACCACAACAGCCTTGTGACCGATGATAAAATGGTCTCGAACGGTTCGTGCACCACGAACTGCCTTGCTCCGCTTGCCAAGGTACTGGACGAGGGCATCGGCATCGAGAACGGCATCATGACCACGATCCATGCTTATACCGGCGACCAGCCGACCCTGGACCGCCGTCACAGCGATTTGTACCGCGCCCGTGCTGCCGCGATGTCGATGATCCCGACCTCAACAGGTGCCGCGAAAGCACTGGGCGAGGTTCTGCCCAACCTGAAAGGTCGCCTGGATGGTTCGGCCATTCGTGTTCCGACCCCGAATGTTTCTGCGGTTGATCTGACATTCCGCGCCGCACGTGATGTAACGGTAGAAGAAGTGAACGCCATCGTACGCGAGGCCTCGCAGGGTTCGATGCAGCGCGTTCTGGGCTATGAACCCGCGCCGCTGGTTTCGACCGATTTCAACAACACCGAAGAAAGCTCGATCTTCGCACCCGATCAGACCCGCGTGGTCGGCGACCGCATGGTTCGCGTTCTGGCATGGTACGACAACGAATGGGCGTTCTCGGTCCGCATGGCAGACGTCGCAGTTGCCATGGGTCGCCTTAACTAAGGTTGCTTTGAAATCTTGAACCTTTTCGCCCGCTCAGGTTAACTGGGCGGGCGTTTTCGTCCGGGGCTAGCATGACAAATCAAATCGCCATCTGGCTTGCCCTGCTCATTCTGGGCTTGTTCGTTATCAGCTATGCCCTCTTTGGAACCGAACAATTCGTGTTCCTTGGCAAGAAACTCTACTTCTTTCTGGACTGGCTCGCCTTCTGGCGTTGACTGAGGTTTTGCTTGACTTTTTCTTTGATCTGGCTTTGTTAGCGCTAACTTCATATTGGCCGCATATCGGACGGAGCAGGACATGACACTCAAGCTGGCAATCAACGGATTTGGACGGATCGGACGCGGCGTGCTGCGGGCGGTCATGGAATCCGGGCGCACGGATGTTGAAATCGTTGCGATAAACGACCTGGCAAAGCCGGAAATGAACGCGCATCTGTTCGAATTCGACAGCGTCCATGGCCGGTACGGCAAACCGGTCACTTTGACCGAGGCAGGCCTGGACGTTGGAAACGGTCCGATCCGCCTGAGCAGCGAGCGTGAGCCGGAAAAACTGGATTGGTCCGATGTGGACGTCGTTCTGGAATGCACTGGCGTATTCCGCACACGCGAAGCTGCATCCCGCCATTTCACGAACGGATCGAAGAAGGTTTTGATCTCGGCCCCAGCCCGCGGCGATGGCGCGGTAAAAACGATTGTGTTCGGCGTCAACGATCACGAGCTGACGGCTGAAGATAACGTGGTGTCCAACGCGTCTTGCACGACCAATTGCTTGTCACCGGTTGCCGCAGCACTGGATGCAGGGCATGGCATTGTGCATGGCAACATGACCACGGTTCACGCCTACACAGCCAGCCAACCCGTCCACGACACTGCCGGGAAAGACCCATACCTGTCCCGCGCGGCAGCATTGTCGATGATCCCGACCACAACAGGCGCGGCCTCTGCCGTTGGCCTCGTCTTGCCGCAATTGGCTGGAAAACTGACAGGTCAGGCAATTCGTGTCCCAACCCCGAACGTGTCCGTGGTTGATCTGGTCGCCGAAGTCTCGCGCCCGACAACGGAAGAAGAAGTCAACGCGCTGTTTACCGAAGCCGCAGCCAGAATCCCCGGAGTTCTGGCGGCAGAGAACCGCCCGCTGATCTCGGTGGATTTTAACCACGACCCGCACAGTTCGACCGTTTCATTGCCGGAAACCAAGGTGACCGACGGCACACTGGTGCGTGTGCTGGCGTGGTATGACAACGAATGGGGTTTCTCGAACCGGATGCTGGACACCGCCGCGGCGATGGGAGCCCTATCCTAAACGGTCACGCAGCGCAGCATTGACGCGGGGCGTGACGAATTTCGACACGTCCCCGTCCAACCGGGCGATTTCCTTAACCAACTTGGAGGCAATGGCCTGATGCCGCGCCTCGGCCATCAGGAAGACCGTCTCGATCGAGTCGTCCAATGCCCGGTTCATTCCGACCATCTGGAATTCATACTCAAAATCCGCAACCGCCCGCAGCCCGCGGACAATGATCTGCGCCCCAACATCGCGGGCGCAGTCGATCAGCAGGTTTTCAAAGGGATGCGCAACGATTTCAGTTCCCGTTTGCTCGGTCAGATGGGCGCATTCCGCCTCGATCATCGCAACGCGTTCCTCGAGCGAGAACAAAGGGCCCTTGTCGCGGTTGATCGCGACGCCAATGACCAATTTGTCCACCAAAGCAGCCGCACGGCGAATGATGTCGATATGACCCAGGGTGATTGGATCGAATGTTCCGGGATATAATCCAACCCTCATCGCGGCCTCCTGCGCAATAAAATTTCTGCGCAAGCAAACATAACTTCGCCGCAGGTGCAAGAGGCAGCTTTGGGATTCAAGGGCCTCAATGCCCCATGATCATGCCTTGCAGCGCGTCTTTTTCCATAGCCAGTTCTGCCAGCTGCGCCTTTACCACATCGCCCAGCGTCACGATCCCCACCAGTTTGCCATCTTCGACAACGGGCATGTGACGAAAGCGCCCTTCGGTCATGCGGGTCATGATATCCTGAACTGTATCTTGTTTCGTGGCCGTCACCAGGTCCCGAGTCATATACGCACTGACAGGTTGCGTGAGGCATCCGCTTCCGGTTGCGGCCAGTTCTCTTACAATGTCACGTTCCGACAGAATTCCTGCGGCCGTCTCGCCGCCATCTTCCGACACGACCACTGTACCGATCCGCTTTTCCGAGAGAATTTTCGAAGCATCAGACACCGTGATCGACGGCAAGACAGTGACTACCCCTCCGCTGCCCTTGGATTTCAGAATGGCCTGAACGAGCATAAGCGTTACCTCCGAAATAATGTCCTGTTTTCCAAAACGTTGCCGGAATGTTTAAACCTGTCAAGGTGACACTTGGGCCTCAAGCCGCTCAACCTCTTCCCGAATACCCTGCGATAAGGCCTGCGCGAAGCGGTTCAACCTTTCATTCCGCTGATCGCCCTGATGTCGCACCAGGTGAAAGCTCCGGGTCAAACTCACCTGATCCGTCAGGATTTTCTGCAGGTTGGGATGAAACGGCAAGGTGAAATCATGCGCCACACAAACCCCCGTTCCAAGCGTGGCCTGCCGCAGCTGAACCGACACCGAATTCGATGCAAGCGCGACACGGTCAACACCGATATCAACAAGATAATCCAATTCGCGGTCAAAGATCATATCGGGAATGTAGCCAATCATACGATGGTCACTTAGGTCCTGGACTGACCGAATTGCCGGGTAAGAGGCCAGATAGTCGCGCGTCGCAACAAGGTGCAGTTTGTAATCGGTGATTTTCTGGACCAGAAGGCTCCCAGCTGTTGGTGCACTGACGGTCACCGCCATATCCGCCTCACGCCGGGACAGGTTGATCACGCGCGGCAGGGCCAGAATCTGAATATCCAGATCGGGGTTAGCATCGCTGATTTTCGCGCAGACCTGCGGCAAAAGATAGTTGGCCGACCCGTCCGGCGCGCCAATCCGTATTTGTCCGCTGAGCGTTTTCGACGTGCCCGCCATCGCGCCAGCCGCCGCGCGCATCGCCTCTTCGGCTTTCAGCCCGTGTTCCATCAGGCGTTCGCCCGCTGCGGTCAAAAGGTAGCCTTGTTGCGACTTGGTAAACAGGGGGGCTTCCAATGAGGCTTCCAACCGAGCAATCCGTCGCCCGACGGTGGCTGGGTCGATCTTCAGCTGACGCCCCGCAGCCGAAAGGCTTTCTTCTCGCGCGACGGCCAGAAAGACCCGCATATCATCCCAGTTTGGTGTCACCGCCTGCCCTTTGCATTTTTGCAAAACATCTTTGGGACATTGCCTCTGTTCAAGCAATTTATGCAAGCCTATTGTGCGCACAAACGCATCGGAGGAGATCTGCAATGACCGAGCTGTCCCATTTCATCAACGGCGAGAATGTCGCCGGAACCTCAGGACGATTTGACGACGTCTTTAACCCCGCCACTGGCGAGGTTCAGTACAAGTGCCCGATGGCAAATGTTGCGGAAACGACTGCCGCAATCGAAAGCGCAGCCGCCGCGCAGCCTGCATGGGGTGCAACCAACCCACAGAAACGCGCGCGTGTCATGATGGCCATGGTCGGCCTGATGAACCGCGACATGGACAAACTGGCAGAGGCGCTGAGCCGCGAACACGGCAAAACCATTCCCGACGCCAAAGGTGATTTGCAGCGCGGTCTGGAAGTGATCGAATACTGCATCGCCGCACCGCAGATGCTGAAGGGTGAGTTCACCGACAGCGCAGGCCCTGGCATCGACATGTACTCCATGCGGCAGCCGCTGGGTGTGGTCGCCTCGATCATGCCGTTCAACTTTCCAGCCATGATGCCGCTTTGGCACGTAGGCCCTGCCCTGGCCTGCGGCAACGCAGTGGTTCTGAAACCGTCCGAGCGTGATCCCTCCGTTCCCCTGATGCTAGCAGAGCTGTTTGTCGAAGCCGGCCTGCCCAAGGGCGTCTTCCAGGTCGTCAACGGCGACAAAGAGGCCGTCGACACTCTGCTGGACAGCGATACCATTCAGGGCGTGTCCTTCGTTGGCTCGACCCCGATCGCGCAATACATCTATTCCCGCGCGACTGCGAACGGTAAGCGCGCGCAGTGTTTCGGCGGCGCCAAGAACCACATGATCGTCATGCCTGACGCGGATCTGGATCAGGCGGCCGACGCTCTGGTCGGTGCCGGGTTTGGCGCGGCGGGCGAGCGCTGCATGGCCATCTCGGTTGCAGTGCCCGTTGGCGAGGAAACCGCCGACGCTCTGATCGAAAAGCTGATTCCACGTGTCGAAAAGCTGAAGGTCGGCCCTTACACCGCCGGCGATGACGTCGACATGGGCCCAGTTGTAACCGGTGCTGCCAAAGAGCGTATCCTCGGCCTCATCAATTCGGGCGTAGAACAAGGCGCGAAGCTGGTTGTTGATAACCGCGACTTCAGCTTGCAGGGCTATGAGGACGGCTTCTTTGTCGGCCCGCACCTGTTCGATAACGTGACGCCTGAGATGGACATCTACAAGCAAGAGATCTTTGGCCCGGTTCTGTCGACCGTGCGCGCAGGCTCTTATGAAGAAGCGCTGAAACTGGCGATGGATCACGAGTACGGCAACGGCACTGCAATCTTCACGCGCGATGGTGACACCGCCCGCGACTTTGCCAGCCGTGTGAATATCGGCATGGTCGGGATCAACGTTCCGATCCCTGTTCCGCTGGCCTACCACACCTTTGGCGGCTGGAAGAAATCCATGTTTGGCGACCTGAACCAGCACGGCCCGGACAGCTTCAAGTTCTACACCCGCACGAAAACCGTTACGGCGCGCTGGCCGTCGGGCATCAAAGAAGGTGGCGAGTTCAATTTCAAAGCAATGGACTGATTTTTAGCGTCAAATTGACCAAAGGCCGCCTCAATGGGCGGCCTTTTTCGTTCCTCGTCAAGGTATCAGTTGTTTAGGAGCTCGCTCAGATCTGCCAATTTGGTTTTCAGCTCATAAGATACGGGAATTTCCAGGGTTTCTGATTTCTTGGTCATATCGTGCGGTCTCCGAACATCTGTGGGCCTGTCCCTTGGAAATGGAGGGGCCAAGTTAGAAAAATACCCCAAGCCTTATCCGGCAAACAGCAAAACCCTGTCCGGACACCGGTCAATTCCCCGTCCGAGCAGGCAAAAAACCGCGTGAAACATGTAAATCTCACGGAAAATTTAAGCCAAGCATCTGGCCCTGAAGCAACGCAGTCACTAAATTGCTGGAAACTCTCGAGCAGTCCTTCAGGAGGCATCCGTGTCCAGTTCCCGTATTAATCGTCGTACCGCCTTGCTGGGTGCTGCGTCCGTCCTTGCGACACCGACGCTGTTGCGCGCCCAAAGTTCAGATGCTTTCCCAACAACAGAAGAGGCGATCAGCACGCAACTGCCGGTGCGCCGCAATGTCTCGTCCTTCTCGCAACAGAACTGGCAGGACCATTTTGACCAGCTGGGCGCTGGCGCTTTGCTGGCCGATATCACAAGCCGCGCGGTGCACTATTGGGGACCCGATGGCACCTACAAGCTGTACCCCAGTTCGGTACCGATGAGCGAAGAGCTGACCAAGCGCGGCTATACCAAAGTTGTGCGCAAAGCGGAAAACCCAAGCTGGACGCCGACCGCCTCGATGCGCGAACGCGACCCGCTTTTGCCGGTTCGTATGGAAGGCGGGGAGCCCGGCAACCCGCTGGGTACACGCGCCATGTATCTAGGTTGGCCAGCTTATCTTGTGCACGGAACTCATGATACGCGAAAGATCGGACGCCAAAGCTCGTCAGGGTGCATTGGCCTGTATAACCAACATGTCGAGGAGCTTTATCCTCTGGTAAAAGTCGGAACCCAAGTCAGACTAGTCTAACGAAAAAGCCCCGGTCATCAGAACCGGGGCTTTCTTCTTCTCAGATGGGGGTCTTATTCCGGCAGGATCACCGCATCGACGACGTGGATCACACCATTGCTGGTTTCGATGTCGGCCTGAACGACTTTAGCGTCGTTCACTTTTACGCCGTTCTTGGCGTTCACGCTCAGACGGTCGCCTTGTACGGTAAGCACCTTCGCACGTTTGCCAGCGATATCACCCGACATCACCTTGGCCGGGACCACGTGATAGGTAAGGATTTCGACCAACTGATCTTTGTTTTCCGGCAACAGCAGCGTTTCTACCGTGCCTTCGGGCAATGCAGCAAACGCCTCGTCCGTTGGCGCGAAAACGGTGAACGGTCCGTCGCTTTTCAGCGTATCGACCAAACCGGCGGCCTGAACAGCGGCGACAAGGGTGTTGAACGAACCGGCTGATACTGCGGTGTCCACGATATCTGCAGCCTGCGCCTTTACAGGCAAGGTCAGTGCAATTGCGGCGGCGGCGCCCATAAACGTGCGACGAAACATGGCTGTCATCTCCTCTCCAGCTTGTTATGGAAAGGGGTACGGGCGCTTTGTCGCACCGGATCACTATCAGATCAATTTTCTTTGACCTGCACCCAGATGCTTTGGGCACGGCCGTCTTTCAAAAACGGCAAAGCTTCGACCGCGTCGGGGCGATCCTGTTGCAGGTAATATCCGGGCCAAAGCATTGAATATGCACCAGATTGCAGCAAGGCATGCAGCATGTACTGCTCACCCCAGCCCGGGCAATCATAGAAGAACCGGTTGGGATATTCGTAGGGCAGAAAAACATCGTGCACATGAATGACCACACCGGGTTTGAGCGTCGGAATGATGCGGCAGAACAGGTGCGCGACGTCATTGCTCATGCGAACAACGTGGCTGGAATCGATGAACAACACGTCACCGGATTCGAGTTGCTCGAACAGTGCCGGATCGACTTCTTCCAGACGTTTTTGTTCGAACTCATCCACCACATGCGCGATATCTGCCCGTGGATACGGATCGATTGCGGTAACCTTGGTCTGCAACCCGCCGTCAATTACCGCCTGTCGCGTCACACGGGTCGAGTTGCCGCAGCCCACCTCGATCACACGCTTGGGTTTGAACCGGCGGATCATCAGATACAACGCGTCCGCATCCGGGCTGTCGTAGTACCCGTTGTTGATACGATATCCGGTCGTGTTGCGCGCAGGGTCTTTCAGAGCTTCCAGCGAAGCGGAGTGTTCTTGGTATTCCGACAACAAGTGAGTGATGTCGAACCCTTCCATCCCCGGAGACAGAGCATAGGCAGGTCGGGTCAGACCCCCTGCACGTTCAAACGCCTCAAGGCGCGCGCGTTCGTCCCGTTCGGTCACTTTGTCGATCAGTTTAACACCAAACCGATCAAGCGCGGCGTTCAGCCGGGGGAATTTCCTTGGTTTCACGGGGGGGCTCCGGGTTTGGTGACGGTCTAGACGCCTCCTTACCTGTGCGTATGGGGGCTTCGCAAGAACCCAGCTGGCAAACACTTGGCAAAAAGACAATTTCCGTATTCACTGGTCAGAACATAGTTGCGAGGGCCGGAATGCAGCAGGAATTTACGCTGGGCATTGAAGAAGAGTATCTGCTGGTTGATCGAGACAGTCTGGAACTCGCCGAAGCGCCTGCCGCGTTAATGGAATCCTGCCAGGCCGATTTTGAAGGACAGGTCAGCCCCGAATTCCTGCAATGTCAGATTGAGGTCGGTACGCGACCGCATGTGACCATCAGCTCTGCGCGCGAGGATCTGAGACGCTTGCGGTCCTGTGTTTCGAAACGCGCCGCCGAGCACAACCTTGCCCCAATCGCTGTATCCTGCCACCCCTTTGCCGACTGGAAAAAGCAGCAACATACGCGCAAAGACCGATATGACGCCCTCCAACACGCGTTGGGCGGAGTGGCGCGGCGTATGCTGATCTGTGGCATGCATGTTCATATCGGGGTGGCCGATTCAGCCTTGCGCGCCGACCTGATTCCGCAGCTGTCCTACTTTCTGCCGCATCTCTTGGCCTTGTCGACGTCATCGCCCTATTGGAACGGAGAAGACACAGGTCTGTCTTCGTACAGGTTAACGGTATTTGACAACTTGCCCCGGACCGGTCTGCCCCCGATCTTTTCCGGCTGGTCCGAATATGAACGCACCACGGGCGTTCTGGTCGAACTGGGCGTGATCGAAGACACCACGAAAATTTGGTGGGATCTACGACCGTCGCACCAATATCCAACGCTGGAAACCCGGATCATGGACGTGCAACCCCGCATGGAGCATGCACTTTCACTAGCCGCAATGGTGCAGGCGTTAACGCGCATGTTGTGCCGCCTGAAAGACAGAAACCTCAGGTGGCGGCAATATGATCGGTTCTTGATTGGCGAAAATCGCTGGCGCGCGCAACGCTATGGCGTGGGCGAAGGGATGATTGACTTCGGAGATCGCTCAATCAAACCCATGCCGGAACTCATGGGCGAATTAATGGGTCTGCTGGCCGAAGATGCCGAAGCGCTGGGCACCATGACCGAGTTGGCCAAACTACAGCAGATTGCCCAGAACGGCACCTCGGCCACTCGCCAGCGCCGGGTACATGCCGAGGCAGCGGCAAAAGGCGATGACCCCGGCAAGGCTGTGGTTCAACACTTGATTGACGAATTCCATCAAGACCTCTGAACGTTGGCACGTTTTCCCGCACAAGAATGTGCCCGTGATTGCTGGCCGTGCAAAATTTCTGTAAGGATTGAGAAATAAACACTCGTTCAATTCAACGGGCAGCGTGGGAGGCAATCCATGGATTTCGCAACAACCGAAGAGCAGAACGCAATCTTCGACATGGCCCATGATTTCGGGCAGGAAAACATCGCCCCATTTGCCCGCCAGTGGGAGGCCGACGGCACCATCCCCAAAGACCTGTGGCCGCGCATTGGTGAGCTGGGTTTCGGCGGCCTTTATGTTTCTGAGGACAGCGGCGGTTCTGGCCTGTCTCGTCTGGACGCCACGCTTGTGTTCGAAGCTTTGTCGATGGCCTGCCCCTCTGTCGCGGCCTTTCTGTCGATCCACAACATGTGCGCCAAGATGCTGGACAACTTTGCCAGTGACGAGCTGAAATCCCGCATCATGCCCGATGTTCTAAGTTTGAACACCGTGCTCAGCTATTGTCTGACCGAGCCGGGCTCAGGTTCTGACGCAGCCGCTTTGAAAACCCGCGCTGAACGCACAAACGAAGGCTACACCCTGAACGGCACCAAGGCGTTTATCTCGGGCGGCGGGTACTCGGATGCCTATGTCTGCATGGTGCGCACCGGTCAAGATGGACCCAAGGGCATTTCAACGGTTTATGTCGAGGATGGCACCCCAGGCCTTAGCTTTGGCGCTCTGGAACAGAAGATGGGGTGGAAAAGCCAGCCTACCGCGCAGGTGCAGTTCGACGATTGCAAGATCCCCTCTTCCAACCTCGTTGGTGTCGAGGGCGACGGTTTCAAATACGCGATGAAAGGGCTGGATGGCGGACGTCTGAACATCGCCTCTTGTTCATTGGGTGCCGCGCAAACCGGGTTGAACATGACACTACAGTACATGTCCGAGCGGAAGGCTTTCGGGCAATCCATCGACCAGTTTCAGGCGCTGCAGTTCCGTCTGGCAGATATGGAGATCGAATTGCAGGCCGCCCGGACATTCCTGCGTCAGGCGGCGTGGAAGTTGGATCAGGGCGCGCCCGATGCAACAAAGTTCTGCGCTATGGCCAAGAAATTCGTGACAGAAACGGGATCGAAAGTGGTGGATCAATGCCTGCAATTGCACGGCGGCTATGGTTATCTGGCCGACTATGGCATCGAAAAACTTGTGCGCGATCTGCGCGTGCATCAGATTTTGGAAGGCACGAACGAGATCATGAGGGTCATCGTTGCCCGCCAGATGCTCTCTCAGCGCTGAGGACTTTATGTCAGACATTTATATTCGCACCGCAGGCCGTGCCGGTCGTATCACCCTGACCCGAACCAAGGCCCTGAATGCACTCAGCTATGACATGTGCCTGGCGATCGACACCGCGCTGCGCAACTGGCGCGAGGACGACGCGGTCGAACTGGTTATTCTGGATGCCGAGGGCGACAAGGCCTTTTGTGCCGGCGGTGACATTGCCGAGCTTTATGAGACTGGCACCAAGGGCGATTTTGAGTACGGCCGAAAGTTCTGGCGCGATGAATATCGCCTGAATGCTCTGATCTTTGAGTATCCCAAGCCGGTTGTCAGCTTTCTACAGGGCTTCACCATGGGTGGAGGCGTTGGCATCGGGTGCCATGGCAGCCATCGCATCGTGGGTGAAACGTCGCAAATCGCCCTGCCCGAATGCTCGATTGGTTTGGTTCCGGATGTCGGCAGCACACTGATGCTGGCACTCGCACCCGGACGGTTAGGTGAATATCTCGGCACTACAGGTCATCGTATGGGTCCAGCAGATGCCATTCTGGCCGGTTTCGCAGATCATTACATTCCTATCCAGCAATGGCCGGATCTGATCGACATGCTTGAAGCATCCGGAGACGCCAGCATTCTTGAAAGCCATTCCGAAACGCCGCCCCAAGGCTCGTTGGGCGCAATGCAAGATGCGATTGAGTCAGATTTCGGTGGCGAAACTCTTGCAGATATACAGAACAGCCTGCGCAACTCGAACAATGACACCGCCTCTGACGCGCTGAAGTTGATCGGGCGCAATTCGCCACTCTCCATGGCTTGCACGGTCGAAATGCTGCACCGTCTACGCACTCCAAACCTGACCATACGCAAGGCGTTGGAACTGGAGTATCGCTTCACCTATCGCGCGATGGAGCACGGGGACTTTCTGGAGGGTATCCGGGCGCAGATCATCGACAAGGATCGCAACCCGAGCTGGCGCCATCAGAACCAAGACATACCGGCTGTCGCTGTTTCAAAGATGCTACAACCTTTGGGCGCGGACACGCTGACTTTTGAGGAGGATTAAGGAATGAAAATCGGGTTTATCGGTCTGGGCAACATGGGCAATCCGATGGCGGCCAACCTTGCCAAAGCAGGGCATGATGTCAGCGGCTTTGACATGGCAGATGTCTCTGTCCCGGGTGTCACTATCGCCAGCTCCGGTCCTGAGGCCGCGACTGGTGCCGACATCGTCGTGACCATGCTGCCGAACGGACAGATCCTGCGGGCGGTGGCAAAAGAGATCATTCCCGCCATTGTGCCCGGAGCGGTCTGGATCGACTGTTCAACGGTCGATGTCGACAGCGCCCGTGCCGTCGCTGAGCAGGCCAAAGAAGCGGACGTTCTCGCAGTAGACGCCCCTGTGTCAGGTGGCATCGGCGGTGCGGCAGCGGGTACGCTAACCTTCATGGCAGGCGGTAGCGACGCGGCGTTTGAAAAGGCATCGCCGCTGTTCGACATCATGGGTCAGAAGGCTGTGCATTGCGGCGAATCCGGTGCTGGTCAAGCGGCCAAGATTTGCAACAACATGATCCTGGGCGTAACCATGATCGCCACCTGCGAAGCCTTTGCGCTGGCCGACAAGCTTGGGTTGGATCGGCAAAAGATGTTCGATGTGGTCAGCACGTCCTCGGGCTATAGCTGGACGATGAACGCCTATTGCCCTGCCCCAGGTGTCGGCCCTGCAAGCCCCGCGGACAACGGCTATCAGCCCGGTTTCGCGGCTGAACTGATGCTGAAAGATCTTCGCCTCAGCCAGCAAGCTGCTGAAAGTTCGAACGCAGACACGCCCATGGGACAGGTTGCAACGGCGCTATATGAGAAATTCGTCGAATCCGAAGACGGGCTGGGCAAGGATTTTTCCGCCATGCTGCCACGTTTTGAAAACCGTACCAGGGGCTAGTCGCCACAGGGTGGCGACTTCCTGCCCATCGGGTTGACCGGCAGACAAACAGCGGCCATCTGTTTCCTAACCGCGCTTTAACGCGAAAGGAAACATGATGTCGCGAATTTTGTCTGTTACTTTGACCATTGCCGCGCTTTCATTAAGTCCGGCTACTGCAATGGCTGGGAACGGAAAGAGTAAGGCGGGTCATTGCCCGCCAGGCTTGGCAAAAAAAGCAGTGCCCTGTGTTCCGCCGGGTCAGGTAAAAAACCTGTACAAAAAGGGCGACTATATCACGCGTGACTATCGCTGGATCAATGATCCCTACCGCTATGGTCTGAATCGCGGCGGATCCTACATTCGCGCCGGCGATTACGTTTATCGTGTCGACCCCGAAACGCAAAAGGTGCTGAACCTGATCGGCGCAGTGGCTGATATTCTTTACTAAAGAACGGCACTATTCCGCAGCAACGCGCGCACCGTCCAACATCGGCTTGAGATACCTGCCGGTATGGCTGCGATCAACCTCGGCCACATTCTCGGGTGTCCCGGTTGCCACGATCTCACCACCGCCATCGCCGCCTTCCGGGCCGATATCAATGATGTGGTCGGCGGTTTTGACGACATCCAGATTGTGTTCGATCACAACGACCGTATTGCCCTGATCGACCAGTTCATGCAGCACTTCCAACAGCTTACGGACATCTTCAAAATGAAGTCCTGTGGTCGGTTCATCCAGAATATACAAAGTCCGCCCGGTCGACCGTTTGGACAATTCCTTTGATAGCTTCACGCGCTGCGCTTCACCTCCCGAAAGCGTTGTCGCCTGCTGCCCAACCTTGATATAGCCAAGCCCGACACGCGCCAGTGCATCCATTTTATCGCGGATTGAGGGTACAGCCTTAAAGAATTCCTGCGCGTCTTCGACGGTCATATCCAGTACATCGGCGATGGACTTGCCTTTGAACTTGATCTCAAGCGTTTCACGGTTGTACCGCGCGCCCTTGCAGGTTTCGCAGGTGACGTAGACATCAGGCAGGAAGTGCATCTCAATCTTGATGACGCCGTCACCCTGACATGCCTCGCAACGACCACCTTTGACGTTAAAGCTGAAACGCCCCGGTTTGTAGCCGCGCGCCTTTGCCTCGGGCAGACCGGCAAACCAATCGCGGATCGGCGTGAAGGCCCCGGTGTAAGTCGCTGGATTCGAACGCGGAGTTCGCCCGATGGGGCGCTGGTCAATGTCGATGACCTTGTCCAGATGCTCCAACCCTTTGATGGTTTCGCAGGGCGCCGGCGTTTGCCGCGCGCCATTCAGACGCATGGAGGCAGTTTTAAACAGCGTCTCAATCGTAAGCGTCGATTTCCCGCCGCCGGAGACACCCGTGACACAGACAAACTTGCCCAGCGGAAACTCCGCCGTCACGTTTTTCAGGTTGTTCCCGGTCGCTTTGACGACCGTAACCTTCTTTTTGTTCCCTTTGCGTCGCTCGGCCGGGACCGAGATCTCGCGGGTTCCCGACAAGTATTGCCCGGTCATCGAGGCCGCATCAGCCGCGATTTGATCGGGTGTGCCCTTGCTGACAACCTGACCACCATGCACGCCAGCCCCCGGCCCGATGTCAAAAACATAATCCGCCTCGCGGATTGCTTCCTCGTCATGCTCGACGACAATCACTGTGTTACCCTGGTCACGCAGGTTCTTGAGCGTCCCAAGCAAACGGTCGTTGTCCCGTTGATGAAGACCGATAGACGGTTCGTCGAGGACGTACAAAACCCCTGTCAAACCCGATCCGATCTGGCTGGCAAGACGAATACGCTGACTTTCGCCACCGGACAAAGTTCCACTTGAACGGGACAGTGTAAGGTATTCCAAACCAACGTTATTCAGAAACCCCAGCCGCTCACGGATCTCCTTGAGAATGGCACGCGCGATTTCGTTCTTCTGGACACTAAGATGGTTCGGTGCATCTTCGATCCAGGCCAGGGCCTCGCGGATCGACATCTGCACAACCTGCCCAACATGCGCGCCTGCGATCTTAACCGCCAGCGCCTCGGGCCGCAGGCGATAGCCTTCACAGGCGCCACAGGGGCGGTTGTTCTGATACCGCTCAAACTCTTCCCGAATCCAGGCGCTGTCAGTCTCCCGATAGCGGCGCTGCATATTCGGGATCACGCCCTCAAAGCTGCGGGTGACCTGATAGACCCGCCCGCCTTCATCATAGCGGAATTGGATTTCTTCGTCGCCGGAACCGCGCAGAAACACTTGCTGCACCTTTGGTGGCAGGTCCTTCCACGGCGTGTTCTTGTCGAACTCATAGTGTCGGGCAATCGCTTCGATGGTCTGCAGAAAGTACGGCGACTTTCCCTTGCGCCAGGGAGCCAAGGCCCCGTCGTATAGTTTCAGGGTCTGGTCCGGCACCACAAGACGTTCGTCAAAGAACAACTCGACGCCCAGACCGTCACAATCCGGGCACGCCCCGAACGGAGCATTGAACGAAAACAAACGGGGTTCGATTTCAGGAATGGTGAAGCCGCTGACCGGGCAAGCAAAATTCTCGCTGAAGGTGATCCGTTCCGGATCGCCCTCACGCGGCGCGGTTTCCAGAACGGCGATACCGTCGGCCAAGTCCAACGCGGTACGCAAACTGTCGGCCAGCCGGGTCTCCATCCCTTCACGCACGACAAGGCGGTCGACTACAACATCAATGTCGTGGCGATATTTCTTGTCCAGCGTGGGCGGTTCATCCAGCTCGTAGAATTCTCCATCGACCTTCACGCGCTGAAAACCCTGCTTGCGCAGTTCGAGGAATTCCTTTTTGTATTCGCCTTTGCGGTCGCGCACGATGGGGGCGAGCAAGTATCCGCGCGTCCCCTCTTCCATCGTCATGATGCGGTCGACCATGTCCTGAACCTGCTGCGCCTCAATCGGCTGCCCAGTGGCCGGGCTGTACGGCGTTCCGGACCGTGCGAATAGCAAGCGCATATAGTCATAGATCTCGGTGACCGTTCCGACGGTCGAGCGCGGGTTCTTGGATGTTGTCTTCTGTTCGATAGAGATGGCCGGTGAAAGGCCGCTGATGTGGTCCACATCCGGCTTTTCCATCATGTCCAGAAACTGGCGCGCATAGGCTGACAGGCTTTCAACGTAGCGCCGCTGGCCCTCGGCATAGATCGTGTCAAAAGCCAAAGACGACTTACCAGACCCCGACAGCCCGGTGATCACCACGAGCTGATCACGTGGGATGTCCACGTCGATACCTTTGAGGTTATGTTCGCGCGCTCCACGCACTTCGATATTCTTCAGCTCAGCCATTTTTGGCCCCCAACACACAAGTGTCTTAGAAATAGGTGAACGACGCTGGAACTCCAACAGAAAAATCAGAACAAAGCAAGAACTGTCATTTATTCGCCTATCCAACAAAGCAGCATCGCAACTGACACGCCGAAGCGTGCAACAAGTTACGATTTCAACGCTGACTTTTGGGAAAATGGCGCGGTTGACGGGGCTCGAACCCGCGACCCCCGGCGTGACAGGCCGGTACTCTAACCAACTGAGCTACAACCGCGCATCTATTTTCGTGATCCCTTAACCCGGATCCAGGCTGACAGCAGTGGCGCGGTTGACGGGGCTCGAACCCGCGACCCCCGGCGTGACAGGCCGGTACTCTAACCATCTGAGCTACAACCGCCCGCTGTCTGTTCATCGCTGAACGTTTGGGTGTATTATGGCTACGCCCCGACATCGTCAAGCGGCGTTTTGAAGTTTTTTCGAAGAACCTGATTTTTTCCGATTGAGCCACCCACCCCCGAGGCCGGAAAACCAGCTTTTCATGAGGTGGATCGAATTCACCACCGGCCATCTTGCCAACCAATCCGAGTCGCTGTAACAGCAGCGCCTACGGGTGATTAGCTCAGTGGTAGAGCGCTTCGTTCACATCGAAGATGTCAGGAGTTCAAATCTCTTATCACCCACCATTCCACTTCCTCAGAATCAACGCCCTCTAAGGCCTTGAAATTACAATACTTTCCAGCTTGCATTTCAGCTGCGTATCGTTCCTGCATCTGCCGTGTGATCAACCGGCGCTGAGGCATGGGGTTTCGCATGGCCAAATTGAAACGGGATATTGGCCTTGTCGGCCTGACCTTCATTTCGGTCGGTGGAATTATCGGTTCCGGCTGGTTGTTCGGCCCCCTCCTCGCAGTTCAACACGCAGGTCCTGCCGCTATCCTTTCGTGGATCATTGGCGCGGTGGCCATGTTCGTTCTTGCGATAACCTTCGCCGAGATCTCGGCCATGCTGCCCATTCCCGGAGGGATCGCCCGCGTCCCCCAGTTTTCGCACGGGAACATCGTTTCGATGGCAATGGGGTGGACCGCCTGGATTGGGTACAACACCACCGCCCCGATTGAGGTCGAGGCGATGCTTAAATACCTCGGGCCTTATGCTCCCTGGCTGCACACAGCCGATACGGGCGATTTGACCGGCGCGGGTATCGCCGTGGCGTTGTTTTTCATGTTGTTGTTCGTTGTCATTAATGCGTTGGGGGTAAAACTCTTCACGCAAGTCAACGCGACGCTGACATGGGCCAAAATTGCCATTCCTATCGTTCTATCGGTTCTGCTGATCGCAAGTCGATTTGACACCGGGAACTTCACCCAAGCGGGTGGTTTTGCGCCGTACGGCTTGCAGGGCATCATGGCGGCTGTTTCAACCGGAGGCGTCATCTTTTCCTTCATCGGTTTCCGCCATGTGGTCGATATGGCTGGTGAGGTTCGAAACCCCAAAGTCGCCATTCCTGCGGCACTGGTGCTGTCCATCATTCTGTGTGCAGCCATTTACGTCGGATTACAGATCGCGTTTATCGGCGCACTTGACCCGGAGATGCTGAAGAACGGCTGGGCAAGCCTGAATTTTAGCGGTCAGGGGCCATTGGACGGGGTCATCCTATCGGTTGGGATCGTCTGGTTCCTGAGCGTTTTGAACATAGGCTCGGTCATTGGCCCCTTTGGCAACGGTTTGGTGTCCACCGGTTCGAACGCGCGTATCGCGATGGCCTTGTCACAGAACGGGTTCCTGCCAAAGCGTTTGCAAATACTGTCCTCATTTGGGGTGCCCTTGTGGGCCTTGGCGCTGAACTTTCTGATTGGAATTCTGTTCCTTCTTACGGTCCCGTTCACCACCGTTATTGCCCTGAATGGCGCCGCCATAGTCGTATCTTTTGCCGTTGGGCCAATCGCCGTTGTGTGCCTGCGCCGCCTGATGCCGGACCACCCGCGGTCCATTCGCATCCCCTTCGTTAAAGTGGTGGCCATCACGGCCTTCGCTGTCGCCACGCTCATCGTCTATTGGAGCGGATGGGACACCGTTTGGCGGCTTGGCATCGCGTTGATCGTCGGGTTTGTTCTTCTTCTGGCACGGTTCCACAATCGGTTGGACGAAATGGACGTGACCGAGGCCCTGTGGCTGGTTCCCTATTTCGGAGGGATCGGCTTGATCTCGTTCCTGGGACAGTTCGGGGAAGGTGCGCTTAAGCAAATCCCCTTTGGTTGGGATATTTTGCTGTGTGTTCTGTTTTCAATCGTCATTTTTGGTCTGGCGGTCCGATCCTCCCTGTCCGCCAAAAAGTTTCAGACTTACATCGCCGAGGAAGAGGTTCTGGACCCGAAGAAACCCGTTATCGGCTTCTGAAAAAGAAAAAGGCGGGGAAAACCCCGCCTTTTCTTTGTCTATCGCCTATCGCTTAGTGCGTCGTGGCAGACGGGCTTGCGCTTTCAGTGGCCTTTGCAGCGGCTGCGGCAGCCTCTTCGGCAGCCTCATCCCACTCAATCGCTTCCGGCTCACGCACCAGCGCCAGTTTGAGAACTTCGGACACGTGCTCTACCGGAATGATCTTCAGACCTTCTTTCACGTTGTCCGGGATCTCGGCCAGGTCCTTTTCGTTCTCTTCCGGGATCAGAACAGTCTTGATGCCACCGCGCAGGGCCGCCAGCAGTTTCTCTTTCAAACCACCAATCGGCATCGCGTTGCCACGCAAAGAAACCTCACCCGTCATAGCGATGTCCTTGCGAACCGGAATACCGGTCAGCACGGATACGATCGAGGTCACCATGGCCAGACCAGCCGAAGGCCCGTCTTTCGGAGTCGCACCATCCGGCACGTGCACGTGGATGTCTATCTTGTCGAACTTGGGTGGCTTCACCCCAATCTGAGGCGAAATTGACCGCACATAAGACGACGCCGCATCGATGGATTCCTTCATCACATCGCCCAGCTTGCCGGTTGTCTTCATCCGACCCTTGCCCGGCAGTTTCAGCGCCTCGATATGCAGCAGATCACCACCGACCGATGTCCACGCCAGACCGGTGACAACACCAACCTGATCGTCCTGTTCGGCCAAACCATAGCGGAACTTGGGAACGCCCAGGAACTCATCCAGATTGTCTGGCGTCACCGTTACTGATTCCGCCTCTTTTTTGATGATCTTGGTCAGCGACTTCCGCGCCACCTTGGCGATTTCACGTTCTAAGTTCCGAACGCCAGCTTCCCGCGTGTAAGTGCGGATGATCGAATGCAGCGCGTCATCGGTCAGTTCGAACTCCTTGGCCTTCAGGCCGTGGTTCTTCACCTGCTTGCTGATCAGATGCTGTTTGGCGATCTCACTTTTTTCGTCCTCGGTGTAACCGGCCAGCGGAATGATCTCCATCCGGTCCAGCAAAGGCCCAGGCATGTTGTAGCTGTTGGATGTGGTCAGGAACATCACGTTGGACAGGTCATATTCGACCTCAAGGTAGTGGTCCATGAACGTGCTATTCTGTTCCGGGTCCAACACCTCGAGCATCGCCGAAGCCGGGTCACCACGGAAGTCCTGCCCCATCTTGTCGATTTCGTCGAGCAGGATGAGCGGGTTCGTGGTCTTCGCCTTTTTCAGCGCCTGGATGATCTTACCGGGCATCGAACCGATATAGGTCCGACGGTGGCCACGGATCTCGGATTCGTCGCGTACGCCACCCAGCGAGATGCGGATGAACTCACGCCCCGTCGCACGTGCAACCGACTTACCAAGTGAGGTTTTACCCACACCCGGGGGGCCGACAAGGCACATGATGGGGCCCTTCAGCTTTTTCGAACGCTGCTGTACGGCGAGATACTCGACGATCCGCTCTTTGACCTTCTCAAGGCCATAGTGATCGGCATCCAGAATGTCCTGCGCGCGGCCCAGATCCTTTTTGACGCGGGATTTGGTGCCCCACGGCAAGGCCAGAATCCAGTCCAGATAGTTGCGTACGACGGTAGCCTCAGCCGACATCGGGCTCATGTTACGCAGCTTTTTCAGCTCGCCTTCGGCCTTTTCCCGGGCCTCCTTCGACAGCTTGGTCTCTTCGATCTTGGCTTCCAGTTCGGCCACTTCATTGCTGCCGTCTTCGCCATCGCCAAGTTCCTTCTGAATGGCCTTCATCTGCTCATTCAGATAGTACTCGCGCTGCGTCTTCTCCATCTGGGTTTTGACGCGGGTCTTGATCTTTTTCTCGACCTGCAGAACCGACATTTCGCCCTGCATCAGGCCATAGACCTTCTCAAGCCGCTCGCTCACGCTGAGGGTTTCCAGCAGGTCTTGCTTTTGCTCAACCTCGATACCCAAATGACCCGACACAAGGTCAGCCAGCTTTGCCGGTTCGGTGGATTCCCCAACCGCGGTCAACGCTTCTTCGGGGATGTTCTTGCGTACTTTCGCGTAACGCTCGAACTCATCCGCAACCGTGCGCTGCAGTGCCTCGGTCGTGGTCACGTCACCCGGAATCTCGGTCAGATACTCGGCGCGGGCCTCAAAGAACTCTTCGTTTTCAAGGAATTCCGTGATCATCACACGGGCTTGGCCCTCGACCAGCACCTTTACTGTGCCGTCCGGCAATTTCAGCAATTGCAGTACATTGGCCAGCACACCGGACCGGTAGATGCCGTCCTCGGTTGGGTCATCGTCGCTCGGGTCGATCTGGCTGGACAACAGAATCTGCTTGTCGTCCTGCATCACTTCTTCCAGCGCGCGGACGGATTTTTCCCGACCTACGAACAGCGGCACAATCATATGCGGGAAAACCACGATATCGCGCAGCGGCAGCACTGGGTATGATGAGTTCAGGGGCTCTTGCATGCTCTATCCTTATCATTGGCAAGACGGCTCTGGTCCCTCATCGAGGCAACGCCTGTCCGTCTCCTGTACTTTAGAGTGAAGAAATGGTGCACATGAGCACACAATTCAACCTTCCCTTTTGACCATCACCATGACGCGAACCAGAAAGATCGGCAAGCCGATAACAGGACAACAGAAGCTAATTTCTGGGGCCGAGCTGGATAGAAGAGAATACCTTGTCCGGCAATCTCTGCAGGAACCAAACCAAATATTCCGGCAACAAGTCATAAAACTGCCATTTTTCCGCTCAAAACAGTTTCCAAAATGGAACCAATAAATCGAACGTGGAGATCTCTGCCATGACAACGTCAAACCCCACAAGCGCCGCGGATATTGACTATGAAAAGTATTTGTCTGCCCGAGACTCTGATCATACCGCGTTGCTAACACATGCGGCAAAATCGTCCGGCCGGTCCCCAGTTCAGATTCAGCGCGAGTTTAACAAAATAGCCAAGTCGCACAGCAGATTGAACATGGCCGAATATGTGCGTAACGGGCTGCATCATTCTGATCGGTTCTCGGACGCCCAAAGATCCGAGTACATTTCAAACGATCTTCACTGGCCAATCACACATATATGCAACCACACTGGCTGGCAAAGCGCAGCTGAAGACAAAGTAGTAGCGACAACTCTGCTCAATGCGGTGGATGTGCCGGTCCCGGACATTGTGGGCGTAATCGACCAAACCTCACGTGTATTTCCAGGCATAAAAAAGATTTGCACTGCGGATGATCTACGCGAAACGGCACTGGATAATCTACATACGGGCCTGTTTGGGAAAATTACTGAAGGGATGGTCAGCTTTGGCGCATTTCGAATCCAGAACGCTAATAATGATACTTTAACATGCGCGGGGATGAACCCTGTACCATACGAAGAATTCTTGTCAGAAACCGTTGGGCAGAACTCGTATGTATTGCAACCTTTGCTTCATAATCATTCCGCCCTCAGCCCGTATGCTTCTGCTCTGGCCACGATTAGAATGGTGAACCTGCTTCGCGAGGACGACGTTTTTTGTCCGATCGCAGTGATCAAGCTGCCCCAAAACGACAATATCGCTGATGCCTTTTGGCGCCCCGGTAATCTAGCTTGTGCGATTGACCCCGAGACTGGAAAAATCACTACCGTCACTCGGCGTGATGGCATGGAGGTTACCTTTCTGGAAGATCACCCCGAAACAGCCGGTTTGATGGGAATGCAATTGCCCTACTGGCAAGAATTGCGCGAGATAAACAGCCGTGCTGCCCGAACCTTTGCGCCGATACGGTATCAATCCACCGACATCGCAATTACTGAGTCAGGCCCCGTTGTTGTTGAATTGAATTACGGCGGTGGTTTCGACTTACCCCAATACGCGACTGGTCGCGGAATGCTTACAAAAGAAGTCCGGGATTTTTTTGAGAGCTTTGGTTATGACTTCGGTCAAGCGCCGAACAAAAAACGGCGTTCACTGCTTGGTTTTAGGCGTTAACAGTCTGTTTTGGGAAGGTTAGGAACCTTCCCAAACCTCGCCATGCCTAGACTGGCTCAATATCCCCCTGCGCGCGCTGTGCGTGGAACTCGACCTGCCACGCATCGAATGTTCCGGCGGCGATGGCGTCGCGCATGCCCTGCATGATCTCTTGGAAATAGTGCAGATTATGCCAGGTCAGCAGCATACCCGAGATCATCTCGTTCGAGCGGAACACGTGGTGCAGATAGGCGCGGGAGTAGTTTGAACAGGCAGGACACGTACAGCGTTCATCCAACGGGCGCGGATCGTCGGAATGGCGGGCATTCTTAATGTTCACCACGCCGTAGCGCGTGAATACCTGCCCTGTGCGCCCCGAACGGGACGGCAACACGCAATCCATCATGTCAATGCCGCGCGCAACGGCGCCGACGATATCATCCGGTTTTCCAACGCCCATCAGATAACGTGGCTTGTCGACCGGCAGCATATCCGGCGCAAAGTCCAGCACGTCGAACATCGCCTCTTGGCCTTCACCCACGGCAAGTCCACCGACGGCGTAGCCCTCAAAACCGATCTCTTTCAGCGCTTCGGCCGATTCCTCGCGGAAATCCTGCTCTAGTCCGCCCTGCTGAATGCCGAACAAGGCATGACCCGGGCGATCCCCGAAAGCATCACGCGACCGCTCAGCCCACCGCATCGACAGGCGCATCGACTCGGCAATGCGATCCCGGTCAGCGGGCAACGCTGGGCATTCGTCGAAACACATGACGATGTCGGACCCCAACAGGCGCTGAATCTCCATCGACCGTTCAGGCGTCAATTCGTGGCGCGAACCGTCGATATGAGATTTGAAGGTCACGCCTTTTTCGGTCAGCTTGCGCAACCCGGCCAGCGACATGACTTGGAACCCACCGGAATCCGTCAGGATCGGCCGTTCCCAATTCATGAACTTGTGCAACCCGCCCAGACGGTCGATCCGCTCGGCTGTCGGGCGAAGCATAAGGTGATATGTGTTGCCCAACAGGATGTCCGCCCCTGTGGCGCGTACGCTTTCCGGCATCATCGCTTTGACTGTTGCCGCCGTGCCAACCGGCATAAAGGCCGGCGTGCGAACTTCCCCGCGCGGAGTATTGATTACTCCGGTACGGGCCTTGCCGTCCGTGGCCTTCAGGTCAAAAGAGAAACGGTCTGTCATGTGAATGCCTCAGGGTCGCTGAACCGGGCAGCAATTGCCCGATCTTCGCTGGTATTGCAAGCCGTCAGGGCAAGGACGCAACGCGGTCAGTGAACAGGCTGACAACCCCTGCCCCATCCACATCCCGGCATACGCGCACCATTGGTCTATTGGCATCCGGTCGGGTTGCCCCGATTTGCGGACCATCTACCTCAACCTGAAGCCCGGTTTCGACTATCTCGAACATGGGTTCGTGGGTACAGGCAATCACAGCCGTCGAGTCGTGCAGGCCGCACCCTTCCAATCCGCCGATATCCTTGTAGAACTTCAGATAAAATTTCGAGATGTCGCGCAGGAAACCGCCCATGTCAGCGGAACGTATGGCCAAAGCATCAAAATCTGCGGTCTCATACAGAGTTTTCAGCGTGACATCCAAGCCGACCAGAACAGTATCTGGTGGAGACGCGAACACTGCATCCGCGGCCTGCGCATCGTGATAGATGTTGGCCTCGGCATGCTCCGTGATGTTTCCAGGGCAAAACACGGCACCGCCCATAATCACCAGGCGCTTGATGTTGCCCGCAAACTCTGGATCCAACCGCATGGCATCGGCGATATTCGTCAGCGGACCAATGGCGCAGACGACCAACTCACCCTTGTGTTCCCGCGCCTGTTCGACAAGGAATTCGGCCGCTGTAAGGGGGTGATTTTCACCAATTTGCGGGATGTCAGTCAAATCACCGAATCCTTCGGGGCCGTGCACATGCTCGGACGGGTCGTACGTGGTCGCACCAACTGGAAGCGGCGCCCCCTCGGCTACTGGCGCGTCCAATCTCAGTTTATGCAGCAAGAACCGCGCGTTGCGGCTGGATTGGTGCACATGCGTGTTGCCGAAAACCGTGGTCAGGCCGATCAGGTCGATTTCAGGTGCAGCGGCGGCATAGGCAATGGCCATCGCATCGTCGATGCCCGGATCTGTATCAATTATCAGTTTCATCCCCGCCCGATAGCGCAATCACAACCGGATGCAAAGCAGCCACATTCAAAATATTCCACGCTACATTGTGGTTTTCAGAGATTTGCATCTATCCCCATTCCCGCCATACCAGAGTTGAAAATGGGCGAGTCAATCCCCAAGTGTATACCATAGTACACAATAATACAGAGGACAGATATGACCGAAGAACAGATCATTGGGTTGCTAACATCGAACATCATTTACCTGCTTGCGGCAGTTCTGATTGTCGTCGTTATTTTCAAAGGCATCAAAATTGTGCCTCAGTCCGAAAAATACGTGGTTGAACGCTTTGGCCGCCTGCACTCGGTGCTTGGCCCCGGAATAAACTTTATCGTTCCTTTTCTTGATGTTGCACGCCACAAGATATCCATTCTTGAACGCCAGCTGCCGAATGCGACGCAGGACGCGATCACCAAGGACAACGTTCTGGTTCAGATCGATACCTCGGTGTTCTACCGCATTCTTGAACCGGAAAAGACCGTGTACCGTATCCGTGACGTCGACGGAGCGATTGCAACAACCGTTGCAGGTATCGTCCGTGCCGAAATCGGTAAAATGGATCTGGATGAGGTGCAGTCCAATCGCGCGCAACTAATTGAACGCATTCAGGAAAGCGTCGAAACTGCCGTTGACGACTGGGGGATCGAAGTCACCCGCGCCGAGATTCTGGACGTAAATCTGGATCAGGCCACACGCGATGCTATGTTGCAGCAGTTGAACGCGGAACGTGCCCGCCGCGCGCAGGTGACCGAGGCTGAAGGTCAGAAACGTTCGGTCGAATTGAATGCGGACGCGGAACTTTATGCGGCCGAGCAGACCGCAAAAGCCCGCCGTATCCAGGCCGAGGCTGAAGCTTATGCAACCGGCGTAGTCGCCAAGGCCATTCAGGACAATGGTATCGAGGCCGCCCAATATCAGGTCGCATTGAAGCAAGTCGAAGCCCTGAACGCGCTGGGTAACGGCACCGGGTCGCAGACCATCGTGGTTCCCGCCAATGCGCTGGAGGCGTTTGGCGATGCCTTCAAGATGTTGAAAGGAGGAAAGTAATGGCTGACCCCATCTGGCTGACATGGTGGCTCTGGCTGGCCGGAGCGTTGGCTCTGGGCATACTTGAGATCGTCTTGCCGGGGTTCATCTTTCTTGGCTTTGCGATTGGCGCGGCAGTCACAGGGCTTTTGCTTGTGATCCCCAGTTTTGCCCCAAGCTTGGCAGTTCTGCTGTTGATCTTTGCGGCCCTATCGCTTGTGGCCTGGCTGATCCTGCGGCGCATGTTCGCCCTGCCCCATGGCCAGGTGAAAACCTTCCGCCACGATATCAACGATTGATCCAAATCGACGCAGCGTCCCGGGGGCCACACGGCACCACTGGACGCTGCCCCAGCCTTTCCCTATATAATTTCTCAGGTAACAGCCCCGAGGCACGAATGACCCATCCAAGTGAACAGTTCGAAGGTACGCCGCTGATCGCGCCTTCGACCATCGATCATCCACTCTACGATTCCGTGGTCGAGGCTTGCAGATCTGTCTTCGATCCCGAGATTCCGGTGAATATCTACGATCTGGGTCTGATCTATACGATCGATATCACCAAGGAAAACGCGGTGAAGGTCATCATGACACTGACCGCGCCCGGATGCCCGGTCGCCGGTGAAATGCCAGGCTGGATTGTCGAAGCCATCGAACCGGTCGCTGGCGTCAAAGAGGTTGACGTAGAGCTGACATGGGAGCCCCCCTGGGGCATGGAGATGATGTCAGACGAAGCACGTCTTGAACTGGGATTCATGTAGAATTTCGGTCAGCTTTACCAAGTAAAGCATTGAAGGATAACAAAAAGGGCTGTCCATAAACCGAGGCAGCCCTTTTTACGTCAAAGGGCCCGAGCGGCCTATTCCACGCCGCAGGTCGATTTTATCTCGGCCGCGCGTTGATCCAGCTCTTTGACGTAATCGCCATTCAACATACTGAGCCTTTTTTGCTCGGTTCCCGTGACCAGTCCCAGCAATGCACCGGCAGGAGTGATCGCAATGATACTTTCTGCCTGCTGGTCTTCTGCGTGCTTCTTTTCTGCGGCGATGGCCCGAAGATCCCCCTCGGCTGTTGCGCAATTCACCGGATGCCGTGCGCTATCCGTTGCTGCATGTGCCAAGCCCGCGGTCAGAAAGACTGTAACAACAGCTTGCATCGTAATGATTTTTCTGCGGAAATACCTGTTCTTTAACATCTTCATTCGCCCTTCGCTCAAATATCTTGTTACAACCGTCAGGCTAAGGCGAAGACCGTGAGAGACGCAAGTTTGCTGTGGCAATTGGTCGTTTGGCAGCGTCACTGCCGGTAAAACTTAGGTCAGCAGGTCTGCTATGTCTTGAGCCTGACGCCTCTCGGCCCTAGATTGGGGATAACGTAGCGCAACGGAGACCACCATGTTTGGCATTCCCGGCAAACAAGCCGTGACAATGACGACCAAAGCGGCCGAGCAGATCGCGCGCCTGATGGCGACCGGTGGTCATGCCGGGTTGCGCATTGGCGTCAAGAAAGGCGGCTGCGCTGGCATGGAATACACCATGGACTACGTGGATGAAGCCGATACCAACGACGAAGTGGTCGAACAGGACGGTGCCCGCATCATGATCGCGCCAATGGCGCAGATGTTCTTGTTCGGAACTGAAATCGACTATGAGGTCTCGCTTCTGGAAGCCGGGTTCAAGTTCCGCAACCCGAATGTTGTGGACGCTTGCGGTTGCGGCGAATCCATCAAATTTGACGAGACGCTTTCCGCACAAAACTAAGTTGCCTGCAGGTGCAGATAGGTCTCGTTGTAACGCCGTGTAAGATGGTCACCTGCGCTGATCGTTTTGCCTGAGCTTGGCGGAGCAACGTTGGTATCGTAGGACGGGTTAAAGAACAGTGGGACCGAAATGCGTTCTTGCGTCCCGCCTATGACGCGATGCTCGGTGGCTTTGACTTTTCCGGCGGTCCAGAATTCCAGCATCTCTCCAAAGTTGATGATGAACGTACCAGGCGCCGCAGAGACAGGTTGCCAGCGATCATCCGGCATGCGGACCTCAAGCCCTGAGACCCCGTCCGTGGCCAGCAATGTCAGACACCCATAGTCAGTGTGCGCCCCGATGCCAAAATCCCGATCACCTGCCCATGCCGAGCGTTCTGGGTAGTAGTTCCCGCGCAACAGGGCCATTGGCGTGTCAAAGGCACGATCAAAGCTGAGTTCATCCCGGCCCAAAGCGACCGCAATGGCCCGGAGAACGCGCATCGCCACATTGCAAGCGTCGCTGTAGTAAGCCCTGATAATACTTTGAAATTCAACGGGACTATTCGGCCACAGGTTCGGAGCATACACACTGAGCCCTTTTCCGGCATAAGAATTTCCCGCAGGCAATTCGTAACCGCAATCGAACACTTCCTTGAAATCCGGATTGGCCTTTGGGTCGACCTGTTCTGATCGCGGCGCGCCCCACCCTCGGTTTGAACCCGTCATCGCCATATCAACGGTTTTTTTCTGGACGTCCGGCAAATGGAAGAAGTCGCGATACGCCTCGATCACGTTTCGGACTTGATCGGCGTTCAACCCGGTGTTCGACACCGTTAAAAACCCAACCTCACCAATGGCATGCAGCAGCATTGCCATTTCTGAAGCCTCGCGTTCATCCAGTTTTCTCAGATCCAGATCGTCGATCATGCTGCCCTCCACAATGACGCGGAACCTGCCGTTGTGGTCGGACCTTTGCAACCGGAATTGTCAGGCTCGGCTGGTGGTGCTATCCGATGAGCAAACAACGACTTATTTGGGGGTACGCGTTATGCGGCGCAAGCTGGCAGCTGGAAACTGGAAAATGAACGGAACCGCGGCTGCATTGCCCGAGCTTCTGTCGCTGGCTACATCGTATCCTGATGCATCGGTAGACGTCCTGATTTGCCCACCGGCAACGCTATTGCATCGCGCGGCAGAGGCCGTGAAAGACACTGGAATTACCGTCGGCGGTCAGGATTGCCATGCAGCCGAATCCGGCGCACATACTGGCGATGTCAGCGCCCTGATGCTGATTGATGCAGGGGCAAGCGCCGTCATTCTTGGGCATTCAGAGCGGCGCGAAGATCACGGCGAGCAGAATGAGGATGTCCGCGCCAAAGCACGTTCCGCGATGGACGCGGGCCTGAAAGCCATCATTTGCGTCGGCGAAAGCCTGGAGCAGCGTGAGGCCGCGAACACGCTGGACATAATCGGCGGACAGTTGTCCGGTTCGATCCCAGACCAGTCGACCGGTGAGAACCTGGTTGTTGCCTATGAACCGATCTGGGCCATTGGCACCGGCAAAGTCCCCACACTGGACGAGATCGGAGAAGTGCACGACTTCATCCGCGCTCGGCTTGAACGTCGATTTGGCGAAGGCGTCGGCCGCTCGGTCCGGTTACTTTATGGCGGTTCGGTCAAACCGGGCAACGCAGCCGAAATCTTTGCAGTCTCCAACGTGGACGGGGCGCTGGTGGGCGGCGCAAGCCTGAAAGCCGAAGACTATTCTGGCATTATCGACGCCCTGCAAAAGGCCTAAGCTCAAGCCAATTTCATCGTCACCAGCCCGGCAACAATCAGGGCCGCCGCGATCAGGCGGGGCGCGGTCAGCGCCTCACCCAGAAACATCACGCCGACCATGAAGGCACCAACGACGCCGATGCCGGTCCAGATCGTATAGGCCGTGCCTAAGGGCAACTCCCGCATCGCAAGGGCAAGCAACCCGAACGACCCGATCATTGACGCACCCATCAAAGCCGTAGGCCATAGGCGCGTGAAACCGGCGGATTGCTTCATGGCGACGGCCCAGACAATTTCCAGAAGGCCAGCGAATAACAAAAACATCCAGGGCATAGAGACACCTCACATCTCTTCGGGTCGTCCCGAATGATCAGCCAACAAGGCGAGGTCGTCCTCTTTCCCGTACATAAATTCTCTTGCCCTGTATTCAAGAGGGCGCGGCGTGCAGATCAAAACCTCCAACGCGGCGCTACCCGAAAAACCCAGTATCTGTTGCGCCCATCGGTGATCCCTACCCTTAGATGACGGCATCCGTTACTGGAGGACACGCCGTCACCTTGCCTATCGCGGGATCGCTCTGGGTGCGGAATACTCAAAAATGGCGGCATATAAAAAAGGCCGGGTCTGGCATAGACCCGGCCTTTCTTGTCGCAGGTATGCCCGCTAGTTCGTCACGATTTCCGGACCCATAAAGGTATTGGGCAAGAAGGTCGAAATCCACGGTATGTACGTCACCATGATCAGGAAGACGAACAATACGGCCAGGAACGGCAGCGCCGCCTTCACAACGCTCATCATCGGCATACCAGCCACGCCCGAAGTCACGAAAAGGTTCAGTCCGACCGGAGGCGTAATCATCCCAATCTCCATGTTGACCACCATGATGATGCCCAGATGGATCGGGTCGATGCCCAACTCGATGGCGATCGGGAACACCAGAGGTGCCACGATGACCAACAGTCCCGAAGGTTCCATGAACTGACCACCGATCAGCAGGATCACGTTGACCACAATCAGGAAGGTGACTGGTCCCAAACCCGCCGACAGCATTGCACTAGCGATGTGCTGAGGCACCTGTTCATCGGTCAGCACGTGCTTGAGGATCAGCGCGTTAGCGATGACGAACAGCAACGTCACCGTCAACTTACCGGCCTCAAACAGCGTGTGCTTGGTGTCAGGGTGAAAGAACGCCGTGACCAAAGCATAGGGTTTTTTCAACAGCGGAATGTTCTGCCCATCCCCATTGGTGCTGAGGGGCCCCATGTCCTTGTAGACAAAGCTGGCGATAAAGAAGGCATAGACGGCAGCGACGGCAGCGGCTTCGGTCGGTGTGAAGATCCCGCCATAGATGCCACCCAGAATGATGACGATCAGAAACAAGCCCCAACCAGCTTCGCGGGCCGAAGTAAATATCTCACCCCAACCCTTCCATTCACCCTTGGGCAGGTTCTTGACTTTGGCCATCACATAGATCGTGACCATCAGCATCAGACCCGCCATCAGGCCCGGAATGACGCCCGCAAGGAACATCCTCCCGACCGAGACCTCAACGGCGGCGGCATACACCACCATGACAATGGACGGCGGGATCAGAATGCCCAGTGTACCCGCGTTACAGATCACTCCCGCAGCAAATTCCTTGGAATAGCCAACCTGCCGCATACCGGCGATGACGATGGAACCGATGGCCACAACAGTCGCCGGAGACGATCCCGACAGCGCGGCAAACAACATGCAGGCAAAGACACCCGCAATCGCCAGGCCGCCCGGCAAGTGCCCGACACAGGCGATGGAAAAGCGGATGATCCGCCGCGCCACTCCACCGGTCGTCATGAAGGACGATGCAAGAATGAAGAACGGGATCGCCAACAGAGTGAAGTGGCCTTCAAAGGCTTCGAACAGGGTTCCCGCGACCGAAGCCAACGAACTGTCAGAGTAGATCAACAGGAACAGGGTCGAGCTGAGACCCAGGGCTACCGCAATCGGCACACCGATCAGCAACAGGCCGATGACCATAGAGAAAAGAAGTACGACGTCCATCAGTCATGCTCTCCTTGCTGAGCCCGGACTTCTTCGATCTCGTCCTCGACTTCGTGACTGGCAACAAGACGGTCGGTCTCACCACGCCAGATTTGTACTGCGACCTGAGCGAAGCGGATCACTAGAAGCAGCATCGACACCGGCAGCACCAAATACGGCACCACCTTGGGCAATTTTTCATACCCCTCGCCGTAGTTGATCAGATCCTCGAGGAAGCGCAGTGGCGCGACCATCGGGATATCGTCGACCTCGTAGAAACTCTGGCTGCGTGCGTCGAAATTGAACCCGGTCGGGAACCAGCGGCCCGAGGTGGGCGGCAGGTCCGCAAACACGGCCCAGTAGTCATACGACCCTTTCAGCAGCAGAAGCGAGAACACCAGACAACACGCCACCGATATCAGCGCCAGAATGCGGCGCGGCGCCGGGGCCAGCATGTTCAGGATTGCATCAACACCCAGATGCGCGTGTTTCTTGACCGCATAAGAGGCCCCCAGCAACACCAGCCAGCCAAAGGTGAAAACCGTCAGCTCAAGCGCCCATAAGATGTTGGAATTGAACACAAAACGCGCGATCACGTTGGCGAAGGTTACGACCGTCATCACGCCCAACAGGGCGGCAATCATGGTCTCTTCGATATGGTCGACCAGCCCGCCTTGGCCGGGTTTCGAACCAGACATTTTTCTGTCCCCACATTATTGGTGATGAGAGTTAGGTGTGGCGGGCCAAATTACGGCCCGCCCAGCCTGCGTGTCCGCCACTCCCCAGTCTTTGGACACGCGGCCTCAATCGGGATCAGAACCCGGCGTTGATGGCCTGAGCGGCGTCGATCTTATCCTGACCTACGTCGTCGGAAAACTGGTCCCAAACGGGCTTCATCGCATCGACCCAGGCCTGGCGCTGTTCGGGGTTCAGTTCGCGGATGATTCCGCCGGCATCAGTGATCGAAGCCTTGGCTGCTTCGTTCACCGAGAAGGCTTCCTTGTTCCGTGTCTCGGTCACTTCGCCCAGAATCGTCAGGAACTGATCGCGCACCTCGGGATCAAGGCTGTCCAACCAGTCAACCGATGTCACGACCAGATAGTCGATGATGCCATGGTTGGTCTCGGTGATACCGTCCTGCACTTCGAAGAACTTTTTGCCATAGATGTTCGACCAGGTGTTTTCTTGGCCATCCACAACGCCCTGCTGCAGCGCGCCGTAAACTTCCGAGAACGCCATTTTCTGCGGGCTGCCGCCAATGGCTTCCATTTGGGCTACCAGAACGTCCGAGGATTGAACACGGAATTTCAGGCCTTCGGCATCCGACGGAGCCTCAAGCGGTTTGTTGGCCGACATCTGTTTCATGCCATTGTGCCAGAACGCCAGCCCTTGCAGGCCGCGGCGCTGCATGCTGTCCTTCATGGCCTGACCATCAGCCGAAGCTTGGAATGCATCAACTGCGTCGATGTTCTTGAACATGAACGGCAGGTCGAACAGACGGAACTGTTTGGTAAACTTCTCGAACTTCGACAGCGACGGCGCGGCCAGCTGGACGTCGCCTTGAAGCATTGCTTCAAGCACCTTGTCGTCATTATAGAGCGTCGAGTTCGGATAGACCTCAACGCACATTACGCCATTCATCTCGTCATTGACGCGCTGCTCCAGCAGCGATGCCGCGATGCCCTTGGGGTGTTTGTCCGTGTTCGTCACATGCGCGAACTTGACGACAATCTCGCCGTCATCACACGCGGCCATACCGGCGGTTGCTGTAACACTCAACGCCAGCGCGGTCGCGGCAGTTGTCAGGAATTTCATCTGTCTTTTCCTCCCAGACTTCCATGAAACCTTCAGTCAACGCCAGATCGGCGTCTCATGTGGCGCAGTGAAGCGAATCAAAGGGCACCGCTCAACTTTTTGTTCGAAATTCAGCGCTCTCAATTATTTTCGTTTTATTTCAGCTTGTTAGAAGGGCATTCCTCGTCATCAAAAGTCAGTGGCGCTGCCTGTTGTGCGAAAATCCGCACATTAATTTCCACGGCTGTGCGGATTTCCGCACGCACTTCGAATCAGATCGAGCGACTCACCCCCTGATTCTCTGGTGACCACACGCAGCCTGCGAATGCAGGCTGCCCGGCCCAACGCCTCTAAATGCATGATAATGCAGTCAAAGGCGGCGAGAGCCTCCGTTAGCGCCGATAGTCTTCTGGGCGAATCTGATAGCGGGCCAGTTTGTCATAAAAAGTCTTGCGCGGCAGTTTCAACGCTTTTGCCGCATCCGAGGCTTTGCCATTGTGCCGACCCAGCGCCGCGATCAGCAGCGACCGCTCTACGCGCGCCATTTGCTCATTCAGCCCCAGATCAGCGGCACGTGCCACCTCTTTCGGCATCCCCAACACGAACCGCATCGCCGCCGACATCAGCGATCTGGCATTGCCCGGCCAATCGCTGGCCATCAAGGAAGCAAGGTGCTCCGAGGTAATCTCGGGCTCGGCAATGCCCGCCTGTTCTGCCGCTTGCGCGACATAATGGCGAAAAATCACTGGAATATCTTCGGGTCGTTCCGCCAGCGACGGGATGCGCACACGCATGACATCCAGGCGATAGAACAGGTCGGCATTGAATTGACCCTGCTCTGACAGCGCCGCCAGATCTGCGGTCGTTCCCGCGACGATCCGTGAACCGGTGCCCTGCTCTATCATTTCAAGCGCGGCGTATTGTGTGGCGTCTGGCATGGCCGAAACCTCATCCAGGAACAACGACCCACCGGCCGCATCTTCGCACACGCGCACCAACCCCTCGGGCGTCAGCCCTGAGGCCGGGCGCTTGACGAACGGCCCCTGCCCAACCGGCGACATCAGATGTACGACTTCGGCCACTTTCGATATCCCGCTGCCCGGTGGCCCGGTTACCAGAACTTCTGCCCCGGTGGGGGCAACGGATCGAACCCGTTCACGCAAAGCCTCGGCCTGTGCGGACAGACCGAACAAAAGCCGCGCTGCCGGATCGCCGCGCTCAAGCTCTGATTTGAGGGCACGCTGTTCGATCACCTGCGCGCGCGCGTCAAAGGCGCGCTCCAGCACGGACAGCAGGTCCGCCGCCGCGCATGGCTTTTCCAGAAAATCAAAGGCCCCCTGTCCCATGGCCTGCACCGCCATTGGGATATCACCCTCTCCGGTCAACAGGACAACGGGCAAGTCTGGATCAACCTCACGCGCGTAGTTCAGCAGATGAAAACCATCCCGGCCCGGCATACGGATGTCCGAAACGATCACACCCGGAAAGTCGGCGCGAATATGGTCTTTTGCCGCCACAAAGGATCCCGCAGTAACCGGATCATAATCTGCCAGTTCAAGCGTTTGCGCCAAAGCTTCGCGGACGGCAGCGTCGTCATCAACCAGTAGAATTTTCCGCGTCATGCGACCTCGTGCTCCGTGAAAGGTTCAAGCTCGACGGTAAACAGCGCCCCGGTGTCCAGATTTGCACCCCGGATGTTACCCCCAAAGCTTTGCACCAGACCATACGAGATCGAAAGCCCAAGCCCCATCCCCTCAGAGGTTCCGACAGCCTTGGTCGTATAGAACGGTTCGAACAGTTTTTCCGAGTTTTCGATGCCCGGGCCGATATCGCGGACAGTCACGGCCAGCTTGTCGCCGCGGTCGATCGCAATGCGGATGAGGCGGTCGTCTTGCCCACTCATCGCGTCGGCGGCATTGTTAATCAGGTTGACGAACACCTGAACCAACCGCACCTCGCCGCCCCATGCGTAAACCGGGTTATTGGGCGGGGCCCAATCCATACGGACATCCTCGGTCCGCAACCGCGCCTCGGTCAACTCGACCGCCGTGTCGATCACCTGAACCAGATTAACCTTGCCCATCGGTTCGCTTTCATTGCGCGAAAAGGCACGCAGGTTCTTGATGATACGCGCCATGCGCGCCGCCATAGCAGAGATACGCGTCAGGTTTTCCGACGCTTTCTCATCCCGGCCCCGGGATAGAAAAGCCGCGCCATTATCTGCGAATTGCTGAATCGCCATCAGCGGTTGGTTCAGTTCGTGACTGATACCCGCCGACATCTGGCCCAACGCGCTGAGTTTACCTGCCTGGATCAACTCTTCCTGAGCGTGTTTCAGAGCCGCTTCTGCATCTTCACGTTCACGCACTTCATGGCGCAGTGCGGTGTTTGCAGCTGTCAACGCATGCGTCCGTTGCGCGACCCGGCTTTCCAGAATCGTGTTGGCTTCGGCCAATGTGCGCCTGCGTTCGGTCGCCAGATACAACAGCGCGCCGAAAGCCAGACAGATTGCAGCAACGGTTGCCGCCTGCAACCTCGCCAAACGCTGGGCAGGGGCCACATCGACTAGAACCTCAGCCGTCATGTCGATCACCGGCAAATCCAACATCAGGTGTAATGCGCGACTGGGCAGATACCGCCCCCAGTTCAACTGCCAGACCTCGTGCGGGCCGACCAGAACCGATGCGAAATCAACTGCCCCACCGTCTGGCGGTGTCAGGCCCAACTGTCCTTCGTCCCGATGCCAAAACAGCAGATCCGATCGGTTTGAGATAAAGACGACACCGTCCCCGTCGGTGAAGAACACCGCCTCTGTACTGCCGCGCCAGGTCTGTTCCACATCCTGCACATCGGCCACAACGATTAATACACCCTCGACCTGACCAGCATCGCTAAAGGCCGGGGCGGCGTAGGAATAGGTGCGGTCTCCGCTACTTTCCACAACCCCATGCGCGCTGCCCATTGCGCCCTGCAATGCGCGCCGAAACGCGGGGTGGTCCGCCATGTTTGGCCACACAACCGGCTGCGCCGAGGCCAGCACCTGCCCGCTTCGGTCAAGATACATCATGTTGACGGCCGAGGTTTTGTCGGCGACGTCCAACAATATCGCGCGCGCTGCCCGTTGTTGCACCGGTGTCTCTAGGGCGCGCAGGATGGGATGCGTGGCCATCAGTACGGCCAGTTCTTGATAGACCTGCATCTGAGTGCTGAGCCGGTCGGCAGCCAGTTCAAGGTCAGCCTCGGCTTTTTCACTGAGCTGCGACAGCGCTTGACGGTAGCCATAGGACCAGACCCCTGCGGTCAACAGGCCGACAGCAAACAAAAATCCCAGAATGACCCAAACGCGTTGCATGATATAGGGTCTTGCATTCGGCGCGCCGCATGGCAAGTCTGCGCCGCATGAAGACGGTATTTCAATCTCCGGTCGATCCGGAATTCGTGCAGAACCCCTACCCGTTCTATGATCAGGCCCGCGCGAGCGGTGATCTGGTCTATTGGAAGGAATATGGGAAGGTCGCCGCAGTATCCCAGCGGGCGGTCTCGGCCCTGCTGAAAGATCGCCGCTTTGGTCGGGAAGTACCCGAGGAAATGCAAACCCCTGGTCCGGCGCATCTTGCCCCTTGGCTGGCGGTCGAGGCGCATTCGTTGCTGGAAGCCGAACCGCCAAAACACACACGCCTGCGTGCATTGGTGATGCGGGCATTCACGTCCCGTGCTATTGCGGCACTGGAACCTTCGATCCACGACCTAACCCATTCTTTGATTGACGCATTTCCCGACCAGCCGTTCGATTTGCTCTCTACCTTTTGCACCCAAGTTCCGGTCATCACGATCTGCCGCCTCTTGGGCGTGCCCGAGGATATGTCACCCAGCCTATTACGCTGGTCACATGATATGGTGGCAATGTATCAAGCCAGCCGTACGCCCGAGACTGAGACCGCTGCCGCAGCCTCATCCCAGGAATTCTCCGACTTTCTGATCGACTACATCGAGCAGCGCCGCAGCGATCCGCAGGACGATCTGATCACACGGTTGATCGCGGCCGAAGCGGATGGCGAAAAGCTGTCACGCGAAGAGCTGGTCGCCACCTGCATTCTGCTTTTGAATGCCGGGCACGAAGCGACGGTGCATTCACTTGGAAACGGCGTAAAGACCGTTTTGCAAAATGGCATCGGACCGCAATACTTTGCGCCGGACAGCATCGACCGCACGGTAGAAGAGATTTTACGCTATGACCCGCCGCTGCACATGTTCACTCGCTATGCCTATGAAGACATCGACGCATTTGGGTACAGTTTCAAACGTGGTGATGAGGTCGCGCTACTACTGGGCGCTGCGAACCGGGATTCTGCGGTCTGGAGCGACCCGGACAGGTTCGATCCCACCCGCGCCATCGTCACGAACACCAGTTTCGGTGGCGGCCTGCACTTTTGCGTTGGCGCCCCTCTGGCACGGATGGAAATGCGCATCGCACTGTCCACGCTGTTCGACAGATATCCGAACCTTCGCCTGAGCGCCGAGCCCGAGTATTCGAATACCTACCATTTTCACGGGCTGACCAAACTAATGGTGCAGACCTAGCTTTCGATCAGCGCTTTCAGAGGTAACATGGTGGTGGACTTGATTTCTTCCATCGACAGCAAGGCGGTCACGTTGTGCACGCGCACTTCCGAAATCAGCGCCTGATAGAATTCGTCATATGCACGCGCGTTCTTGACCCGCACCTTTAGGATATAGTCGATGTCCCCGGCCAGCCGATGCGCCTCTTGCACTTCGGGCCTGTCCCGCAGAGCTTTCAGGAACTTATGCTGCCAGTCAGCCTCGTGTTCCGACGTTCGGATCAGAACAAAAAACGTAGCTTCAAATCCCAGCGCTTCGGCGTCCAGCAAAACGGTCTGTTGACCGATCACTCCGGCCCCTTTCAGTTTGCGTATCCGATTCCAGACCGGGGTCTTGGAACTGCCGACACGAGCGGCTATTTCGTCCAGCGATTGACTGGCGTCCCGCTGCAGCTCGACCAGAATTTTCCGATCCGTATCATCAATCCGCACCGACATTCCAAATTTCCCTTCGTTTCGAAACCAATGTCCCGTTTTGCCGTTGGCGCGGAACATTTGTCCTTATTTGTTCGCCTATATGGCGCATTGGCGGGAATATTTCCTATATTGCAAGGCAAGTCAAACCACACTCGGGACACGAAATGCAGCTTACGCAATCATATGATGGCACAGGACATGTCGACTTTGTCGGCGCGGGTCCGGGCGATCCGGAATTGCTGACGCTCAAGGCGCTGAAAGCCTTCGAGCGCGCGGATGTTGCTCTGCATGACCGTCTGATCAGTGATGAGGTCCTGGCATTGGCCGGCAAGACCGCGCAACTGGTCGATGTCGGCAAGGCCGGTTTCGGCCCGTCTTGGAAACAAGAAGACATTGACGCCCTGCTGGTCGAGCACGCCCTGAAAGGTCAGCGCATCGTGCGCCTGAAGTCCGGCGATCCGACCGTATTTGGACGTCTGGATGAAGAGATTGAGGCGGTTGAGGCTGCTGGTATCTCGTGGCGGATCGTACCGGGCATCACAGCTGCATCGGCAGCGGTTGCCGGAATTGGTCAAAGCCTGACACGGCGTGGACGCAATTCTTCGGTCCGTTTTCTGACCGGCCACGACATGAAAGGGTTTGCGGATCACGACTGGACTGCCTTGGCACGCGCCGGTTCGGTTGCAGCGATTTACATGGGTAAAAAGTCCGCCCGCTTTATTCAAGGCCGCCTGATCATGCACGGCGCAGATCGCCAGACACCGGTGACATTGGTCGAAAACGCTACGCGCCCCGACCAGCGCATTCTGGAAACAACGCTGGACCAGTTGCCCACCGATTTGAACGCCGCCGAAATGGACGGCCCTACCCTGACATTTTATGGCCTCGCCCCGCGCCAAGCGGCCGTGGCCCTGACCGAATTCAAGAAGGAGCACGCCTGATGGCCCGCGCTTTTACCCCCAAAGTTGTGACCGCCAACGACCTGTTGGAAGGTGACGTTATCTATTTGACCGAAGACGATCGCTGGTCTCGGGAGCTGTCCGAGGCCGAACTGATCACCGATGAAGCGCACGCTCAGGTGCGCCTGCTGGATGCCACGCGTCAGGCCAGCAAAATCGTTGGTGCTTATCTTGCCGATGCCGTCGCCGGCGACAACGGCCCCGAGCCCACACATTTCCGGGAAGACTTCCGCCGCACTGGTCCGTCCAACTATGCCCACGGCAAACTGGAAACTTCCCCGCAGCCCCGGGCCTGACATCTGGCCCGTCTCTCTCCCCTACTCAAGGCCCCAAGGTTCGGGGCTGCAACTAAGGACAGCTAATCATGTATCGCTACTCCGAGTTCGACACAGCATTTTTGGCAGAACGTAACGCGCAGTTCCGCGCGCAGGTCGAGCGCCGCATCGACGGCTCGCTCACCGAGGATGAATTCAAACCCCTGCGCCTGATGAACGGCCTGTACCTGCAATTGCATGCCTATATGCTGCGGGTTGCCATTCCATATGGCACGCTCTCCAGCGCGCAGATGCGTCAACTGGCCCTGCTGGCCGAGAAGTGGGACAAGGGCTACGGCCATTTCACCACCCGTCAGAACATCCAGTACAACTGGCCGAAACTGAACGACGTGCCAGACATGCTGGACGCGCTGGCTGAGGTTGGCATGCACGCCATTCAGACCTCGGGCAATACAATCCGCAACGTGACCGCCGACCATTTCGCCGGTGCCGCGGCGGATGAGGTCGCTGACCCGCGCCCTTATGCGGAACTGCTGCGACAGTGGTCGACCGACCACCCGGAATTCCAGTTCATGCCGCGTAAGTTCAAGATCGCCATCACCGGCTCGGAAAACGACCGTGCCGTGATCAAGGCGCATGACATCGGCCTGCAACTGGTCGAGCGTGATGGCGTACTGGGTGCCCGCGTTATCGTGGGTGGTGGCCTGGGCCGTACGCCGATGATCGGTAAAGAACTGTCCGAATTCGTCGCCTTTGACGACCTGCTGGCTTATCTGGAAGCCACTGTTTCCGTGTGGAATCAGATCGGTCGCCGCGACAACAAGTACAAAGCCCGCATCAAGATCACTGTGCATGAGCATGGCATCGACGCGATCCGCGCCAAGGTTAACGAACGCTTCCTGAAAGTTCGCCCGCAGTTCAAGGGCGCAGACATGAACCTGCTGGAAGAGATCAAGGGCCACTTTGCCCCGCCGACCTTCCGTGAAGCCTCGGTTGCGTCGTTTGAAAGCGCCTACACCAACGATCCGGTCTTCCGCTCGTGGGTCGACACCAACATCGCGCCGCACAAGAACGCGGACCACGCGATCGTCACCATCTCGATCAAGAAGCACGGTCAGACGCCGGGCGATGCAACTGCCGAGCAGATGCGCGTAATGGCTGATCTGGCTGAAGAGTTCGCCTATGACGAGCTGCGCATCAGCCATGAGCAGAACGTGATCCTGCCGCATGTCCACAAGTCGGACCTGCCCGCGATCCACGCTCGTCTGAAAGAGCATGAGTTGGCCACCGCCAATATCGGCCTGATCAGCGACATCATCGCCTGCCCTGGCATGGATTACTGCGCGCTGGCAACGGCGCGTTCGATCCCGGTCGCACAGGAAATCGCGACCCGTTTCGATGATCTGAAGCTGGAGCATGATATCGGTCACCTGAAGATCAAGATCTCGGGCTGCATCAACGCATGTGGTCACCACCACGTGGGGCACATCGGCATCCTGGGTCTGGATCGCGCAGGCGTCGAGAACTACCAGATCACTCTGGGCGGTGACGCGACCGAAACTGCGGCCGTTGGTGACCGTACCGGTCCGGGCTTTGCCTATGATGAGATCGTGCCTGCCGTCGAACGCATCGTAGACACTTATCTGGAACAGCGTGACAGCACCGAAGAAACGTTCCTGGAAACCTATCGCCGCGTAGGCATGGCACCGTTCAAGGCAGCCCTCTACCCCGAGGCGCGAGCGAATGCCGCTTGACCTGATCCAGACGGAACTGGGGGCTGACCGCGCTGAGCTGACCGAAAAGGTCGAAGCGCTGAACACCCAGTTCCGCCACCACAGTGCCCATGACGTCATGCATGGCGCGTTGGAGGCCATCGAAGAGCTTGCTTTGGTCTCCAGCTTTGGGGCGGAATCGGTGGTGTTGTTGCACATGGCAGCCGTGGTCGACAAAGCCACACCGGTCCTGTTTGTGGACACGCAGATGCTGTTCACCGAAACGCTGGAATATCAGCAGGACGTTTCAGATCGGCTTGGCCTGAAGAACGTCCACATCATCCGCGCAGATGATGAGGATGTTCAGCGCGAAGACCCATACGGCGCCCTGCGCCTGAGCGACACGGATGCCTGCTGCAACCTGCGCAAAACCTTCCCACTGCAGCGTGCTTTGGCGGGCTATGACGGCTGGATCTCGGGTCGGAAGCGGTTTCAGTCTGGCACACGCGCCGCGCTTGACTTCTTTGAGGTCGAAGACGGCACCGGCCGGATCAAGGTGAACCCACTGGCCCATTGGGCGCCCGAAGACGTGCGCGCCTATATGGATGAAAACAACCTACCCCGGCATCCGCTGGTGGCCAAAGGTTACCCCTCGATCGGTTGTGCGCCCTGCACCTCGCCGGTCAAAGAAGGCGAAGACCCCCGCGCCGGACGCTGGCGCGATCAGAACAAAGAAGAATGCGGCATCCATTTTGTCGACGGCAAGATGGTGCGCGCTGGAGAGAAAACATGAACGTAATCGTAACGGATGAGGGGTTCGCCCCCGACGACTGGACAGATGGCTTTGTCACGCTTGAGGACGCAGCCAATGATGTGGTTGCGCTGGACGTGGCCTCGGACACTGATCCTGATGAACTGGTTGACCGCCTGGGCAGCGCCCGCATGGTCCGCGTGGACTTCCCGTCTTCGGCGGATGGTCGTGGCTTTACCATCGCCCGCGTGTTGCGCCTGAAAGGCTACACCGGTCGTCTGCGGGCCAGAGGCCATGTTCTGGCCGACCAATACGCTATGGCGCGCCGCAGCGGGTTTGATGAGGTCGAAATCGACGACGCGCTTGCCAACCGCCAGCCCGAAGATCAGTGGCTGGCCCGCGCCGATTGGAAAGACCACAACTATCAGGCCCGCCTGCGCGGCTAATCCCGCCAATCGCCAGCTTGTGAATTCATAGGGGCATTTAGCCCCTTTTCCTGACTTGGATCAAAGATTAAACGGAGATGTCGGTTTACCCAGCCGATAGTGAAACGATGACAGAGATGAAACCCGTGACCGAAGTAACCGCCGTCAAGGCCCCCGTCCTTCCGGACGCACAGACCGTAACAGACGTCAAACATTGGACCGACAGCCTGTTTTCCTTCAAGGTGTCGCGTCCCGCCTCGCTGCGGTTCCGTTCGGGCGAGTTCGTGATGATCGGCCTGCTGGGCGACAACGGCAAGCCGTTGCTGCGCGCGTATTCCATCGCCTCGCCTTCGTGGGATGAAGAGCTGGAATTCTACTCGATCAAGGTGCAGGACGGTCCGCTGACCTCGAAGCTGCAGCACATCAAACCGGGCGATCAGATCATCCTGCGCCCCAAGCCTGTTGGCACGCTGGTGCATGACGCTCTGCTGCCAGGCAAGCGCCTGTGGTTCTTTGCCACCGGAACCGGTTTTGCGCCCTTCGCGTCCTTGCTGCGCGAACCGCAGACCTATGAGGATTACGACGAGGTCATCATCACCCATACCTGCCGCGAAGTGGGTGAATTGGAATATGGCCGTCAGCTGATCGAAAGCATCCGCCAGGATGAGATGCTGGCCGAGCTGATGGGCGAAGGCTTTGCCGACAAAATCCGTTATTATCCAACCACCACGCGGGAAGAAAGCCCTAAGATGGGCCGCATCACCGAATTGCTGAAAGACGGCACGGTTTTTGCTGATCTGGGCATCGAAGGCGGCATCAAACCGGAAACCGACCGCGCTATGGTCTGCGGGTCTTTGGCCTTCAACCTGGACATCAAAAAGATTCTGGAAGAGTTCGACCTACGCGAAGGTGCCAATTCCGAACCCAAAGAATTTGTCATCGAAAAAGCCTTTGTTGGTTAACCCGATGCACCGGATCCAGGGCATTTGGCCCCGGACTGGCGAAAAACCTCTGACAAACCCCGTTTTTTCGGGCTGGCCTGTACTTATGCCGCTTGAATCGGCGTGCAGGCCAGTCTAAATTCCGGCCTTGAATTTCTGCAATCATCAAAGGAATGAACCCATAGCCCGCAGACCTCACAACGCGCCGCCGCAAAGAGACACCGGCCCCCGCGTCAATGATAAGATCCGTGCCCCCGAAATCCGTCTGATTGGCGCTGAAGGTGAAAATGTCGGGGTGGTTCATCCCGCCAAAGCCATGCAGATGGCAGTTGATGCCGGTCTTGATCTGGTCGAAATTTCGCCCAACGCAAACCCACCGGTCTGCAAGATCATGGACTTTGGTAAGTTCAAATACGAGACGCAGAAACGCGAAGCCGAAGCCCGCAAAAAACAGAAGATCATTGAGATCAAAGAGGTCAAATTCCGACCCAACACTGACACTCATGATTACGACGTGAAAATGCGGAATGTGTTCAAGTTTCTTGAAAACGGGGACAAGGTCAAAGTGACCCTGCGTTTCCGCGGTCGTGAAATGGCGCACCAAAATCTGGGTCGTGAACTTTTGGAACGTGTTGCGGCCGACACCAAAGACATCGGCAAGGTCGAAAACATGCCGAAGATGGAAGGCCGTCAGATGATCATGCTGATCGGTCCGCTGCCACAGAAATAAGCCCCTGTGCATATCGAATTCGAAACCCTGTCAGATCCGCTCTGACAGGGTTTTTTTGTTGGTTTTTAGGTACAGGCCACGCGGCGCTTCAGCCGGGGATTGAGGTTGAGATCGCCCGACCAAGTTTGCCCACAAGCTCGTCTATTTGCGCGTCTTCAATGATGAATGGCGGGGCCAGCAGGACATGATCCCCAAGACGCCCATCCCGTGTACCGGACATGGGATAGCAGATCAGGCCCTCAGCCAGCGCGGCTTTCTTGATTTTGCCTGCTACGCCATGAGCCGGATCAAACGGTGTTTTTGTTTCGCGATCAGCCACCAGCTCCAGCCCTCGAAACAGCCCCCTGCCACGGATATCACCGACATTCGGATGCTGTCCGAATTCGGCCTGCAACGCCGCTTGCAGCTTTTCGCCCATGACACCGGCGCGCGCGGGCAACGCGCGCGTGGTAAGTTCGGTGACAACAGCCAGGGCCGCTGCTGTCGCAACCGGGTGACCAATATAGGTGTGACCATGCTGAAAGAACCCGGACCCGTCGCGGATTGCATTATAGATTTTCCCGGTGCACATCATCGCACCAATCGGTTGGTATCCAGCACCCAACCCTTTGGCGATGCACAGAATGTCCGGCGAAACCCCATCATGATCGCAGGCAAACAAATGCCCGGTCCGCCCCATGCCACACATGACTTCATCAAGAATCAACAGAACGCCATATTGGTCACATATCTGGCGAATACGCTGAAAGTACCCCTCAACCGCAGGAACCGCACCCAGCGTTGCTCCCACGACGGGTTCTGCCATGAAAGCCATAACCGATTCAGGACCCAAACGCAGGATCTCGGCCTCCAACTCATTCGCGACGCGCTGGCCGTAGTCAAAGCTACTCTCGGCATCTGGCTTTTCAGCGTATTCGAAGCAGGGCGCGATATGCGTCATCTCGATCAACATCGGTGCAAATTGCGCGCGTCGCCATTCGTTACCTCCAGCCGACAACGCGCCCAAAGTGTTCCCGTGATAGCTCTGCCGCCGCGCGATCACCCGGCGACGCTCGGGCTGGCCAATTTCAAGAAAGTACTGCCGCGCGAGTTTCATCGCCGCCTCGGTCGCCTCGGACCCGCCTGAGACGAAATACACACGGTCCAGACCATCAGGCGCGTGTTCCACCAACAGATCGGCCAGTGCTTCGGCAGGTTCGGATGTCATGAATCCGGTATGAGCAAAAGCGATCTGTTCGACCTGCCGCTGCACGGCCTCAATAACCGCCGGGTTCGAATGCCCAAGGCATGACACCGCAGCGTCACCACAATCCAAATAGCGCTGCCCCTGATCGTCGATCAGGTAACACCCGTCGCCACCAACGGCGACCGGCAGGTTCGATTTGGTATGACGAGGAAAAACGTGGCTCATTGCTGAGGTCCTTTCAAAGCCGCGACCAGTGCCGAAACCGACGCCGCGTTGTTCGCCCAGGTACTTCCATCCCGGTCGGTCAAACTGTTTTCAAATCCAACCCGCACATCCCCGCCACGGTCCGCAGCCGTTTTTAGGCAAGCATGTTCCTGCTTTCCGAATGCACAGACCATCCAACTGGAGTGGGTTTGCGAAAAGTGATCAAGGTCTTCTGGTGCGGATTCCTGCCCCGAGGAATATCGCCCCAGAACAAACAGTCGATCAGTTTGCCCGTCGCGGACGATCCCGCGGGCCTGCCAGTCTGCCAAAAGCGCAGCATCTGCATCGTCATAGAGAATATGCTGAACGCGCGTCCCCTGCTCGGCACAGAGATCGTAAACACTATCTGCGAGGTCAAGCGTGCGCGCGATTTCCCGGACCGAGATCGAAGCCCATTTCGGCTTTACATTTTGCAAACAGTGCAATTGGGCCGGGACATCAAAGATACCCGCCGCCTCGGTCGTGATCTGAACATCCATCTCTGGCACGGCACGACGCAATTCCGCCATCGTCTCAAGATAACGCCCGGCATCCAGAGAATGCTGCCCCTGATCATCGCGCACATGCAGGTGAATTCCATCTGCACCAGCCCGAAAGCAGCTTTGCGCAGTCGATACGATCTCCTGCACAGACACCGGAAGCTGAGCGTGATCCGCATGCCGCCTGCGGGCACCGTTCGGCGCCACCAGAACATAGGGCGTATGCGATTGCGGCAGTGTTTTGGACATAAGAGTACCCTTTTAGACTTTTAACCCAGTTAAGGACCTTAGGCGCGTTTTCAATTTACATCTTTCATAACATTTGTTTTCTTTCACGGATGACCAAGTCTTTGAGCCAGCTTACCGAAGCTCTGCGACAGCAGATTGACCAGTTGCCTCCCGGATTGCAGATGGCGGCAAAATACATCCTCGACCATCCCGGAGATTTCGGGCTGGACTCAATTCGGGAAACCGCAGCAAAGATCGGCGTCAGCTCGAACGTTCTGGTCCGGCTGGCGGACCGGATGGGATATGACCGCTTCGACAGCCTGCGCGCTCCGTTCCGCGATGCGTTGGTCACAGATGGTGAGGATCATCTGAGTCAAAGTTGGCTTGCCGACATGCAAGACGGTGATTCATTCAGCGCTGCCCAGGCAAAATTCGCCCAGAATGCACAGAACGTCGTTATGCGATCCCTGAGGTTAATGAACCCTGAACGCGTCAAGCGCGCCGTAGAAATTATGACGTCTGCTGACAGGTGCTTTGTCACCGCCACCCGGGCCAGCTACGCCTTGTCTTACTATTTTTCATATGCGGGACGCATGGCACACCCCGGTCTGCAACTTATTCCGCGCCACATGGGGTCCGCGGCAGATGATCTGTTGGACGCAAGCCCCAACGATTGCCTGATTGCAATCACCGTTCACCCTTATTCCGCCGACACCATCCAATCAATGCGATTGGCGCGACGCATGAATGTGCCGCTCATCCTGATTGCCGACAGCGAAGTGATCGCACCCGGGATCGAGCCGGACGTGGTTTTCCCCGTCAGCACGCGATCTCTGCACCACTTCTCGAACTATGCTGGGGCCATGGCGGTTCTGGAATGCCTACTGGGTCACCTATTTCAAGCAGGCGGAGACGTCGCGCGCAATCGCGTGGACAATTACCAAAAGTCCCGAGAAGACACAGGCGCATACTGGCAACCATCCCAGCCGCCCAGAATAAGACGGAAATAAAAAAAGCCCCGGCCATAAGGTCCGGGGCTTTTTTGACAGTTTTGAGCTTACATGCAGGCTTCAATGGCCCTCTTGGTCATCACGCTGACCAGATGCGCGCGATACGCCTTACTGCCGTGCAAATCGGCAATCATATTCGCGGGATTGATGCTCAGCCCGGTCAAGGCATCCTGCCGAAACTCCTTGTTCAGTGCTTCCTCGGCCTCGGACCAGCGGAACACACCATCCTCACTGGCACCTGTTACCGCAACGCGAACACCGTCCGCGAAACGCGCCAGATACACTCCGACTAGTGCAAATCGCGATGCGGGTTGCAGGAATTTCTGGTAGCTGGCCGCTTGTGGCACCGGAAAATTGACCGTGGTGATGATTTCACCTTCCTCCAGGGCTGTACTGAACATGCCCTCGAAGAAATCATCCGCCGCGATTTGGCGCGTATTGGTGATGATCGTCGCACCTGATCCTAAAGCGCCCGCCGGATAGCAAGCGGCCGGATCATTGTTGGCCAGCGAGCCACCGATTGTACCTCGATTGCGCACCGCTGGATCGCCGATCTGTCCAGCCAGCGCGGCCAGTGCCGGATAGCTGCCGGCGGCCTCTGACGCCACAGTTGCGTGGGTTGTTGCGCCACCAATGGCCACAGACCCGTCATCCTCGATGCAAACGCCCTGTATGTCGGGAATCCCACCCAGCGACACCAGCGTAGACGGCGCTGCCAATCGCTGTTTCAGCGTTGGGATCAGCGTCTGGCCGCCCCCCAACGCCTGTGCATCCTCGCCTCCCAACGCCGAAACGGCATCAGCAACGGTCGAGGGCTTTTCAAACTCGAAATTGTACATTTCGCTTTCCTTTCCGAAAGGCGCGGATCCGCCCTTCATCTGGCTAAAAATATCCCGAGGGTCTGGGGCAGAGCGCCCAGACCACCCGACCAATCAGCTGTTCATCGCCGCCCAGACGCGGGACGGGCTCACCGGCATATCGATGTGATCGACCGCCTTGCCGCCCGAGTTCAGCGCATCCAACACCGCATTGACCACCGCAGGCGGTGAACCGATTGCTCCGGCTTCGCCGCAGCCCTTCACACCTAACGGGTTATGCGTACAGGGCGTCTGGCTGGAATGATCAACACCATAGAAAGGCACGTCATCCGCGCGCGGCATCGCATAATCCATGAAAGACGCGCTCAGCAATTGACCGTTTTCGTCATAGGCACAGTTTTCCAACAGTGCCTGACCTATACCCTGACCGATACCGCCATGAACCTGACCGTCGACGATCATCGGGTTGACGATGTTGCCAAAGTCGTCAGCGGCAGTGAAGGCCTCGATGGTCACCTGACCGGTCTCGGGGTCAACTTCGACCTCGCACGCATATGCACCGGCGGGGTAAGTAAAGTTGGCCGGGTCGTAAAACGCGGTCTCCTCCAACCCGGGCTCAACTTCCAGAGGATAGTTGTGCGGAACATAAGCCGTCAGGGTCACATCACCCCAGGCCACCGATTTGTCCGTGCCCGCGACGCTGAACTGACCGTCCTTAAGCTCGATATCGGCCTCGGATGCTTCCAGAAGGTGGGCCGCGATCTTCTTCGCTTTTTCGATCACCTTTTCGGTCGCCTTAACCATGGCGGAGCCGCAGACGGCCAGCGAACGCGAACCGTATGTGCCCATACCAAACGGGATCTTGGAGGTGTCACCATGAACGATCTCTACCATCGACTCGTCGATACCGATCATGTCGGCCACAACCTGCGGGAAGGCTGTCTCATGCCCCTGCCCGTGGCTATGTGCGCCCACCATGACGCTTATCGAACCGGTGGCGTTCACCCGAACAGTTGCGGCATCATAAAGACCCGCGCGGGCCCCCAACATGCCGACGATGTTCGAAGGGGCGATACCGCAGGCCTCAATATAGCAGTTGATGCCCAGACCACGCAGCTTGCCGTTGGCTTCGCTTTCGGCCCGACGCGCGGCGAAACCCGCCAGATCGGCAGCGACCTCAAGCTTGTCCATCGTCCCGTTGTAATCCCCGGTGTCATAGGTCAGTGCGACCGGAGTGTCATAGGGGAACTGAGTGATAAAGTTCTGACGGCGCAGGGCAATCGGATCAACACCCAACTCGCGTGCAGCTTTGTCAACGACACGCTCCAGCTGGTAGGTCGCCTCGGGGCGTCCAGCACCGCGATAGGCGTCCACCGGCACCGTGTTGGTGAACATCGCCTTCACATTCACCTGAATGACCGGCGTCTTGTAGTTGCCTGCCATCAGCGTGCCGTGCAGCCAGGTCGGAACCGAGCTTGAGAAGGTCGACAGATACGCACCAAGGTTCGCATAGGTGTTGGTGCGCAGGCCGATGAAGTTGTTGTCTGCATCCAGCGCCAGCTCGATCTTGCTGACATGGTCGCGGCCATGGGCATCGGACATGAACGCCTCGGACCTGCTTGAGGTCCACTTGACCGGACGATTGCAAGCCTTGGCGGCAAAGGTGCAGAACGCTTCCTCCGCATAGTGGAAAATCTTGGTTCCAAAACCGCCGCCCACATCCGGGGCCACCACGCGCACTTTATGTTCGGGCAGGCCCAGAACAAAAGCGCACATCAGTAGTCGGATTACATGCGGGTTCTGCGAAGTGGTAAAGAGCGTGTAGTCGCCCGTACCACGCTTGTACTCACCCACCGCCACGCGCGGCTCCATCGGGTTGGCGACGAGACGGTTGTTGACCAGATCCAGCGTCGTTACGTGGGCTGCATTGGCAAAGACCTCATCGACCTTGGCGTCGTCCGTCTCACCCAATTGCCAGTCATAACAGATGTTGTTCTTCAGATCGTCATGAACCAGCGTCGACCCATCCTGAGCAGCAGCTTTCATGTTCATGACAGCCGGCAGTTCTTCGATATCCAGATCGATCGCCTCGGCCGCATCACGGGCCTGTTCGAGGCTGTCGGCCACAACGGCCGCAATCGGGTCGCCCACATGGCGCACCTTACCTTGTGCCAAAATGGGGTGCGGCGGCTCCTGCATCGGCGCGCCGTGCTTGTCGGTCACTTCCCAACCGCAGGGCATCCCGCCCACGCCTTCGAAATCTTTGCCGGTGAAAACCTTGACCACTCCCGGCATAGCTTCGGCGGCTGAGGTGTCGATACTCTTGATCCGTCCATGCGCGATGTCGGACCGCAGGAAATGTACATAAGCCTGGCCATGTACGTTGATGTCGTCGGTATAATTGCCCGCTCCGGTCAGAAAGCGTACGTCTTCGCGCCGCTTGGAACTGGCTCCGATGCCACTGTCTTTGGGCATTGCTTGTTCTCCTCCCATAAACGGATGCTGTGCATCCTATGTCTTCCCACGGGCGCTTCATCGGACGCCCGCAGCGGCATCATTCGGCAGCGATGCTGCTGACGTCCTGACCAGATGCGGCCATGATCGCCTTGACAATGTTGTGGTAGCCGGTGCAACGGCACAGGTTGCCTTCCAGATACTTGCGCACCTCGGCTTCGGTCGGGCGCGGGTTTTCTTTCAGCAGTGCTGCAGCACTCATGACCATTCCCGGTGTGCAGAAACCGCATTGCAGGCCGTGATGGTCCTGAAATGCCTGCTGAATCACGTTCAGCGAGCCATCCTGGTTAGCCTGGCCTTCGATCGTGCCCACATCAGCCCCGTCTGCCTCAAGCGCCAGCATATTGCAGGACTTCACGGCCTCGCCGTTCACATGAACAACACACGCGCCGCATTGCGCTGTATCGCAACCCACATGAGTGCCAGTGAGATTGAGATTCTCGCGTAGAAAACCGGACAACAACGTCCGCCCTTCCACCTCACCGCTCACGGTCTTACCGTTCACGGTCATTGAGACCTTGGTCATAAGATCCTCCCCTATTGGCTTTTATCGCTGTCGCCGAGTTAAACACGGGAAAATTTGTTTGAGAACAAAAATATTTAGCGCCAATATCCGACGTTCGTAGGGGTCGTCTTTTCTTTCATAGCCGCCTAAGAAGAAAAGCTAAAATCTGCCACATCACCTTTTGCGCGACGCGCGTGGTTGCGGCCGCGTCGGGATTTCTTTCAACAACCCGCCAACCCCCATCCCAGCAATGTCCGCGCTGGTTGTTTCGACCCCGCAAGCAACCCGCGACAAGACCCAATCCGCACCGTTCAATGCAGGCGAACGGGCGCATCCGGGCAATCCGATTACTGGCCTTGGGCCGAGTGTTCCAAGAAACAGCAGATTACCGGGATCGACTGGCATGCCGAACCTATCAACCTGACCGCCAGCCGCCCGCACGGCCTGAGGTGCAACATCAAAAACATCAGATGTGGCAGAGCCGGTCAGGATCATCACAATGTCACCGGCAGCCTCTGAAATAGCCTGCGACAGCGGTTCGGCTTTGTGTGGAACGATCCGTACATCGCTGAGGTCCATGCCAAGGGTTTCTACCCGGCCGCGAATGGCTGCGATCCCCTTTTCGTTGGGGGGACCTCCGGGAATATCCGTTACGATCAGCCCTGCCGTTTTATGTACCGGTGCCACCAGACGAATCGAGGCCCTAGCCAGACCAGCGGCCTGCACGACGTCATCCTTTGGAACGGCATAGGATATCACCTTGATCGTAGCGACCATCCCGCCCGGGCCCATCTGTTGATATTGCGGCACCGTCGCTACGGTGATCATCGGGTTGACGCAGTTGAACTCCTGCAGGGCCGCGACGTCCAATTCGACAACACCCGGCCCGTCGGCCAGCAAGTTCACGCGCCCGGTAAACGGCTGCGTTACCCGTAATCCGGCAGCGTCTGGATCAGGCGCAAGCGCTGCGGCCAACATTTCAGCAGCCTCGTCTTCGTGGCAATCGCCGGGCTCAAGCTGCGCAACCGTGACCTCATCATATCCAGCTGCACCCAGCTGAGCGCCATGTTCGGACGTCAGCAGCAATCCTTTGCGCAACTTGGCATCCTGCACCTGGACAGAGTGTGCAAGGATCGCGCCGGTGGCCTCAGCGACAGGAACGGGACCGAATTTCACGCCTTGCCCCGCAGCACGGCCGTCATCTGGGCGAGGATGGCCACCGCGATCTCGGACGGATCCGCCGCGCCGATATCCAATCCAATAGGTCCGTGGATCTGGGCAATCTGTTCGTCCGAAAAACCCGCCTCTTTCATGCGAGCAACTCGTTTGGCATGCGTACGCGTGGACCCCAGAGCCCCTATATAAAACACGCCCGCCTTCAAGGCGGATTCCAAAGCCGGGTCGTCCAATTTGGGGTCATGTGTCAGCAAGACAACAGCGGTTCGCGTGTCCATGCCCAGCTTGGCCACCGCCTCGTCCGGCCAATCAGTCAGGATGGTTTCGCCCGGAAAACGGGAACCAGAGGCAAAGGCGTCGCGCGGGTCGATGATGGCCGGATCATATCCGGCGATCCGGGCCATTGGAACCAGCGCCTGCGCAATGTGCACTGCTCCCACAATTATCAATCGCAGCGGAGGGTTGTGGACCGCAACAAATGTCTGTCCGTCCTCCTCAAAACCTGATCGGTCCATGCGCATTCGGTCTGAATAGGCTTTCCGCCGCAAAGCCCGATGACCGGTTTCGGTATTAACTTCATAGGCCACCGGTTCCCGCTGTGCGCGGGCTTTGACCAGATCTCGCAACATGGATTCTGGCAGGACCGAACCGATGGGTTCCACTAAAACACGGATCGTTCCGCCACAGGCCAGACCCACAGCAAATGCATCCTCGTCACTGACCCCAAACTCCAACAGACGCGCCTCACCCTCGTCCATCGCTTCAAGCGCTTCGACGATGACCGCGCCTTCTACACAGCCACCGGACACCGAGCCTTCGATGCGACCATCTGCGGCAATCACCAACTGAGCCCCGACACGGCGCGGCGCGCTTCCCCAGGTTTCAACCACCGTGGCCAGCGCGGTTGGATGACCTTCGTCATGCCATTCAAGAGCCGTCTCTGGGCTGTTGTCGAATCTGTCCATTGCACCCTCCCGGCCTGTTCTGATCCAACATAGGCAGGTTTGGCGCAATGAAAAGTGAGCCTTAAGACCAATATCGAATGTTCCCCACTCACTTACGCAACGACCTGAATCGGCGTATACAAGCCCAGATCAGCACGCCAACGACTAATCATTGATTGCACCTGAACCAGATTCTAGCCTACATGCATAGCTGCTGCATTCCAGTATGCGCATATTAATTTTTCACAACGGAGACAGAGAGTTGAAACGCATTATTACACTCGGAATGGCATTTGGCCTGTTCACCGCAAGCGTTGCATCCGCGGACACTTTCCTGCGTTACGGCGAAGTTGAAGGTTGGAAAGTCTTTATCGACGAAGACAAGAAATCCTGCCTGATTGAAGCTGTAGACGGCGCCGAAAATGTCGTTCAGATGGGTCTGACCGAAGACCGTAGCGTCGGATATGTCGGCGTCTTCACCAAGGCCAAGACCGACATCAAGCGCGGTGAAAAAGAAGCTGTCGCGGTCCTGCTGGGCGACAATATCTATGTTGGTGAAGCAACCGGTATGAAGGGCAACATCACCAAGGGTTACTCCGGTGGGTACGTCCTGTCTGACGATCCCCAATTCGCCGATGACCTCGCCAAGCAAAAGGTTATGGTTGTGTTCCCGGAAAAGGAATTTGCCTTCACCGTTGATCTGACCGGTACTTACAAAGCCATGGAAATGGCCCGCAAGTGTAACGAAGAACAGCTGAGCTGATACTCAGTCGGAAAGCGCGGACAACAACCGCGCTTTCTCACCCACGTCATCGGGTTTTGAGATGACATTGGCCAGATCTTCCAACGACGCGATCGAGTGACCAGCACGGAAGCTGTCCACATGCGGCAGCATGGCCGCGACACCTTGCGCTTTGGGCGCGAACCCATCCCACCGCAGCAATGGATTCAACCAGATCAGACGGCGCGCGGACAGGTGCAGACGCTCCACCTCTTTACCCAACGCCTCGGGGTCTCCGCGATCCAGCCCGTCCGAGATCAATAGGACCACAGCACCCTGCCCCATGACCCGCCGCGACCAATCGCGGTTGAACGCGTGCAGACACTCGCCAATCCGCGTCCCCCCTTCCCAATCCTGCGCCTCGGCCCCGGCGGCGGCCAGCGCGGCATCTACGTCGCGCTGCTGAAGATGGCGAGTGATGTTGGTCAGGCGCGTCCCGAACGTAAACGCATGAACCTTGGCCCAGCCCGCCTCTTTGGCATTCGAAACGGCATGAAGGAAATGCAGAACGACGCGACTGTATTGGCTCATTGACCCCGAAATATCGCAGAGCACAACAAGATTGGGCCAACGAGGTTTGGGCTTGAGCTTGGCAATATCGCGCAGCTCGCCACCCTGACGCATCGCTGCGCGCAGGGTTCGCGCCCGGTCGATACGGTGCCCCAGGTGGCTGGCCTGACCGCGCCGGGATTCTATCGGCTTTACCGGCAGAGCAAGCCGCGACAGCATGCGCTTGGCTTGCGCGATCTCGGCGGTACTCATCTGCTCAAAGTCCAGACTGCGCAGGCGTTCCTCGGAGGACGCCGTTTGCGAGGCGTCGATCTCTAACTCAGCCTCCTCTTCCTGCTCAGCCACCTCGGGCAGATCACGTTCGACCCCGTCCAACAACGCCTCGGCCGCGCGCTTTTCGGCCGCGTCAGCCTTGCGTTCTTCCTGTACGCCACGGATGGCCGGCAGCATCATCGACATCATGTGTTCAAGATATCGGGGGTCACGCCAATAGAGGCGAAAGACCTGCGCAAATACAGTGCGGTGTTCCGGGCGGTTCACAAAACAGGCGTGCAGTGTCCAATAGAAATCCTGTTTTTCCGTGAACCCCGCCGCTTGTACCGCGCGAATGGCGTCAACAACGCGCCCAGTTCCGATCGGCAACCCGGCTTTACGCAACGCCCGCGCAAAATGAGTGATGTTCTGCGCCAGCTTGGGGTTGTCAGGAATGTCGATCGGAAGCTGTTCAGCCATCAGGCTGGTTCCAGCGACGCTTTGGCTTGATCCAGTATTCGTTTGGCCTCGGACCCCTGCAATTTCTGGATGTCGTCCTGATATTTCAAGATCGCACCCAAGGTATCACCGATGACTTCGGGGCTAAGGTTGATGACGTCCAGCGCAAGCAGGCATTTGGCCCAATCAATCGTCTCCGCCACACCCGGTTTCTTGAACAAGTCTTCGGTGCGTAGATGCTGAACAAAGGCCACGACCTCACGACTAAGCGCTTCGGCAGCTTCCGGCGCGCGCGCGTGCAGGATTTCGATCTCTCGGTCGAAATCGGGGTAGTCGACCCAATGATAGAGGCAGCGTCGTTTTAGTGCATCATGCACTTCGCGTGTGCGGTTCGAGGTGACGATCACGATGGGCGGCTCCGGTGCTTTGACCGTGCCCAGTTCAGGAATCGTGACCTGAAAATCGCTGAGCGCCTCAAGCAAGAAGGCCTCGAACGGTTCGTCCGTGCGATCAAGTTCGTCGATCAGCAGGACCGGCGCACCATGTTCGTCCGGGCGCATTGCCTGCAGCAGCGGGCGTTCAATCAGGTACTCGTCCGAGAATAGCTCGGTCTGCAATGTGCCCCGATCCGCCCCGCCCGAGGCTTCGGCCGTGCGGATCGCCACCATCTGCGCCGGAAAATTCCATTCGTAAACAGCGGAAGAGGCATCCAGACCTTCGTAGCATTGCAACCTGATCAGGCGACGATTCAGTCCGGCGGCAAGGGCCTTGGCGATCTCAGTCTTGCCCACCCCGGCCTCACCTTCCAGAAACAGTGGTCGGCCCAGTTTCAGGGACAGAAACACCACCGTCGCCAGCGCGCGCCCGCAGACATAACCTTGCGCGCCCAGCGTGGATTGAACGGCGTCGATGGAATCTGGCTGTGTCATGTTTCGATCTCTCCCTTGGCACAACAGGTCATGGGCGCTCGCGCGCGTCAAGGCCGTGTTCTTTCCGGGACTTACGACGATCGCACAAGTTGACAAGGTCTGGGACCGAATTGAAGGTCTTTCACCGCCGGGTCCGCTGTGCTAGCGGAAGGCCATGACCGATACCCTCACGATCCGCCGCCCCGACGACTGGCATCTGCACCTGCGCGATGGCGCGATGTTGCAGGCCGTCCTGCCCGAAACCGCGCGTCATTTTGCCCGCGCGATCATTATGCCGAACCTTGTGCCGCCGGTCGTGCGCGGCGATCAGGCTGCCGCCTATCGCGACCGGATATTGGCCGCGCTACCCGAAGGCATGACGTTCGAGCCGTTGATGACCCTGTACCTGACCGAGGATACGGACCCCGATGATATGGCAGCAGCCCATGCCAGCGGTTTGGTCAAAGCGGTCAAATTGTACCCGGCGGGCGCAACAACCAACTCTGCCTCGGGCGTGCAGGACTTCGACAAAGTGCGTCCGGTGCTGGAAAAGATGGCCGAGATCGGCCTGCCCTTGTGCGTACATGGTGAGGTCACCGACGCCGAGATCGACATCTTCGACCGCGAAGCTGTGTTCATCGACCGCGTTCTGGATCCGATCCGCAAGACCACTCCCGGACTGCGCGTGGTTATGGAGCACATCACGACCGCGAACGGTGTCGATTACGTCAAATCCAATGACAAGGATCTGGGTGCAACGATCACGGCGCACCACCTGATCATCAACCGCAACCATATCCTCGTTGGTGGAATCAAGCCGCATTACTATTGCCTGCCTGTCGCCAAGCGCGAAGAACACCGTCTGGCGTTGCTGGCGGCTGCGACATCGGGCGATCCGCGGTTTTTCCTGGGTACTGACAGCGCACCCCACACCGACGCCAACAAGGAAATGGCCTGCGGGTGTGCGGGGTGTTTCACGGCGACCAACACAATGTCACTTGTCGCGGAAATGTTTGACCGTGAAGGCGCTTTGGACAAGCTGGAAGGCTTTGTTTCGCTGAATGGCCCGGCTTTCTATCGCCTGCCGGTGAACGAGGAAACCATCACCCTGACCAAGGGCGCACCAGTAGAATACCCGAGCAAGATCGAATCCGATGACGGACCCGTCACAGTGTTTGAACCGGGTTTCCCGTTGCACTGGCGCGTGACTTAACCCGCCAGCAACGCAGACAAATCGCGGGCGCGGCCTCCGGTGCGCAGCATCGACCAGATCGCGTCCGCGTCATCTGCCCCAATCAGCTTGTTGGCTTTGCCGCGCACGCGGTCCTCACGATCTGCCAAAGTCATGGGGGCCAACAGGTCATGCGTGGCCTCGCGCCTTGCCCCATCCCGGCGCAACAAGGTCAGCTGCGCCTGCGTTTCCGACAAACTGTCATCCGCTTCGACAGAAACTCGGTCCCGCAAGGATACTAGCCGCGGGTCGGCGCATATCTTGTCCGAATAGCTGCCAGGCAAGGCCGTATCATACCCAAGCGCCTGCATCGCAATCACGGTTCGATAAGAGAACTTGGCTCCCAGCCCGGTCGACGGGGACATCTGGTTACAGACACTCATCCATCTCGGGTGCGTCTTGATCTTGATCTCGGCGACTTCCGGTTCGGCGATATCCAGGTCGCGCGCCGCCTCAAGTGCTGCGTGCAAACCGTGACAACACGCATGATACTTGTGACTGACGCTTTCAAAAAGCCATTCCGCACCCAGCCCATCCAATGAGGCTGCAATGTCAGACTGTCCTTTATGTGTCGCGCCAAATCCATAGGACCCTTCCAGCGCGTCTGAATTGGGATCGAATCCCGATGCCACCAACAAAGCGGCCTCAACCCCGGCAGAGGCCGCCAGACCCGCGTTATAAGGTTTTCCCATCGTTCCGAATTGCGCCTTCAGACCGGCAGCCCGAGTCGCTGTCAGGCCCAGAACTTTTCGCATCAGTTCGACGTCGAACCCCAGTATGCGCCCTGCAGCGACAGCCGCACCAAATGCGCCAGACGTGGCGGTCTGGTGAAAGCCCGCCTGATAGTGTTCGCGCCCCAGCCAGAGGCCGATCCGAATGGACGTCTCCATCCCAACCAGCGCGGCCTCAAGGAAATCGACCAGAATACGGTCGTCCCATTCGCTTATGGCCAGCGCCGCCGGAAGGACGGCAACCGATGGGTGGCCAATATGGGCGAAATGCGTATCATCATAATCCAGAGCATGCGACACGGTTCCGTTTACCAATGCAGCACCGCGCAGGGGTGCCCCACCTCCGCCAAAAAGGCGCGCTTGTTCCGCACCCTCTTCGCCAAGCACAAGGTCGCGCACTGTCCGGGAAACAGGCTCATCAACTCCGGCACGCCCGACAGCAATCCAGTCCAAAACAGAAAGAGACGTAACGACCCGCGTCTGCAAAGTCGTCTTGATATGCCCCGCCGCGAAGGCTGCCAGTGATGTGGTAAAATCGGTCATGGGCGCAGTCTAGCGACCGCCAACCCGGGGTAAAGACCTAGCTGTACAAGTCCTTCGCGCGGGTCTCAAAGGCCTGAACGATCCGATGCATAGCCTCGTTGAAGACCACGCCGATGATCCCCTGAAGGATCGCGTTCTTGAATTCGAAATCCACGTGGAACGTGATGTTGCATCCGCCATCGTCGGCGTCAGCGAATTGCCAGTCGGATTTCATGTATTTGAAAGGACCGTCCAGATATTCAGTGTCGATTCTTTTCTGATCGGCAAACAGTGTTACCCGGCTGCCGAACCGTTCGCGAAACACTTTGAACGAGATCACCAAGTCTGCCTCCATGACTTGCGCCTCGCCCGCCGCATAGGTCCGACGAATGCGGGCGGCTGCGCACCACGGCAGAAACTCGGGATACTTTGCCACGTCCGCGACCAGCTCGTACATCTGCTGAGCAGTGTAAGGAAGGTGACGTGTTTCCGAATGAGTAGGCATGGCGTCCGGTTTTTCAGGTGACAATGGCGCGTCATGTCGTATGTTGCGCGCCAAAGATCAAGGGGGCAGCGATGAGCGACCGCGCATATGTGATAGATACGATGATCTCGGCCAAGGCGATTGCAGCCCGAATCGAGGAATTATGCCGCGAAATCACGGCAGAATTCGGAGATACCGACAAGCTGATCGTGGTCGGCCTGCTGCGCGGCAGTTTCGTCTTCATCGCGGATCTGGTGCGCGAGCTGGACCTGCCGATCGAAGTCGATTTCCTCGAAGTATCCTCGTATGGAGACGCGATGGAAAGCAGCCGGGAAGTACGCATTCTCAAGGACTTGCGCGGTGCGATTGAAGGGCGCGATGTTTTAGCGGTCGAGGATATCGTCGACACCGGCCACACGCTGAACCACGTTACAAAACTCTTGCGCAGCCGCAAGCCAAGCCGACTTAAGTCCATTGCCTTGCTGGACAAACCCAGCCGGCGCGAGGTCGATTTCCGTTCCGATTGGATCGGCTTTGAAATTCCGGACGAATTCGTTGTGGGTTACGGGATCGACTACGCGCAGCGCAATCGCAACCTGCCGTTTATTGGTAAGGTTCGTTTTGTCGAAGACTGAGAGGGGCAAAAACAAACCCAGATTCCAATAGTCAAAGTAGCTGCGCACCTTTGCATTCACTTAATTGAATACCATTGGACAACGCCCTCAACAACAGATTACCCTCCGACCATCTTGGGAGGATTCTGCTTATGAAAGTAATGTCTATTGGGCTTCTGGCGACTTGCGCCGTCGCCGCAATGGTTGGTCTTGCGGACGCAAAAGACAACAAGGGCAAAGGGAAAGGCCCAGACAAGTCGAAAATCGAAAAGTCGATAAAGACCAATAATGGCGTTGGTGTACCGTCCGGACAGATCAAGCGTTATACGCGAGGTCAGAAACTCCCTAACGATCTGAATTTTGACTATCTTGATGACCTGGACGGCTGGAAGTTGAAGCCTCTACCCGCCGGTCAGCGATATATCCGCGTGGATGACGAAATCCTGTCGATATCAGATGACACTAAGACAGTCATTGATGCCGTTGGAATAGTGAGCGATCTCGTAAACTGAAGTTTCAGCCATTAAGTGATCGAATTGCGGCAACAAATACGTCTACTCCTACCGAGATAAGTGCATCTGGGAAATCATAGTCAGGGTTATGCAATTGCGGATGATCCTGCCCCGCGCCCAACCAGAACATCGCCGTTTTCGCGCCTTTCCCAAATTGCCCGAAATCTTCTGAGAACTTTTGCGGCGTCTCTGTTGAATGGCACGGTACTCCACGCTCGGCGCAGGCCGTTGCGATGATGTTCACCGCGTCGCTGTGATTGACGCAGGCCTCGAAGACATCGTCATAGGTGATCTCAACACCCAAACTGTCGGCGGATGCGGCGCGGCGCGCCAGCGCTTCGGCCTCGGTGACCAGCGTTTGCATCCGGGCGTCTGAAACAGTACGCAAGGTTACCCAGATCTCGGCCTGCCCCGGAGCGACGCCGAAAGTCGGCTCTCCCAAACGGGCATGCGTCACCGTTGTCAGCGCAAAATCAGCGTCCAACGCGCCGCCTGCGCCCAAACCTGCCAGTTGCAACATCAATTCAGACATTGCCCGAGCCGGGGAATTCCCATCCTGAGGCGCAGCCGCATGGGATGTCTTGCCGGTCAGGATTATCTTCATCCCGCGCGAGGCGCAGTTAGCCGAACCCTGACATAACTCAACGGCACCAAGTTCCAATCCCGGCAGATTGTGCAGAGAGAACACGTAGTCCGGCGCGATCTGCGCGAATTGGGGGTCCGTGCGAAAGGCGATGGCGCCCTGCCCGGTTTCCTCAGCCGGTTGAAAGATCAGAACCACCCGACCCTTATTAGGTCGCTGTCGCGCCAGGTCTTCGGCAACGCCAAGCACCATCGTCATGTGCCCATCATGGCCGCACAAATGCCCTTTGCCCGGAACCTTCGACACATAGGGGTGCGTGCCAAGTTCTTGAATCGGCAGTCCGTCCAACTCGCACCGGATACCCACGGTCGGCCCAGCTTGCCCACTGTCAAAAACCGCGGCAACACCGTGCCCCCCCAGTCCGGTAAGCACATGGTCCGCACCGAATCCCTGCAACAGCTCTGTCATGCGGGCAGCGGTCTCACGCTCCTGCCCGGAAAGTTCGGGATATTGGTGCAGGTCGTGGCGCAGGCGTGTCAGCCGCGCGTGCGCTTCGGGTGTCACCCTTGTTCCAGCTTTTTCTGGCGAGCCTCACGCAACCGGGCAAAGTCATCGCCCGCGTGATAGGATGACCGGGTCAGTGGTGTCGCGGACACCATCAGGAACCCTTTGCCATAAGCTGCCTTTTCATAGGATGCGAACTCTTCCGGCGTCACGAACCGATCCACACCATGGTGCTTGGGCGTGGGCTGCAGATACTGGCCGATGGTTAGAAAGTCGATATCGGCGGCGCGCATGTCATCCATGACCTGCCGGACTTCTTGCTCGTTCTCACCCAAGCCGACCATGATTCCTGATTTAGTAAAGATCGACGGGTCCAGCTCTTTGACACGCTGCAACAACCGCAACGAGTGGAAATAACGCGCACCGGGACGCACTTCGAGGTACAGGCCGGGTACGGTTTCCAGATTGTGGTTGAACACATCCGGCTTGGCCTCGACGACAGTCTCAAGAACGGAAGAATCACATTTAAGAAAATCTGGTGTCAAGATTTCAATCGTCGTCTTAGGCGACCGATGCCGCACCGCGCGTATCGTCTGCGCGAAATGGTCGGCACCTCCGTCCTTCAGGTCATCGCGGTCAACCGACGTGATCACGACGTGGTTCAGGCCCAATTTTTCGACTGCGTGGGCCACACGACCTGGTTCAAAAACATCCAGATCATCAGGGCGGCCTGTCGCGATGTTGCAGAACGTGCAACCGCGGGTACAAATCTCGCCCATGATCATCATGGTGGCGTGGCCCTGGCTCCAGCATTCGCCGACATTTGGGCATCCGGCCTCTTCACAGACAGTGACCAGATTGTTTTCGCGCATGATCTTGTGCGTCTCAGCATAACCCTTACCGCCGGGTGCCTTGACGCGTATCCACTTGGGCTTTTTTGGCTGCGCATTGTCTGGACGATGCGCTTTTTCGGGATGACGTTGTTCTGGGATCTTCAGATCACGCACGGCTGGCTTTCCTGACTTTGGGTCAATTTGCTTTGCCCTAACATAATACGCCCGCGCAGACTATGCCACCCGGGTATACCCGCCATGCACGGTACGTTTGCACTCGCAGAAAATAGCCCGGAACTTCAAACACTCTAGGCAGATTAACTTTCGTTTGCAGCCACCTAAAGTTATATCGCAATTGCAGCATTTCTGGCGTTGAAGGCGGTTTAGAACTGTTTTAAGTCACCATTAATTCTAATGTGAATCACAGGAGCCCGTAGATGAAAACCGGCGCAAAACTGCCTTCCGTTACCTTCCACACCCGTGTCCGCGACGAAGCAATCGAAGGATCCAACCCGTTCCGTTGGGAAGACAAAACAACCGCGGATTACTTCGCGGGCAAGCGCGTTATCCTGTTTTCCCTGCCCGGTGCGTTCACACCCACGTGCTCGACCTACCAACTGCCCGGTTTCGAAAACGGTTATGCCGACTTCACCGCCAAGGGCATCGATGAAATCTACTGCATGTCCGTGAATGACAGCTTTGTCATGAACAAATGGGCAAAGGATCAGGGCCTTAAAAACGTCAAAGTCATCCCTGACGGTTCGGGCGAATTTACCCGCAAAATGGGCATGCTGGTCGACAAGGAAAACTTGGGCTTTGGCATGCGTTCGTGGCGCTACGCTGCCATCGTAACGGATGGTGTGGTCGAAGCTTGGTTCGAAGAGCCCGGCCTGATGGACAACTGCCCAGAAGACCCCTATGGCGTTTCGTCCCCGGAAACCCTGATGAAGCACCTGGAAGAAGCCAAAGAACCGGCACTGGCATAAGAAGTGTCAGGCTGACGTATCAAAGGCTCGCCTCTGGCGGGCCTTTTTTAATGACGGGTCTCGGTTACAATATCTTCGCCAACACGCCGGATGACTTCCGCCAGACTGTCGAACCAGTCTTCATGTCCCGTCGAAAGGCGCCGGACCAACCCCACCGTCCGCGCAGGCTGCGGTGCCCCGAACCGCATGAGCTTGAGCCCCGGAACTGCTTCGGTTTCCGAGCGCGCCGCGAGTTCAGGCATGAGTGTCAGACCAAACCCTTCGGCAACCAATCGCGACAGAGTCGCCAATGAGGACGCCCCCATATTGATCAAACCGCTGCTTCTGTCCTGACCACAGACCTCAAGAGCCTGATCCGTCAGGCAATGCCCGTCATCCAGCAACATCAACTGCGCGGTCTGCAGATCCACCGGGCGCAAGGCATCCGGGTCTGAGTGTACTGTCCCAAGCCGCCCCGCGCTTCCGGCAAGCAGAAAGCGATCCTCGAAAAGCGGCAATTCGAACAATTCGCTGCCACCGGCCGGCAAGGCCATCACACCGGCATCGATTTCCCCGGCCCGCAGCATGGCCAGCAAGCGCTCGGTCCGGGCCTCGCGGATCTGCACCCGCAAGGAGACGTCAGCTGTTCGCAGCCCGGCAAGCACTCCGGGTAAAAGATATGGGGCTATGGTCGGGATGATCCCAATCGCCAAGGACCGATGCCCAACGGAATGATCCTTTGCGAACTGGTCCAGACGGTCTGCCGCGCCAAGCACCTGACTGGCGTAGTCCATCACATCGCGCCCCAATGGCGTCAGCAGGATGTCGCGGGCCTGACGTTCGAACAGCGGCCCGCCCAAAGTCTCTTCCAACGCTTTGATTTGAACCGACAGCGCGGGCTGCGAAACATGGCAGACCTGCGCTGCACGGCCAAAATTGCGCTGATCCGCCACCGCATTGAAATACTGAAGCTGTCTGAGGGTAAAATTCATAGGCAATTCCTATCACTACCCCCTGAAACCTCAACTGCGAATTATGGAATTTCTACCCAATCAGGCGAGTTTTCTCTGCTTGATCTTCGTAATGGCGCTTGAGGCGTTGCAAGGCGATGCGCAACACGATCTTCCCGGAACGCGCCGACCAGCCCATGCGTTTTTCAGCCAATTCGAGCCCCTCAAGGTAACAGCAGCACCGCAGTGCCACGTCGCTTAACCCCGGTCCCAGATCCGACAGGGCACGTTCAACCCGAGCGCGCGCGTCTGACGATCCCTGGCCTGCATACGTTCCATTTGCGAAACTTCCCCGCCCCCCGGCAGTTAGAAAGTGATCCCAGTTTTGGGCAACCTGCGGACCGATCTGCGACAGTTCAAAGTCTTCGCGCAGCCGTTCCCCAGCGCCGACCAGAGTTTCGTCGAGAAAGGGCTTTCCGTCCTTGTCCCGCCTGCGCGCCAACGCGATCAGCGGGCTTTCGGCAGCACTGTACCGAATACGTCTGGCGCCGTGCGACGACCTGTCCTGTCTTTGTTCGCCATGCCCCTGAAACGGCGATTGCGCCTCGGCCATGCCGAACTCGTTTCTGGCGCGCGCTTTGTTCTCGGCCTCGGCGATCAGTTGGCTTAAGGCCGACCGCCCAGAGGAAGAGATGCGATACCGGGAAATACGTCCGGGATTATCGCAGGATATCCAATCATTCAGAGCCAGCGCTTGCGCAATCGTGCAATCGACGACTGCGGTTCTTGCGGTCCCGCTGTCGCCGGTGTCCCGAACGACCACGGCCTTGTCCATCTCTTCCGCCACGGCCAGAACCGCGCCGGTTTCGCAAAGGCGGCGCAGTATTCGAAGAGCTTCGCGGTTAAACTCATCGTCCTTGCTTGTTGCATCGTTGGCCTGAACCCCCAAAGGCTCGTTCAGGGATCCTGCACGCCCCTGTTGATCCGTGAAATGGACCTCTGCCAGCGCCTGCAGCGCAGCATCCACCAATGGATCGTCGCGGCGCATTTCAATACGTCGGATCTGTCTGAGTATGGTTGACGCATGGCACCCCACAGATCGCGCGATGTCGCGGATCGATTGACCGGTTTCAGTATGCGCCAGGTATCTCTGCGCCCCTTCAGGCACCCACGCCGGAATGGTGAAAGCCATGTTTTCTTGCATAGTTACTTGCCCTCGTCGACAAAACAATCGGTTCTCAATCGCCCCCGGTGAATGTGTTAACCAATCCTAACTAGAGCCGCTTTCGTTACTCGTTCGTTAACCGGGAGAGACAACAACCAGATTTGATTCAAAATCATAAACACTCATGAAGTCAGAGTTCGGAGGGAACCCGCACAAGGCAACACTCGTTTAGGTTGTGTGACAAATGGCTTTCTTCTGTTCAACCAAGGGATCACCGAAATGCAGGACCTGATGACCATGATTACAACGCTCCGCCGCCCACGCCTGTTGGCTCGGGCCGCAAAAATTGGGGCGCAGGAGTATGATCGGGATCGGCATCTTCAGCGTGTTCTGGGATACGGATCACTGCCCGGCACAGGGTCTGGGCTGGTTCGTTTGTTGGAATTGGAACGAGAGGTTAACGCCCAAAGACTGGCCGAAGACGCCGCCTATTCGTTGGTCCGCCATCTGGACCTGCTGATCGCGCTGTTGGGCGAGGCGCAACTGTTCAAAGCCAGTCGCGCCGCGCAATATCAATGATCAGGTGAAGGCATCCGGCATGGAAGCTTTCTTTTCCGCCACGTATGCGTTCAATGCTTCGTTGACGGCGGGATCGAGTTGCGGTTGCTGGTAGTTGGCCAGCAGATGCTCGACCCGCGACGTGGCCAATTGGCGTGTGTCGCGCCCGCCTTCGTCTTCCCAGGTCTCGAAGGGTTTGTAATCCAGAACATCGGACTTCCAGAACGCTTCTTTGAAATTCGCCTGCGTATGGGCGCAGCCCAGATAGTGGCCGCCGGGGCCAACCTCGCGGATCGCATCCATCGCCTGCGCATTCTCATCATATGCCACGCCTTTGGCCAGGCTATGCAGAACACCCAACTGGTCGGCATCCATGACAAACTTTTCAAAATCGGCCACCAGACCGCCTTCAAGCCAGCCGCAGGAATGCAGCATGAAGTTCACACCAGACATCAGCCCCATGTTCAGCGAGTTCGCGGTCTCATAGGCCGCCTGTGCGTCAGGCAGTTTCGAGCCGCAGAACGACCCGGCCGAGCGGAACGGCAGATTCAGACGTCGCGCCAACTGGCCCGCTCCGTAGGTGACCAACGAAGCCTCAGGTGTACCAAAGGTCGGTGCACCAGAGTTCATGTCGATCGACGACACAAAGGCACCAAAGATTGCAGGTGCACCCGGGCGGATGATCTGACTATAGGCCACGCCGGCCAGAACTTCGGCCAGAACCTGCGTCAGTGTCCCCGCAATCGAAACCGGTGCCATCGCACCGCCCACGATAAAGGGCGAGATGATGCAGGCCTGATTGTTCTTCGCATAAACCTCAAGCGCGCCCATCATCACATCGTCGAAGGTCATCGGCGAGTTGATGTTGGTCAGCGAGGTCATCACCGTGTTTTCCTGAACGAACTCTTTGCCGAACAGAATCTCGCACATCTCAACCGAATCCTGCGCGCGGCTGGGATCGGTGACCGAGCCCATGAACGGCTTGTCCGACAAGGTCATGTGCGCCATCAGCATGTCCAGGTGACGCTTGTTCACCGGAACGTCGGTGGGTTCGCAAACAGTCCCGCCCGAATGGTGCAACCACTTGGACATATAGGCCAGTTTCACGAACTTGTTGAAATCTTCCATAGTCGCATAGCGACGGCCACCTTGCGCGTCCCGCACAAAAGGCGGGCCGTACACCGGGGCCAGAACCAGATTACGGCCACCGATGACAACCGATTTTTCGGGGTTACGGGCGTGCTGCGTGAATTCGCTGGGCGCGGTTTTGATCAGCTGACGTGCCAGACCACGCGGAATGCGGACGCGTTCACCATCGACATCGGCGCCAACATCTTTCCAGCGCTGCAGCGCGGCTGGGTTGTCGACAAAGTTCACGCCGACTTCGGCTAGAATGGTTTCCGCATTGGTTTCGATGATTTCCAACGCTTCTTCGTTGAGAACCTCGAAGTTCGGAATATTCCGTTCGATGTATTTCGCCGTTTCGATGCGAACCGCGGTACGTTCGGCCCGGCGGGCGGCGCCACCGCCACCTCTTGCCCGACGCCGGGTGTTTGCCTCTGCCATGAGAAGATCCCGTCTAATGATTGAGTTGATCAGTTTGTTACAGCAAGCATTTGGGGCAAAGCATCTAATTTACGGCGCTATAGGGGGAAAAGCGACATCTGCATAAACCAAAACCGTCAGGCACTTGCTCTGATCACGTAAGTTCCTTCTCCATCAGGATGGTCTTTCCGCTCACCTCTTTCTCGTGCCACCCTAAGTAGAGATACATGGAGACTGTCGCTTGCATTAATTTATGCGTTCGCAACCTGAGCTTAGCGGTGCCCGTTCCCTTGGCTTTTTGTTCAGCTATTTCGATCAACCGCCTCGCCAACCCTGCCCCTTGTGCCTTTGGCGATACGGCGAGGTTAAAGATCATCACCGCAGAATCGACCTGGTCAAAAACAATAAACCCGACGATGTCTTCATCCTTCGCGGCAACCCAGGCCTGATGCGCGGCGATGTCGTCGCCAACGCCGTCCGTGACATCGGGCAGATCAGGAATATCGCGCAATGCCTCCGCATAGGCCGCCGCAATGCAGGTTGTGACCGCTTCGGTATCAGCAGCACTTGCGCGGCGTAGTACGATCTCGGGCATCTCGCGCTCTTTCTGTATTATCCTGAGGCTCAATTGCACAAATGACGTCATAGCGCTTGCACATGCAAGGCTTGCGACCTAATAGCCAACCATGACCCAAGACACCCATGACCGCCTTCTGATCATCGACTTCGGCAGCCAGGTTACGCAGCTTATTGCGCGCCGCCTGCGCGAGCTGAATGTCTATTGCGAAATCCACCCCTATCAAAAAGTCACAATGGACTTTGTGCGGGAAATGGCCCCGAAGGCCGTGATATTCTCGGGCGGTCCTGACAGCGTGACACGTGAGGGTTCGCCCCGTGTACCGCAAGAGATCTTTGATTACGGCGTTCCAATCCTTGGTATCTGTTACGGCCAACAGGTGATGATGCACCAGCTGGGCGGCAAAGTTGAAAGCGGACACGGCACGGCCGAGTTCGGGCGTGCGTTTGTTACCCCGCAGGCAAAGCTGGATATTTTGGAAGGCTGGTTTTCGGACGGTGACGAGCAGGTCTGGATGAGCCACGGCGACCATGTCAGCGAAATCGCGCCCGGCTTCACCGTTTACGGCACCTCACCCAACGCACCTTTCGCGATTACAGCGGACAGCGACCGTCACTTCTATGCGGTTCAGTTCCACCCCGAGGTGCACCATACCCCAAAGGGTGCCATGCTGTATGAGAATTTCGTCAAGCTGGCCGGGTTCAAGGGCGATTGGACCATGGGTGCCTATCGCGAACAAATGATCGAAAAGATCCGCGAGCAGGTCGGCGACAAACAAGTCATCTGCGGCCTGTCCGGTGGCGTCGACAGCTCGGTAGCGGCGATCCTGATCCACGAGGCGATCGGTGATCAGCTGACCTGCGTCTTCGTCGACCACGGGCTGTTGCGCAAGAACGAGGCCGAAGAAGTCGTCGGCATGTTCCGCGATAATTACAACATCCAGCTGATCCACGCGAACGAAAGCGATCTGTTCCTTGGTGAACTCGAAGGTCAAAGCGACCCCGAGACCAAGCGCAAGATCATCGGCAAGCTGTTCATCGACGTGTTCCAGAAACACGCCGACACAATCGACGGCGCCGAATTCCTGGCGCAGGGTACCCTGTATCCCGACGTGATTGAATCTGTGTCCTTCTCGGGCGGCCCCTCGGTCACGATCAAGTCGCACCACAATGTAGGCGGCCTGCCCGAAAAGATGGGCCTAAAACTAGTCGAGCCGCTGCGCGAGCTGTTCAAGGACGAAGTCCGCGCGCTGGGTCGTGAGTTGGGCCTGCCCCAGAGCTTTATCGGCCGCCACCCATTCCCCGGTCCCGGCCTGGCGATTCGCTGCCCCGGCGAGATCACCCGCGAAAAGCTGGATATCCTGCGCGAAGCGGATGCGGTCTATATCGACCAGATTCGCAAGCACGGTCTGTACGATGACATCTGGCAAGCCTTTGTGGCCATCCTGCCCGTGCGCACGGTGGGCGTCATGGGCGATGGTCGCACCTACGACTACGCTTGTGCTCTGCGCGCGGTGACATCGGTGGATGGCATGACCGCAGACTACTACCCGTTCAGCCACGAGTTCCTTGGCGAAACGGCCACACGGATCATCAACGAGGTCAAGGGCATCAACAGATGCACCTATGACATCACATCAAAACCACCCGGAACCATCGAGTGGGAATAATGCGAAAGCCGGGCTCTGTCCCGGCTTTTTTGTTTTTCACGCCGTGAAAAAATCGATAGCAATCAATTTGGTATAACCAAAATCTACAGGCGCCCGGATGGAAACGGCCAGACCACAGATCGGCAAGGCAGCGCTCTGGATGACCGGGGCGATTGCCTCTTTCTCGTCCATGGCAATCGCGGGCCGCGAACTGAGCGTGACCCACGACACGTTCGAGATCATGTTCTATCGCAGCCTCGTCGGCATCTGCGTGGTCGCCCTGATCCTGACTCTGACGCGAAAGTGGCACCAGGTTTCGACTGAACGGATCGGCTTGCACGGCATCCGGAACGTATTGCATTTCACCGGGCAAAACCTCTGGTTCTATGCGGTCAGCGTCATTCCGTTGGCGCAGGTTTTTGCGCTGGAGTTTACCCAGCCCATATGGGTCATACTGCTGTCTCCACTTCTATTGAAAGAGCGCCTGACGACCGTGCGCATGTTATCGGCGCTGATTGGCTTTGCTGGAATTCTTCTGGTCGCCCGGCCGGGCACCGTGCCTCTCAGTGCAGGTGTGATGACCGCTGCTATGTCCGCTGTTTTCTTCGCCTTAACAACGATATCGACAAAGTCCCTCACTCGTTTTGCCAGCATCGGATGCATCATGTTCTGGCTGACAGTAATGCAAGCCGTGCTGGGGCTGATCGCATCGGGTATCGACGGACAAATCACCCTGCCCTCGGCAGGCACAGCTCCGTTTTTGTTACTGGTGGGACTGGCCGGGCTGCTGGCGCATTACTGCATCACAAATGCGCTGGCGATTGCCCCGGCAACCGTTGTGGTGCCGTTTGACTTTGCACGCCTGCCCACAATCGCGGTCATAGGTATGGTTCTGTATCACGAACCGCTGGATCACTGGACTCTATTAGGCGCTGCGGTAATTTTCGTAGGTATTTTCCTGAACGTTCACGCCGAGAATCGTAACAGTTTGGCAACACCTCTACGCGACACTCAACACAAGTAACGCACGGTCACCAGTTGACGATAAGGTAAAGCTCAAGAAAATAACGAGCACCACAATGCAGGTCAGCCCGCACCACATATCAACAGGCGCTGACCTCCAGGAGACCTAGAGGGAGGAACTAATGAAAAAAGCGCTTCTACAGGCGTGTGCGGTATGCGTTGGCGCAACCGGTGCTTACGCAGGCGGTCTTGATCGCAGCGGCCAGGGCGTCAACATTCTGTTTGAGGAAGGTTCTGTTGTTCAGTTCCGTTTGGGTTACGCAAACCCCGACGTGAGCGGTGAGCAGAACGGTGTTGATTCCGGAAACATCGCCAAAAGCTTCTGGACACCACACCTAGCGTACAAGCATTCGTTTACCGATCAGTTGGACTTTGCTCTCATCTATGATGAGCCGTACGGTGCCGATGTCGAATACCCGTCGAACTATCCTTTGTCGCAGAACCCCTTGGCCGCTTTTGGTGGTCGCACCGACGTTTTGCGCGCTAAAGCGGATGTTGATGCGATTACTGCCCTGGTTCGTTACAAGTTCGATGGCGGCTTCAGCGCAATCGGCGGTATTCGCGCACAACGGGCCAAGGCAACCGTTGCTGTCCCGGTTGTTGCCGGTTACGAATTTGAATCCGGCTCTGAGGTTGACTTCGGTTACGTCATAGGCGTCGCATGGGAACGTCCCGAGATCGCGGCACGTGTCGCACTGACCTACAACTCGAAAATCACACACGATTTCGACTCGACAGAGTCCATCAACCGGAGACCACCGCCCGTCCCCGCACCGCTTGTGACCGCACAGACCGAAACCGAAGTTGTGACGCCTCAATCGGTAAATCTGGACTTCCAGACCGGTGTGGCACCTAAAACGCTGCTGTTCGGCTCGATCCGCTGGGTTGACTGGCCGCAGACAGTTCTGGCACCGCCGGTTTATACTGCCGCTGCGCAACAGAACCTGGTTGACTATGCGGACGATACCTTCACCTACACACTGGGTCTTGGCTACAAGTTCACCGAAGAGTTTTCTGGCGCGATCTCTGCGGGCTATGAAACGTCCTCGGGTTCTGCTGTTTCGAACCTCGGCCCCACCGACGGTTTCTGGAGCCTTGGCGTAGGTGGTACATACTCCTTCGAGCAGGCTCAGATTTCTGGCGGCATCCGCTATACCGACATCGGAGACGCGACCACCACAACAGGTGGCGAATTCTCGGGCAACTCGGCATGGAGCGTCGGCCTTCAGCTCACTTACACGCTGAACTGATCCCGCCTACCGAACCAACTACAAAAACCCCGCCACTTTCGGCGGGGTTTTTCTTTGCGCAAGTTTCGGGTCGAACATCGCCTTGGGGAATGCGAGAACGGGCTATGGAACCTCAAAAACACCTGTCTCCAAGGGCTTGGGCCGAACTGTTGCTTCTGGGCGTGATCTGGGGCGCATCCTTTATCTCGATCCGCGTCGCATTGGACACGATCCCCGTCATGACCTCGGTTCTGCACCGCGTATTCTGGGCGATGCTGGCGTTGTGGATCGTTGTCTGGGTTAAAAAGCTGAGTGTTCCTACCAGTCCGCGCATCTGGGGCGCATTCCTGATGATGGGGTTGTTGAACAATGCCATCCCCTTCTCGCTTATGGCTTGGGGGCAGCTTTACATCGAGACTGGCCTGACCTCGATCCTGAATGCCGCAACCGCTGTTTTCGGCGTTCTGATCGCTGCAATGTTCTTCAAGGACGAGCGATTGACCCTCGCGCGCGGAGTGGGCGTCGGTCTGGGATTTCTGGGTGTAGCAATTGCAATTGGCCTTAAGAATTTCGCAACTTTCAACCTTCAAAGCGTTGCCCAACTGGCAATCATCGCCGGAACAGTTTCTTACGCGTTGGCCAGCGCCTGGGCCAGAATCAAGTTGTCTGGCTTGTCTCCCATAGTTGCCGCAGCTGGCATGCTGACCGGCTCAACCATTCTGATTTTGCCTGTTTCCCTCGTGGTCGACGGGCTTCCCGTTTTGAACCTGCCGGTGATAACGTGGGCGGCCATTGCCTATTACGCTCTGATTGCAACCGCCGGAGCGTACTTGTTGTATTACCGCGTTCTGGCCATGGCCGGGGCCGGAAACCTGATGTTGGTAACGCTTGTCATACCGCCTGTTGCCATCGTTTTGGGCACTCTGGTGCGCGACGAAACCTTACCGCCGCAGGCCTTTTTGGGCTTTGCCGTGCTGGCGATCGGGCTATTGATTCTCAACTGGTCCCGCTCACGTGATTGACGCCGCCCCCTGCCCGTTTTAGCTAGGTCAGAAAAAGGGACAGCGGATAATGATCTACAGCTCGGCAAAGGACTGGCGCGAAGCGGCCCGGAAAAAAGTGCTGTTCTTCGGCATGTCTGGGCTGGGCAAGACCTATGTGTCGAACGTGCTGCGTGATTCCGGGGACTGGTTCCACTACTCGATCGATTACCGCATCGGCACCCGGTACATGGGCGAATACATCATCGACAATGCCAAGGCCGAGGCGATGAAGGTGCCCTTCCTGCGCGACCTGTTGCTGTCGGATTCGATCTATATCGGCTCGAATATCTCGTTCGAAAACCTGACACCGGTTGCGACCTATCTGGGCAAACCGGGAAACCCGGCGCACGGCGGGCTTGAGCTTACGGAATATCGTCGCAGGCAAGAACAGTTCCGCCTGGCTGAGATCCACGCCCTGCTAGACACCGAGTATTTCATCGACCGCGCCAAGCGTTTGTATCAATACCCGAACTTCATCTGTGATACCGGCGGGTCAATTTGCGAATGGGTCGATCCTGAGGACCCGGCTGATCATGTCTTGTCCGAGCTGTCCCGCCAAACCCTGATGATCTGGATTAAGGGCGATGAGGATCACACTGCAGAACTGATCCGCCGTTTCGATAAGGCCCCCAAGCCGATGTCCTATCAGGCAGAGTTTCTGACCCGGGTCTGGGACGAATACCTCACCGAACATGGTTACGCACCCGAGGACGTCGACCCGGACGCCTTTATCCGCTGGACCTATGCCCGCGCACTGGCGCACCGCCAACCGCGCTATCAGGCCATGGCGGACAATTGGGGTGTCACAGTCACCGCTGACGACATGCACAAGGTCCGCGATGCGGGTGATTTCGATGAGTTGATCGAACGCACCCTTGAGACCCGGACAAACCGGGCTTAATTACCGCCTCTACACAGTAACTCCAAAGGCTTGCACCTGATGCCGATCAAGATCCCTTCCGACCTGCCCGCTTACGACGTTCTCACCAAAGAGGGCGTCATGGTCATGGCTGCGGATCAGGCAATGCGTCAGGACATCCGCCCCTTGCGGATCGGATTGCTGAATCTGATGCCCAAGAAGATTCAGACCGAAAACCAGTTCGCGCGCCTGATTGGTGCCACGCCTCTGCAGATTGACCTGTCGTTGATCCGCATGACCGAACATCGCACCAGAAACACCGCCGCTGATCACATGGCCGAATTCTATCAACCGTTCCAAGAGGTTAAGGATCAGAAATTCGACGGCCTGATCATCACAGGCGCGCCAATCGAGCATCTGGAGTTCGATGACGTCACATATTGGGACGAAATGACCGAAGTATTCGAATGGACGCAGACGAACGTCCATTCCACCTTTGGCGTCTGCTGGGGTGGGATGGCGATGATCAACCATTTCCACGGCATCGACAAACAGGCGCTCGATGCCAAGGCGTTTGGTTGCTATCGGCACCAGAATCTGGCCCCTTCTTCCCCGTTTTTGCGTGGGTTTTCTGATGATTGCGTGATCCCGGTCAGCCGCTGGACCACAATGAACCAATCTGAGATCAACAGCGCGCCCGGCCTGACGACATTGTTGGGCAGTGATGAGGTCGGCCCCTGTCTGGTCGAGGACCCTTCGCATCGTGCGATCTATATCTTCAACCATTTCGAATATGACAGTGATACGTTGAAGCAGGAATATGATCGCGATGTCTCGAACGGGACACCCATCAACGTGCCGATGAACTACTATCCAGACGACGATCCATCACAACCGCCGCAAAACAGATGGCGCAGCCATGCGCATCTACTTTATGGCAATTGGATCAACGAGATTTACCAGTCCACACCGTTCAACATGGAAGACGTTGGTCATTAAAGTTCTGATATTCCTTGCCCTCGTCCTATCGGGTCTGATTCTGCTCACAGTCTGGCGCGCAGCACAGAATGAGGCTGCGGCTGAGGCTCGGTTTCCCCCCGAGGGTGAAATGGTGATGGTCGACGGTATCGCCGTCCATGCGGTGGTCATGGGCGACGGCCCCGATGTGGTTCTGATCCACGGATCCAGCGGTAACACCCGTGACATGACCTTTGCTCTTGCACCGATCCTGGCCGAGAACTTCCGTGTAATCGTGTTCGACCGACCCGGTCTGGGCTATAGCGATAGCTTCAATCCGGACGGCGAAACCATTGAAGAACAAGCGTTAATCCTGCAAAAGGCTGCAGCCAAATTAGGGGCGAAAAAACCTATTGTTGCAGGGCAAAGCTATGGCGGGTCCGTATCGCTGGCTTGGGCGGTCACCCGGCCCGACAACATTTCTGCCCTTGTTTTGATCGCACCGGCTGCGATCCCGTGGGAGACGCCGCTGGACGGTTTCAACAAACTGGCGTCGACTGAAGCGGGCAATACGCTGGCCCTGCCCCTGATCACCGCGTTTGTCCCTGAATGGTACGTGGAACAAGCGCTGGACAAAGTCTTTGCCCCGCAGACGGCACCCGCAGGGTATGCTCAGCATTTCGGCCCCGGCCTGACGATGCGACGCGCCTCGATGCATGCGAATGCCAAGCAACGGGCCAACCTGCTGGACGAAGTTCGCGCCCTGCAACCCCGATATGGGGAAATTTCCGTACCGACCGAAGTTGTTCACGGAACGGCTGACACCACTGTCAAGTTTGCCTGGCATGCAGAACAACTGGTCGACCAAATCCCTGACGCGGAACTGATCGAGCTTCCGGGTATTGGTCACATGCCGCAGGTTGTGGCTGCCCCCGAGGTCGCATCAGCTATCGACCGCGCGGCCGAGCGAGCGGGTTTGCGTTAAACCGCCAGCTAATCCATAGTAGGATATGGATTTTATGGCGAGGTAGCTAATGGCCCGTTCGGAAAAAGGTTCCATTGAAAAGTATTTCCGCAAGGACGCCCCGAAAGAGGTGCGATCAGCCATTGAAAACGCAAAGAAAGACGACATTCTAAACCCGACATATCCTTACGAAGAACGAATGAAGCGTAAGGATTACGACAAAGAGATGGATTTGCTGCAGATCGAACTGGTCAAAATGCAATCCTGGGTCAGGGAAACAGACAATCGCGTTGCAATCATTTTCGAAGGCCGCGATGCCGCCGGAAAAGGTGGTACGATCAAACGCTTTCGCGAGAACCTAAATCCGCGCGGCGCCCGCAACGTGGCGCTCAGCAAACCCTCTGATACCGAACGCAGCCAATGGTACTTCCAACGTTACGTTCAACATCTGCCTGCGGCAGGCGAAATCGTGTTCTTTGACCGCAGCTGGTACAATCGCGGTGTGGTCGAAAACGTCTTTGGTTTTTGCGAACCCGAAGAACGCGAACGTTTTTTCAGGCAAGTTCTGCCGCTTGAAACCGGACTGGTGAATGACGGGATCAAACTGTTCAAATTCTGGCTTAACGTCGGGCGCGCGGAGCAACTGAACCGCTTTCTGGCACGTGAGACAGATCCGCTAAAGCAATGGAAACTTAGCCCAATCGACATTGCGGGGCTTGGTAAGTGGGACGAGTACACGCAATCGATCTCGGAAAATCTGACCCGCAGTCACTCAGACCTTTGCCCTTGGACCATCATTCGCTCAGACGACAAAAAACGCGCCCGCATCGCGGCAATACGAACTGTTTTGCACGCGCTGGAATATGATGAAAAAGACAAGAAGGCTATTGGCAAGATCGATCCACTGATTTGCGGCGGACCCGAGGTGTTGGACGAGTGATGACATTTTCGCGCTCCATTGCTGCCAAGGGTTGGACGAACCGGCAGGCGTGGATTATGTCTTGGTTCCCCGGAACTTAAACAAAAAGGCTCGTGACACAGGCATGGCGAAACGCGGGTATCACCACGGCAATCTCAAGCAAGCCCTGATCGAGGCCGCTCTTTCGCTGATCGAAGAAAAAGGTCCGACAGGCTTTACCCTTTCCGAGGCCGCAAAGACCGCGGGTGTAACGCCTGCAGCTGTATACAGGCACTTTCAGGGACGCGAGGACCTGATTGCCGAGGCCGCCCGGCAGGGTTTCGAGATGTTTGCCGACTTGATGCAGTACGCCTACGACACGGGCCAACCCTCGGCCCTTGCTGCGTTTGAGGCAACCGGTCGGGCTTATCTGGCTTTTGCCCGCAAGCACCCTGGTCACTACATCGCCATGTTCGAAAGCGGGATTTCCGTTAACCGAACGCCTGAATTGGCGCTGGCCGCGAACCGGGCCAAGAGCGTCCTGGAGAAAGCGGCCGCAGATCTTTCGCAACACATCCCGCCAGAAAAACGGCCACCTGCGTCGATGTTCAGTGCTCATATCTGGGCCATGAGCCATGGCGTTGTTGAGCTTTATGCCCGAAACACAGGTGCCAGCTCTCCATTTCCGCCAGAGGATCTGTTGGAAAGTGGCATTGGAATATATTTGCGAGGTTTAGGTCTGGTTCCGCAGGACGATTGAGGTTCGAGCTAGAACCTGGGCCTTGGTGCCGGAACACTAAGGCCCGAGGTGACGTTAATCAGATCCATCTGCCCCATGCCCTTGATATCCACCGGCCCAATATCCGAGACCTGGAACTCGTCAATCAACGCGTATTTCATCTCTTCCGGGGCGACAATATTCATTGGGTTTGCAAAGACTTGCAGGCGTGAAGCAATGTTCACGGCCGGACCAAACACGTCGTAGACGTATTTCTGAATACCCACGACCGAGCCGACAGCCGGCCCCATTCCCAGACCGATCCGAGCCTGCCATTTATGCGGATGGCTTTCGTTGCGCCGTTCGAGATATCGCAAGAACCGCACCGCACAATGGGCCACGGCCGTCGCATGATCCGGTGTAGCGTCCGGCATACCCGAGACCGCCAGATAAGCGTCCCCGATAGTTTTGATCCGTTCGCACCCATATTGTTCGACGATCCTGTCGAAGGCCGTGAAAACATCGTTCAACTCGCTGAGTGTCACAGTCGGGTCGGTCTTTGCCGCAAAATCCGTAAAGCCCACAAAATCCAGCATCACGACCGAGACCTGATCGTAGAGCTGCGGCGTAACGACACCAAAGGTCTTGAACTCTTCGTACACAGCGCGTGGCATGAGGTTCAACAGCAGCCGTTCGACCCGCTCTTTCTCGCGTTCCAATTCGCGCGTGTTACGTTCGACCATGGTCGAATAGCTGTCGATCATGCTCTCAAGCTCGCGAATGCGGGTGATGTTCTGAAATTCGACCACCAGCACCTGTTCGGAAAGGCCGTTTGCCAAGGACACCGCGACCGCAAATATCAGCGTCCGGCGCTTGGGTTTGACCTGCAGCTCGACCGAATAGCGGAGGCCGGATTGTTTAACGTCTTCAAGCTCTTTTGGATCAAGGTCGGGAAAATAATCCAACAGGGTCTGACCTTCGGCCGGTGCCCCAAACCACTCGGTAAATGGACCGTTGTGAAACACGAAACCCAAATCCGAAGCCCGCACAACAGCGACGCCGACACCGATCGCGCGGAGCAGCTGTTCGTTTATGGCCAGAATACTCATGCGGCGTCGCGTGCCACGATGATGGCTCGTTTTGACTCGATGGCATCAAGGGCAATTTTTATATGCGCGTCTTCCATTCCATGCATCGACAGGGCTTCTCTGAAAAGCGCAGCCATCTCATCAAAATCGGCGTGAGAGATGTTCAGGTGACGATGAACCGCCTCGATCCTGTCATCGCTAAAGGATGCAGGTCCCCCAACCAGGGACGAAACGAACTTGGTCTGATGATCAATCAAACGGGGCATGTCTATGTCTTCGAAATGACCGCCGATCTGATCGGACTCCAACGCCATTTCGTAAAAGGTCATCACGATCCGCGAGATCGTTTTGAAACCACCGTATCTTTCGTAAATTGTCTGCCCCACGACACATAACCCAAACGTTATTCACCACTAACGTCACGAGATTATATCATATTGACAGTTTTGTTAACGCTTATGACGCGGCTGCAACGCGGGATGTCCGTTTAGGTGGCGTTGGTGAGGCTTGAATTTACACGCCCAGATCGTCGGCGCAGGGGATGAACCCGACATATCCCCCCTGTTCCAGCAATCGCGTCTGCCCCCCCATGCGCCAATACAGCTTGCGCCGCGCCGCGACCAATTCCCGCCGAAGGCGGAACCAAAGCGGCCCCTTATCCAGCCCGCTGTTGGTTTTCTGGTCTTGGGATCGTTCACTGACCTTCACCTCTTCGACCGTGTGATCTTGCTGTTTCGACCAGATCATCTGCACCCCAACAGCCGGACAGCACTGATACATCCGCCAATCCGACCGTGGGATGGAGACGAAATCATCCAGGTGATCCGAATACTTTTCGGACCAATTCAGCAGTTTCTGGCAGGCCCGCTGAGAAAGCACATAGGCGGCCGCACTCGGCGCCATTTCCAGCATGGGCCGGACGATTACGCCTGCGATATGCGTCTCTGGACCAAAACGAAGGGGCTTGGGGGAATAGTCCAGCTTCACCATGTCAAAGGCATTCGGGGCCTCTAACAGTGCAGAAATCACAGATCCTGCCTGAACAGACATTTCGACGTCATCTTCGAAAATGGCCACCGCATTCAGGCTTTGATCCACCGCAGTCTGCCAAACCGCGCGATGGCTTTCGAAACAGGCGACTTCGCTTTGCGTCAAACCCCAGCGACTGCCCGTTCCGGCAACATAACCACTGGCGTCCACGACTCCGGGTATCTGGGCATCCGTCGCGCTGAACCGGGTGGCACCCTCCAAGCCGGCATGATTGAACTGCGTTTCCATGAAACTGCGGCGCGCTGGAACCCGATCTAGATTGATAAAAAAGGCACCCGTCTCTGGTGGCAATTCCTGACGTCCCACGGCGTTTCCTTTCAAGCGGTTACGCCAGATACACACCGGTGAGGCGGACAATCAAGTCCGCGCTTGGGCAATAAGCATTGCGTTATGCCTATTCAGAATTAGAAGCCCCGATTAAGCTGCGCTGGGAAAACAATAAACAGGATTCTTGGAATGACGTCTCATGGATATTCTGGCGGCCGCCTCAACCTTCCGTTTGTGGGCATTTCGACCTTTGGCAAGGCTCCGTATGTCGAGGATTGGGACAAAATCGAAGCCGACGTCGCCATCATGGGAGCCCCTTTTGATTTCGGCACGCAATGGCGTTCGGGCGCCCGTTTCGGCCCAAGGGCGGTGCGAGAGGCGTCGACCCTGTTCAGCTTTGGGCACGCAGGCGCGTATGATCACGAGGATGATGCTACCTACTTGGATGCGTCCGTCCGGATGGTCGATATCGGTGATGCGGATATCATTCACACCAAAACCGAAGAAAGCCACGCGAACATTCAGTTCGGTGTGGAAAAGATGCTGAACGCGGGCGCCCTGCCCGTCACTATCGGTGGAGATCACTCGATCAACATCCCGTGTATCAACGCTTTCGAGAAAGATTGCGAAAAAAACGGACCCATCCACGTTGTTCAGATCGACGCACATCTGGATTTCGTGGACGAACGGCATGGCGTGACCGCCGGACACGGCAACCCCATGCGACGTGCAATTGAAAAATCGTATGTTTCGGGCATGACACAATTGGGCATCCGGAACGTGTCGTCAACCGCCAAAGAAGGATATGAGGACGCCCGCGCCCGCGGGTCGGACATTTTGTCTGTTCGGCAGGTGCGCAAGCTCGGTACGGATGGCGTGTTGGCGCGCATCCCGGAAGGCGCCCGGTATTATGTCACGATTGATATCGACGCATTCTGCCCGTCCATCGCCTCTGGCACTGGCACGCCCAGCCACGGCGGGTTCCAGTACTATGATGTCTTGGAGATAATTCAGGGGCTTGCAAAACGCGGAGACGTAGTCGGGATCGACCTTGTCGAAGTGGCTCCGAATTACGACCCGACCGAAAGCACGCAGATATTGGCGGCTCAGGTTCTGCTGAACTTCATCGGGTTCATCTTTCACGAACGTGGCAAGAAGGGCTGACCGCCCTTCCTGCCAGATCAATTATGCACTGATCGTGTTGTGTTCAGGGCCATAGGGGAAGCCGGTAATGTTTTCGGCACCGGTTTCCTCGACCACCAGAATATCGTGTTCCCGGTATCCGCCTGCACCCTTCTGACCTTCGGGAATCCACAGCATCGGTTCGATCGAGACGACCATGCCGGGTTCCAGAACCGTGTCGATGTCTTCACGCAATTCCAGACCTGCCTCGCGCCCATAGTAATGGCTGAGGATACCGAAGGAGTGGCCGTACCCAAAGGACCGGTACTGCAGCAGACCCTCGTCGGCAAAGAAACAGTTGATCTCTTCGCAGATCCCCGAGCAGGTCGCGCCGGGTTTAATCAGGCTCAGACCCAGTTCGTGCGCGGCAACGTTCGCTTTCCAGATGCGTAGACTTTCGGCGTCGGGTTCGCCCAGGAACAGAGTGCGCTCCAGCGCTGTGTAATAACCTGAAATCATCGGGAAAGTGTTCAGGGATAGGATATCGCCCTTTTCCAACGCACGCTTGGTGACCGGGTTATGTGCACCATCCGTGTTCAGGCCTGACTGAAACCAAACCCATGTGTCGCGGTATTCGGCATCCGGATAGGCGCGGGCAATCTCGGCTTCCATTGCGTCACGCCCAGCCATGGCGATCTCGATTTCGGTCGCGCCTTCACGGATCGCGGCGTGGATAGCTGCGCCACCAACATCCGCAGTACGCGCGCCGCCTTTGATCAATTCGATCTCTTCGGCTGATTTCACCATCCGTGCAGCCATCGTATCAGGCGCGATATCGACCAGTTCCGGCCCACCCAACATGTCCAGCGCAGTGTCGCGCATTGCCAGGGTCATGTGGTCACCCTCGATACCGACCCGGCGCGCGGAGCCGATCAGGCTAGCTACAGCGCGCCAGTAATTGTTCCGCTTCCAATCGGTGTAGATCACGTTCTCTTCGACCGACCGGCGCCAGGGCTGCCCGGCGTCGATATTGGCCGAAACCGTGGTACAGGCATCCTGCGTTACAACACAGCCATAGGGGCGACCAAACGAGCAGTACAGGAAGCCCGAGTAGTAAGCGATGTTCTGCATCGACGTCAGCAGAACTGCGGGAATGTCCCGTGCCGCCATGGTCGCGCGCAGGCTGGCAAGGCGGCGGTCGTATTCAGCCCGGCTGAATGGCAACGGCGCTTTGTCACCGTTGTGGCAGGTGAAAAACTCGGGGCGGTTGTTCAGATCTTTCATCTTTGACTCTCCTCAACGCCGGACTGGCATCGCCCGGCCACAAGTCCCGGCGTTCAGGACGAGCGGCCTCGGGATCCGAGAGCCATGCACCCCGCGTTGCGTCACGACGCCATCGTGACCGGGGTACATGGTGAAATCGCTAAATCAGCTTTTGAGTCGCGTCAAGCCGGGGTGAGACCCCGCAGGCGTTCAGACCGCCGCCGCAGCAGTTCGACCGTGGTCAGCAGCGCGATAGAGATCACGACAAGGATGGTCGCAACGGCCAGAATGGTCGGGCTGATCTGTTCACGAAGGCCGGTGAACATCTGCCAAGGCAATGTCTTTTGGCTGGCTGATCCGACAAAGAGAACCACCACAACTTCGTCAAACGAAGTGATGAAGGCAAACAATCCGCCCGAGATTACACCCGGCAAAATCAGCGGCATCTGGATCTTGAAGAACGTCCGCACCGGACCTGCACCCATATTCGCAGCAGCCCGCGTCAGGGATTGGTCAAACCCGACTAGCGTTGCGGTCACCGTGATGATGACGAAGGGAATCCCCAGAACCGCGTGGGCCAGCACGACTTTCACATAGCCGACGAAGTTCTTGTTCATGCCCAGCGTACCTTCCAAAAAACGGCCGATGTCGCTGTAGAAAAAGAACATACCCGTGGCCGAGATGATCAGCGGAACGATCATTGGCGAGATCAGAATGCCCATGATGGCCCGACGCCCCGGAACATGCGACTGGCTGAGGCCTATCGCCGCCAGAGTGCCCAGCGATACCGAAATGATGGTCGCAATTGGTGCGATGATCAGCGAGTTCTTGAAGCTACGCTGCCATTCATTGTTGGTGAAAAAGTCGCGGTAGTGCTTCAGCGAATACCCTTCAGGGTCCAGACGCAGCATTTCGGGCGTAAAGGTGAAAAAGTCCTGCGCATTGAAAGACAGCGGCAGTACCACAAGGATCGGCGTGATCAGGAACACGAAGATTGCCCCGCAGATCACCCGGAAAGTAAAATGCCACAACACCTGACCAGCCGTCATGTAAGGCAGCAATTTTTGCCGATAGCGCCCCTCGTAGAGCCAGAAGATGAAGAAGGCAAAGAACCACCCCGCCAGCAGCCCGACGATCAAGCCCGTAATGCCTGCGAAGAAAAATCCAATTGCAGCAAGACCCAGTATCGTAATCCAGCGCGCAACGCGTTCGTTGTCCAGCACGTTGATATACAGCCATGCCAGCCCTGCCATCAAAGCAGCGCCGATCAGAATGCCCAGCAGAACGTTGTCCTGCCCGGCTCCGACGAACATGCCCAGAAATCCTCCGGCGATTGCGACAGCCGGCAGAACCACGGACAACGGTTTGCGGGATATTGGTGTAAGTGCAGCCATATTCTTTATCCCAGCTTGACGTTATCAATGCCGACGATCTTGTCGTAGCACCAGTAGAGTAGAAGAACGACCGCCAGCAGGATCGTCCCCAGCGCCGCAGCCAGTCCCCAGTTCAGAGAGGATGAGATGTGGTACGCAATCCGGTTCGAAATGAAGACACCTTTGGTGCCGCCAACGATCTCGGGAGTGATGTAGTACCCGATGGCAAGAATGAATACGAGGATCGAACCCGCGCCGATACCCGGTATCGATTGCGGGAAGTAAATCCGCCAGAAAGTCGTCCAGTTGGTGGCGCCCATGGATTTGGCCGCACGGGTATAGTACGGCGGAATCGTCTGCATGACCGAATACATCGGCAGGATCATGAACGGCAGCAGGATATGCGTCATCGCAATGATCGTGCCGAATTGATTGTTGATGATCACCAGCCTCGCATCATCGGCAACAAAGCCCAGCCAGACCAGCGTTTCGTTGATCACACCCTGCTGCTGCAACATCACTTTCCAGGCGGAGGTGCGCACAAGCAGCGAGGTCCAGAATGGCAACAGCACCAAAATCATCAGCATGTTTGAAGCCCGCATCGGCAGATTGGCGAGCAGGTAAGAAACTGGATAGGCCAGCAGAATACAGGCCCCGGTAATGATCAGCGACATGAACAATGTCCGGCCGAACAGCTTGATGAGGATGCGCTTATCTTCGGGTTGCGCTTGCGCCCCTTCGGGTGTGCGCTGCATATCAATAGCGTTCAGAAAGTATCCATTGGTGATCGGCACCGCGTGCGTCTTGATCACGCGCCACGTGTCCACGTCCCCCCAACCATCGTGAATTTCGATCAATTTTTCCTTGAACGGGGCGTCAGCTTCCGTATCCAACCGCTTGATCTGGCGTCCAGATTTTCGGAACATCGACGACATTCCCGTCTGTTCGTAGTTCAAGCGGGTACCTAGTCTTGTGTGTTGCTTGGCGTCAACGGCAACAACCATGTCGCGAATAAATGCTTCATACAAAGCTTCGTCCGGCAATTCCCCGCTCTCGGCGTCCCATTGCTGTAACTCAACGACAGTCAAAGGAAGTGTCTCTGAGACTATCCCGTTTTCGACCGATCGGAATAGCATGGAAATGATAGGTATGACGAATGATAGCAGTACAAATAGCAAAAGTGGCGCAACTAGAGCCAACGCCCGCAATTTACGCCGACGCAATGAACGCGCCAGTGATTTCTTCAGCGGCGTACCATCTGCCGCCAACATCGGACCTGATTGAGTTGCGTCGCTCATCTGCGTTCCCTGACTTTTTGACGCCGGGGCCCAACTTGGCCCCGGCTGGTTTTTTGGTTCAATCAGCGATTACTTCGCCAGCCAAGCCTGGAACTTTGCTTCGATGTCATCGCGATAGTCAGCCCAGAACTCGTAGTTGTACAGGAACGTGTTCTTGGCGTTCTCGGGATCGGTCGGCATGTGAGGTGCCATGTCGATGCCCAGGTCCGCGTGCTGACCCACCAGCGGCGCCGAAGATGCGCGGGCCGGACCGTACGAGATGTACTTGGCCTGATCCGCCAGGCGCTGCGTATCGGTTGCGAACATAATGTAGTCCAGCGCGCGCTTCTGGCGCTCTTCGCTCAGACCAGCAGGAATAATCCAGCCGTCCAGATCAAAGATCTGCGCATCCCACAGCATTGCAACGGGTTGCTTCTGCTCTTCGATCACGCTGAACAGGCGACCGTTATAGGTCGAACCCATGATGATCTCGCCGTCCGCCAGCAACTGCGGCGTGTCCGCGCCTGCAGACCACCAGACAACGTTGTCTTTGATGGTGCCTAGCTTGGCCAGGGCCTGATCCTGCCCTTCAGGAGTCGCCAGCACGTCATAGACGTCGTCTTTGGCTACGCCATCACAAATCAGCGCCCATTCCATGTTGTTGATGGCACGCTTTTCAAGCGAACGCTTGCCAGGATACGCTTCCAGATCGAAGACTGCGCAAACATCCGACGGCGGTGTGTCACCCACCAGATCCGTGCGATACCCGAATGTAGTCGAATAAACGATTTGCGGAATGAAACACTCGCTGACAAGCAAGTCACCGAAATCATCGGCAGCCGAGGTTCCGTCAGGTGCCGGGGCCAGCATGGTGTCCGGATCGATTTCCAGCGCCAAACCTTCGTCACACAGACGAATTGCGTCTGCCGCCACAACGTCGACCACGTCCCAGGTAACGTTACCCGCTTCGTTCATCGCACGCAGTTTCGCAACCGCCTCGGCCGAGCTGTCGTCGTTCAGGATCGTGACGCCGGACTTCTCGGAATAGGGCTCGTGATATGCTTTCAGCTGCGACTTGGAGTATGCGCCGCCCCATGAGACAATTGTCATTTCTTCGGCTGATGCAGCGCCGGCAACTGCCGCGATAGCACCTGCCATAAGAGTGGTTTTTGTTACTTTCATCGTTAACTCCCTGTTATTCCCGTTAATTTTGATCTTTTTGGTTGGGCCACGGGGTAACCCACCCATGCCTTTCCCCGCGCACTTTGGTGTCGTGAACGGGTTGTTCCCTGATCAGGCGTCCAACGCCCGACAGTCACGCGCAAGCCAGCCGATCTCGACTTCTTGGCCCGGTGACAGTTTGATCGCGTCCGGGGCGTTTCGCGTTTTGATGATGAAGTCGTCGTTCCCGGCAACTGAAAGCCGGAACCGGAATACATCACCCATGTAGATGAACTCTTTCACCGTTGCTTTCAGGGTATGCGCATCGGCGTGCAGGCGATCCTTGTTGAATTCCACACGCTCAGGCCGGATCGACACTTTCGTTCGATCACCTGCCGCATGGACATTGACCGGCTTGGCGTCAATTTCAGATCCGTCATCCAGCGCTACAACACATTCGTCGCCGTTAATTGACTTAATAACGCCTTCCAACGTGTTGTTTTCACCGATAAACTGAGCAACAAAGCTGTTCTCTGGCTCTTCATACAGAAGATCCGGCGGCGCAAGCTGTTGAATGCGCCCATCGTCAAATACGGCAACGCGATCCGACATTGTCAGCGCTTCGGTTTGGTCGTGGGTCACGTAGACGGTCGTAATCCCAAGTTCATGGGCCAGACGCGTGATTTCAAACTGCATATGCTCGCGCAGCTGTTTGTCGAGCGCGCCCAGTGGTTCATCCATCAGAACCAGCTCGGGTTCGAACACCAACGCGCGCGCGAGGGCGATCCGCTGTTGCTGACCACCGGACAATTGCGCCGGTCGACGGCTGCCAAAGGCCCCCATCTGCACCATATCAAGCGCCCGGCGGACTTTCTCTTCTCTTGCGTCCTTGCCGATATTCCGCACTTCCAGAGGGAAAGACAGATTTTCTGCCACCGTCATGTGCGGAAAAAGAGCGTAGTTCTGGAAAACCATGCCGATACCGCGCTTGTGCGGTGGGATGTTGTTGATCGGCCGTCCGTCCAACATAATCTCGCCATGTGTGGCTGTTTCAAACCCTGCCAGCATCATCAGGCAAGTTGTCTTGCCGGATCCCGAGGGCCCAAGCATTGTAAGAAACTCACCCTTCGGCATGGAAAGGTTAAGGTCTTTTACAACAAGGATCTCGCCATCATAAGATTTTTGGACATGCTGAAACTCGACGAACGCTGCGTCATTGGACATTTACCGATTAGTCTCCCCTGTGCAGTCCTTGCCTGCCCGGTTCATCCGGATCTCAAAGACTTGTCGAGGCCATTTAAGGACATGCAGGGTGCGGCACGCAACCAAAATATGACACGTAGGTAACGATTAAAAAGGAAGCAGCAGAGTTTTCAGGCAGAATTCAACTTGCGCATGTGCCACGCAAGGCTTTGATTGCTGGAAAGCACCGGTTTTTTAAGGCGTTCCTGCACAATCGGAATAACATCAAAAGTTCTTAGATTCGTGCAGCTTAGAAAAACAGCTTCAACTGAATCATCCTGCCCAAGACTCACTGCAGCCTCAATCAGAGACTTCCGTGAAATCCGCGCGACTTTGGCCTCTTCGGCTTCGCCGAATGTGCCAAAAACATCCATCGAAATGCCATTTTGCGCAAATGCATGGCGTAAGGGATCGTTCACTTCTTCGATATATGGCGACAAAAGTGCAAACTTTGCTACGCCAAGTTCGTGGGCGCAGGCCGAGGCCGCGCGCAATGGGTTTGTAACAACCTCTGCCTCGCAAGTTTTTTGAACCATTTGTTCGACCTGATCCGAGCCGATAACCGAGCTGGCAGAGGTGCAGCCATAACCAACCACACGATATGGTCGGGTCTTGGGCAACAGATCGGCAGCGGCAGGTAACGCGGTTTCCATTTCCGCCAGAGTATCTGTCGTCACCTCTTTGCCGCTGGGAATTCTGGAGACATAAATCGGACAGCTACGATCAGAAAAATACGCGTTGAATTCCGGCTCAAGGGTCTCGTCTGTCTGCAAGACGATCAGACCCATTGGGGGCGTGGCGGGATCATCTGCATCAACTGTATAGGGTAATCGCGTCATATCTCGGGCAACTCCATACCAGCGCGAGGGCTAAGAAAGCGGGGCTCTTCTTCGGTTATGACGATGTTTTCTTCGTGGACAAGGATCTTTCCACCCACGGCAATGCCCGGTTCAAGCGTCAGGACCATGCCTGGTTCCAAAACTGTGTGGTCGGTTGGAATGAGAGATGGCCATTCTGTCAAAGACATCCCCAAACCATGCCCCAAACGCCCTGCCCCAGTGTCAGCATCGTGGCGCGACAGCACAGAGTTCATCGCCTGAAACAAGTCAGCCGCCGTGGAGCCCGGACGCGCAATCTCGAATGCCGCATCCGATGCTTCAATCAAAGCACTGTAGGCCGACTTAACCTGCTGGCTCGCGGACCCTATTGACCAGTTGCGGTCGTAATCACTGAAATACCCATCCCAAACCAGGCCGGTGTCCAGCATCAAGACATCGCCTTGCTGCAGCAGCGTATCAGATGCCGGGGAAATTACGTCGGTATACCCACCCTGTTCCGCACCACCGGCAAGGTAGGGAACCCAATCGGCCCCCTCGTCCAGGCACAGCATTTGAAACCGGCGAAACACAGCATCCAGCGCCACGCCTTCTTTGGCGATTTCGGGAACCCGCTGAAAGGCACGCCCGGCGATGGCGCATGCCGTTTCAATCTTTGCAATCTCCGCTGATGATTTCACCATCCGCAGCGCGCGTACGATCCCTTCATCGCCGCAAAGGTCTCGCTGACCGACTGTCTGTTGCAGACGTCGAAGGTCTGCCAACGGCATCCTCACATGCGTTTCATGCCCATCTGGTAGTCCGATCTTTGCGTCGTCGGGCGTCACCTCGCGGAGTGTATCAGCCAAAAGGCTAATGCCATCGTCGGCCAGATCCGGCGCAGCCCAGGTTCGGATATCGTCGAGCCATGTCTCGGCCATAAGCGCGGCCCCGATCGAAGGGATCACCGCAATCGGCTTGCCACTGGCAGGTACAATCAGAAACCAGGGCCGTGTTGGGCTTTCCCAAAAACGCGTCAGGTAGCCGGTAAAATATCGGACCTCAGGTTCCGTCGTCAGCAAAAGGGCCGACAGACCAGAGGCTTGCATCTTGTTTTGCGCGCGTTCCGTACGTGCTGCGAACTCAGATGTGTCAAACCCCCTCATTCCGTGACCTCAGAGAAAAAGTGGATAACCTGCGCGTCTGCGTCAATTCTCAAGCAAGTGCCATTGATCAGCTTTTGTCCGCCGCGATGGGGCGTAGGTGAGATTCTCAATTTGGTGTCTTTCCCGTGATGCCCATTGACGTGATCGCATTCGTCAAGTTCTGTCAACAAAACTCGCCCAAGGCAGGAGCCTAAAATGCCCCATTCAGATCCGGCCTTCAGCCGCGCCGAGTACGACCGCAGATTGGCAAAGACCCGCGCCGCCATGGCAGCCGCCGGGTTGGATGCTTTGTTTGTCGAAGATCCTTCAAACATGGCATGGCTGACGGGCTATGAGGGCTGGTCGTTCTATGTGCATCAAGGGGTACTTGTGCTTCAGGATGCCGACCCGATCTGGTGGGGCCGAAATCAGGATGCCAACGGCGCGCGTAAAACTGTTTGGATGTCCAATGACCGGATCCACGGCTATGCGGACGAATACGTACAATCCACCGTGCGTCACCCCATGCAGGATCTGGCAGCGCTGATTGCGGATACTGGTATCGCGAAGGGGCGGATCGGTGTCGAGTTGGACAATTATTATTATTCAGCCAAAGCGCACCTGACTTTGCTGGCAGAGTTGCCCGACGCAGAGCTGGTCGACGCAAACACATTGGTGAACTGGCAGCGTGCCGTGAAATCCGATGAGGAAATTGCGCTAATGCGAAAAGCTGCGCGGATATCCGAGCATGTGACCGACGGCGTATTGGAGCGCATCGAACCGGGTATGCGCAAGAACGACCTCGTCGCGCAAATCTACCATGACGCAGTCACCGGAGTTGGCGAGGATTGGGGCGATTACGCGGCCATTGTGCCGCTGCTCCCGTCCGGCCCGGATGCCGCCGCACCGCACCTGACTTGGGACGGTGAACCATTCAAATCCGGAGAGTGTACATTTTTCGAACTGTCAGGATGCTATCGCCGTTACCACGCGCCCTTCTGCCGCTCGGTCTTTTTGGGTAAGCCACCCGACTATTTGCTTCGTGCTGAAGCCGCCCTGGTAGAAGGGCTTGAAGCGGGACTAGAGGCCGCGCGGGCCGGCAATCAGGCGCGTGATATCGCGTTGGCTCTAGCTGACCCGCTGGAACGGGCGGGTATCAAGCGCGGCGCGCGATGCGGTTATCCGATTGGCCTCAGCTACCCACCCGATTGGGGCGAACGCACGATTTCCCTGCGACCCGAGGACGAGACCGTACTGGAACCCGGCATGACCTTTCACTTCATGCCCGGCCTCTGGATGGACGATTGGGGGTTGGAGATCACCGAGCCGATCCTAATCACTGAGTCGGGTCCCGCCGAATGTTTCTGCAACCGCCCCAGAATGCTGTTTGTGAAGCCATGACTTTACCTAGAACCATGGAAATACTGGCCGACCTGATTGCTTTTGAGACGGTATCTGCGGATTCGAATCTGGAAATGATCAACTACCTGACCGAACGGCTCGAGGCATTCGGTGCGAGGTGTATCGTCACTCGAGACAAGACCGGGGCAAAGGCCAACGTGTTTGCCACCGTCGGGCCGGATCAACCCGGCGGCATCCTTTTGTCCGGCCATACGGACGTGGTACCGGTGGCCGATCAGGACTGGACGACCGATCCGTTCCAGATGGCTGAAAATGACGGCAAACTCTACGGTCGCGGCACGTGCGACATGAAGGGCTTTATCGCTGCGGCGGTGGCTTTCGGCGAAACGCTGGATGTCGGGAAGCTGACCCAGCCGCTGCACTTTGCCTTTACTTACGATGAGGAAGTCGGCTGCCTTGGTGCGCAAGCGCTGGTCGATGACTTGTCCGAACGCGGCATCGTTCCGGACATCGCGATTATCGGCGAACCGACTGAGATGCGCGTGATTGAGGGGCACAAGGGCTGCTTTGAATATACAACTCGCTTTACCGGGTTAGAGGGACACAGCTCTGCCCCCGATGACGGGGTGAATGCTGCGGAGTATGCCGCGCGATACATCGGCAAACTGCTGGAGCTGCGCCATATCCTCAAGTCCCGCGCACCCGCCGACAGCCGGTTCGAGCCGCCTTGGACGACGGTCAATATCGGCCAAATTTCAGGCGGCGTTGCCCATAACGTCATAGCCAGCAAGGCCGAGGTCTTGTGGGAGATGCGGCCCGTGCAAGCAAGCGACGCCGACCTCGTCAAAAAGACCCTTTCGGACTACGTACAGCATTCACTGTTGCCGGAAATGCAAGCGGTCCACAGCGACTCGAGCATCACGCAAGAGGCTATCGCCGAGGTCGAAGGCCTTGAACCCATGGAAGAAAACGCGGCCCGTGATTTGGTGGCTGAGCTAACAGGCGCGAACGGCACTGGTGTTGTCGCCTTTGCGACCGAGGCCGGGTTGTTCCAGAAACTGGGCGTTCACGCGATCGTCTGCGGGCCGGGTTCGATCGCTCAGGCCCACAAGGCGGACGAGTTTCTTGAAATCGAACAGTTGGACATGTGCTGCAGAATGTTAACCCGTTTGGGTCAGCGCCTGACTCGTTAACCGGTTCCGTGCGTGCGGTCATATTTTGATCGATCCGGTTGCACATGCGCCGCACGCGCTTTCTCGCCGGGATCATAGACCTCCATCACCAACGGATGGCAGGCAGCGGCATCCGAAGAATGTTCCGACGAACAATCCCCGCCGGGGCAAGCAGACAGGCCGACGATCAGGTCAATCTCGGCATAGAACTCGAGATAATCGCCAGGCCGCACCGGGCTGGCCTTCATGAAATACTGGCCCGTGTCGCGGGTAAATCCGGTGCACATGAACACGTTCAGTACGTCATGCACCAGCATTTCGGCCTCATGCAGCGGCAGGTCGCAATGGCTGGCTAGCGCGCGGGTCAGGTTCGAGTGGCAGCAATAGTGATAGTCGTCCCCCGATAGCAAACGCCCGGTATACGGATCACACCGTGTGCCAATCACGTCATGGACCGATCCGCCATAGGTATCGAACCCATACCAGTCCAGAGTATCGGCAACGATCGTCGCCATCGGTCGCATGTTGGGAAAGCTCGACCACATCCGGTCTCCGGTCGATAGGTGCGTGCCGTGCAGCGCGCGGGTTTTGCCGGAATAGAACCGCTCGGTCAGGTCATGCTTATTCCACATGTTCAGGTCGCCAACCTGAGGACCGTCGACCGAAACCACTCTGACGAAAGCGCCAGCCGGAACATCAATGCAAGCCGCGTCACGCGGGGCAGCAGTGGCCTCGGCCACCTTTACGGCACCTTCGCGCAGTTGGCCCAAACCAATCAGATCAGGCTGCTGCAACGAGTCCGGTGGGTAGCAGATTACTGGGGCAATGGCCTTGCGGTCGGCGGCATCGGTCGGTGGTGGGAAGTTCGGTTTTGTCAGTTTCATGCGCCCCTCACCTCCCTCCGGAAATCCCTGCCTTTCCGAATCCTTAGCGCATTATGAAAGGGTTCGCCATCGGCTCTTGCGCGGTGCTGATCCAGGTGGTCTTGGTTCTGGTGTAATCCAGGATCGCCTCAACGCCGGCCTCGCGGCCATATCCCGACTGATTGAACCCGCCAAACGGCGCGATAGGAGAGATCGCGCGATAAGTGTTCACCCAGCAGATCCCAGCCCTAATCCGTTTTGATACGCGATGCGCGCGCGCAAGGTTCTGCGTGAACACGCCCGACCCCAACCCGTAAGGCGTGCTGTTTGCCAGCGCGATAGCCTCTTCTTCGGTATCGAATGGCAGCAACGACATGACAGGTCCGAACATTTCGATCTTCAAGGTTTCGGTCTCGGGTGACACGCATTCGACCAAAGTGGGATTCATGTAATTTCCGGGACGGTCTGCAGTTTCTCCGCCGAAATGGATCGTCGCGCCCTGCCCCTGCGCTTTGTCCAAGGTCTCTTCGATCTTGCGCACCTGCGCTGCCGTGCAAAGCGGTCCAACATGCGTTTCGGGCTGCAAAGGATCACCCAACCGGATGGCGCTGGCCTTTTCGGCGATCCGTTCGACCAGAGGTTCCAGGATTGACCGATGCACCAGCCCCCGTGTACCCGCCACACAACTCTGACCGGATGCGCCGAAGTTACCTGCGATCAGACCGTTTGCTGCACCGTCCATATCGGCGTCCTCAAACACGAGGATCGGGGATTTCCCACCCAATTCCAATGACGTGACCGCAAAGTTCTCAGCCGAGTTTCGCACCACATGGCGGGCGGTCTCTGGCCCGCCGGTAAAAGCAATTCGGTCGACATCAGGATGGCGGGTCAGTGGAATTGCACAGTTTTCGGCGTCACCGGTGATGACCGACACAACGCCGGACGGGAACCCAGCCTGTTCAATCAGCTTGGCGAATTCCAGCATGGGTGCGGGCGCGATTTCCGATGCTTTCAGCACCACGGAACACCCGGCAGCCAACGCCGGGCCCAGCTTGGTCGCGGTCAGGAACATCTGGGCATTCCACGGCACGATCGCGGCCACGACTCCAATCGGTTCTCGTGAGGTAAAGACATGCATGTCAGGCTTGTCGATGGGCAGGACCGTGCCTTCGATCTTGTCTGCCAGACCCGCATAGTAGCGGTAGTAATCGGCAACATATCCGGTTTGCGCCGAGGTTTCCGCCAACAGCTTTCCGCTGTCGGTCGTCTCCAACTCACCCAGGCGCTTGGCGTTTTCTGCCACCAGATCGGCAAGACGATACAGCAGCTTGCCCCGCTGCGTCTGTGTCATATCCCGCCATTCCGGGTCATCCAGAACCCGTTTGGCGGCGGCGATGGCGAGTTCAACATCACTGGGCGCGGCGCACGCGAATGTGGCCCACCCCTGGCCCGTGGCCGGGTTCTGTGACGTCATCACCTGCGAGGCTGATCCTTCGGTCCAGACGCCGTCAATGAACAGCTGAAAATGCGGTAGGTTTCCCATGGTGGTCCTCACTGAAATGCCGGCATCACGTCGTCGATGAATCGCGCCAAAGAGGCACGCTTACGTTCGTTGGTCATGCCGCTGTCGACCCAGAACGAAAACTCGTCATAACCCAGATCTTCATAGCGCTTGATCCGGTCGATCACCTGTTGGGCGGTCCCAACTGTCAGATCACGGCCCAAATTTTCTTTGGTATACATCGGGTTCGCGTCCATCTCGGCTTCGGTAATCGGCTTGATCAAGCCCTGTTCAACTGGCCGTTTGTTCATGAACCATGCACCAAAGTAATTGTAGTAACGGCGCAGATTTTGCACGCCCTGCGCAACATCGTCGTCATCTTTTCCGACATAGGTGTGGTGCAACAGCATGATCTTGGGGCGCGGCCCCGCGTAGCTGTCACAGGCATCGTTGAACCGCGCCATCAGGGTCTCGATCTCTTCCATGCCCTGCCACAGTGGGGTGACCTGAATATTGAATCCGTTGTGAACGCCGAATTCATGGCTGTTTGGGTCCCGCGCCGCGATCCAGATTGGCGGGCCGTCCTCCTGATATGGTTTCGGTGCCGAAGTTGCGGCCGGAAACGCATAAAACTCGCCTTCATGGGAACAATCGCCCTTCCAGATCTGAGGCAACAGCGGGGTGGACTCGCGCATGCGCTGCCCAGCTTCCCATGCGTCCATTCCCGGCATCAGGCGTTCATATTCATAGGAATACGCACCGCGCGCGATCCCCAACTCGATACGCCCTTTTGTCATCTGATCCGCTGCGGCGGCCTCACCTGCCAGTTTGATAGGATGCCAGAACGGCGCAATTACCGTCCCGGTCCCCAACCGCACATTGCGCGTGTGGTGTGCCAGATCGACCAGAGACAGGAACGGGTTCGGCGCAATGGTGAATTCCATCCCGTGATGTTCGCCGGTCCAGACCGCCCGCATGCCACCATCGTCAGCCATTTTTACAAGGCTCACGAATTCATCGTAAAGCACATCGTGAGGCTGATCCGGCGTCAGACGTTCCACGTGGGCAAACAGTGAAAACTTCATCAAATGGCTCCTTTACCGAAACTGTGAATTTCGCCGCGCTCAGCGTCACCGAGATACAGCCCGAAAACGCCTTCGCGGGCTTCAAGGGCGTAGCGGGTCATCATGTGGTGCAAACTTTTGCTGGCATAGGTCAGACCGGCCAGATCCCCGATATCTACCCATTTGGCATTGCCCGTCTGGGTGGTCTGACCGCAGGACGCCAGAAAGAACGTATAGTGCAGGTTCGTTTCGGCATCGTTGAACGAAGAATAAACCTGTTCGATCTGCGCCTGAATGCCCCGATCGGAAAGGCCCTGTGCCAGCCTGTTGCGTTGCCCCCCGGGTTCTGCACCGGCGATTTGAACCGGGCGAAATGCGCCTTGGTGGCATTCCAGAAGAACTTTGCCATTCGCCGCGACAATCGCGCCGCAGATTGTTGGAACCTGCGCGTCCATTTCACGCTCAAGTCCAAGACTGAAGTACGATCCGTTAACGTAGCCCAGACCGTTTCCACCGATATGGGTGAAGTCTGTGACACGACCAATCAGAACCGTGTGGTCGCCTGCGGGCAGCGCCTGATGCGTTTCACAACTGAACTGCGCCAGCGCTCCGTCGATCAGCGGCAAGCCATTGGCCCCGTCGCTATGCGCCACCCGACCAAATCGGTCGCCCTTGAAACTAGCGAAGGTGTTCGAGACGCCCTGCTGCCCATCTGCCAGAACATTCACCGCAAAGTGCGCGCATCCGGCAAAGGTATCGTGGGTGGACAGAAACTTGCCGGGACAGACCAACAGCAAGGGCGGATCAAGCGACACAGACGTGAAGGAATTCGCCGTGAACCCGACCGGGTTGCCGGACGTATCCCGGGTCGTCACAACCGTCACGCCGGTCATGAAGTTGCCGAAAGCATCACGCAGGGCGCGGGTATCAACCTCGGTCATGGCAGGCACCTCCGAACGAACTCAAGCAAATTGGCGTTAACGTTAGCCGGGTGCGTCATGGGCATCATGTGGGCGGCGTTCGGAACAATTTCGACACGCCCATTTGTCACCTTCTGCGCCATGCCCTGTGACATGCCCGGTGTGGAATTCGGCTCATCCCCGCCCGTCATAAACAGTGCCGGGCATTTGATTTGCCCCAGTTGTGCGTTAGTCGGTCCATCGCTTTCGGCGAAGACGGTATAGGCCGCTTTGTAGGCGCTCGGATCGACATCTTTTAGCCAACGCGAACAGGCTTCGCATTCTTCGGAAACCTGATCGCCAAACCAACGCTGCAAAGTCACGGTGGGATCGTTCATGGCCTCAGCATCCAGCGCCGCCGCGCGTGTCGTAACAGCCACGCGCGCTTCGGGGGTTCGGCGGTAAATTGCGTTCAACGCGGCAATGCCTCTCACCTGATCATGACCCGATGCCGCAATGTCCAAAGCGATCAAGGCGCCCATGGAATGCCCAATCAGAACGGCAGGCTCGGTCAATCGGGCCGCGATCGGGTTGGCGTATCCATCCAGCCCAATAGCACTTTGGAACGGGGTTTCCCCGTGCCCGGGCATATCCGGACACAGAACACGATACCCGGCGGCAGACAGCGCATCGATCTGTGCGCCCCAGGCTTCGGCCCGCAAGCCAACGCCATGGAGCAGAACCACAAGCGGGCCTTCGCCTTCGTCTATCGCGGCGAGCCCGCCGATGTCAGACCGAGGCCGGGTTGTCCACGTCATGGCCCAGATCCTTCAAGTCCTGATAACGGTCGCCAATACGATGATGCGGACGGCCCGAGGTTGCTCCGCCCAAAACCACAACAATCTCATCCGCACGGGGCGCATCGGGGATGGCGAATTGCAGCGTCAGGTAATGCGACCGGCGGCCTGCATCGTTCTTGTCCATCAATGGCACCATGATCGGTGTGTTCGCAGGCCCCCGGGTGTTGGTGAATGAAAGATAGGACTTGGCGCCAACTGCCTGCCGGAAGATATTTCCGAAATGCAGCGTGTGGATCAGGCCCGAAGCATGCTCGACCTCTCCGTCCAACCCCACAACCGCGGCCTTGCCATAAGCCTCAATCGCCTCGCCGCTTCCGGCCAGCGCGATCATCCTGTCGGTCAATTCTTGGCCCAGAATTGGGCCATAGGCCAAAATTTCAGGCCGCAGATCTTCGACGAAACGTCCGGCCCAAGGGTTCGTGACAACCGCTGCCACGGCGAACATGCGCCACGGCCGTTCGGCTTTGCGATATCCTTCGATCAGCACTTCTTCGTCGAAGGTCACTATTTTACGAATTTCCGGCTGCACGTTATCCCCCAATCTTGAGTACGAGAAATATCTTTGATTGGCCGGCACTTTGACAAACGAAAGAAGTTGGGTCTTAGGTATCAACAAAGCTACTAGGTCGGTTGCACATGCCCAAAACACTGCCCCCCCTTACATGGTTCAGGTCGTTCGAGGCCGCGGCCCGAAGGTTGAGCTCAACAGCTGCGGCGGATGAAATCGGATTGACCCAATCCGCCGTAAGCCAGCAAATCAGGTCGCTGGAATCCCGGCTTGGCGTCGTCCTGTTTCATCGGCACCCGCGCGGTCTTTCCTTGACGGATGAAGGGCGAAAGCTGCTGCCGCAAGTCGAAGCCGCACTGCAATTGCTGCAATCCGCCGCCTCTCCGTATTTGGCAGAGGAACGGGCCAGACACGTCACTGTTGCGGCGTCGATCAGCATCATCGAATGGTTGATTTCCCCTGCCCTGCCCCAGTTTCGCGACCAAAACCCAGACACGTCCATTCGCTTTGTCAGCACGATCTGGCCCGATGAATACTCGGCCCTGCGCGCCGATGTCGAAATCCGGTTCGGGTCGGAAAAACAGGTTGGACGGGATGCAATGCCCTTACGACCAAATGACCTGATTGCGGTAAAAGCACCTGGCTTGGTTGGCGCTTTTCAGGACTTGCCGTTGATCGAGGCCGTGGGAACGTCAGACAACTGGTCAACCTGGGCGGAAGTCACCGGTCATAAAATCCATACCCCGGCCTATTATGTCGATTCTTACGGCCTCGCCTTGCAATTGGCGGCTTCCGGGAACGGCGTGGCCTTGGTGAATGCACTTATCGCTGATCACGCTCTGCAGACCGGACAGGTCGCGCGTGCTTTCGATGAGACTGCTCCAGCGGCCGAAGGGTACTTTCTGGCCGTGCAGCGCGCATCACCCGAGGTTGACGCCTTTGTATCATGGTTTTCACAATTGGTTCCCGGCTCGGCACAGCAAAGGGTCTGATTCAGACACACCAATGTCGCATCTGAGGATATCGCTGAGCAGGAAAATAGTTAATTCTGGCAAAAAAGGTCCGATTCATGCGATATTCAGGCTTTCGAGTCATCAAAGAGGCGCTTACCGGCCACAAAGGGTGGAAACCGGTCTGGCGTGACCCCGAACCCAAAGCTCATTACGACATTATCGTCATAGGCGGTGGTGGTCATGGGCTGGCAACTGCTCATTACCTGTCCAAGGTCTACGGTCATCGAAATGTCGCGGTTGTCGAAAAGGGCTGGATCGGCGGAGGCAATGTCGGGCGGAATACAACGATCGTCCGCTCGAACTACATGCTGGACGGGAATGAGCCGTTCTACGAATTCTCGATGAAACTGTGGGAAGGGCTTGAGCAGGACCTGAACTACAACGCCATGATGAGCCAGCGCGGAATACTCAACCTGTTCCACACGGATGGTCAGCGCGACGCTTATACGCGGCGCGGCAATGCGATGATCCTGCACGGTGCAGATGCCGAATTGCTGGATGCCGATCAGGTACGCAAAGAACATCCCTATCTGAATTTCGACGACGCGCGTTTCCCGATCAAAGGCGGTCTGGCTCAGCGGCGGGGCGGCACCGCGCGCCATGATGCGGTGGCCTGGGGCTTTGCCCGATCCGCGGACAGCCACGGTGTCGACATCATCCAGAATTGCGAAGTCACCGGGCTGCGCATCGAGAACGGCAAATGCCTCGGTGTTGAGACCTCAAAGGGCTTTATCGGGGCTAACAAAGTCGGCTGCGCTGTTGCCGGAAACTCGGGTCGGGTGATGGGCATGGCGGGCATGCGCCTGCCGATCGAAAGCCACGTGCTGCAGGCCTTTGTGTCCGAAGGTCTGAAGCCCGTTCTGCCCAGCGTCATCACCTATGGGGCCGGACATTTCTATGTCAGCCAGTCCGACAAAGGCGGGTTGGTCTTTGGCGGCGACATCGACGGTTACAACACCTATGCGCAACGCGGGAACCTGCCGGTGGTCGAAGATGTCTGCGAAGGCGGCGTCTCATTGATGCCGATGATCGGGCGTGCCCGCCTGCTGCGCATGTGGGGTGGTGTTATGGACATGTCGATGGATGGCTCACCCATAATCGACCGCACGCCGGTCGAGGGTCTCTATTTCAACGGCGGATGGTGTTACGGCGGGTTCAAGGCGACCCCGGCGTCCGGTTACTGTTTTGCGCATCTGTTGGCGAAGGACGAACCGCACTCTACCGCCACAGCCTATCGTCTCGACCGGTTCCGCACGGGCCGGATGATCGACGAAAAAGGCGTGGGCAATCAGCCCAACCTGCATTGAGGGGAGCACGAGAATGATTATCAACCATCCCCTTCTGGGCCCGCGCGACGCATCTGAATTCACCTATCTGGGTGACGCATCACTGATCAACCGTCCTGATTGGCGGGCCGATAACGCGGCGGACGCGTTCTATGAATACGGCTACTTGCGCGACAATCCCGCAGGCGAGCATCAAGAACTCTGGTATCACGAGGCTGGCGACCGATCCTGGCTGGTCGTGACCCGTGACACCACCACGCATGAGATTTCGAAGGTAGAACTGGCGCGCGACGTGGCCCGTGCCCGGGGGCGATCCAAATGACCCAGAACAACAGGCTGAGCGGCGGCCAGATCGACCTCAATACCACTGTGAATTTCCGGTTCGACAACCGCAACTATACCGCCCATCCCGGCGATACGCTGGCTTCGGCTTTGCTGGCCAATGACGTGCGGTTGATCGGACGCTCGTTCAAGTATCACCGCCCGCGCGGCCTACTGACTGCCGGATCCGAGGAACCCAATGGCATTGTCGAGCTGCGCTCCGGCAACCGGCAGGAACCCAATACCCGCGCCACCACGATCGAGATGTTTGACGGGCTTGAGGCGCAATCGCAGAACCGTTGGCCAAGCCTGAAATTCGACGCTTTGGGCGTGAACGATCTGTTTTCGAACTTCCTGTCCGCCGGGTTCTATTACAAGACATTCATGTGGCCAGCCGCTTTTTGGGAAAAGGTCTATGAGCCGATCATTCGCCGCGCCGCGGGCCTTGGATCGCTCTCCATGGAGGCCGACCCCGACGAATACGACAAGGGGTTCCGCCATTGCGATCTGCTGATCATCGGTGCGGGCCCATCGGGCTTGATGGCAGCCCTGACCGCGGGGCGCGCTGGAGCGGACGTTATTCTGGCAGACGAAGACTTTCGGTTCGGCGGACGTCTGAACAGCGAGACAATTTCGGTTGGCGATCAAAGCGCTAGCGATTGGGCAGCGCAGGCCGTCGCGGAACTGTCATCCTTGCCCAACGTCCGGCTGATGGCCAGAACCACTGTCATCGGCGCGTTCGACCACGGCATCTACGGCGCTGTAGAACGCACCGGGGATCACGTGGCCACCCTACCCGCCGGTAAGCCGCGCCAAATCCTATGGCGCATTTATACCAAGAAGGCATTGCTGTGTGCGGGGGCGACTGAACGGCCCATCGCGTTCGAAAACAACGACCGCCCCGGCATCATGATGGCCAGCGCCTTGCGAACTTATGCCAACCGGTTTGCGGTTACGGCCTCTCAACGCGTGGCGATCTTTACCAACAACGACGACGGTCACCGCGCCGCCGCCGACTTGCATGCCAAGGGCGTTCACATTTGCGCCGTTATCGATGTCCGTGAAGATGCTCCGGTCAACTACGATTACGAAGTCTTGAGTGGCGCTCAGGTTGTGAATACCAAGGGGCGTCTTGGTTTGACCTTTGTAGAAGTTGCCCTGCCCGACGGTTCGACCCGCACGCTTGAATGCGGCGCGCTGGGCGTTTCGGGCGGGTGGAACCCGAATGTGCACCTGACCTGCCATCAGCGCGGGCGTCCGGTCTGGAACGACGATCTGGCCGCCTTTGTGCCCGGCTCGAACCTGCCTGTCGGGCTATCGGTGGCGGGTGCGGCGAACGGGGTGATGTCCACCCACGGCGCATTGAAATCCGGTGCCGAAGCTGCTGCGGCAGCATTAGAGTTGAGCGATGCTCAGCCCGACCTGCCGGAGGCCGAGGATACTCCGATCGCGCAGAAACCGTTCTGGTATGTCGAAGGCTGCAAACGCGCATGGCTGGACCAGCAAAATGACGTGACCGTCAAAGACGTCAAACTCAGCTATCAGGAAGGGTTCCGGTCAGTTGAACACCTGAAACGCTATACCACGCTGGGCATGGCGACTGATCAGGGCAAGACCTCGAACACCAGCGCATTGGCGATCATGGCCGAGGTGGCCGGAAAGACGATCCCCGAAACAGGAACAACCATTTTCCGCCCGCCCTACACGCCTGTTCCGATCAGCACTTTCGCCGGTCGGATGAAGGGACAAGAATTCCACCCCACGCGCCTGACGCCCTCGCATTATTGGGCCAAGGAACGGGGCGCTGTGTTTGTCGAGGTCGGCAACTGGCTGCGCGCGCAGTGGTTCCCCCTTCCGGGCGAAACACATTGGCGCGAGTCCGTGGATCGCGAGGTCCGTCAGACCCGCGCCTCCGTCGGGGTGTGCGACTGTACGACACTGGGCAAGATCGACGTCCAGGGTGCGGACGCGGCTGATTTCCTGAACCGCGTCTACGCGAACGGTTTCGCCAAGCTTCCCGTGGGAAAAACCCGCTATGGCCTGATGCTTCGCGAAGACGGCATGGTGATGGATGATGGCACAGCCGCGCGTCTGGCCGAGGATCATTTTGTCGTCACAACGACCACGGCCAACGCGGTAAATGTCTATCGTCACATGGAATTTGTGCGCCAATGCCTGTTCCCGGATATGGATGTGCAGCTGATCTCGACCACCGAATCCTGGGCGCAATATGCTGTCGCTGGTCCCAATTCGCGCAAGCTGCTGCAAAAGATTGTCGACCCTGAATTCGACATCTCGAACGACGCGTTCCCGTTCATGGGCTGTGGCAACATTACGGTCTGCGGCGGGTTGCGGGCGCGGCTGTTCCGGATCTCATTTTCGGGAGAGTTGGCCTTCGAAATCGCGGTGCCTTCGCGCTATGGCGACGCCCTTATGCGACGTTTGATGGCCGACGGCGAAGAATTTGACGTAGTCCCCTACGGCACCGAAGCGCTGGGCGTCATGCGGATCGAAAAGGGCCACGCGGCCGGCAACGAGTTGAATGGCACCACAACGGCATTGAATCTTGGATTGGGTAAGATGGTGTCGAAAAAGAAAGACAGCATCGGATCGACCCTGTCCGAACGAGAGGCCTTGGTAGAACCGGATGTCCTGCGGCTGGTCGGGATCAAACCGGTATCGCCCGAAGAAAAAGTCACCGCTGGTGGCCATTTGATGAACACGACCGGCCCGGTGGATGCCGCGCACGATCAGGGCTATGTCACTTCGGCTGCGTATTCGCCCATTCTGAACAGCAATATCGGGCTGGGTCTTTTGAGGGACGGTGCCAACCGAATGGGCGAGAAAATGCGCCTTGTGTCCCCATTGACCGATCTGACCGTCGAAGTCGAAATTGTATCGGCCCATTTCGTTGACCCCGAAGGAGAGCGTCTGCGTGCATGATCTAGTTGCAATAACCGCATTGGGCGGGTCCGAACCGCAGGTCGACACTGTTGGCGGGGTTACGTGCCTGGAAGTTCCGGGCGTCGCGTTGGCATCTGTCGCCGCACGAATGGGACAAGAAACCAAGGCCAGCAAAGCCCTGGCCAAGCTGATCGGTGCCCCTGCTCCCAATGTCGGCCAACATGCTGGTGACACTGTCACCGCCTTTTGGGCCGGTCCGGATCAGTGGATGATCGAGGCGCCTTTTGACACGCACGAAGAGCTTACTGATCAGGTGAAGTCCGCTTTGGGCGATACCGCGTCGGTGACAGAACAGACCGACGGTTGGACACGGTTCGACCTGAATGGGGATCAAATACCGGCAGTGCTGGAGCTGTTGTGCATGCTTGATCTTCGTAAAATGGACGCGGGCAGCGTCGCTCGTTGCTCAATTCACCACGTTGGCTGCTTTGTTCTCTGTCACTCAGATAAGGCGTTCAGCATTTATGGCCCCCGTTCATCCGCCGGGTCGTTGCATCATGCCATTGTCACTGCAATGCGGTCGGCGTTGTAAAGCAACGTCAGACTGACGGCAGCGGCGCGTTACCTTCGACACGGAAGCGGTTGATTCTGCGACGGTCTTCGCTGGGGCTTAGCCCAAAGGCCGACCGATAATGCGTCACAAGCGGCGCCACTGAACCATAGCCAATCGCAGCGGCGATGTCTGCGATTGGATCTTTGGTATAGACCACCATCTGCCGTGCCGCCTTCATGCGCATGGCGCGATAGTAATGGCTGGGGCTTTGGCCCGTCGCCTGCTTAAATGCGCGTTCCACCTGGCGCGGCGTAACCCCGATCTGCTGTGCGGCCTCTGCGATGGAAATCGGATCGCTCATATGACCGGCGAACAGGTCGACGCAGCGCGACACCAACGGTGGAAGGCTGTCCCCGGTTTCCGGCGCGGTCGTGGTCGGAACCTGTTGCCGCACACCGGCCCCCCGCATCATCGGATGTTGGAACCAACAGGCAACCTCGTGTGCAACATCGCCACCCAGCCGATCCTCGATCAGATGCAGGGCCAGATCGAACCCGGCAGCGGCACCGGCTGCAGTGTAGCGTGTCGCCGTTTTCACGATCACCTCGCTACGCGAGTCGACTTCGGGAAACTCAGCCAGAAATGCGGCCTCATAGCACCAATGGACGGAAACAGGTTGCCCCCCCATTACCCCGGACCGGACCAATGGGAAAACCCCACCGCTAATCCCGCCCAATACAGTGCCATGCCGTCCAAGACTGCGCAGAGCACCGTTGCCAACGGTTGTGTTGTCAAAGCCGGACGTTGGGCTGCTGAGAAGGAACAAGATGTCGATATCCTTGCAGTCGGCCAGAGATTGCTCGGCCTCGAACCGGACACCTGCGCTGGATCGTATTTTCTGTTGGCGCTCGGACAGCAGCGACCAGCAGAACGCCTCTTGCCCGGCGATTTCATTGGCCGCCCGCAACGGCTCGATTACCGAGGTCAGGCAAGCCATGGGAAAGCCGTCAAACAGCAAAAAGCCGATTTTGATTCTGTCTTCATTGCGCATAAGGCTGTTCTAGCAAGATTCCCGCAACTGCCCTATGCGAAGTTCATGCCCACCGGATCAACCCAATGATCGCTGAGGCCGCATAGAACCCTTGCAATAGCAGGAACGTCCAGCGGCGATCAATCACGGCCCAGGCCGCGAACAGGCCCGAGGACACTAACAAAAGGGTGAAACCCAACAACTCGGCCCCCGTATTCGACGCGATCAACAAGGCATAGGCCATGGCCAGAACCGATCCGCTGATTTCGAATACGGTCGTCAGACCGCGCTGGTCACGGGTTTTGGTTTGATCTGTCATGGCTCAGACTTTTCTCGGTAAGAGATTGATAAGCGACGTGGGTGTCTGTTCGGGGTGATCTCCAATCGGGAAATGACCGCAGTTTTCCAGCAGCTTGTGAACGACGGGAACCTGATCGGTGACCGAACCTTTAAGCGCCGGAATCCAAGGTCGTTCAAACTGACCAAGACACGCCAGATCGAACAAGTGTACCCTGTTGCCCGCCGCTGCCCGTACAGGCGGCACGCCGCGATGGATGTAAGATAATGTGCTGTGGATCAAATCCACCGGATCGCCTTCCCCATGGGTTCCGGGGACCATCCGCGGGGTTTTGATCACTGTGTGGTCCGGGACGAGATGCGGCATGCGAATGCTCCTGAGCTTTGGATTTCCTGACCAGTAGTTCAACACTGGTATGTGACGCAAATGAATGATATTCATACTTCAATCCAAATTTGTCATGGATATGCAATTGACCGACCGATTGGAAATTGACGCCCTGCGTGCCCTTCTGGCCATCGCATCCCACGGCGGCGTGACGCGTGCGGCCGAGCATTTGGCGCTGTCGCAATCGGCAGTCAGCCACAAAATCAGACGGTTAGAGCAAGCACTGGACTGCGATCTGCTGGCGCGCCGACCCGGTGGCCCTCTGTTCACGGATACTGGTCTGCGCCTGTGCGACTATGCCCGCCGAATATGTGCCCTGCACGATGAGGCGCTGGCCAGTTTGGGCAAGAAACCTTTGGCCGGCGCACTCCGGCTGGGTATGACCGAGGACACGGCCACCAGCGACATCGCTCGCATATTGGGTCGTTTCACACGGCTTTATCCGGACGTTCAGGTCCGAACACGCACCAGTCAAAGTCTGAACGTGCAAGAGTGGTTGAAGGCCGGAGAGTTGGATGTCGCCGTCATGCAAATCTTTCGGCACGATGCGCGGCCAGATGACCTGATCCTGTTCGAGAACACTCTGCACTGGGTAAAATCACCGGATTTCCAACTGGATACGACAGCACCTGTTCCCTTTCTGTCCTTCGACAGCCAGTGCTTCTATCGAAAATGGGGCTTCGGAGATGGGCAGCTGCAAGGGCACCGCTTCAACAACGTATTAGAGTGCCCAAGCGCCACTGGCATTCAGTCGGCCGTGCGGTCCGGTTTGGGCGTCGCCCTGTTGAATGGAATGCATGTCACACCGGACATAGAGGTGATCAAAGGCGTGTTCCCCGATCCCCCGGCCATCATTTTTGTCGCGCGGATGCATGTTAAGCGCCGAAACCCTGCCGCGATGGCGCTGGTTCAAGAGATCAGCCGCGAGGTTGAAGGCGCCAACCCTTTGAAAGTGGTCAGCTGAGTGTTTGTACCGGAAGAGCCTAAACAACGACCTCTACGATGGCCGGGTTTTCCGTCGACTTCTGCGGATGGGAAGAGTGGTTTGCCGAAGGAACCTAAGACCAAGAGGTAGGTCAATCAGCTCCTCAGGTCAGGCCTGATCAATTGCGCGGTCCCGTTTCTGCAACGCGCGGATACGCATCCGCTGTGCCGCATGAACATGGGCGCGCATCGCCAGCTCGGCTGCGTCGCCGTCACGAGCCTTTAAGGCTTCCATCACACGGCGATGCTCACCTGCGGCATCGTCCGCGCGCTGACCGTCCAGCATTTGGGACGGGCCCAATATCAACAACGCCTTTTGCAGCGATAGCATCGACTTTGTGAGAAATCGGTTTTTGGCGGCATCCAATAGCGTGGCGTGGAAAATACGGTGCAACTGGGCGGCCACCGGACCGGTGCCAGCCTCGGCAAGGCGATTGTTCAGGACATTCAGTTCGTCCAGTTCCACATCCGAAGCCGAGCGTGCCGCCAAACGTGCCGCCGTGCCCTCAAGTACGGCGCGCATTTCGTACAGCTCCATGACTTCCGAATAGCTCAGGCTGCGAACCGTTGCGCCCAGCCTAGGGACATGCGTAACCAACCCATCCGCTTCGAGTTGCCGTATCGCTTCGCGCACAGGTGTTCGGCTGACACCCAGTCTTTCGGACAGCTCGATCTCTCTCAGCCGTTCACCAGGCAACAAAACACCCTCGCGAATTTCATCTAGCAAGCGCTGATAAGCGGAATTCCCCTGCGGGCCGGTCTGATTAGGATCTTCTTGAGTTTTCATCATTCTCAATCTTGCATATTGAGTCTCTTTGTATACATTTGGATACATGCCTTAGTCAACGAAATCGGACACTATCCTTGACCGCCTCAAGCCTTCATTTGTCGCCGCTGATGCAACGGTCAGTCACGCTGATATTGGCTATGTTGGGAACTGCAGTTTTTTGGGCGTTAAACCTGCCGCTGCCCTTTCTGTTCGGGCCGATGTCAGCGTGTTTGATTGCCGCTTTGGCACACGCACCCATGCGGGATTTCGGGCAAGTCTCGGTCGCGTCCAGAACTATACTTGGCGTCGCGGTCGGGGCGTCGATCACACCCAGCCTGTTCGCGGAACTACCAAAGATGGCGGCGTCCCTTTTGCTGATACCAGTATTTATCCTGCTGATTGCAATGGTTGGCGTGCCGTTCTTTCGTAAATTCTGGGGCTTTGACGACAAAACTGCGTTTTTTGCAGCCATGCCGGGCGGGTTTCAGGACATGGTTATCTTTGGAGCCGAGGCCGGTGCCAATCCGCGAACCCTATCGCTGATCCACGGGACGCGCGTATTGATTATCGTCACCCTTGCCCCTTTGTTCCTGACTTTGTTTTACGGTGCCGAACTGACCAACCCGTTGGGCGAACCTGCCTCGGCCCTACCCTTGCATGAACTGATACTCATGGCGGTCGCAGCTTTTGTCGGCTGGAAAGGTGGAGAGAAGATCGGGCTTTTCGGTGCCTCGATTCTTGGACCATTAATCCTGACAGCGGCCTTATCGCTTGGGGATTTCATCCATACCCGCCCCCCGCGCGAGGCGATCCTGTTCGCCCAATTCTTCATCGGCTGTGGGATCGGCGTCAAGTTCGTCGGCGTCACGTGGTCGGAACTCACACGCGTCGTGGCGGCTGGGTTCACCTATGTGATCTTGCTGGCCGTTCTGGCCGCTGCTTTCACGGCAGTGGTCACCACGCTGGGGCTGGGCCATCCGGTCGAAGCCTTTCTAGCTTTTGCACCGGGCGGTCAGGCAGAGATGACAGTGCTGGCCATCGTATCAGGGGCGGATCTGGGCTATGTGGTCACACACCACCTGGCGCGCATTGTCGTCGTGATCATCGGCGCGCCAGTCGCGGCCAACCTACTTCTGCGCTGGTCGAAATCCAGGGGTTGACGGATTCACGTCCAAACGCGGCTGGATGAATGTTGATAGGGGATTGTGGCGGAGAGACAGGGATTCGAACCCTGGAGACGGTCTCCCGCCTACACACTTTCCAGGCGTGCGCCTTCGACCACTCGGCCACCTCTCCGTGCCGGCGTTATTTGAACTATCGCCGAGGGATTTGCAAGGCCCCATTGAGGTGAAATTTCACCTGAAATCGAAAGCCTTGCAAAGGCGTTTAAATCTCGTCGCCGTCACCATCAGCCAAATCGCCCTCGGTCATCTCGACGGGATTTGTGGATGGCTTTGCGGACGGTATTTCGTCGGTGTTCTCGCTGGGTTGGGCTTCGCTGCCCTGCAACACCTCGGGGTTACGCAACCAGAGATCGCGCTGTGCAAACGGGATTTCGATCCCCTCTTCGACAAAGCGCTGGTTGATCTCGTGGTTCATGTCGGATTTGACTGACAGCACCCAGTTCACATCGCGCAGGATGGCCCGGATTTCAAAGTCCAGCGAATCTGCGCCAAACCCCTGGAACACCACACTGGGCGCTGGATTCGCCAGAACCATCGGGTGTGAATTCGCGATTTCGCCCAGAATCTTCTCCACCATTCGGGTATCAGTCCCATAGGCGACGCCGACCGGCACAATCACCCGCCCGATCGTATTGCCGCGTGTATAGTTCGTGACAACGCCGCTGATCAGGTCCGAGTTCGGAACGATCACATCCGTGCGGTCAAACGTCTCGATCCGCGTGGACCGGACGGAAATATCACGGACGTACCCCATCATCCCATTCACGTCGATCCAATCCCCTTTCGAGATTGGGCGTTCGACCAAAAGGATAATGCCCGACACAAAATTCGACACGATGGTCTGCAGACCAAAGCCGATCCCGACTGACAACGCACCGGCAACAATAGCCAGCGATGACAGGTTGAAACCGGCAATCGTTATCGCAACCAGCGCGGCCAGGAAAATACCGACATACCCGGTGCCCGAAACAATCGCGTTTTGCCCGCCTGGATCAATGCTGGTCTTTGGCAACAGAGAATTGCGCAGCCCGCTTTGCAGCATCCGCGTCAGGCCATAGCCGATGGCAAATATGACAAGGAACGTAAAGAAGTTGCTGGGCGAGATGGTTACCCCGCCAATGTCAAACCCCTGCAGCAGGCGCGACCAGACTTCCTGCAGGTCGGTTTGACGCGCACCCCAATACAGCGCGAGCACGGGCATAGCCAGAATGGCCATTGCAAAGCCGATGAGAACCGAAAACAGCGAGTCCTTGGCCTTATCGCCCTGCCCGCCGAGCCAGCCGTAAACAGACGTCAGGAAGCGTTGGACGATGACCAGCGCTGCAATAAGAACCAATGAACGCACGGCCGGGAAAACGATTGCCTCAGCCGCATTCGTATACCCCAGCATCGCTAAAATCGGGCTGGCGATCCCCAGGAAGAACAAAGCGCGTCGAATGAACTCAACCAGTTGGCTGAACCCGGCAGCACGGGCCGTTTCGGACGGCTCACCTGCATCGACCGGGACATCAACGCTGCGGACGCGACGGACGCGAAGAAGAATCAAAGCTGTTGCGACGATGACCGGAAAGGCGACGACGGCGCGCGTCGCATCCGAGATATTTTCGATCTGATCGAACAGGTTCACCAGTTCATGCAGGATCAGGAGCCCGGCAAGAAAGTCGAGGTAGACGCGTAACTCAGTGACTTTCTGGCGGGACAGTTTTTTGAACCCCTGCGCCGCTTGCAGCACGTAAACCTGTCGGCCAATCCAGTCATAATACAGGATGATCGCCGCCCAATAGGGCACGTTTTCCATCAACAGCGTCCCGCGCAGCCCCAGAACGCCTGTCATCACAACAGCCTGAACCAGAAGCCAGACGCCGAACCAGGGGAGGATAATGCGCAGCAACGAGGTCAGGAACGTCCATACGCCACTTCCCTGCCCTCCCAGGGCTCGCAAACGCGCACCAGCGGCTTCCGACCAGCGCTTGCCGTAAAACAGCAGAACACCAGCAACGAACACCAAAGCCAGAATACCCAGGCCACGGGAACGCAAACGTTCATGAACGACGTCAGTTCTCAGGTTCCGCCGGGCTTCGTTGAACAACGCTTGCGCAGCTTCGTTCACATCAACCCAAGCAGGCCGCCAATGGGTGGGGTTCAGGGGCGACGGTCCGCGCTCTAAAAGTTCTTTCGCCTGACGGTCCCGCAATAGTTTGTCTATCTCGGAAATAAGGCCATTGGCCCGGCTGAATGCCTCTTCCGAGATGATCTGCGGGACGCGCAAACTGTTCAGCTGCTCGTCTAGGTGCTTTCGTAGTGTGGCAATGTCTTCCGGTTCGGTCGCGTCGCCTTCGGGCGCTGCACCAAGAGCCTTGATCTGATTTTCAAGCGTCTGGATACGTTCGGTGTTTGCACCGCGTGCCCGGTTGAAATCGTCCCGGTATTCGTTGATCTCGGCGCGCAGGTTTTCGAGCGACGCGTTCGACGCGCGATCGGCCTCGATCACCGTCTCGGCACGGTCCGCCGTTTTGACCCAGCCCTGATAATATTCGCTTTGACGATCTGTAAGCTGCGCGGCAGCGGGGCCGCACAGCATCGCAATACATACTGCGACAAGGGTCAGAAACAGGCGAACCTGCCGCAGCATCACACGTCCTCAAAAACGCCGGGGATGCTGCGCGGAGCTTCGGTCATCCAGTCCGGGACAGGCAATTCCTTTTCACGCAGGAAGTCCGGGTTGAACAGCTTGGACTGATAGCGGGTGCCATAATCACACAGGATGGTGACGATGGTGTGGCCCGGTCCCAGATCTTTGGACAGGCGCACCGCACCAGCCATGTTAATGGCGGTTGATCCGCCCATGACCAGGCCTTCATCGCGCAGCAGATCAAAGATGTAAGGCAGCGCCTCGTTATCCGTCATCTGATAGGCAAAATCTGGCTTGAAGCCTTCAAGGTTCTTGGTGATGCGCACCTGACCGATGCCTTCGGCGATCGAGCCGCCCTCCATCGCGATTTCGCCGGTGGTGTAGAACGAATACAGCCCCGCCCCCATCGGATCGACCAGACCGATCTTGACACCTTTGGGCTGAAGCGCGTCCGCTACGCCCGCCAATGTACCGCCCGAGCCCACGGCACAGACGAACCCGTCAACTTTGCCATCGGTCTGTTCCCAGATTTCGGGACCGGTCGTTTCCACATGTGCCTGACGGTTCGCCACATTGTCGAACTGGTTGGCCCAGATCGCACCGTTGGGCTCGGTCTGCGCCAGTTCTTCGGCCAGACGGCGCGAGTAATGCACAAAATTGTTGGGGTTGCGATACGGTGCGGCCGGAACCTGAACCAACTGAGCACCTGCCAGTCGCAGCATGTCCTTTTTCTCTTCGGACTGCGTTTCAGGGATGACGATAACGGTCTTGAATCCCATCGACGCGCCAACAAGCGCCAGACCGATCCCGGTGTTACCTGCCGTGCCTTCGACAATGGTGCCGCCCGGTTTCAGGTCACCGCGCGCGACGGCATCGCGGATGATGTAGAGCGCCGCACGATCCTTGACCGACTGGCCGGGGTTCATGAATTCGGCCTTGCCGAGAATCTCGCACCCGGTCTCTTCGCTGATGCGACGCAGGCGGATCAGCGGGGTTTTTCCGACTGCGTCGGCAAGGTCTCGTGCAATGCGCATGGCGCCCTCATTTCATTTCGGATCAACGCAGATTTACCTGTGGTGCGCGATGACCACAAGCGGCGAAAATCATCCGCGCAGGCGCTCACGGTGACGTGCAAGCCAATGGGCCACAGCCAAAAGCGGCAAATCCTTGTACCCATGGCTGTCGACCCTGTCCATGAAATCGCTGAAAGGCAGAATCTGGGTTCGGATATCCTCGCCTTCCGTGGCCAACCCGCCATCTTCGATGGTCTTGGTCAGATCAGCCAACCCTACATAAAGGTATAGATATTCGGTCGATGACCCGCTGGAGGAATACGCGCCGCCCGCATATTCCAACCTGTTCAACGCAATCTGGGCTTCTTCTTCGGCCTCGCGCAGGGCCGCCTGTTCCGGCGTTTCGCCTGAGTCGATCATTCCAGCAACTGGCTCCCACATCCAGGGTTCAGGATCCTCAGCCAGAAAGATCGGTGCCCTGAATTGTTCGACCAACAGCACCGTGTCCCGCACGGGATCATATGGCAGGACGATCACGGCGCTGCCCTGCATCAGGCTGCTTCGGTTCAGCACTTTGCCCATCGAGCCATCGTACTGGCGATGCTGCAACGCGACTTCTTCCATCCCGAAATAATTGACATATGCCGGTTTACGGTCGTGCACGATGACGTCATTGGCCGTGTCTCGTGCATCGCCTGTCGTACGTTGACGCGCAGCCAGCTTCGCCCATGCACGCGTCCGGATCGACGGAAAGCTGCGCGCAATCTGTCCCGCATCGACTTTGCCGTAATACGCCATAACCTCTTGCGCGGCGAGCATTGTCATCGCGCCCCACTCTTCCAACCAACCCTGCAGGGACCAAAGGCAGCCGCGGTTCCAAAGCCCCGGCTCCGGATAGAAAACAAGGGCTTGCGCATTTGATCCGTCGGCCAAATCAACTGTCTGCGCGCGCAGGTCGTAATCAAAGCCACCTTCGTAGAAGACCAAACGGTTCTGATCTTCCTCATTCAATCCCCGGAGCAATAACCCTTTGGCCAGACTGCCTTCCTCAGGAACAATCATGGGAAAGGCCTGATCCTGCACGCTATGGACTGCATGATCTTTCAGAGTGGCTTGGGCAAATTCAAGTTTGGACGCTGGACGTCCCAAAACAAGCTCCAGCAATGGCAAGTGCCGCAGCGTGCCATAAAAGAACAGATCTGACACTGTTGGGTTCTTTCGTACTTTAAGTTGTTAGCTCACCGCCACCGGCGGGCTGCTTCCTCGGTGACCAGCCCAGTGACCAAAGCCCCAATGACCAAAGTCCACAAGATTTCGGGCACCACAAGTTGCTGACCATATTCAACGCCGATTTTAAAGATAGAGATCAGCGCCTCAAACGGGCCGTCATACCGATGGCGCATTGCCAGGCGGAGCATTTCGTTGACACCCTGAACAAAAAGGCCCCAGAACACCAGCGCCGCCATTCCGGTCAAGCCGTTGTTGATTGCGGCAGTCCAGCCCCGGCCGGCACGCTTGCCCATGATCCACCATCCGCAGATCACGCCCAAAGCCATGTTTACGTAGGTAAACATACCGTAGTTTTTACCTTCATCACCGTTTTCGATGACCATACTCGAAACCAAGAACGCCACGATCAAAAGGCATAAACCGGCAACAAGCTTTGAGGCAGTGGGCATTTCTGAAGTCCGTTCCTTAACTCGGTTTCGCTATAGTGATCTGTGTCACATCGCAATTGCCGGTGTCAAAGGCTGCTCCGCAGGCGGTCAAATAATAATTCCACATGCGTCGAAAACGCTCATCAAAGCCCATTTCCGAGATTTCGTCCCACTTGTCGTTGAACGTGTCATACCAGCGGCGCAGGGTCAGATCATAGCTTTTGCCAAATTCTTTCGAATTGACGACCTTCAAACCCGCCTGAGCAACTTGTTCCTTCAATACGGACGGCGCCGGAAGCATACCGCCCGGGAAAATATATTTCTGAATGAAATCAATACCGTTACGATATACATCCCATCTATGATCCGCGACGGTGATAATTTGCAACGTCGCTTGCGCCCCGGGTTTTAACCGCTCACGCACAGTGTCGAAATACACAGGCCAGTACTTTTGACCTACTGCTTCGAACATCTCGATCGATGCGATTCCGTCATACTGGCCACGTTCATCCCGGTAATCCTGCAACTTGAATTCCACCAAATCTGAAAGGCCAGCATTTTCAATACGCTGCCTCGCAAACCTCAACTGCTCTTGACTGATCGTCAGACCTGTGACCCGCAGGCCACGCTCTTTCGCAGCATATTCAGCAAAGCCACCCCAGCCGCAGCCAATCTCAAGAATATGATCTCCGGGTTTTGCGCCCATTTCATCAACCAGACTGGCATATTTTGCGGTCTGCGCCTTTTCCAGACTTTCCTGCCCTGTTTCGAACAGAGCGCTGGAATAGGTCATCGTGTCGTCAAGCCACAAACCATAGAAATCATTGCCCAGATCATAATGGTACGAGATGTTCTTTTTGGCCTGTGTCCGGTTATTGCGGTGCAACCAGAATCGTAGCCGCTCATACATCTGCACGAGGACTTTGCCGGTGAAATCATCATAGACCGTTTCATTGCCCACATGCACCAGGTCCATAAAGGATCGCAGGTCCGGCGTACTCCAGTCACCTTCCAGATATGCGTCAGAAAAACCAAGTTCACCTTCGCGGACCAGGCGGGCGAAAACGTCTGGATTGTGGATATCCACACGGGCAACCGGCCCGGGTTTGGTGCCCTCGGTTCGGAAGACACGACCATCCGGTAGTCCGATGTCCAATCGGCCGGACTGCATCCGGCTAACCATTTTGAATACTTGCGCAAAGTATCTGGGCAGGTCTATCTGCCCCTCGGTGGTCATCAAAGTCATCCGCTCTCCCCTGTGCGGCCGCGCAAACAGGCTAGGCCGAGTTTGTGTTTGTGGCAAGTTTTCAATTCGTTACTGGTTTTTTCGGCCCTCATAGGCCGCCAATGCACGCGCCCGACCGGCTGCCAAAGTGACAACGGGTTGCGGGTATGGGTCCTGTGGACTGAGGTTCCATGACTTCGGAACCGCATCAAAATACGCCAGTGCTGTTGCTGGTGGATTGCTCTGCCCCTCGGCAATCCATTGCCGAACGAAGTCAGATTGCGGATCGAACTTTTCCTGCTGTGTTTGCGGATTGAAGATGCGAAAGAATGGCGAGGCATCGGGCCCCGACCCTGCAACCCATTGCCAGCCCATCGCGTTTGCCGCCGGGTCCCAGTCGACCAGACAATCCGCGAACCAATCCATGCCAATTCTCCAATGGGTCATCAGATGCTTGGTCAGGTAACTCGCTACGATCATCCGGGCCCGATTGTGCATTCGCCCGGTCACATACATCTGCCGTAACCCGGCATCGACTGCTGGGATGCCAGTTTTCGCCTGCTTCCAAGCGAGAACTTCGGGCTGGTCCGCATCAGTATTCCAGGGAAATCTATCCCACTCCGGCTTCCAATTACCGCTGAGCAAGGATGGGGTGTGATACATTAGGTGATAAGCAAATTCGCGCCAGACCAATTGGCGCAAATAGGGTTCACCCCCCTGAACGCCCGTCATCCCGGCCCGCTGAATTGCGTGCCAGACACTGCGTGGGCCAATTTCACCTAACGAAAGATACTCGGACAGGTTAGATGTCCCGTCCAAGTCCATACGATCCCGGTGATCTGAGTAGTCGGCGATGCGGTCCAGAAAATGATGCAAAGACTCAAAAGCCGCGGTTTCGCCCGGTCGGACATGGGGTGTGACCACGGATGCTCCGCGGCGCATCTGCGTGCCCAGATGCCAATCTTGGAGATTTTCGGAAACAGGCCACGTCGCAGGCGATCTGAGATGGGCCACAGCATCGCTGGGCATCGGAACGTCGCGGCTGCGCACTGAACGCCACATCGGCGTGAACACGCGGAACGGCTGCCCTGTTTTCGTCGCCACGGTCCAAGGCTCGAACAAAAGATGGCCGGCGAAGGACTTAACGGTGACATTTTGGTCGGTCAGCGCTGTCTTGATTTTCGTATCTCTGGCAATGGCGTCAGGGTCATATGCGCGGGTCCAGTAAACGCTGCTTGCACCGGTTTCGACGACAAGCTGCCGCAGAACGGTCAGCGCATCCCCTTGACGCAAGATCAGGCGGCTGCCAGACAGCTCTAGCGTCCTTGCAAAAGCCTTAAGGCCCAATTCAAGCCGCCATTTCGGTGCTGCGCCCAAAGCCTGGACCGAGTGGTCCAAAATAAAAACTGGTATGATTGTTCGCCCGCTCTCAACCGCGGCGCTCAGTGCAGGATGGTCCGACAGGCGCAAATCCCGTCGGAACCACATGATAATCGGTGACCGCTGCTGTTCCATGTCCGCCCTGCTCTTTTCTTCTTTCTTCGGTTACGAAGCAGAGGCGGAATTGGATCACAAAACGTCGTCTAGTGCATTCAAAAGCTGATCAATTTCCTGTTGAGACGTATAGTGCGTGAAACTGACCCGCAGCACGCCTTGATCCAGATCGACCCCCATCGCGGTTAACGGACGCACGGCATAGAAATCTCCGCCACCAGCCATGACGCCATATCCAGCCAGATCAGCGGCAACGGCTTCTGCATTGCGGTTCAGCGCCAGGGCCACAGTCGGCGCGCGGCGGTTGGCATCGGATGTTCCGATCAGGCGAACGGCGTTGCGGTCTTTGACTGCGTCCAAAACCGGTTGCAACAATGCAACCTCGTGCGAGCGCATCAGATCATGGGCGAATGAACCACGCTCGGCCGCTTCGCCGGTTGGCCCGCTATGATGGTCGCACAGCAGATCAATGTAATCCGCCATCCCCGCGCTGGCCGCGATCTGGGCATGGTCCGGCCCCGCCGGAGCAAACCGTTGGTACAGCACGTCGCCGTTGAAGTAGTGCCCCTGGTTCGGCAACATTTCACCTAGCGTACGCCGGATGACCATACACCCCTGATGCGGTCCGTATGTTTTGTAGGCCGAAAACAGATAGATATCCGGCCCCAGATCACCCACATTCGGAAACCCGTGTGGCGCGTAGGACACCCCGTCCACGCACACAAATGCCCCCGCGGCATGAGCAATCGCGGTGATCTCAGTCACCGGGTTGATCTCTCCGATCACGTTCGAGCAATGGGGAAAGCACACCACACGAACATTTTCGTCCAGCAGGTTTTCCAGGTCCATCGGGTTCAGCGAGCCAGTTTCGGGATCAATCTGCCATTCGCGGATTTCGATCCCCTCGTCCGCTAGCCGCCGCCACGGACCTGAATTTGCCTCGTGATCCTGATTGGTGACAACAATGGCCTCGCCCGGTTGCATCCATTGGCGAAAAGCCTGCGCCAGGACATAGGTGTTCTGCGTGGTCGAAGGGCCAAAGCTCAGCTCATCCGTCTCGACCCCCAGAATGGCCGCCATGCGTGCGCGGGCCTCATCCATTTCCTCACCCGCCAGACGGCTGGCTTCATAGGGTGCATAGGGTTGAACTTTACGCTGGGTGTAGTACCGCGTCAGGCGATCGAGCACTTGCTTGCAAGTGTATGATCCCCCAGCGTTTTCGAAGAATGCCTGCCCTTGCAGGCTGGGCTCGGAAAACGCGGGGAACTGCCCACGTACAAAATCGATATCAAGGGATGTCATCCCGCCTCTCTCCTTGGTTTTTGTCCACGTCCTGATTGTCGGTCCTTTCATGATCCCGGACCGCTCCGAAAACATGGCAGGTCTTCCAGCCAAGCCGCGATCCAGTCACAAGTTTATGGTTCGGCGGCAGCCCCAGGGACAGATATCCTCCTGCTCCTGTGACGGGCTCAGATAACCTGACGATCGCAACTCGGTCAAGCATCGCCGCTGGTGTCAGAATCTGTCATCAGGATTTGGCACAGTGTCCACATTCCAACGATTGTGAGGGACGAACATGACTTACAAACCCAAGGACTTTCTTGTGTGGGGCGAATTGCCCGTACAGGACATGGAGAAGGCCATCGCCTTTTATACGCAAGTGACCGGCGCAACACTCGAGCTTGACCCGAATGCCCCAAACCCCATGGCTGTTTTCAAACCCGCCGATCCCGCCACCGGTGTCGCGCTGCACCTTTATCCCGGCAAACCTGCGCAACAAGGTCACGGCCCAACATTACATCTGGCTGCAGATGGCGCTTTGGAGGACGTAATGAAGCGCGTAGAAACAGCTGGTGGAAAAGTCATTTCCGACCCGATCCAAATACCGGCTGGTCGGTTCTTCTATGCAACGGATCCCGATGGCAACTCCGTGGGCTTCTTTGAAGGCACTTAAGCAAAAAGGCCGGGCAACCTGGCCCGGCCTGATCCTGAACGTTGAGGCCAGCGTTAACCCTGAACTTTGGTGTAGGTCCCCTCACCGGCCAAAATACCCCGGAACCCGCCCGGTTCGTCCAGCCCGAAGACAATCAACGGCAGATTGTTGTCGCGCGCCAGTGCAATGGCCGACGCGTCCATAACCCGCAGGCGTTTGGCCAGAACATCATCATAGCTGACGGTGTCGTACCGCACGGCATCCGCGTGTTCCTTGGGGTCCTTATCATAAACACCATCGACGCCGTTCTTACCCATGAAGATCGCCTGACATGCCATTTCGTTGGCGCGCAGGGTCGCGGCGGTGTCGGTGGTGAAATACGGGTTTCCGGTTCCGGCAGCAAAGATGCAGACCCGCTTTTTCTCAAGGTGGCGCACGGCGCGACGGCGAATATAGGGCTCGCACACCTCGTCCATGCGGATGGCTGAGATTACCCGGGTGAAAACGCCGATTTCTTCCAATGCGGACTGCATCCCCAGCGCGTTCATGACCGTTGCCAGCATGCCCATGTAATCAGCCGTAGTCCGTTCCATCCCCTGTGCCGATCCGCTGAGACCGCGGAAGATATTGCCGCCGCCAATCACCATGCAGATCTCGACACCCAAATCGTGTACCGATTTGATCTCTTGCGCGATGCGCTGAACTGTGGGCGGATGCAGGCCAAACCCCTGATCGCCCATAAGCGCTTCGCCCGAGATTTTCAGCATTACGCGATCATACCTTGCCTTTGTGGTTTCGGCGGTGTCGGTGGTCGGGGAAATGGTCATGTTGCGCTCCGGGCTGGCACGGGTTTATTTTCAGGCGCAAAATGAAGCAAAACCGGCGCAGGTTCAATGCGATTGGTAAGGAATGAGGCAGTCCGAGATGACCGAACCCGCAGGATCGCAGATATTGGACCGCCTGCCCCCAATTCCCGGCGACAAACCAGTGTTGATTGCAGGCCCCACCGCCTCTGGAAAGTCCGCCCTTGCCCTGTTGATCGCCGAGCAGTTCGGTGGTGTCATCGTGAATGCCGATGCCAGCCAGGTCTACGATTGCTGGCGCGTGATTTCCGCCCGGCCGTCTGCTGAAGAAGAAGCCCGCGCACCGCATCTTTTGTATGGCCATATCTCATATGATCAGGACTATTCCACCGGCCATTGGCTGCGCGAGGTGAAACCGCTGCTGACCGACGGGGCACGCCCCATCATTGTTGGGGGCACCGGCCTGTATTTTTCTGCGCTGACCGAAGGTATGGCCGATATTCCACCTACACCGTCCGAAATCCGGGCCGAGGCGGACAGCCTGACCTTGCAGACTCTGATCGCGGGTGTGGATGCGCAGACTCTGGCCCGGATCGACACACAAAACCGCGCCCGTGTTCAGCGGGCTTGGGAAGTGCAGAAAGCCACTGGTCGAAACCTCAGTGACTGGCAAGACGCAACACCGCCCCCAGTTTTGGACCTGAAGAACACAGTGCCCATCGTTTTTGACGTAGATAAACAATGGCTTTTGGATCGCATCACGCGCCGCTTTGACCTGATGTTGGACACTGGTGCATTGACCGAGGTTGAAAGGATGCGGGACCGCTATAATCCGTCGCTTCCGGCATTCAAAGCCATCGGAGTACCCGAGTTGATGGCCTATATCGACGGCACCATGACGTTGGATGAAGCCCGCGAACGGGCCACGATTTCGACCCGCCAATTCGCCAAACGACAGCGCACCTGGTTTCGCGCCCGCATGAAAAGTTGGAATCGGGTCGACTTATCAAAGTGATACCTGATGCGGTTGAAGTCGCATTGATCGCGAACACACGTTCAAGGAATTCGCGGCGAATCCACTGCCGCGAAACTGAACCTGCCAAGGGATTCCCCTGGGGCTGAAAATGCTGATAGCGATAAACTCAGCCCGTCAATGTCGTTTTTGTACCTCGAATGACGATTTCGAACATTGACCTCACCCAAATTCTGGTGCCGAATGTCGGTCATGGGGATGTCCGAAATCCGAGATCAGAAGACCAATGAACCTGCCGGCCGGAGCATTCCGGCCTGAGCGGTTCGACACTTCATCCAAAAAATACTGTCTCACAGGGAGTAACGTTAATGAATAATCAAACAATGACCGGAGCACCGATGCACTGGGCGGCAGAAATGCACGCACAGGAATATCGGGACGGCAAACTGAACCGGCGCGAGTTTTTGACCCGTACCACCGGTCTTGGGGTCACCGCGGCCGCAGCCTATGGCATGATCGGACTGGCCGCCCCGGCACGTGCGGCCGGTGAAGACGCAAAGAAAGAAGGCGGCACCCTGCGCGTTCAGCAGGAAGTGCGCGCCCTGAAGGACCCACGCACCTATGACTGGTCGCAGATCGCGAACGTCACCCGCGGCACGCTCGAGTATCTGGTCGAGTACAACTCGGACGGTACGTTCCGCGGCATGTTGCTGGAGGGCTGGGAAGTCAACGACGACGCAACCGTTTACACTCTGAAAGTCCGCCCGGGCGTCAAATGGAACAACGGTGACGACTTCACCGCGGAAGATGTGGCCCGCAACATTGGGCGCTGGTGTGACAAGAGTTCGGAAACCAACTCGATGGCAGGTCGCTTTGCGACACTGATCGATCCTGAATCTGGTCAGGCCATTGACGGCGCAATCGAAGTTGTCGATGCCAACACCGTCAAACTGAACCTGCCAGCTTCTGACATCTCGCTGATTGCGGGCATGGCAGATTATCCGGCGGCTATTGTACACAGCTCGTTCAGTGAAACCGATCTGCTCAACAATGTGGGCACCGGCGCATATCTGGTGCAGGAATTGGAAGTCGGCGTGAAAGCCACCCTCGTTCGCAACGAGAACCACACCTGGTGGGGCGAAGAGATCTTTGGTCGCCCGGCACTGGACAGCATCGTCTACATTGACTACGGCACCGACCCGTCCGCTTGGCTGGCCGCGCTGGAATCCGACGAAGTCGACATGTTGTATGAATCGGTTGGTGAATTCATCGACGTGATGGACAGCCTCGGGTACATCAAATCCGAAGTTGTGACCATGAACACCATTGTCATCCGTCCGAACCAGCTGGCCGAGATCGACGGCAAGAAGCCATACGAAGACAAGCGTGTGCGCCAGGCTCTGCAAATGGCGGTTGATAACTCGATCTGTCTGGAACTGGGCTATGGCGGCCGCGGTTCGCCTGCGGAAAACCACCATGTTGGTCCGATCCACCCGGACTACTACGAACTGCCACCGCAGAAAGTGGACCCGGAAGGCGCACGTGCGCTGATGGAAGAAGCCGGAATGATCGATTTCGAGCACGAGCTGATCTCGATCGATGACGACTGGCGCCGGAACACCACCGACGCGGTTGCAGCGCAGCTGCGTGACGCGGGTATCAAGGTCAAGCGGACCGTTCTGCCGGGTAACACCTTCTGGAACGACTGGGCGAAATACCCCTACAGCTCGACCAACTGGAACCACCGTCCACTGGGCGTGCAAATCTGGGCTCTGGCCTATCGTACCGGTGAAGCCTGGAACGAATTCGGCTGGGCAAATGCCGAGTTTGACGCGCTTCTGACCGAAGCACTGGCCATCGCGGATGCCGACAAGCGCCGTGAAGTGGTCGCCAAGGGCGAGGCGATGATCCAGGAGGAAGGCGTGACCATTCAGCCTTACTGGCGTTCGCTGTACCGCCACATGAAAGACGGGCTTGTTGGCACCGACATGCACGTGTCCTTCGAGCACCACCACTATAAGTGGGGCTGGGCGGCCTAAAACCTGCCAGACGTTAATGGGGGCGCCTGAACAGGGCGCCCCTTTCCAGCCGCAGACAGGCCGACGCGGGGTCGGATGTCCGAGGCCAGACAATGGTCCAATGATCTGCGGAACACCCGAACAACAGGGGTCATCATGGGACTATTCATCCTCCGACGGTTCGGCGTCATGCTACTCACTGCATTGTGCCTGACTTTCGTGGTCTTTTTTCTGACCAACCTCTACCCGAACCTGGAAAAGCTTGCGAAAACGCAGGGCAACCAGCGGATGTCCGACGAACAGGTTGAGACCTGGTTGGACAATCGCGGCTATCTGCAACCCACTCTCGTCAAGTACGGTCAATGGCTGGGCGTTCTCCCTGGCTTTTCCAAGACACTTGACGACGGAACGTTCCTTGGAACGTGTACCCGCCCGGGATCGACCGAGGAAACGACTCCCAGATATTGCGGCGTATTGCAGGGTGACTGGGGTTACTCAACCGTTTTCAAGGATGATGTCGGCAAAATCGTCGGCATACGTCTCGGCAATACCGGCTATCTTATGTTCTGGGTTCTGGTTCTGATGGTGCCATCTGCGCTGCTGGTGGGTGTGTTGGCCGGGATGCGCGAAGGATCAGCATTGGACCGGTCCCTGTCCACATTCTCGATCATTACCACGGCGACACCGGAATATGTGTCGGGCGTGATCTTCATCGCGATCTTCACCTCGTCGACCGTCGGCCTGAAATGGTTCAAGGGCACGGCGACGTCGGCGATGGACAACCCAACCTTCGAGAACTTCTTCCTGCCGGTACTGACCATCTCACTGTACGGGATGGGCTATATCGCCCGGATGACCCGCGCGTCGATGACCGAGGTCATGACGGCGCAGTACATCCGAACCGCGCGGCTTAAAGGTGTTTCCTTTGGCAACATCGTTATGAAGCACGCGCTGCGAAACGCGCTGATCGCGCCCTTTACCGTCATCATGCTGCAGTTCCCATGGCTGCTGAATGGCGTGGTGATTGTTGAAACCCTGTTCAACTACAAAGGTTTCGGTTGGGCACTGGTACAGGCTGCAGGCAACAACGACATTCAGCTCTTGCTGGCGATTTCGGTCGTGTCGGTCTTTGTCGTGCTGGTGACGCAGCTGATCTCCGATATCGGCTATGTCTACCTCAACCCGCGCATCCGTATTTCTTAAGGGAGATAGATCATGGAACCTCTAAGCTGGACCGGCTCTATCGCCATTCTGAACCCTATCCTGATGATCGCGCTTGCCGCGTTGATCGTATCAATCGTCGTTTGGATTATCGGAAGCATTGTGCTGCCCGAATCCCCGATGAGCGTGAATATCGACGGCACCATAAGCGGCGGCAACGGGCTACGTGGGCTAACACAAAAGGCTCTGAGATACAGCTTTTCCGCCTGTGTCGCGCTTGCCTTGGCCTACATCGTGCTTGGCATCCTCATGGGGACCAGTGCCGGTATAATCGGAGCGATCTCGCAGCAGTTTCTTCCTGTGTGGTTATCGCTGATCATCCTGTTTGCAATGTCGATTGCCTTCAAACGTCGCCTCGGCCTTTACGGCAAACTGTTCGACAGCCCCATCGGCATGATCGGTTTTGGCCTTGTGATGTTCTGGGTCTTCACCGGCATCTTCGGTGCGCTGGATCTGATCATCACTCATGACCCGTTGGTTCAGGTATCGGGCATGAAGAACAAAGTGCCGGGAACACCACTGCCAAGTCCCGAAGAAGGTGAGTATGCCTGGTACCTTCTGGGCGGCGACAACCTTGCCCGCGACGTCTTTAGCCGAATGGTCAAAGGTGCTTGGATCGTGGTTCAGATCGCTCCGCTTGCGACCATGTTCGCATTTATGGTCGGGATCACTCTTGGTCTACCAGCCGGGTACTATGGCGGACGTCTGGACACGTTCCTGTCCTTCCTTGCCAATCTGATCCTGGCTTTCCCGGTCATCCTGCTGTTCTACTTGCTGGTCACGCCGGAAATCGTGGCGACAGGTGTGCCGAACTATATGGCGGCCGTTTTGTTCGTGTTCCCGATACTGTTTATCGGCGTTCTGCTAAACTCGCGGTATTATACCCGCCCGAATTTCCGCACTCCGCTATTGATCGGGGTTCTGGGTATCGCACTGTGGTTGTATCTGTCGCTGATTTCGACCGGTGGTTACGTCATCAACACGGATGACTACAGCATTTGGGGTCTGCCGACCTATCTGGACCTGTTCGATATCCCAGGCGGTATCCTTGTGGTGTTTGTGTCGGTGGTCTTCGTGAACTCGCCTACGGTTTTCCGCATCGTGCGCGGTCTCGCGCTGGACATCAAAACACGGGATTACGTGGCGGCGGCACAGACCCGTGGCGAAGGCCCTTGGTACATCATGCTGTGGGAGATCCTGCCCAATGCACGTGGCCCGCTGATCGTCGATTTCTGTCTGCGTATCGGCTATACCACGATCCTGTTGGGAACCTTGGGTTTCTTCGGATTGGGACTGCCTCCGGAAAGCCCCGATTGGGGCTCTACGATCAATGAAGGGCGCAAGCTACTTTCTATCTATCTGCACCCTGCCCTTCCGCCTGCCTTTGCCTTGCTGTCGCTGGTTCTTGGTTTGAACCTGCTTGCGGATGGACTGCGCGAAGAAAGCCTGAAGGACTGATGTGAGAGCGACCGGGGGCTTTGCCCCCGGACCCCCAGGATGTTTTTAGCCAGATGAAGGGGATCCCCGGACTCTCGCGAGGAGATACAAGATGAACAAATTGGCGGAATATGACGGCCCGATTCTTGAGATCGACAAACTTTCGATTTCTTTCTTCACCCGCCTTCGGGAAATTCCCGCCGTGATGGATTTTTCGGTCAGCGTACAGCCCGGCGAGGCTGTTGGACTGGTCGGAGAATCCGGTTGCGGCAAGTCCACTGTGGCACTTGGGGTCATGCAGGACCTCGGCAAGAACGGGCGGGTTGTAGGCGGTTCGATCAAGTTCAAAGGCCGCGATCTGGCCGAGATGAGCGCGGATGAATTGCGCGATATCCGCGGCAATGAGATCGCGATGATCTATCAGGAACCGATGGCCTCGCTGAACCCGGCGATGAAGATCGGCAAGCAATTGATGGAAGTGCCGATGATCCACGAGGGAGTCGGCAAGGAAGAGGCCCATGCCCGCGCATTGGAAGTGGTAACGGACGTACGCCTCCCCGACCCCGAGCGGATGCTGAACTCGTTCCCCCATCAGCTGTCAGGGGGGCAGCAGCAGCGTATCGTGATCGCGATGGCGCTGATGTCGAAGCCGGCGCTGTTGATTCTGGATGAACCGACAACCGCACTGGATGTGACGGTAGAGGCCGCCGTAGTCGAGCTGGTCAGGGATTTGGGTAAGAAATACGGCACCTCGATGCTGTTCATCTCGCACAACCTTGGTCTGGTTCTGGAAACCTGTGACCGGCTTTGCGTGATGTATTCGGGTGAGGCGGTTGAGCGCGGCTCGATACACGATGTGTTCGACGAGATGCAGCACCCCTATACGCAGGCGCTGTTCCGCTCGATCCCGTTGCCGGGGGCAGACAAGAACGCCCGCCCATTGGTGGCTATTCCGGGGAACTTCCCCCTGCCCCACGAACGCCCGTCAGGCTGTAACTTTGGCCCGCGCTGCGACTATTTCGAAGAAGGCCGCTGCGACGCGCAGAACATTCTGATGGAGCCTGTGCCCGGCAATGACCGCCACCACACACGCTGTTTGAAGTACAAGGAGATTGACTGGAACGCCCCGATCACTTTGGCCGACAAGAAAGAAAAAGGTGAAATCGGTCGCGTTGTCCTGAAAATGGACAACCTCAAGAAATACTATGAGGTAGCCGCCAATGCGTTGTTCGGGGGCGGTGAGAAGAAGGTAGTCAAAGCCAACGAAACGCTAAGCTTTGAGGCGCATGAGTCTGAGACGCTGGCGATTGTAGGCGAATCTGGGTGCGGTAAATCCACCTTTGCCAAAGTGTTGATGGGGCTTGAAACAGCCACAGATGGGCAAATCCTTCTGGACAACCGCAACATCGAAGATGTGCCCATCGAAGAACGTGACGCCAAAACCGTGGGCGAAGTTCAAATGGTGTTCCAGAACCCGTTTGACACTCTGAACCCCTCGATGACCGTTGGGCGGCAGATCATCCGCGCGCTGGAAATTTTTGGCATCGGCAATTCCGAGGCTGAGCGAAAACAACGCATGCTGGAATTGTTGGACCTGGTGAAGCTGCCGCGCGCCTTTGCCGATCGGATGCCGCGTCAGTTGTCCGGTGGACAGAAACAGCGCGTCGGTATCGCGCGCGCCTTTGCAGGCGATGCGCGGATCGTAGTTGCGGACGAACCTGTGTCGGCATTGGATGTGTCTGTGCAGGCGGCGGTGACCGACCTGTTGATGGAGATTCAGCGCGAACACAAGACAACCTTGCTGTTCATCAGTCACGACCTGTCGATTGTGCGCTATCTCAGCGACCGGGTGATGGTGATGTATCTGGGCCATGTGGTCGAGCTGGGGACCACCGACCAGGTGTTTTCGCCGCCCTATCACCCCTATACCGAAGCGTTGCTGAGTGCTGTTCCCATCGCGGATACGTCGGTTGAAAAAGCGCATATCGTTCTGGATGGTGATATCCCCTCGGCCATGAACCCGCCCCCGGGGTGCCCTTTCCAGACGCGCTGTCGCTGGAAATCCGAAGTGCCGGGCGGACTGTGCGAGAAAGATGTGCCGCCGGTGAAAACCCTTTCGGACGGGCATCAGGTCAAGTGCCATCTTTCCGAAGAGGTTCTGGCCCGCATGGAGCCGGTCATCAAAATCGCGGCCGAGTAACAGCCCAAACGCAAAGAACCGGCCACAGCGCCGGTTCTTTTCTGACTTGGGTTGGTAGTTTTTCAGCCGCCCCAGATCACTTTCACATAGTTCTGGGTTTCTTTGTAAGGTGGCACGCCGCCGTGCTTTTCCACGGCTTTCGGACCGGCGTTATAAGCCGCCAGCGCCAGCCGCCAGGATTTGAACTTGCGATACTGCCACGACAAATAACGGGCCCCGCCTTCCAGATTTTGCTTCGGATCATGCGGGTTCACACCTAAAAGGCGCGCGGTTCCAGGCATCAGCTGCGCCAGACCCAGTGCTCCTTTGTGAGACACCGCGTGCGGGTTCCATCCGCTTTCCTGTTGCACCAGTCGCAAGAACAACTCTTCCGGGACACTGTGTTTCCGGGCTGCTTGCCGCGCCAGCGCCAGGTATTGGCCGCGATATTTACCATTATACCGCTTGATGACCTGAGATGGCTGCGCGGTCTTTGGCTTCAGCCGTTCAGAATCGCGGTATTGAGTGGCTGCGCGCGAGTCCAGAATCTTGGATTGTTTGAGGAAGATGTCCTTGCGGCTTTTGGTGGACAGGGTGTCCGCTGCTGCCGGACCCGAAACCAGCGCAAGGCACAGAACAGAAAAACAACCAACTTGAAAACGCATTTATGCCAATCCCGCTCGCTCTCGAACCCGAATGAGTATAGGTATTTCAGGCAAGAATAAAAGCTTGGTAAACAGAACCTGCGTAGTTTCTTGCCAACCGTTGCACACATCAACTGTGTTTTAACCATGACGCAGGCCGTATAGGGTCGCGTAGCAACTTCGCGTCAGATTCGGGCGCGCTCGACACAGACAAGAACGGGGAAATATATGGCAGGTTCAGTCAACAAGGTCATTCTGGTCGGAAATCTTGGCCGCGATCCTGAAGTTAGGAATTTCCAAAACGGGGGCAAAGTATGCAACCTGCGCATCGCCACATCCGAAACCTGGAAAGACCGCAATACTGGCGAGCGTCGTGAGCGCACCGAGTGGCACTCGGTCGCGATCTTCAACGAAGGGCTTGTCCGCGTGGCGGAGCAATATCTGCGCAAAGGCTCGAAGGTCTATCTCGAAGGGCAATTGCAGACCCGCAAATGGCAGGACCAATCTGGGCAGGACCGTTACTCGACTGAGGTTGTTCTTCAGGGGTTCGGTTCGACCCTTGTGATGCTGGATGCACGCGGTGAAGGCGGAGGCAGTTACGGCGGCGGACAGTCAGGCAGCTATGGCGGCGGTCAGGCGGGCGGCGGCTATGGCGACCCTTATGGCGGACAGTCCAGCGCCCCTGCCCCTGCACCTGCATCCGGCGGAATCGACGACGACGAGATTCCGTTCTAAGACAAACGGAGACGCAACATGACATGGTCCTTCTCTCTCGGCCGAATACTGGGGTCGGAACTGAGGGTCCATGTCACCTTTTTTCTGCTACTGGGCTGGGTCGCCTTTGCGGCCTATTCCCAAGGCGGGGTGCCCGCCGCGATCGACAACCTGATCTTTGTTCTGGCTCTGTTTGCCTGCGTTGTCGCGCACGAGTTCGGCCACGCGCTGATGGCGCGGCGCTACGGCATCAAAACCCCTGACATCACCTTGCTGCCTATCGGCGGGCTCGCCCGGCTAGAACGGATGCCCGAGAAGCCCATGGAAGAAGTCTGGGTCGCTCTGGCCGGGCCGGCGGTAAATATTGTGATCTGGATCGTTTTGATGGCCATGGGGGCCGGAATGACGCTGGATTCCCTGGCCCGGATCGATTCGACCAGTGCCGGGCTGTTGAACCGGCTGGCCTATGTGAACTTGCTGCTGGCCGTATTTAACATGATCCCGGCCTTCCCCATGGATGGCGGCCGGGTATTCCGCGCGCTTTTGTGTCTGAAGATGGACCGGGTAAAAGCCACACGTATCGCCGCCCTTGCGGGTCAGGTCGTGGCGGTGGCGTTTGGTTTTCTTGGGTTGAGCACTGGTAACCCCCTGCTGGTTTTGATCGCCGTCTTCGTGTTCGTCGCGGCCAATGCCGAAAGCCACGATGTGGCCATGCGCTCGGTCGCGCGGCGGGTGCTGGCCCGCGACGCTATGATTACCGAGTTTCACTCCCTATCGCCCAACGACACGCTTGCAACCGCCGCACAGGCCGTCATTCACACCACGCAACACGAGTTCCCCGTGTTGGGTTCGAATGGAGACTTGCTTGGTTTTATTGCGCGCGGCACGCTGTTTACTGCCATGGCGCAAGAGGCACCTCGGTCCGATCTGGCAACTTCAATCATGGAAACCGAGATCCCGCGTGTTGAATTGACCACCGGCTTGGAAACCGTGCTGGAAAAGCTACACAAGGGTGCTCCCGCCGTCGCAGTTTGCACGCAGGCCGGCGCAATGGTTGGCTACATCACCCGCGAAAACATCGGAGAATTGATGGTGATCCGCGGACGCTGATCAGACCGTCGCCAATGCGTCTTCCAGCACGGACAATACAGCGTCCCTTGGGACGTCCGAAGTTACGAACGCCTGCCCGATCCCGCGGGCCAGAATAAACCGAAGCTGGCCATCGATGACCTTTTTGTCCTGCGCCATCAGATCAACCAGTGCCGCGGCACCCGGCAGATCTCCGGGAATGTCGGCCAGATCGGTTTTCATTCCCATTGCACGCAAGTGCGCCCGAACACGGCTTGGCTCCTCCTGTGAGCACAGCCCAAGACGTGAGGACAGCTCAAACGCCAGCGCACAGCCGATGGCTACGCCTTCACCGTGCAGCAGACGATCCGAATACCCGGTTGCCGCTTCGAGCGCGTGACAGAAAGTGTGCCCAAGGTTCAGCAGCGCACGGTCGCCCTGCTCTGTCTCATCGCGGGCTACGATGTCGGCTTTCATCTGAACCGAGCGTGTCACCGCCCGCACGCGCGCGGCCATATCGCCAACCGAAACGTCGGGACCGTTAGCTTCGAGCCATTCAAAGAACGCAGCATCGCCCAGCAGGCCGTATTTGACGACCTCGCCATAACCCGACAGGAAATCCCGCTGTGTCATGGTGCCCAGAACCAAAGTGTCCGCCAGAACCAGAGACGGCTGATGGAATGCCCCAATCAGGTTCTTGCCCTGTGGTGCGTTGATCCCGGTTTTTCCGCCAACAGAACTGTCCACCTGCGCCAGCAAAGAGGTCGGTATCTGGACGAAACGGACACCGCGCCGCAAAACGGCCGCGGCAAATCCCGCAAGATCTCCAATGACCCCGCCACCCAAGGCAATGACCACATCGCGGCGTTCGACTTTTTCCGACAAAAGCCATTCAACCGCGCGCTCGAAATGCGGCCAGCTTTTTGTGGCTTCGCCCGCGGGCAAGGCCAGCGAGGTCATCTCAATACCAGCAGTTGCCAGACCATCCCGCAACGCATTCAGGTGCAACCCGGCCACGTTCTCATCCGTCAGAACGGCGACCTTGGGCCGGTGCAATAAGGGTGCAATCATTGTGCCGGATTGTGCCAGCAGGTCGGGCCCGATTTCCACGTCATACGAGCGTTCGCCCAGCTCTACATGTACGGTTTGGTGCATTTACTTCCGTTCCAATACGTCGGGGCGCGTCAACATCGACTCCACCACCCGGTCCACCATATTTTCAATCGAGGTTTCGCCATCGGATTCAACCGTCAGCCCTGCCTGCGCATAAACCGGAACGCGGGCTTCGTACAAGTCGCGCAAGGTCGCATAAGGGTCAGCCGTGCGCAGCAAAGGCCGCGTGTCCTTGTGTTTGACCCTGTTCCATAACACCTTCAAATCAGCCCGCAGCCAGACCGAGACCCCGCGTTCGGTGATCATCTGGCGATTCAGCTCAGACAGAAACGCGCCGCCGCCAGTTGACAGGATGCCTTTTTCCTCGTCCAGCAGGCGCCCAATGACCTGACTTTCCTTGGCACGAAAGAACGGCTCACCGTCACGCTCGAAAATCTCGGGGATGGTCATATTGGCGGCCGATTCGATCTCGGCGTCACTGTCTAGGAACGGAACGCCCAACCTTGCGGCCAATGCACGGCCTACAGCCGTCTTTCCGGCCCCCATCATGCCAACAAGAACGACGGTTTTGTGCAGTTCAAAGACCGCATCAGTACCTTCTGTGTGGGCGTTATGCTTAATTTCGCTCATTTCAACGTGAATGACGTGATCTTACGAAAAATGCCAGCTATAACTATGGCAAAAGACAAAATTGGGGCAGCGTTGAGCAATGGGCCGTCTGATCAAGTTCCTGATATATATTGTTTGCCTGTGTTTTGTCGGGCTGGTGGGATATGCGTATCTGGGTCCGATATTCGGGGTGGATTTCTCGGCCCCGCAAGACGAGATCCGAGAGCCGGTAATCCTGAATGTTGAATAAAGCCGCACTGGCTGCCTTATTGCTGGCCGGTTCAGCGCAGGCGCAACAGGCTCCTCTTTCCGTCATCGATTGGCTGACGGACCCTCCGGAAAACCTGCCAGGGACTGTCCTGTTGGAACCACCGGTCACGGAGACGGGCATTCAGCCGGATATCCAAGTCTCTCCGCTTGAGGCACTGTCACAGCCGTTGGGGCTTGTGTCGTCGTCGGTGACTGGCCTGCCGGTGCACCTTTGGCAGAATAGTGATGCCGACCGGCTGGCTGAGCTGATCACCGATGTGCCGGTTCGCTATAACCCCGCCATGCAGCGGTTGTTGTTTACGCTGATCCTGTCCGAGGCCCGCGCACCTGCCAGTTCCGGCGCCGAGGAAACGCTACTATTGGCCCGCATCGACCGATTGATGCAACTTGGCGCAGCCGACCCGGCGCAATCGCTGGTCCAATTGGCCGGTCCGACCGACACACGCGAAAGGTTCCAGCGCTGGTTTGACGCCACCCTGCTCACCGGGGACGAGGATCGCAGCTGTACGTCGCTGATCGCGAAGCCACACCTGTCTCAGGACTACGCCGCACAGATTTTCTGCAAGGCGCGGCGCGGAGACTGGCCATCAGCCGCCCTCACACTGGAAGCGGCGCACGCATTGCAGATATTGCCACCAGATGAGCTGGATGTGCTGGATCGCTTTCTCAGCCCCGAGTTGTTTGAAGAAGCCGAATACCTTCCGCAACCAGATGATCCCAGCCCACTGACCTTTCGCCTGTTTGAGGCGATCGGAGAACGCCTGCCATCGGCCCCTCTGCCCCGTGCCTTTGCAAATGCCGACCTGCGGGACGTAGCCGGGTGGAAAGCGCAGATCGAAGCGGCTGAGCGGCTGACCCGCATCGGCGCGCTGACCCCCAACCAATTGCTGGGGCTGTATACCGAGCGCTCTCCAGCCGCGTCCGGCGCAGTTTGGGACAGGGTCTCGGCCGTGCAACGGTTCGAGTCTGCGCTGGATTCACGCGATCCCGAGAAAATCGCTCGGGCTTTGAAGACCGTGTGGGCGCAAATGCGCCTGATCGGATTAGAGGTACCCTTTGCAGAATTGTTCGCAGAACGCCTGTCGCAGATAGAGCTGACGGACCCGTCGGCGGAACAGCTGCGCTGGCGTATCCTGCTGTTGTCTGAACTGTATGAAACGGCGGCCCTTTCTGTGCCCGGTCAATCCGACGAAAATCACTTTCTGGCGGCGTTAGCGCAAGGAGATCCGGGGCGCGCGCGCTCTCCTTCGCCTCTGGCGGATGCGGTTGCGCAAGGGTTTGCATGGGCTGCTCCGGTCCCGCCGAATATCGAAACGATGCTAAACAATGATCAGCTGGGGGAAGCGATCTTGGAGACCATGCAGCGGTTCGCGCATGGGTCGCGCGGCAACCTTGTCGACCTGACAGCGGCTATCGCGACTTTGCGCCGTGTGGGTCTTGAGGACACCGCCCGCCGCGCCGCACTGAACTTGCTGATCCTGCAGGACCGCTGATCGTGGCGGCCCCGGCGACGCAGGACTTGTGGATTTCCACCTTTTTACAAGCTCAGGCCGCTGAATTGGGCGCTGCGACCAACACGCTGCTGGCCTATGGCCGCGATCTGAAAGAATTCTCGGCCTGGTTGGAACGTCGAAAAACGGGTTTTCCTGACACACAGAGAGAACAGATTGAGCAATACCTGATTGATTGCGACGCACAGGGCCTGTCCCGTTCCACGCGCGCACGTCGGTTGTCCGCGATCAAGCAACTGTTCCGGTTCGCCTTCGAAGAAGGTTGGCTTGAAGCTAACCCCGCCATTCAGATCAAAGGCCCCGGTCGACAAAAACGCCTGCCCAAAACGCTGGATGTCGCTGAAGTCGATCGTTTGCTTGAGGCCGCGCGCCGCACCGGCCGCAAAGATGCAGACCGGGTGCGCAACACTTGCCTGATGGAGGTTCTGTACGCCACGGGAATGCGGGTGACCGAATTGGTTTCGCTGCCAGTCTCCTCGGCCCGGGGTGACCCCCGGATGCTGCTAGTGCTGGGCAAAGGTGGCAAGGAACGGATGGTACCACTGTCGCCTCCGGCGCGCGATGCGTTGGCGGCGTGGTTGCTTATCAGGGACGAGGCCGAGGACAAGCAGGTTGCAGACGGTGCTCAGCGTTCCAAGTTCCTGTTTCCGTCTCGCGGTAAATCCGGCTATCTGACCCGGCACAGGTTTTTCCTGCTGGTCAAGGAACTGGCCGTAGAAGGCGGCGTTTCGCCGGAAAAAGTGACGCCACACACCCTGCGCCATGCCTTTGCCACGCATCTTCTGGCGAATGGCGCCGATTTGAGGTCGATCCAGACCCTGCTGGGCCATGCCGACGTGGCGACCACGGAAATCTATACCCATGTCCTGGACGAACGCCTGTCAGAGCTTGTGTTGCAACATCACCCGCTGGCGAAAGACGGCGATGACGACGGCTAACCCCTTGATCCACAGCATGCGCACCCCCATAACGGATGCAGTATCACGAACAACCAAGGACCGATGGAACCCTCTTCTGCTTCTCTGATCGACGGCGCATTCTGGTTTACCACAGGCGCCATTCTACTTTTGCTTGTCCTATCGGGCTTTTTCTCGGGTTCTGAAACGGCATTGACCGCCTCGTCGCGCGGAAAACTGCGTGCGCAGGCCGACAAAGGGTCGCGCGGTGCGCAGAAGGCCCTGGACATCACTGACGATAACGAACGACTGATCGGTTCGGTCCTGTTGGGCAACAACCTTGTCAACATCCTTGCCGCATCGCTTGCGACTGCGCTTTTCACACGGCTGTTCGGTGAAAGCGGCGTTGCGTTGGCAACGCTTGTAATGACCCTTCTAGTCCTGATCTTTGCCGAGGTTCTGCCCAAAACCTACGCGATCACCAATTCGGAAAAGGCCGCCGCTGCCGTGGCACCGATCATCGGCGTCGTCGTGACGGTGTTTTCACCCATCGTTGCAGCCGTGCGTTTGCTGGTCCGTGGTGTTCTGCGCCTGTTTGGCGTCCAGATCGACCCGGACAGCAACATTCTGGCCGTGCGCGAGGAAATCGCCGGTGCGTTGCAGCTTGGTCATTCCGAAGGCGTGGTCGAAAAGGAAGACCGCGACCGTATCCTTGGCGCGCTGGATCTGGGCGATCGTACGGTTGAAGAGATCATGTTGCACCGCTCGAATATTGAGATGATCGATGCAGACGCTTCGCCCGAGGCCATCCTTCAGCAATGTCTGAAAAGCAGCCACACCCGCCTGCCCGTGTTTCGCGACGAACAGGAAAACATCGTTGGTGTCGTCCACGCCAAGGACCTGTTCCGCGCGATGTACGCCCATGCCGGCGGCAGTGAGAACGCTGATAACCGACTGAAAGAATTCGACATCCTCAAGGTCGCGAACGACCCCTATTTTGTTCCGGAAACCACCACTCTGGACGATCAGATGCGCGAATTCCTTCGGATGCACAGCCACTTTGCACTGGTAGTGGATGAATATGGCTCGCTGCGCGGGCTGATCACGCTTGAGGATATCCTCGAGGAAATCGTGGGCGAGATCGCGGACGAGTTCGACATCGACGAAGACGTATCCGTGACCCGAACCGAAGATGGGCAGTTTCTGGTCGAAGGGGCCACCACGATCCGCGACGCCAACCGCGCGATGGATTGGTCCTTGCCTGACGATGAGGCAAATACCATCGCCGGTCTGGTCATTCACGAAGCGCAAATGATCCCAACCGTCGGTCAGGTCTTTTCCTTTCACGGCTTCCGCTTTGAGGTGACAAAACGTCAAGGCAACCGGATCACCGAACTGAAAGTTCGACCTCTCTGAGAACAACCCAAAAAACTGCAAGAATCCACCGGCGCTCTGATCCGAGCGCCGGTTTTCTTTTGGACAACCACCGTATCCTTCCTGTTTGGGGTCGCCAGCAGGTGCTGAACCCGGATCGCCTTCCGCGACACTTTCTGTCGCTGAAGCTATTGCAAAGGCAGCTTTCCTATTGAGACTGACGGCATAGCCATCAGGAGACGTGCATGAAACTCACAACCCAAGTTGCAGTCATCGGCGGCGGAGTCGTTGGATGTTCCGTACTCTATCACCTGACCAAGCTGGGGTGGACGGACGTGATGCTGTTGGAACGCTCCGAGCTGACCAGCGGGTCGACCTGGCACGCAGCGGGTGGGTTTCACACCCTGAACGGCGACACCAACATGGCGGCGCTGCAGGGGTATACGATCCGGCTGTATAAAGAGCTGGAAGAGATTACCGGCATGTCCTGCGGTCTGCATCATGTGGGCGGAGTGACGCTGGCAGATAATCAGGATCGGTTCGACATGTTGCTGGCAGAACGCGCCAAGCATCGGTTCATGGGGTTGGAGACGGAAATCGTTGGTCCGGATGAGATCAAAAAGATCGCTCCTATCACCGCCACCGACGGGATCATCGGTGCGCTTTATGATCCGCTGGACGGTCATCTGGATCCGTCGGGGACCACCCATGCCTATGCCAAAGCGGCCCGGATGGGAGGCGCTACGATCGAAACGCACTGCATGGTACGCGAGACCATCCAACGCACCGATGGGACATGGGATGTGGTTACCGACAAGGGTACGATCCATGCCGAACACATCGTCAATGCCGGTGGCCTTTGGGCGCGCGAGGTTGGCGCGATGGCAGGCGTCTATTTCCCCCTGCACCCGATGGAACACCAATATCTGGTGACAGACTCGATCCCTCAGATCGAAGCGATCATCGATGCTGGCGGCGAGCATCCGCATGTGATGGATCCCGCCGGAGAAAGCTATCTGCGGCAGGAAGGGCGCGGGCTGTGTATTGGGTTCTATGAACAACCCTGCAAACCCTGGGCTGTCGATGGCACACCGTGGGAGTTCGGCCACGAACTGCTGCCCGACGATTATGACAAGATCACCGACAGCATCGAATTTGCCTACAAACGCTTCCCCGTTCTGGCCGAGGCTGGTGTCAAATCGGTGATCCATGGACCGTTTACCTTTGCGCCCGATGGCAACCCGCTCGTCGGGCCGGTGCCGGGCATGCGCAACTATTGGTCCGCCTGTGGCGTGATGGCGGGTTTCAGTCAGGGCGGCGGGGTTGGCCTAACGTTGGCGCAATGGATGATCGAAGGAGAGCCTGAGCGCGATGTGTTCGCCATGGATGTCGCCCGCTTCGGCGACTGGATCGGGCCTGGCTATACGCGCCCGAAGGTGATCGAGAACTATCAGAAACGCTTTAGTGTCGCCTACCCCAACGAAGAACTGCCTGCCGCGCGTCCGAACCGGACCACCCCGATGTACGATATCTTCAGCGATCTGGGCGCGGTTTGGGGTCAGCAATACGGGCTAGAGGTTGCGAACTATTTTGCGCAAGGCGATGAGCCGGGCTATGAAACGCCCTCGTTCCGACGCTCGGATGCGTTCGAGGCAACCGGGCGCGAGGTGCGCGCTGTTCGCAACAGCGTAGGCATCAATGAAGTCCACAATTTCGGCAAGTACCGCATCACTGGTCCCGGCGCACGAGTTTGGCTGGATCGGGTCATGGCCGGACGAATTCCAAATCCGGGGCGGTTGTCCCTGACGCCGATGCTGTCGCATAAGGGCAAGCTGATCGGGGACTTCACTGTCTCTTGCCTGAACGAGACCGAATTCCAGTTGACTGCTTCATATGGCAGTCAGGCCTTTCACATGCGTTGGTTCCTGCAACATCAGGAAGACGGCGTTTCCATTGAAAATGTTTCCGACCGATTGAACGGGTTCCAGATCGCAGGCCCAAATGCCGTAGAAGTGCTGGCGGCATGCACCCGCACGAACATTTCTGACCTCAGGTTCCTTGATGTTCGCCGCATGACCATCGGCATGACCGACTGCACCGTTCAAAGGGTCAGCTACACAGGCGATCTGGGGTACGAAATCTACTGTGATCCGATGGCCCAACGGCAATTGTGGTGGACCCTTTGGCAGGCCGGTCAGCCCCACGACATGGTGCCATTTGGCATGCGCGCGATGATGAGCCTGCGGTTGGACAAGTTCTTTGGGTCTTGGATGAGCGAGTTCTCACCCGACTACTCTGCCGCGGAAACCGGGCTGGATCGCTTTATTGCCTTCACGAAGAACACCGGCTTTATCGGTCGCGCCGCAGCCGAGCTTGAACGCTCCGAGGGGACCGCGCGCAAGCTAGTCTCGTTCGAAGTGGATGCAGACGACGCCGACGTGAATGCCTATGAGCCGATCTGGCTGGATGGTGCGGTCGTCGGATTCTGCACCTCGGGCGGGTATTCACACTATGCCGGGAAATCCATCGCCATGGGCTTCCTGCCCTCGGACCGTATACGCGACGAATTAGAGGTCGAGATTGAGATACTGGGCCAGATGCGCAAGGCGCGCGCGATCTCAACCCCACTGTTCGATGCGGACGGTGCACGCATGCGGGGATGACAAAAGATGGCCATGGCGGCTATGTGATTGCATGAGAGATATTCCCATCATTCTTCTGGCCGCCGGACAATCCCGCCGCATGGCTGGCACGGACAAGCTGATGCAAAACGTCGATGGCATGCCCCTGCTACGGCGATCCGCACAAACAGCGTTGCAGGTAGGCCCGGTGATCGTTGCGTTACCGCCTGCCCCGCATCCTCGCCAGGACGCCTTGAAAGGTATGGATGTTGTTGCAGTTGAAATACCCGACGCTGATGAGGGCATGAACGCCAGTTTGCGCGGTGCTCTTGCGCATGTGCCCGCCGATGCCAGGGCTGTCATGGTTTTACTGGCAGATTTGCCGGAAATCACAGTTGGTGACCTGAAGCAGGTCGCAGAGTCTATCCAAGAATATCCAAATTGCTTGATCTGGCGTGGGGCGACAGCCACAGGAAAGCCCGGCCATCCGGTTGTGTTTGCTCGTCCGCTGTTCAGAGAGCTCAGGCAACTTACAGGCGATGAGGGCGCGCAGTCCGTTGTGCAGGCGCATAAGAATGCAGTGCATCTTCAACCATTGCCCGGCCAAAACGCCCTGTTGGATTTAGACACGCCCGAGGATTGGGCGCGCTGGCGGGCCAGGCGGGCCACATAGCCAGCCTGCCAAAATAGAAACGGCCTGGTCGATACCGACCAGGCCGTTTGCCCAAAACAGGACTACCACTTTTCACCAATCCTGAAAACGCTGCCAAAAATGCCTATGGCACCCTGGCTATTCCGCCGCTGAACCTAAACAAGACCCCCTCGTTAACATGCCGCTCAGCGTTTCCAGTGACTGTGACAAGCCGTTGGCACCCCCTAGTGCCGTCGGCTCCCCCTTCGCTTGGGCAAGATCATCGTCACCCAAACGGTGCTTCCAAACAATGTAAAATTGGAAAGAACGGTTAATTTTTGGCGTCTCGGAATGGTTTTTGCGCAACATCCCGCCGAGGCGAAATCTACCTATAGAAGATCAATGAACTGACCATTTTGGTCCAAACCTGACGTTATGCATATTCTTTATTAGTAATATATAAAAGTTATTGGGTGCATATGTACTTAATTTGCTCAGGTTGCAGCAACGCACCACAACCAAGGGGTGAGCGGATTTTCGCCAAGGCTTTCCAGTGATCCTTTGTTACCAAAACTGAATCAATTCAGGTTAAATCAGGGTTTGACTTTCAAATTGGCAACAATCGCTGATTCGTGACAAGCGATTCGCCATTATCTCGGCGAACCGTCCGCATACGACGACCTGTTTGTGGCGAAATTAAGATTTCTTAATCCTCAACACAGGAAACTCACAGGTTGATGCCTCATCTCCTCGGTTAACGCGCGGCTGCAATCGCGTGAAATAAACAGGAGACAAAAATGAGCATCCGTAAATCCTCACTGCTTTTGCCACGTGCAACAGGCCTCGTTGGCGCATCCGCGCTTGGCGCCGCGCTGCTGGCCACGACCGCCCTGCCCTCGCTGGCAGACGAAGCCCTGGCTGATCTGGTTGAAAGCGTGTCCCCCTCGGTGGTGACCATCATTGCCGAACAGGACATTGTGCCCGTGCAAGCACCGGGACAGGGACAGAATTTTGATTTGGAAGACCACCCCTTTGGAGAGTTCTTCAAACGCTTCGGAGCGCCTGAGGGCTTTCAGGCACCGCAGCGTGGACTATCGCAAGGCTTGGGATCGGGGTTTGTACTCGACGAAGCCGGGTACATCATCACCAACCACCACGTTGTCGACAATGCCTCGACCGTGACCGTCCGTCTGAGCGACGACCGTAGTTTCGAAGCCGAAATCGTGGGCACCGACCCGCTGACTGACATCGCCGTTCTGAAGATCAACGCCAGCGAGTCGCTGCAAGCCGTTGAGATCGGGGACAGCGACGTTATCCGCGTGGGTGAGGACGTCGTGGCCATCGGCAACCCGTTTGGCCTGCATTCGACCGTGACCACGGGCATCGTTTCGGCCAAAGGCCGCAATATCTCGGCCGGGCCCTACGCTGAATTCATTCAGACCGATGCGGCCATCAACAAGGGCAACTCGGGCGGTCCACTGTTCAACATGGAAGGCGAAGTGATCGGCGTGAACTCGGCCATCTACTCGCCCACCGGCGGTTCCGTTGGTCTGGGCTTTGCCGTGACCTCGAACATCGTTGAACATATCGCCGCCGATCTGCGTGACGATGGTCAGGTCAGCCGCGGCTGGCTTGGTGTTTCAATCCAGAATGTCAGCCCAGAGATCGCGGCGGCCATGGGGATCGATGCCTCGACCGGCGCACTTGTGTCAGATGTCGTCGCGGGCAGCCCCGCAGAGGGCGTGTTGGAGCAAGGTGACGTTATCCTGACCTTCAACGATGAAGCCGTCGATTCCAGCAGCGACCTGCCGATCCTTGTCGGCACGACCAAAGTCGGTACCGACAGTGTCATGACCGTTCTGCGTGATGGAAAAGAGCAACAGATCGAGTTGACAATCGGACAGCATCAAAGCGCCTCGGCCGAGATCGACAAATCGGTGGACGAAGGTATCTCGGGCACCGCGTTGGGCGTGACCGTCGCACCGCTGACCGACAGCAACCGCGCACAAATGGGCGTAGCTGAGAATGTCGATGGTGTGGTCGTCACTGATCTGAAGCCCGACAGCCCTGCCGCCAAGGCCGGTCTGCAACGCGGCGACGTGATCGTAAAACTGGGCGGTCAGGAAACCGCCTCACCCGACGCGCTGAAGGCTGCGCTGGACAGCGAAAAGACTGACCCTGCACTGGTGCTGATCAACCGGGGCGGAAACCAGATCTTCGTGGCGGTGGAAATCGCCTGACCCGAAGTCCGCGTGCGCCATTTGATGGGGATTTCTGGCGTGCGCCTCCTCGGCGGATTGAATTGTCCGCATTCCGCCGGGACTGCCGGGTGCGCTGCAACGCACCCGGCACGTAGTTTACGCAAATCATGTGCTTTTCAGGAAATTTGTGTTTAAATCCCGATAGAAAGGAACCCGAAACATGAGCCGCCGCCTGCTGATCGTCGAAGATGACGAGGACACTCGTGAGTTCATCGCCAAGGGCTTTGGCGAAGAAGGCTATGTGGTCGAGCAGGCCGCAGATGGCCGCGAGGGTCTGTACCACGCCACGGATGGTGGGTTTGACGCCATCGTGCTGGACCGGATGCTTCCCGGTCTTGATGGCCTTTCGCTGATCCGATCCTTAAGGGCGGCTGGGGTCAAGACCCCTACCCTGATGCTGACCGCAATGAGCGCGGTTGACGAAAGGGTTAAGGGGTTGCGGTCGGGTGCGGATGATTATCTGGTCAAACCATTTTCGTTTCAGGAACTCCACGCGCGGATCGAAGCCCTATTGCGGCGCCCGCAGGAATCTGAGGAAACCGCGACGCTGACCTGCCGCGACCTGGAAATGGACTTACTGACACGCAAAGTCACCCGCGATGGACAAGAGATTTCCCTGACCCCGCGTGAGTTCCAGATCCTTGAATTCTTCCTGCGCCGCAAGAACCGCGTCGTATCGCGCACCATGCTGCTGGAAGGTGTCTGGGATTACCATTTTGACCCAAATACCAACGTGGTCGACGTCCATATCTCAAAACTGCGCCGCCAGTTGGATGAAGGCGACAGGCCGCCGTTGATTGAAACGGTTCGAGGTGCGGGTTACATGATATCCGATGGATAACCTGCGACTTTCGTTCAATAATTCTCGCACCCGCCTCGTTCTAGCCAGCATGGTTCTTAGCACATTGCTGACGGCCATCGTGCTGGGGCTTGTATACTTCACCGCCAATCGCAGTATCGAGGGCGAGACCCGTTCAGTGGTATCCGCCGAATTAACCGGTCTGGCCGATGAATATGAACGGCGCGGCCTATTCGGGCTGTTGCAAGCCATTGAACGCAGGATTCCAACCGCGTCCGAACGGGATGCTTTGTATCTTTTGACTGACCGGTTCGGTGTAAAGCTGGCTGGCAACCTCAAGCACTGGCCTGCGGACGTCACGGCAGGCAGTGGCTGGGTCGACCTAGAACTACGCCGCGCCGATAACGACCAGTTGGTCCCGATCTCGGCCGCCTCGGTCCGCTTGCCGGGCGGCGAACGCCTGCTAGTAGGTCGTGATGCCCTTGCACGGCAGCAATTTGACAGGGCGCTGTTGCGCGCGGTTGGCTTGGCGCTTGCAATTGCACTGGCGCTAAGCCTTTTGACCGGCTGGCTTTTCACGCGGCTGGTGTTCACTCGCCTGTCCGAGTTTGCGGGAACAGCGGAAAACATCGTGTCAGGTGATCTGTCCCGCCGCATGCCTTTGCGCGGAACCGGGGACGAGCTGGATCAAGTGGCCGGAACCCTGAACAGCATGTTGGACCGGATTGAGGAACTGATCAGCAATCTGCGCACAACCTCGAATTCAATCGCCCATGACCTGCGATCCCCGCTGTCCCGCCTGCGTCAAAGGGTCGAGTCACTGTCTGACCCATCCAAAAGCGATCTGGACCGCGACGTCGACGTGGCACGCGCGACAGCGGAAATCGACCACGTGCTGCGCGTTCTTGGGCAGTTGACCGAAATTTCTCGCGCCGAGGCCGGTGTCGGGCGGGAACAGTTCGAACCCGTGGACTTGCAGCAACTGATCGGTGACGTCGTCGAGTTGTACGAACCAGTTGCCGCCGATCAGGGCATCTCGCTTGAGGTCGTCGGCACCGCCCACACTGTTCAGGGGCACCGCCCGCTTCTGTCTCAAGCGCTGTCAAATCTTCTGGAAAATGCCATGCGTTATGCCCCGGAAAAGACGGCAATCACGATCACCCTGTCAGAAAGCGGTCCCTACACCTGCCTGAGCGTGCGTGACCGGGGCCCTGGTGTCCCTGAAGAGGATTTGCCACGTTTGCAGGTGCCGTTTGTGACGCTCGATCCCGCAAGGACCGAGCGCAACTCAGGCCTGGGTCTGGCGCTGGTGGCGGCGATTTCTCACATGCATCAGGGCGCATTCGAGGCGCGCAAATGCGAACCTGGCCTTGAGGCAACAATCAAACTGGCGCGTAAGCCCTAGATTGGCACACCATTGATCGCCATCATCTTGTTTTTGTAACGTTTATCTGCCGTCACATCTGTTCCGAACCAGTCGGGCGGCGTGTATGCCTGCGCCTCGGCCTCTGTATCGAACTCCACCTCGACCAGCCGCAGCGGCGCGAGGCTTCCCAGAAAGATGTCCAGCTCAAACACCCGACCGTCTAGCATTTTTCCGGTATAGCGTTCTTTCTCAACCCGACGTCCTTCGGTTTCCGGCCAGAAGGTTTCGAATTGCTCGGCCGTGATCTCGGCCTCGCGTTCCACCCGCACCAAGGAGCCCGCTCCTTTGAGCGTCAAAAAATACCTGTCATTCTTTTGCCGCAGACGCAATTCCGTGGAATCGTCCGGTGCAGTCAGATAACCTTGGCGGACGACGGCCTTATCAGCGCCGCTCAGGTCGGGCCGATCCGCCACCAGAAACTTGCGTTCAATTTCGGTGCTCATCGCTTTGACACCACTCCGTTTTCCATCTCATCGTACAGCTTTTGATATGCCAGGCTGGCGGCGCTGCGCGGGGCGAATTCACTGACCGGCGCACGGTTCTGCCCCATCCGTTCGATATCCGCCGCAAACGGGATTGAGCTGTGCAGGAACCGCTTTCGATAAAGCTTTCGCATCGCATCCATCGTCTCAAGGTGCAGGGTCTTGCGCTGTTGCACCATGGAAAAGAATGCTGTCAGCTTTTTCTTCGACAACTTGTTGGTATCGAAAAAACCGACCAACTGATCGAAAGACCGCTCAGACAGCGTCGTCGGGATGACCGGAATCACGATCAGATCTGCGGCTTTGAAGATGTTTTCCGAAAGGGTCGAAAAGTTGGGCGGGCAATCCAGAATGATCACCTCATAATCGCTGCCCGCCGAGATCAGCGCTTTTTTCAGCCTGGATCGTTTGTTCCGCATCCGCGACAGGAAGACGTCAAAATCCCGGAAGGTCATGTTTGCTGGCAGCACGTCCAGCCCTTCGAAATCGCTGGCTCGAATGGACTTGGTAAAGCGCGCGACATCGTCAAAAAACCGTGCATCTGTCAGCTTTTTGGACGGCTTGACGCGCAGATAAAACCCAGACGCCCCTTGCGGATCCAGGTCGCATAGCAAAACCTTGTGCCCTGCTGCTGCGTAGGCATGCGCCAGATTGACCGAGGTGGCGGTTTTACCCACACCGCCCTTGTTGCTGTAACAGGCAATGATCTTCACTCTTCAGCCCTCCTTTTGATGAAACAAACTGCGGAACAGGTGCCGGATGTCCGGGCTGTCGAAGTGCTTGAAATTTGCAATGACTCGGTCGCGTTCTGCCTTTTGGAGTTGATCCAGAACAGAAATCAGCCCGCCCACGGACAAGGCCAACTGCGCATCAGCGCGGCCTTGCATATTGGTGTGCTGTTTAACAAAGCTCAGAAGCGCCTCTTGTTGGACCGAGAAATCATTGAATAGACCCAAATTATCCTGCAGCCTTTTCAATGGCTTGATGATCGTTTTAAATGCCTTTTCAACGAACAAAGGGGCAAAGAACTCCATAAGATAACGCAGTTTTTTGCAGTCGATCCGCAACTTATGAACATCTTCATCAGGCGTGTCCGAGGTGATACGTCGCGCCAGTTTGCAGGTTTTGCGATATCGCTTCCAGATCAGCGCGCGCGCATATTCATAGGCAGGCCGATCTGCATTTGGGCCAGGCTGCAGGTTTGTCGGATCAGCAAATAGCTCGGTCAACTTTTTCATCTGATTGTCATAGCTCTGCGTCCGAAAGCGCCGGGACAGACGGCCAAGTGCCTGGCTGCGTTCCTTTTCGAATTGCGCAAACATGGTCACGGCACCTTCATGAAGGTTCGGCGGTATAAGATTGAAGTAACTGTCTTTTTCCAACAGATAGACATCCAAATCCCGAACGCGACTAGTGGGTTCCATCAAACCGGAAAACTCGCGCTTTAGTGCAGCGGTTTGTTCGGGCGAAAACACACCCTTGAACAGGCTGATCACAGATCGCACGCGGCGCAGAGAAACGCGGTAGTCATGCAGAAATTCAGTATCGATATCATCGATCACGCCAGCCTCATTTTGGCGCGCGACCGCCAGATAGGTGCGAATGATGTTGGTGGCGACTTCAATTGATGGTTCTTGTTTACTAACGCGGATTTCGGGCTTGGCCCTGTATATGGTCGCGTCGGGAAACAACCAGTCGAACAATGGCTTCGCCTTGCTTTTGCCAGCCTCCAACTTAGTCAGCTTTTCACAAACAGTCCTATACGCCCGGTCATATCCGCGCATGTGTTGAACGGTTACAACTGTTACCTGCCCCTGATCCGAGGACATCAACATCATCGTGCCGCGCACTTGCGTCTTTTGCAGGTCACCCAGAATGGCAAACGAGCGGTGTTTGGCCCTGCCCGCCCCGACGCTCATCAACGCGCGCAACTTGGGAAAGCCCGCTAGACCTGCCTTGACGGGTCCGACAGGCAATTCCTGCACGAACTTGCCCTTACCCTTGCACCACTGGGTTACGGCTCGGGCACCGTGCAAAAGGATCAAAGACTCATCGGTCTCGATCAAAACTTTGGCAGATGCCCTGAGGGATTGGTCATGACAATCCAGAATATCAAAATTTCCAGCAGGTTCAGCGGCCTCAAACCGCAATGCCAGTTCTTTTAAAGATTTGGTAAAACCCGCCTCATCGAATGCTCCCGGGATAACAAAACAGTTTTTGACCCGAGCCATTAAGAGCGTCCCTTTCACCGAGGATCCAGTACGTGATCATGAATTCATATTCCTGCGATCCGATCAACGACTAACTCCGTTGATCAACAGCAATGACCAGAACATCTGATTCTGCTCGAACAACCGAATGACTCTGTCCGGACATTTGGCTAAGACGGGGGTATGTCTGATCCTGTTTCATCGATCCGCAATCTCGGCCCGGCTTTTGAGCAATCCTGCGCACGCGCAGGCATTCATTCTGCGCAGGAATTGCGCGATTTGGGGGCGGATGAGGCCTACGCACGGCTATTACAGGCGGGAACCCGGCCGCATTTCATTGGATACTACGTGCTGGTGATGGGATTACAGGGGCGCGCCTGGAACGACTGCAAGGGCGAGGAAAAGAAGGCGCTGCGCGAAAAGTTCGACGCGATAAAAACCAGCGTCAGCACCGCCCCGGAAACCCAGATGATTTCTGATCTGGATGCGATAGGTATACGCGTTGCGCCGAAAGATCTTAAACAGGTCTGAAACGAAAAAGGCCGCACCCCCAATGGGATACGGCCCTGAACTTCGTCTGACGGCGGATTAGCCGACCAGTTCGATGCCCGAGAAGAAGTACGCGATTTCAACGGCAGCAGTTTCAGGCGCGTCCGAACCGTGGACCGAGTTTTCGCCAACCGATTCAGCGAACTCGGCGCGGATGGTGCCGGGTGCTGCGTCTGCGGGGTTGGTTGCGCCCATGACTTCGCGGTTCTTTGCAATGGCGCCTTCGCCTTCCAGAACCTGAACGACAACCGGCTCGGAGGACATGAATTCGCACAGTTCGTCATAGAACGGACGCTCGGCATGCACGTCGTAGAACTTGCCAGCCTGAGCTTTGGTCATGTGAATGCGCTTTTGCGCAACGATGCGCAGGCCAGCGTCTTCGAACTTGGCGTTGATCTTGCCAGTCAGGTTGCGACGGGTTGCATCAGGTTTGATGATCGAGAATGTGCGTTCCAGTGCCATATCGGCCTCTCCTTACTATATGGCGCGAGGTACGCGCCGAAATCCATCGCGCGCCGCCTAACACGGTATGTGCCTCATGAAAAGTGGAATGATTGCGCCAATGGGTCTTGGCGATCAGATTGTGTCCGGCAAGGGCTCTGACGCGTCGATCCGGCGAACGTAAAGCACCGCAAGCAATCCGACAAAGCTGCTGGCGAACATCATGCCCAACACCAGATAGGGCCCATTTTCGGGGCTAACAAATGCGCCGGTCATCAAGGTCAGAATGGCTCCCAACGCCACGATCAGCGCACCAGAAAGCCCCGCGGCGCTGCCCGCCAGATTGGGTCGCACGGACATTACGCCGGCCGAGGCGTTGGCATTCGTCAGCCCGTTACCGAAGCCCACGCAAATTGCCGAGCCGAAAAACACCCAGACCGAGCCCAGACCTGCTGTGAACAGCAGCAACCCGCAGAAAGGGCCAATCGAGGCAACGACCCGACCGATCAGGATCATCGTCGTCAGCTTCGTGTGTGCTGCTATGCGCCCGGTAATGAAATTGCCCACCATGAAGCCGCCGGTAATAATTCCGATCCCCAGACCCAGCATGGCAGGGCTCAGGTCGAACCAGACCGCGGCGACCAATGGCGCACCGGTGATAAAGCTGAAGAACCCGCCGATCGAGAACGCGGCACACAGCGCGTAACCCCAGAACCTACGCGCGCGAAACAGGTGCGGGTATTCCTTTAGCTGAGCCGAGAATGTTGCGGATCGGTTCGCATTTGTCTCACCCATGTCCGCCCACAAGAGCACCAGCATCCCCGCCCCCAGGACCGAGTACAAAATGAACCCGGCTCGCCAACCGAACAGCATATCCAGTGCGCCGCCCAGCATTGGGCCTAGCATCGGTGCCAAAGCCATTGCCATCGCAACATAGCCCAGTTTGCTGGCGGCCTCGTTCGGGGCATAGAGATCCCTGATCGAGGCGCTGGACAGCACGGGTCCGGCCACCACCGCTGCTTGAAGCAGACGGAAACCGAGGAATATCCAGATCGACTCGGCCAATACGCAGCCAACGGAGGCCACTGTGAAAAATACCATACAAATCAACAGGATCGGTCTGCGACCATATCGGTCGGACAACGGCCCCATGATCAATTGCAACACGGCGGACACCGCCAGATACCCGGCGACTGACAAGTTAATCAGTCCGTAGTCGACCTGAAAGCCCTCGGCCATCCTCGCAAGCGACGGCAGGAACATGTTCAACGACAGCACCGACAACGCCGTAGCGAAGATCAAAGTGACCAAAGAAGGAGGCGTCTGAGCCGCGCGCATGATGAAAACCGTCGAGTAATGCCAACCGGATCAGCGCTAACACATTGCCTGGATATTGAACATATCAAGCTGCTGGCGGCGGCACCAAGGCTCTGCTAAGAGCGCGTCATGCTACGGATTCAAGACATAACCTACGCGGTTGAAGGCCGCCCTCTGTTCGATGGGGCCAGCGCAACCATTCCCGATGGGCACAAGGTAGGCCTTGTGGGGAGGAACGGCACGGGGAAGACAACCCTGTTCCGGCTGATCCGGGGCGAATTGGCGCTGGAATCCGGCAATATCACAATTCCCAAGCGCGCGCGGATTGGCGGAGTGGCGCAAGAGGTGCCCTCCTCGGATGTGTCGCTCATCAACACGGTTCTGGCGGCCGATACTGAGCGCAGTGCGCTGATGGACGAGGCCGACACCGCGACCGACCCCACACGTATCGCCGAAATCCAGACACGACTGGTAGATATCGACGCCTGGTCTGCCGAGGCGCGCGCTGCCTCGATCCTCAAAGGTCTTGGGTTTGATGATGACGACCAGTTGCGCCCCTGCTCCGACTTCTCGGGCGGCTGGCGGATGCGCGTGGCGTTGGCGGCTGTGCTGTTTTCACAGCCCGATCTGCTGCTGCTGGACGAGCCTACGAACTATCTGGACCTCGAAGGTGCGCTGTGGCTGGAGAGCTATTTGGCCAAATATCCGCATACCGTCATTATCATCAGCCACGACCGCGGGCTGCTGAACCGCGCGGTGGGGTCGATCCTACATTTGGAAGACCGCAAGCTGACCTATTACGCGGTTCCTTATGACAAATTCGCCGAACGCCGCGCTGAACGACTGGCACAGGCGGAATCCGAGAACGTGAAAGCCAAGGCCCGGATCGCCCATCTGCAGAGTTTCGTGGATCGCTTCCGCTACAAGGCATCCAAGGCAGTTCAGGCCCAGTCACGCTTGAAAATGATCGAGCGCATTCAGCTGGTTTCAACCCCTCAAGAGGCCGCTCTGCGCGCATTCTCCTTCCCAGAGCCAGAAGAGCTGTCCCCGCCGATCATTCAGATTGAAGGCGGCGTGACGGGCTATGGTGAAACCGAGGTGCTGCGCCGCTTGAACCTGCGTATTGACCAGGATGACCGGATCGCGCTGCTGGGCAAGAACGGTCAGGGCAAGTCGACCCTGTCCAAGCTGCTGTCCGACCGCCTGCCTTTAATGACTGGCAAGATGACCCGCAGCAACAAGCTGCGGATTGGTTATTTTGCGCAGCATCAGGTGGATGAGCTTTATGTGGACGAATCGCCGCTGGACCATCTGCGACGCCTGCGCCCGAACGAGGCGCCGGGCAAGTGGCGGTCGCGTCTGGCGGGGTTCGGGCTGAACGCGGATCAGGCTGAAACCAAGGTTGGTCGTCTATCGGGCGGCCAGAAGGCACGCCTGTCTCTGCTGATCGCCACCATCGACGCGCCGCATATGTTGATCCTGGACGAGCCGACCAACCACCTGGATATCGAAAGCCGTGAGGCGCTGGTCGAAGCGTTGACCGCCTATTCCGGTGCGGTGGTTCTGGTCAGCCACGATATGCACCTATTGTCGCTGGTCGCGGACCATCTGTGGCTGGTTTCGGACGGAACGGTCAAACCTTTCGAGGGAGATCTCGAGACCTATCGCACCATGCTGCTGGGACGCGACAAACCGGCCAAAGAGAAACCGCAAGTGATCAAGCCCAAGCGCCCCTCGCGCGAGGCAGTGCTGAACCTGCGGGCGGATCTTCGCAAATGCGAGGACCGGATCGAGAAGCTAACGGATATGCATGATAAACTGTCGGCCAAACTGGCAGATCCTGCGCTTTACGAGGACGACAGGAAAAACGATCTTGCAACGTGGAACCGGAAATTTGCCGAAGTGGTCGAAGCCATGCAAAAAGCCGAGGCCCTTTGGGTTGTCGCCGCAGAGCGTCTTGAAAAGGCCGAAGCGACATGACGAAACCCGTAATCGAAACGACTGCCATGATCGCAGGCATGCGCCCTGAACTTCAGGACGCAGAATTCGCCTTTGTTGTTTGGCCGCATGACAAAGCTTGGCCCGAAGGAACGCGGGCCAGTTGCATGGAGGCCGAAGGACTGTCCCTTATCGTGCCAATCGACGCAGCACCCGCTGGCGCCATCAGTATGAAGTGCATAACGTTGCGGGTTCATTCCTCACTGGAAGGCGTTGGCTTGACTGCCGCTGTGTCCGATGCTCTTGCCCAAAGTAGAATTCCGGCAAACATGGTCGCGGGGTATCACCATGACCACGTCTATGTTCCAAGCAATCTGGCGGGAAAAGCTGTGGCCGTTCTGTTAGACCTCCAACAAGGTGCCGGCAAATGATCGACTTCGCCTTTTTCATCACTGCCTTCACCACCCTGTTCGTGGTGATTGACCCCTTTGGCACCGCGCCGATTTTTGTGGCTTTAACTCAGGACATGGACGCCCGCGCCCGTCGCCGGACCGCCTATCGCACCTGTGCTGTGGCCTCTGGCATACTCATTGCCTTTGCCGCCTTTGGCGAAGCGGTGCTGGGTTTTGTCGGTATCTCGATGGAGGCCTTCAAGGTCGCCGGGGGCGCGTTGTTGTTCCTTACAGCATTGGACATGCTGTTCGAACGACGCACCAAACGCCGTGAAGACCGAGTCGAGGAAGAAGAGGAACACCACGACCCGTCCGTGTTCCCGCTGGCCATTCCGCTGGTCGCCGGTCCCGGATCAATTGCGACGATTATCCTGCTGGCCGGACAGCACCCGGGTATTCTTGGCATTGTCGAGGCCTGTATCGTCATGCTGGCCGTCATGGCCGTGGTTTTGACCTTCTTCCTGTCCGGCGGCCTGATTGCGCGCTTGCTGGGCAAAACCGGCCTGAACGTATTGACGCGGCTGTTGGGGATGCTGCTGGCGGCGTTGTCGGTTCAATTCATCCTGGACGGCCTCAAGGCCTTTGGATTTGCGTCGTAAAACCCCATATATCTTTCAGTGAATATGGTGAGGAGCGCTATGGACGGCGACAACATTGGACGTTTGGTATATCTGGCCGTGCTTGGTACGGCCGTTGTGGCGTGGTTTGTCGCGCAAAACCGCCAGTCTTTGAACAAAACGCTGCAACAGGCTTTGGCGTGGGTCTTTATCTTTATCGGTGTCATTGCCGTTGTCGGCCTGTGGGAAGACATCCGCACCACTGTTGGCCCTGCCCCGCAAATGAATGTCACCGGTCAGACCATAGAGGTTCCGCGCGCCTCCGACGGACACTATTATCTGCCCATTGATGTGAACGGAGAACCGATCACCTTTCTGGTGGACACTGGCGCAAGCCAGATTGTTCTAAGCTCGCGGGATGCCGAACGTGTTGGGATTGATCCCGATCAGTTGAATTATTTCGGCCGGGCAAATACGGCCAATGGCGTTGTGCGTACCGCGCCGGTGCGCCTGGACACGCTGGCATTGGGGCCGATCACGGACCAGAATATCTCGGCCTGGGTAAACGAAGGGGAATTGGACAAATCCTTGCTGGGTATGGATTACCTGCATCGGTTCTCGAATATCCAGTTCGCCAATGGCCGCCTGCTTTTGTCGCGTTAAGACGTCCGTTGTCGCAATTCCACAATTGAGAACAAAACAAGAACATGCTAACCTGACAGCATGTCTACACATCTTCTTGGCCGCAAACCCGCACGTGAGGTGCCGGGGATAGATCTTCATCCGCAGATCAGACTGCAACTGGCCCGCGTGCACGAGGCTTGCGGCCCCGCCCGGCGCAGCTTTGCCATGTGGCTGGCGGGGCAGATGCAGGGGCCGGTGCTGTGGATCGCGCCCGCATGGGAGCCCGGCCAGCTTAATCCCGATGGCATGATGGCCTTTGCCGACCCCGCCCGGTTCATCTTTGTGCGCCCGACCCGGTCCGAAGACCTGCTGTGGTGCGTAGAAGAGGCGCTGCGCAGCGCGGCCATGCCTCTGGTTGTCGGTGATCTGCCGGGCGCGCCGGGGCTGACGCCAGTGCGGCGCATGCATCTGGCCGCAGAACAGGGTGGTGCGATGGGGCGGGCTCCGCTTGGGATGCTGCTGACCCCTGGTGACGGTGGTGCACAGGGGGTAGAGACGCGCTGGCACATGGCCGCAAACCATCAGGCAGAGGCCCGGCGCTGGACCCTAACCCGCCGCCGCGCCCGCGCCCTGCCCCCGGTCAGCTGGCATGCCACGCAGACCAAACCGCGAGCCGGTTTGCACCTGCAACAGATCGCCACAGAAGACACACCCGTGTGATCACGCCCCCCTCACGGGGTTTGTGACTGGCCAAAGCAAGGGCCGAGCCCTAGCGTTTCAGGATGAGCCACGCGATCCACGATAGCCGATACTCCTGGCTGCGACTTGCGATCACTTTGATCATCGCAACCGTGGCCAATGTGGGAATGTGGGCCGTCATCGTTGTGATGCCCGCCATCGAAACCCAATTCAACGCCGGACGTGCCGAGGCCGCGATGCCTTACACATTGGCCATGATCGGATTCGCCCTTGGCAATTTTTGGATGGGGCAGTTGGTGGATCGGCTGGGCGTGACCAAGGCCCTGATCGGGGCCGCAATCCTCAGCGCCACCAGCTATCTGCTGGCGACACTGGCGCCCAATATTGTGATGTTGTCCGTCGCACATCTTCTATTGGGCCTCGGGGCATCCATCGGCTTTGGACCATTGATCGCTGACATCTCGCACTGGTTCATGAAACGCCGCGGGATCGCCGTGGGTCTGGTGGCAAGCGGAAACTATCTGTCCGGGGCCATCTGGCCGACCTTGCTGTCCGGCATACTCACACGCGATGGCTGGCAACAGGTCTACCTGACGCTGGCTGTCATAACGTTGCTGGTCGTTATCCCCCTGTCCCTACTGTTGCGTCGACAGGTCCCGGCCGAGGCGCACAGCACCGCAGCATCTGCCGCACAAATCAAGGCGCGCAGCGTTGGTATTTCCCCCCGGGCACTTCAATACATCCTCGGTCTGGCCGGTATTTCGTGCTGTGTCGCGATGTCGATGCCTCAGGTGCATATCGTGTCCTATTGCGTCGGGCTGGGTTACGGACCCACAGTCGGCGCCGAGATGTTGTCCCTGATGCTGTTCGGAGGTGTGATCAGCCGAGTAATATCAGGCATGGCCGCCGATCAACTTGGCGGCGTTCTGACGGTTCTGATCGGCTCGGTTCTTCAATGCCTCGCACTGTTCCTGTTCTTGCCTTATGACGGGATGGTCTCACTCTACCTGATCAGCCTGCTTTTTGGCCTGTCACAAGGCGGCATCGTTCCCGGCTATGCCCTTATCGTGCGCGAATATATGCCCCCGCGAGAGGCCGGCGCGCGCGTGGGGTTTGTCATGATGATGACGATCATGGGCATGGCGCTGGGGGGATGGATGTCCGGCTGGATTTATGACGTTACCGGCAATTACCAACTGGCTTTCGTAAACGGCATTCTATGGAACGGCCTGAACATCGGAATTCTGCTGTTTCTGCTCAGCCGCTCGCGCGCCCACAGACAAGAGGTTTTGGCATGAGATCATTGACGCGGCGCTTTCTGATTGCGGGTCTGGCGAGCCTTCCGTTGGCACGGCCAACTCATGCTGCGTTGGTCCAATATGAATTGTCTCGAGCCGGAACGTCCGTCGGATTTTCCTTCATGCTTTCGGGGGTTGCGCAGTCAGGCACGATGCCGATCCAATCAGCAGATATTCGGGTCGACACGGATCAGTTACAAAACAGCCGTGTCACCGTCGTACTGAATGTAGCCGCGGCGCGCACCCGCTTGCCCTTTGCCCGCGGCCCGATGCTAAGCAAAAGCGTTCTGAACGCGCAGGAATTTCCGACCATAACGTTCAAATCCACCCGAATTCAGCTTGGCCCAACAGGCCGCATTTCCGAAGGCGCAACTATCACCGGAGACCTGACGGTGCGGGGGGTCACGCGCCCGGTGACCCTGCAAGCCAATCTGTACCGTCAACCCGGATCCGAGGCTGATGATCTGAACGCATTGTCAATTCGACTGTCGGGCGCGTTGAACCGTCACGAATTCGGCGCCTCTGGTTATCCCGATCTGGTCGCCGAGACCGTGTCTTTGAACATCCGGGCCGAGTTGACCCGCAAGGCCTGACACCCAAAGGACAAAAAACGACGCGCAGAGGTCGAATTATCACGCGCAACGCTCGCTGATGGGGTAATGCTGGGCGCACTATGCGCACGATCATTTCTTTTGCCGCCCTGTTTCTTTCTGTCATTCTTCTGCAGCTCTCGACGGGCGGCGTTGGTCCTTTGGATGCGATATCCGGCATCACGCTTGGGTTCACGACCGGACAAATCGGTATGTTGGGTTCGGCCCATTTTGTTGGCTTCTTCATTGGCTGCTGGTGGTCCCCCCGCCTGATGGGCAGTGTCGGACATTCGCGCGCTTTTGCGGTCTGCACGGCCTTGGGTGCGATGGGTCTTATTGGGCATACGTTGACCGAAAACCCGTACATCTGGGCAGCCCTTCGAGTCGCATCCGGAACCTGTGTCGCCGGGGCCTATACGGTGATCGAAGCATGGCTGAACGCCAAGGTCACAAACGAAACGCGCGGCCGCGCCATGGGGACTTATCGCATCGCGGATATGGGCGCGTCTCTGTGCGCACAGTTGATCATCGCGGTTCTGCCGCCTGCATCATACGTGTCCTACAACTTGCTGGCGATTCTGTGCTGCGCGTCCCTTTTGCCGCTGACGTTGACACGGGCCAGTCAGCCGAAAACACCCGACGCCCCTCGGCTAAAGCCCAAACTGGCCTGGCGCAGCTCGCCTCTGGCTGTTGCAGGGGTGATCGTTGCGGCGCTCAGCTCTGCGTCGTTTCGGATGGTTGGTCCGGTTTACGGTCAGGAAGTTGGGCTGGACGTGGACCAAATCGCATTCTTCCTGGCGTCATTCGTATTGGGCGGCGCACTGGCGCAGTACCCAGTGGGCTGGCTGGCCGACAAATATGACAGGCGCTGGGTGTTGATCTGGCTGTCCGTTGCTGCGGTCGTCAGCAGCGGAGTCACAATGGCGGCCAGCGGAACAGGAACGGTAGGCGTCATGCTAGCCGCTGTTTTCTTTGGCCTGACAACCTTCCCGATCTTCTCAGTCTCTTCCGCCCATGCGAACGACTTTGCAACGGCAGAAGAACGGGTTGAGCTATCCGCGGCACTGATGTTCTGGTTCGCTTTGGGTGCGATAGCCTCGCCCTATATTTCATCGACACTGATTCAGCAGTTCGGACCCGGAGCGCTATTTGCATTTGTGGCCATCGGCCATGTTTTCCTGATCATCTTTGGCCTGGCCCGAATGCGCTCACGCCCGACGCCCGAAGAGCGGACAAACTATGTCTACGCGCCACGCACATCTTTCACGATTGGTCGTCTGCTGAAACGGTCGCGTGAAAGGCAATAAGAAAGGGCCGGGAAAACCCCGGCCCCTTTCGATTAGTGTTCAGTCCGCGATTCTTCTTCGATCACGCCGCCCTCTTCGGCAGGTTCGACCGTTGATTCAAGCGCACCGTTGACGACACCGCCGACACCGTTTTCCATCGACAAGCCAAGCTCTTCACCCAGCTTCTTGAGCGCCGGCATCTGCACCGCCATTCCCATGATCGAGTCCAGCGCCTGATTGACGACCGGCTTGTCACCGTTCGATGCGCCGCCGCCATTGGCGCCACCGATACCGCCGACCTGATGGATCTTGATCGAGTCGATCTTCTCAGCCGGTTTGACCATCTCCGCAATAATCGACGGCATGGTTTCAATGCGTGCCAGATCAACCTTCATGCGGATCTGATCCACTGACAGCACGTTGTCTGCTTCGACGATCGCACGCTTACCTTCGGCTTCGGCCAGCATGTCGTTCTTCTTGGCCTCAGCCCGAATGTTTAGAGCGTCCGCTTCGGCCTGTGCCTCTTCACGACGCGCTTCGGCGCGGTCAGCAGCGGCTTCTTTGTCAGCTTGCGCAGCCAGTCGGATCGCCGTCGCCTGACGTTCAGCTTCACGCGTGGCTTCAATCAGGGCGATCTGCTTGATACGCTCAGCCTCGGCAACCTTCTGCGCGGTCGCCACGGCTTCGGTCGCTTTGGTCGCCTCGGCACGGGCCAAATCAGCAGATGCACGCGCGCGGCTTTCCTCTTCGGATTTCTGCGCGATGATGATCTGACGCTCTTGCTCGGCCACTTCCAGTTCACGCTCTTTCGAGATCTCGGCCTCGCGGATTTTACGCTCACGCTCAATGTCCGCCGAACGGATCGCTTCTTCCCGCGCAATCCGGGCGCGTTCTGTTTCACGCACCGAGTCTTCGGTTCGCGCAGCGATCTCGGCCTCTTGCGCAACGCGCAGGGTTTCGACCTGTTGCGTCTGCTCGATGCGCGCCTGCTCTTCGTCCTTTTCGATCAACAGCTTCTGACGCTGAGCTTCCATCGCTGCACGACGTACCTCGACCTCGGCATCGGCATCAATCTGCGCGCGCTCTTTTTTCGAGGTCGCAATGACCTCGGCCAGCTTGCGCATACCCACAGCATTAAAGGCGTTGTTTTCGTCCAGAGCCTCAAACGGCGTCTGATCCAACGCGGTCAGCGAGACGGATTCCAGTGACAGTCCGTTCTTCAACAGATCCTCGGATACCGCATTCTGCACTTCTTGCACAAAGTCAGCGCGGTTTTCGTGCAGACCGTCCATCGTCATCTGGGCCGCAACAGCGCGCAGACCGTCGATCAATTTGCCTTCGATCATTTCCCGTAGCTGTTCGACGTCGAATGTACGGTCGCCAAGGGTTTGCGCAGCACGTGCGATGCCCTCTTCTGTCGCCATGACCGAGACGTAGAACTCGACGCCCACGTCCACGCGCATCCGGTCCTTGGTGATCAGAGCGGCCTCACCGCTGCGCTGAACCTCAAGGCGCAGGGTTTTCATGTTGACGGGGCTGACTTCGTGCAGCAACGGCACGACGATGACGCCACCATCCATGATGACTTTCTTACCGCCAGCACCGGTTTTCACCAGGCTGATCTCTCGGGTCGCGCGGCGGTAAAGACGGCCAAGCACAAGGCCGATAAACAAAACTACTGCCAGAATGGTCACAACTGTGACGGCTAGGAATGTAAGTTCCATGCAAAATCCTCCGTGATGGGGTTAGAAATTTTGGTTATTCAGACATGCCGACCAGAACGAACCGGTCGCGCCGTCGGTCGCGCAGCACCAGCACATCGGTGCCTTGCTTCAGCGCGTCTTTGTCCTGCAGCGGCTCAGCGCGCAGGTAGTGGGCGTTGCCAAAGCGGTCCATGACACGCACCTCAGCCGGGCGTCCGCGCGAAGCGGTGCCTTGTGTGATTACGCCCCGGCGGCGAGCAAGCATCCGTTCGGACATTGCCTCGGTCTCGGTTTTGGGCAGCAAGCGGGCAAAGACCCCGCCAAAGCCACGTGCAAACCAAAGACCAAAGGCACCGGCAGGGATCGCGGCCATCCAGGCAGGCAGGTCGAAGCCAAGCAGATCGCGCAACGCCAACTGCAGGCCCATACCGGACAGGCCAAAACCCGCCAGCAGAACGACCAGCCAGATCATGAACGGCACTTTGCCGATCCCAAGCCAGGCCAAGGGTCCCGTAGGGGCCGCGCCAGGCGCGTCCGCTTCGACCTCGGCCAGCTCAAAGTCACCTAGGTCGACATCGGCATCGATATCCAGATCGAAATCACCAACATCGAGATCCGGGGCGTCAACAACGTCCAGATCAACCTCGCCCTCACCCGCCATAAGGCTTCCACCCAGGACCAATGCGATCAGTTCCAGCACAAGCAGGCCGAACAGAAGCGCAAGCGCCAAAGTGAAGGGTACAAATGCACCCTCGAGCAGAAAGTCGAACATCAGTTGTTTGCCCTCGTTATTGTATACTGTGGTATACAATATAGATGGGAACTCATTGTGAAAATTCAAGAGTTTGTGATTCTAATTTACAACTCTGGGGTATTGCATGCGATGACGGCGACGCAATCCAAGGCTGCAACTCAGTCCGATTTTCCCGGCGACCCGTGCCTAAAATGACGTCCGAACCAAAGCCGGGGTTTTGCTGGCCGGTAACATAATGTAGACGGGCGCGCAGACAGTTACGCGGAAACGGAACATGGCTCGAATTCTCATCACCTCAGCGATCCCTTACATCAACGGGATCAAGCACCTCGGTAACCTGATCGGCTCGCAATTGCCGGCTGATCTGTACGCGCGCTACCTGCGTGGCCGGGGGAACGAGGTCATGTTCCTGTGCGCCACCGACGAACACGGCACACCCGCCGAGCTGGCCGCCGCGAAAGCGGGCAAGCCAGTGGCTGAATACTGCGCAGATATGTACGAGGTTCAGGCCGACATCGCCAAGCGTTTTGGTATGAGCTTTGATCATTTTGGCCGCTCGTCCAGCGAGCAGAACAAGACGCTGACCCAGCATTTCGCCGGGAAGCTGGACGATGCAGGGCTGATCCGCGAAGTCAGCGAAAAACAGGTCTATTCCAACGCCGATGGCCGCTTTCTTCCTGACCGCTATATCGAAGGCACCTGCCCCAATTGCGGATATGAGCGCGCGCGGGGCGACCAGTGTGAAAACTGTACCAAACAGTTGGATCCGACCGATTTGATCGAGCCGCGTTCAGCCATTTCCGGTTCAACTGATCTGGAAGTGCGCGAGACCAAACACCTGTATCTGCGTCAATCAGCGATGAAGGACCAATTGGATGCATGGATCGACAGCAAGAACGATTGGCCAATCCTGACAACCTCGATTGCTAAGAAATGGCTGCATGACGGCGACGGTCTTCAGGATCGCGGCATCACCCGCGATCTGGAATGGGGTGTACCGGTCAAGAAGGGCGATCAGGACTGGCCCGGCATGGAGGGCAAAGTCTTCTACGTCTGGTTCGACGCGCCGATCGAATACATCGCCTGCGCGAAGGAATGGGCGAATGCCAACGGCAGGACCGAGGCCGACTGGGAGCGCTGGTGGCGCACCGACAATGGGGCGGATGATGTCCGTTATGTCCAGTTCATGGGCAAGGACAATGTGCCTTTCCACACCCTTTCCTTCCCGGCGACAATTTTGGGCACCAATACGTACAACGAAGAATCTGGGTCATCTGAACGTTGGAAGCTTGTCGACTACATCAAGTCGTTCAATTACCTGAACTACGATGGTGGTCAGTTCTCGACCAGCCAGGGCCGTGGTGTGTTCATGGATCAGGCGCTGGAAATCCTGCCAGCCGATTATTGGCGCTGGTGGCTGCTGAGCCATGCACCAGAAAGCAGCGACAGCGAATTCACATGGGAGAACTTCCAACAGTCGGTGAACAAGGACCTGGCGGATGTTCTGGGTAACTTTGTCAGCCGCATCACCAAGTTCTGCCGTTCGAAGTTTGGTGAGGCAGTTCCTGAAGGCGGCGCTTATGGCGACCGCGAACACGCGTTGATTGATGAACTGACCAAACGCGTCCACGCCTATGAAACGCATATGGAGGCGATGGAGGTTCGCAAATCCGCGCAGGAACTGCGTGCGATCTGGGTTGCGGGCAACGAATACCTGCAAGCTGCTGCCCCGTGGTCGACCTTCAAGGAAGACCCTGAACAGGCCGCCGCTCAGGTACGTCTGGGCGTGAACCTGATCCGCCTCTACGCCGTACTCAGCGCACCGTTCATCCCTGAAGCCTCGGCCAAGATGCTGAGCGCAATGAACACATTGGACACCAGTTGGCCTGACGATGTCGCAGCTGCGCTGGACGCCCTGCCCGCTGGTCACGCGTTCACCGTACCGGATGTACTGTTCGCCAAGATCACCGACGAACAGCGCGAAGAATGGCAATCCAGGTTCGCTGGACAGCGCGACTGATGTTTTGGATCACAACACCATAGTTACGGAGGCCATTTGGCCTCCGTTTTCATTTGAAATGGGGCAAAAACCGGGATTGGGCGCCAAAACTCCATAGGATCTTGGCGTAAGTCCGCCTGAAACCGGAATAATTTCCGGGCACACCACCCAGCTGACGCATTCAAGAAGCTTGAGATAAAGTTCCAAAACGGCCATCCTGCCAAGAAATCAGCACGACTCGTCGAGGCAACAGAGCTGCCCCGGCGCAATATCCTTAGGTCTAATGAGGCGCCCGCCATGTCCCTTGCATTAAAGAATTCATTTTTTCGACACAGAGGTCCGGTCTTGGCCATCGCGGCACTGACCAGTTTGGGCGCCTCGTTCACGGCGCTGGCCCAGGATCAAAGCGACGCGCCGCCGCCGAAAGTGTCTATTGCAGCGGCCTATACTGAAGAAATTACCGATGAGGCCGTGTTCATCGGGCGCGCCGAGGCCATTAACAAGGTGGATATTGTCGCCCGCGTGAACGGCTTTCTTGAAACTCAGGATGTGGAAGACGGTGCGCTTGTCAAAAAAGACGACCTGTTGTTCACCATCGAACCCGATCTTTATGAGGCGACCCTGGAGGCCCGGAAAGCCGATCTGGACCGGGCCGAGGCCAATCTGGAGCTTGCCAAGGTCGATCTGGCCCGAAAGGAAGAGCTGTACAAACGCGATGCCACCCCGGAGTCCGAGCGTGACATCGCCCGCGCCAATGAACTGGTCGCCGAGGCCGAGGTCAAGGCCGCTCACGCTGCCATCCAACAAGCAGAGTTGGACCTGAGCTATACCGAAATCCACGCGCCGTTTGACGGGCGGATTGGGCGCGTAGAAACCAGCGTAGGTGACGTTGTCGGACCAACAAACCCCCCGCTCGTCAACCTGGTAAGCGAAGCCCCTATCTATGTAAATTTCTCGCTGAACGAAAAACAATTCACCTCGGTCCTCGAACAGGTTGGAGAGAGCGCAGCTTCACTGGCTGAAAGCAACAAAAGCCCGAATGTGCACCTCACCTTGCCCAACGGAACCAAGCTGGACGAAACAGGCGAGATCGTTTTTGTAGATAACCGCATCGACCCGCTGACAGGCGCAATTACTATGCGTGCCGAGTTCCCCAACGCGGACCGGTTCATCATCGACGGACAATTTCTGAGCGTTCAGATCGAAGCACTGGAGCCCACCCTTCAGGTGCTGGTCCCTCAGGCCGCATTGCAACGCGATCAGCGCGGTGAGTTCGTGCTGGTGGTGAATGACAAGCAGATGGTCGAACAGCGCTATATCACAACTGGCGACGTGGTTGGGACCGCGATTATTGTGACAGATGGTCTGCGCGAAGGTGAAAGCGTGATCGTTGAGGGCCTGCAGCGGGTTCGCCCGGGCGTTGCGGTGGATGCCGTCGTCGCCTCTGAACAGCCGGGAGAATAACGGATGTTCTCAGCCCTGTTCATTAGCCGGCCCAAGCTGGCGCTTGTTATTTCGCTTGTCCTGACGATCATGGGCGGCATCGGCTATTTGGTTCTGCCGGTCGCTCAGTTCCCGGACATTACGCCACCGGTGGTCAGCGTGACGACCACCTACACTGGCGCCAACGCCGAAACCGTGGAAAACACCGTCGCCGCCCCGATCGAGGCGCAGGTCAACGGTGTAGACGACATGATCTACATGACGTCGACTTCGGCAGACAACGGATCCTATTCGCTGAACGTCACATTCGAAGTAGGCACTGACCCGGATATCGCCTCAGTCAACGTGCAGAACCGAGTGGCTCAGGCCATGTCATCCCTGCCCTCCGAGGTAACCTCGTCAGGTGTGGTCACACAAAAAGCATCCACCAACATGCTGTTGCTGGTGACGCTGACCTCACCGAATGAGACGTATGACAGTGTCTTTCTATCAAACTATGCTTCGATCAACCTGAAGGACGCGCTGGCGCGTGTTCAGGGTGTGGGTAAAGCCGACGTTCTGACCAATCTTGAATACGCCATGCGGATCTGGATGGACCCGGATCAGATGGCTGCTTTGTCCATCACACCCGGTGACGTGATCAATGCAATTCGGGAACAAAACGTCGAAGTTTCGGCCGGTTCTATCGGCGCTCCTCCGGTCCCGGAAGGGCAGACCTTTCAATACACGATCAAAACCAAGGGCCGCCTAACCTCGGCCGCAGAGTTCGGCGACATTGTCATCCGGACTGGGGATGCCGGTTCAATCGTACGGGTCAAGGACATCGCGCGGGTCGAGCTGGGCGCGGAGTACTATGCGGCCTCGGGCTATTTTGACAGTGTCCCGGCGACGGTAATCGGTATCTACCAGGCCCCTGGCGCGAACGCGCTGGCCGTGTCGGACCGAGTAGAGGCCGAGCTTGAGCGGTTGTCACGTACCTTCCCGACGGATGTGGAATACGCTGTTCCATTCAACACGACGGACTTTGTAAATCAGTCGCTGAATGACGTGGTCACGACCCTGATCTTGACCTTCATCCTTGTGATTTCGGTGGTGTTTGTTTTCCTTGGAAGCTGGCGCGCGACGATCATTCCAGCGGTTGCGATCCCCGTCTCGTTGATCGGGACCTTTGCGTTCCTGCTGCTGTTTGGCATGTCGCTGAACACGATCTCATTGTTCGCTTTGGTGCTGGCCATCGGCATCGTGGTTGATGACGCGATTGTTGTGGTTGAAAACGTCGAACGGATTATCGCAGACGAAGGCCTTCCCCCTGCCGAGGCGACGCGCAAAGCCATGGGGCAGATCACCGGTCCGGTGATTGCGACAACGCTGGTTCTGTTGGCGGTGTTCGTACCCGTCACCTTTATGCCCGGCATCTCGGGGCGGCTTTATTCGCAGTTCGCTGTGACGATCTCGACCGCTGTTGTGATCTCGTCGATCAACGCGTTGACGCTGTCGCCTGCGTTGTGCGGGTTGGTGTTGAAGGCGCGATCCGGCCCACCCAAAGGGCTGTTGGCAGTGTTCGAGAACTTCATCGGTGGTGTTCGCAGTGGCTATGTCGCCATAGTCCGGAAACTACTGATCCTGCCTATCGTTGGTCTGGGCATCATCGTGGCGCTGGCCATGGGTACGGGCACAATCATGTCCAACACCTCAAGCGGCTTCCTTCCACTTGAAGACAACGGATATCTGTTCGTGGATGTGCAACTGCCAGACGCTGCGACGTTGGAACGGACCGAAGCGGTCACTGCACGTGTCGACACACAGATCCAACAGATCCCCGGCGTCGCAAGCACAGTTCTGATCAACGGCTTCTCGATCCTGAACGGCACAACGACAAACGGCGCCGCGATCTTTGTGAACCTCGACAACTGGGATGAACGGAAAGAGGATGACCTGAGCGCTGACGCGATCCTGCAGAAAGTACTGGCGATAGCCTATGGTGAATCCGCTGCATCGATCATCGCGTTCAACCCACCACCCATTCAAGGCTTGGGCAACTCGGCTGGCGTCGAGATGGAGGTGCAGCAGACCGGAGGCGGTACGCCTCAGGATCTGGCCTCGGCGGTTGGGTCGTTCGTCTATGCGGCTAACCAACGTCCTGAAATCGGTCAGGCCTATACCACTTTCCGGGCCAACGTTCCTCAGTTGTTCGTGGATCTGGACCGCGAAAAGGCCAAGACGCTACAAGTGTCCGTGGCCGAGGTGTTCCAGACGATGCAGGCGCAGTTGGGGTCATACTATGTGAACGACTTCAACCTGTTCGGGCGTGTGTATCGCGTGATGATCCAGGCCGACGGTTCATATCGTGATAATGTCGACGATATCGCGAACCTGTATGTGCGATCGACCAAGGGTGAGATGGTGCCGTTGGGTACGCTCATCGATGTCGAAAACGTACTGGGTCCGGTCTTGCTGAAACGTCACAACCTGTTCCGTTCGGCGACCGTAACGGCGGTTCCGGCCCCTGGGTTATCCACCGGTGACGCGATCAATGTCATGACCGAGGAATCCACGACTGCCCTGCCTCCGGGCTATGCCTTTGAATGGACCGGTACTGCACAACAGCAATTGGCGACCGGTGGTCTGGTGGTCGTCATCCTCGGGCTGGCGATCCTGTTCGGCTACCTCTTCCTTGTGGGGCAATACGAGAGTTGGACCTTGCCCGTGTCGATCCTGCTATCGGTGATCGTCGCCTTGTTCGGGGCGGTGGCGGCCGTGGCCATCGTGGGCAGCGACATCAACCTCTATACGCAGATCGGGATGATCATGCTTGTGGGGCTGGCCTCAAAGAACGGCATTCTGATCGTTGAATTCGCGATGGAACAACGCGCCAAGGGGTTGTCGGTCAAAGACGCCGCAGCCGAGGCCGCTTATCAGCGTTTCCGTGCGGTAATGATGACGGCCCTGTCCTTCCTGTTGGGTGTTGTGCCGCTTCTGGCGGCCAGCGGCGCGGGTGCCGCCAGTCAGAAGGCCATCGGTGTCGCCGTGTTCGGCGGGATGCTGGCAGCCACTTTGGTCGGCGTGATCCTAGTGCCGGTCCTATACGCCTTGCTGCAAGGGATGCGGGAATGGATCAAGGGAACCAAGGATGATCCGGGCTCATCAGAAGAGGCCGCGTGATCCAAAACAAAAGCCCCGCCAAACTGGCGGGGCTTTTACTTTTTTGGTCAGGCGTTCACTGCGACGGGTTCGGTTTTGCGATCCATCCAGCCTTGAATGCCGGCGATCTGCTCGGCACTTAACCGCAGACCCATCTTGTTTCGGCGCCAAACAACATCTTCGGCCGTGCGCGCATATTCTTTGTCCATCAGCCACGCCAATTCCCGTGCGGTTAGCGTCGCGCCGAAGTCCTCGCCCAGATCCGATGCGGACTTGGCATCGCCCAAAATTGTCTTGGCCTCAGTGCCATAGGCGCGAACCAGACGTTGCGCCCAGACACGGTCCAGAAACGGGTAGTCGGCCAACAGTGCCTCGACCAAATCCGGTACGCCACCAACTGGAAAATCGCCGCCCGGAAGCGAAACGCCCGCAGTCCAGGGGCCGGGAAGATCCGGGAAATGCTCTGACACTTTGTCCAGCGCGCTTTCGGCAAGACGCCGATAGGTGGTGATCTTGCCGCCAAAGACATTCAGCACTGGCGCCCCACCCTGCGCGTCAACTTTTAGTGTATAATCCCGCGTTGCCGCGGTGGCGCTGCTGGCCCCGTCGTCATACAGCGGACGCACACCGGAATAGGTCCACACGATGTCATCGCGCGTAACCGGTTTTTGGAAATACTTCGAGGCAAACGCGCACAGATAGTCCTGCTCTGTCTCCGTACAGGTCGGGGGCTCTGCTGGGTCTGGGTGATCCTGATCCGTTGTGCCGATCAGCGTAAAATCGCGCTCATACGGAATGGAGAAAATGATGCGCCCGTCTTCACCTTGGAAGAAATAGCACTTGTCGTGATCATAAAGCTTAGGCGTCACGATATGGCTGCCGCGCACCAATCGCACACCTTCACGAGAGTTGATGTGGATCTTGGTCTGGATGATGTCCCCAACCCAAGGTCCACCTGCGTTGATTAGCATTTTAGCCTGCACCGTCTGCGTGTCGCCGCTCTGCATATCGCGGATGGCAATTTCCCACAGATCATCGACGCGTTTGGCCGCCAGAACTTCGGTCCGCACCAGAATATTCGCCCCACGTGCCTCGGCATCGCGGGCATTCAGCACAACCAGCCGTGAATCCTCAATCCAACAATCGGAATACTCGTAGGCTGTGTGAAACTTGTCCTGCAGCGGCCTGCCTTCCGGCGCGCTTTGCAAATCCAGTGAGCTTGTCCCCGGCAGGATTTTGCGCCCCCCAAGATAGTCATACATAAACAGGCCCAGACGGATCAGCCACGCCGGGCGCCGGCCCTTCATCCATGGCATTACTGTGCTGAGAAGTCGCGAGGTCGGCGTTTCAGAATCGAACCGCATATCCTTGTGATACGGCAACACGAACCGCATCGGCCAGCTGATATGCGGCATTGCCCGCAGCAGGGTTTCACGCTCGATCAACGCCTCGCGCACCAGACGGAATTCGAAATACTCCAGATACCGCAAGCCGCCATGAAACAGCTTGGTCGAGGCCGATGACGTCGCCGAAGCAAGATCGTTCATCTCGGCCAATGTCACGGACAATCCGCGCCCGGCCGCATCGCGCGCTATTCCGCACCCGTTAATCCCACCACCAATGATGAAAAGGTCCGTGACCTTGTCCGTGTGCCGTTCCATGTCCGGATGATTCTCTTTGTTTGAAAAACCGGGCTCATTAACCCGATGAACGCGCGTTTCGTCAACGTTTACTTTCGTTTATTTTCGTTTTATCACCACAAATCGAAGTGTTTCAAAAGTGTGGTCAATCAGATCTCTTGGAAACTCTTCGAAATTAGAACAAAAACGAACACACACCGTTTCGGAGCCGACCATGTCCCTTTCCTTTCGTCAGTCAGACATTCTGAACATCGCCAGACAGGATGGCCGTGTGATGGTGGATGACCTGGCCGCTCAGTTCGGGGTCACGGTTCAGACCATTCGCCGCGACCTGTCTGAGCTGGCGGATCTGGGAAAACTGGACCGGGTTCATGGCGGGGCCGTCATTCGCTCTGGCGTTTCCAATATTGGCTATGAGGATCGCCGGGCCCTGAACGATGAGGCCAAGGCGCACATTGCGTCGGCCTGCGCCCTAGACATCCCAGACGGCGCGTCGGTTTTCATGAATATCGGGACCTCGACCGAGGCGGTTGCGCGCCAATTGGTGAACCACAAGAACCTGATGGTCGTCACAAACAACATGAATGTCGCCAATATTCTGGCCGAGAACGCCGATTGCGAAATCGTTGTTGCAGGCGGTGTCCTGCGCAGATCAGATGGCGGGTTGGTGGGTAATCTGACAGTCGCGACCATCCGGCACTTCAAATTTGACTATGCGGTCATCGGCTGCTCGGCACTTGATGCCGATGGCGACCTATTGGATTTTGATTTTCAAGAGGTCCAGGTCAGCCAAACGATTCTGGCCCAGACACGGCGCACCTTTCTTGTGGCCGATCATTCAAAGTTTCAGCGTGCAGCCCCCGCGCGTATCACTTCATTGGCTGAGATCGACACGTTCTACACGGACCGGCCTCTGACGGACCGCCTAAGCAAGAGGTGTCAGGGGTGGAATACCGATCTGCGCGTGTGCCGATAACCCCCTAAGTAGTTCTCCTAAAAGGTGAACTGGGTAAGAGTTTTCTTGCCAGGCCTCCCAGTGCCTGACAGTATCGCGATATTGCGGTCGTTGCACGGAAGGGGAGAACCGGGCCATGATAGCGCTTTTATTTGCGTTACTTACAGCCACCATGGGGCTGAATTATTTTCGACAAACAACGGCAGCCAACGCGCTGTTTTTCTTCACGCTGGCGTTGAGTGTGTACTGGCTGAAATTCCACGCCACCAGCCAATTGACCATCCAGTTGTAGGGGGCGGTGATGACACCAGAACTGTCCCGAACCCTGAACGCCATAGGCATGCTGGCCGTCAGTCTGGTGCTGCTTTTGGCCTTTGTTTACCAACTGACGCTTTACGAACTGCCCTGCCCGCTTTGCCTGCTGCAGCGCGTTGGCTTTGTCGCCGTGGGCGTTGGGCTGGGGTTGAACCTGCTATACGGCGCGCGGCCGCAGCACTATGCGTTGATGTTAATCGCAGCGCTTTATGGCGGCAGCGTATCGGTGCGCCAGATCCTTCTGCATATCGTTCCCGGCACGGGTCATTACGGCTCGCCCGTGTTAGGGCTGCACTACTATACGTGGGCGGCCATTTGCTTTTTCCTGATCCTGTTGGGCACCGCGGTTATGCTGCTGTTTGATCGCCAATACGCTGACGACACTTCGGATCAGCCGCGGTTTGGCGGAAGCACACTGGCCAAAACAGCCTTTTTTGTCATGTTCGGTCTGGCGGTTCTGAATGCCGGTTCGACACTGCTTGAATGTGGTCCTGGCATTTGCGCCGACCCACCAACCAGCTACAAAGTGATTGACGAACTGGGCACCAACAACTGAGGATGGGGAAACCTTCCCGAACGGAGGCACGAAGATGGGGCTACTTGGGCAGCCGCTTGGCTACTATGACTACCTGACATTTGTTGCGTTGATCTTGCTGCTGGCCGCCGTCATGGCGCTGTTTCTATTCGTGATGGGACTACCGGGCCGCATCGCAATTAAACGCAACCACCCTCATGCCGAGGCGATAAAGATCATGGGATGGATGGGGTTTCTCGCCATCGTACCCTGGGTCCATGCCTTCATCTGGGCGTTCCACGATGGAACGGTGGTCGATATCCGCCGTATGCCCGATGATGAGCGTGAGGCGGTTCGCAAAGAAATCAAGCGCTTGGGTGGTGAGTTGACGGAAGAATACCGTGACCCGCTGGATCCGGAAGAGACGCAAAAGAGCTAAGGCCAAAGGAAACTACAAAATATGTTTGTCGCCCTAGGCATTACGCTGTTCTACATCATTTTCGTCTGGCTTATCTTCTTCAAGTTCCAGTGGCTGAAATTCAATATAATGTGGGGCATCGTATCCTTCTGGGTCGGTGCACACCTGCTGTTGATCTTTCTTGTCGCTCTTCGGTTCTTTCAGCCGTTCTCTATCGACAGCCACGTGGTCCGCTCAACGATCCAGATCGTCCCACGGCTGACCGAACCGACGATATTGACTGAGGTACTGGTCGAGCCAAATACCGAAGTCACAAAGGGCGATCCCCTGTATCGGTTCGACGACACTGTTTTCGCGCTTGAGGTTGAGGAAGCCACAGCGCAACTGGTCGCGGCCGAGCAGAACGCCAAGATCCTTGAACAGGACGTCATTGCCGCAGGGGAAGCCATTGAGCGTGCCAACGCTCAACTTGCCTACGCACAGACGCAGCAAGCCCGATACGAAAACCTCGTACCCGCTGGCGGTGCGCGTCAGGACGAGCTGGATCGCTGGAACGAACAGGTGACCGAGGATCAGGCACAGGTCAAAGAGGCCACGGCCAATCTGGAAAAGGCGCAACTGGCGCTGGATTCCCAGATTGACGGCGTGAACACCGGCATCCTTCAGGCGCAGGCGCAATTGGACAAAGCCCAGTACTTCCTGGACAACACAACAATCTACGCCCCCGAAGACGGGATGATCGTGTCTCAACAGGCGCGTCCCGGTCTGGTCGTCGGCGATATCCGTCTGGGCGCCATCGCCAGCTTTGTCACCAAGGACAATCCGTACATTCTGGCCACGTACCGACAGCAGAACCTGAAATTTGTCGAGGTCGGCCAACCCGTTGAAGTTGCTCTTGATCTGTATCCGGGTGAAATCCTGACCGGCAAGGTCGAGGCAATCTGGTGGGCAACCCGACAAGGTCAGTACTTGCCGTCTGGCCGCCTGCCGGGGTTTGAGCTGCCAAAACTGCCCGGACGCATTGCCGTGCAAATCTCGGTCGATATCCCGGACGGGCACACCTTCCCTGCCGGTGGTCACGCGGCCGTGGCGATTTATACCGGTCAGGGCAAAAGCTTTGAGTTCCTGCGACGGATCAACATTCGTCTCTATTCCTTCGCCAACTTCATTCGACCACTGGATATCTAAGGACGCATATGATGACCCGGGCCAGATTATACCGCCGACTGATGGGCACGGCCCTATGCGCCGCGCTGCTGGTCGGCTGCGCACCAGTTGGCCCGGATTTCGTGCGCCCGAACTCACCGATCGTCAAACAATGGATCGAGGTCAACACCCCAAGCGCAGGCCAAAGCGGCCTGACCTCGCGCAGTGCGCCTGTGGTGAAATGGTGGGAGACGTTCAACGACCCCACTCTGAACAAACTGATAGCCGAAGCCTATGCCCAGAACCTTGATCTGCAGGTTGCCGGTGCGCGCGTTCTGCAGGCACGCGCGCAGTTGGGCATCGCGTTCGGCGAGCTGTATCCGCAATCACAGGCCATTGGTGCCTCTATTGAACGCCGTCAGGTCAGCGATAACCTCGGGCCGATTTCCGATATCCGTCGGATCATCCCGCTGGATACCGAGTTTTCGACCTCGCAGGTCGGGTTTGATGCCCAATGGGAATTGGACGTCTGGGGCCAGCAACGCCGCGGTGTTCAGGCCGCCCGGTCCAATCTGGCTTTGCAAGTGGCCAACTATGACGACGCGCTTGTTACTCTGACCGGCGATGTTGCTGCCCTGTATGTCAACATCCGTGCCTTGCAGGAGTCGCTGGCCGTGGCGCGCGACAACATCAAACTGCAACAGGAATCCGCGGACCTGACCCAATTGCGGTTTAACAACGGCGTCACGACCGAACTGGACGTTCAGGAATCGCTGACCTTGTTGAACAACACCAAGGCTTTGGTCCCAGAGATTGAAAGTGATCTTCAACAAGCCAAGAACGCTTTGGCTGTGCTGCTGGGAACCACGCCATCCCGCATGACCAGCCTGCTGGGCAATTCCGGGCGCATACCGTCTGCGCGTTCGAACGTCTCCGTAGGTGTCCCTGCGGAGCTTCTACGTCGCCGTCCGGACGTACGCGCGGCCGAGTTGGCAGCGGCTACGCAATCGGCGCAGGTTGGGATCGCCTTGGCCGACCTATACCCTCAGTTCGTCCTGTCCGGTGCAATTGGTCTGCAGGCCTCCGGCGGGCAAGATCTGTTTTCAGCAGGCAGCAACACCGGGCTCGCGAATGCCGGTGTGGTCTGGAACGTGCTGAACTATGGCCGGATCAAAAACAACGTCCGCGCGCAGGATGCGGCCTATCAGGCGTTGATCGCCAATTACCAGAACACTGTCCTGACCGCCTATTCCGAGGTTGAAAGCGCCATGGTGGCCTATGCCCAATCTCGCAAGCAAGTTGGCTTCTATGAAAAAAGCGTCGCGGCTTCGCGCAAAGCGGCTGATATCGCCATCGACCAGTATCGGGACGGTATCGCAAGCTATTCGCGTATCCTGAACACCCAAACAGCCCTGTTGCGATCACAAGCCAATCTGATTCAGGCCCGCCAGCAGGTGTCCAGCAATCTGGTTGCGGTTTACAAGGGATTGGGTGGCGGCTGGCAGATCCGGCAGAACCAAGAATTCCTACCAGAAACCGTTCTGGCCGAAATGGCATATCGCACAGATTGGGGCGATCTTCTGGAGAAAACCCCAACCCGCGCCAGTCTGAACTGAGTGTTACTTCGTCAGCCCGCGCAAACCGCCTGAAATCAGGATGTTCACCTCGTACAGAATACGTGGTGCTGCCAGACCACCGGGGCTGGCGAGGTAATTCGGGCTCCACTCCGGATCGAACTTCTGCTTGAAAGATCGCAGCCCTTCGAAGTGATAGAACTGCTCGCCGTGCTCATATACGAACCCTCCCACGCGGTTCCAGAAAGACGCCAGTTGCCGGTTCTCAATTCCCGAAAACGGTGCCGCTCCTAGCGAGAACCAATGGAACCCCTGCTCTGCCCCCCAGGTCATCATCTCGGCAAACAAGGCGTCCATGATAAAGTTCGACCCGTCCGGCTCATACCGCATCAGGTCCAACGACAATTCGGACTTGTTCCCGCCTTGGAAGAGGTTCGCGAAGGCGACGATCTTTCCCGTATCTGCCTTCTTCAGCACCGCGAAATCGAAATAGGACAGGTATTCATCGTCAAACCCGCCCAAGGCGAACCCCTTCTCCTCGCCCGCCTTATGCTCCAGCCAATCGTCTGAAATCTTGCGCAATTCGGGCAACACAGAGCCCACTTTTTCCTTCGGTATGATCTCGAACACATACCCTTCGCGTTCGGCCCGGTTCTTGGCCTGACGGAACCGCTTGCGAGATTTGCCGTCCAGCGAGAAATCTTTCAACGGCACGCGCGCGACCTCTCCGATCTTCAGAATAGACAGGCCCAGATCCAGAAACGTCGGCAAGTACTTAGTCGATACGCTGTAGAAGGCGCACAATTTGCCTTCGCGATCCGCCATTTCGCGCAGCTGCCAGATCAGTTGATTTCCGGCGGCTTCATCCCCAACCGGCTCCCCCTTGGTGATCAGCGCATTGCCTGTGTCGGCATAAGCCAGAAATGCGTCATTGTCCGGTGAAATCAGGAATTGCTTGTCGCCGGTCAGTGAAATCTGAGACTCGGTATCTTCACTTTCCATGACCAGACGTTCAACAACCTCGGGGATCTCCGTCCGGACCGGTTCCGGAACCTCGCGCCCGAACAAAGAATTTACGGCCACCACACCAAGAATAAGCGCCACCACAAGACTGGATCGCAAAAAGCGCGAGGCGTCACCGTTCCACGCGAACTCCCACCACAAGGCGTTCTGGTACTCGACATGCGAATAGGAAAACAGCCCGACCCAAAAGACGACCAGAAGCAAGGCGACCACGCTGACCAGCCACGGGATGTTCAGACGGAATATCGAGGCCCCGCTGACCCGGTAAAACGCCCCGCGAAAAGTGGCCAGCAAGGCGATTGTGCCCAACATGCTGATCGCTTCGTGCGTATCGAGACCCTTGGTCAGCGATGCGACGAACCCGGCAACCATCAGCAGCATGGCCACTATCCATGCGCGGTACAGCTTGCGGAACAGGCCGCGTGAAACAAGGATCAGTAGAACTCCGACAGCGCTTCCGGCAAGATGCGAAGCTTCAACGAAGGACAAAGGTAGAAAGTCCCGCAATGCGCTAAGGTTCTCGCTGCCTGCAGGCAACGCCCCGGACACCAGCAGAATGACACCCGCCACAGCTGCGACACCGGCCGCGACCATAGGCACAATCGGACGGATCACGCGGTAAACCCACGTGGCGGCTCCGCTGATGTGATGTCGGTGCGTCAGGGCCGAAGCCACCGCGATGGACAGCGTCGCAATGGCGAACGGCAGGAAGGTATAGACCAACCGGTAAAGCAACAGGGCCGCGATCACGTCAGACCGACCCGAGGCCCCTAGCCCGGCGATTAAAGTTGCCTCAAACGCGCCAATTCCGCCCGGAGCGTGGCTGAGGATTCCGACTGCAATAGCGCCAATGTAAACGGTGAAGAAGAACGGAAACCCGACGCCCAGATCATCCGGCATCAACACGTACAGTGTCATTGACGCCCCAAACAGGTCGCCCACAGCCGCCAGCGTCAGCAATCCCGGCAACTTGCCGCCCGGCAGATTGAAACCAAAACCACCGGTGGCCAGTCTGCGTCCGCCCTTGGACAGCCAAATGAACAAGGCTGCAAAACCAACAAGCAGGCACAGGCCTATCACGGTTTCGAACGTGTCACTTATCGGCAGAACCTTGGACACTCCGTCCGGATGAAAGGTTAGCAACCCGCCCAAAAGCAGAATGAAACCCGACCAGAACGCGATCCAGGATGTAGCGATCACCCCCGCGACTCGACCCAGATCAAGACCCAGGGACGCATAGATCCGATACCGGATCGCCGTGCCGGTGATGTAGGAAAACCCAAGGCAATTCGAGACGGCATAGCCACAGGCCCCAGCCATGCCTGCGACAGGCAATGGGACCTCGCCATCTGCCACGCTTTGCACGGCAAACACATCGTAAAGTGACAGTGACAAAAAGCTGACTGCCGTCCAGCACAGGGCGAAAAACATCAGTTTCCACGATGTGTTCGCGACGTCCGTTTTTACATCGGCCCATTTGACGTGCGAAGACAGTTCATGAAGGACAGTCAGGGCAATAAGGGTAACCAGAATCGGTATCGCGATTCGGACTACGGGCTTTTCAAGAAATCCCGATACCCGCTCGGCCAGGCGCACAGCCCAGAGTTCTTCGGCATTTTCGTGAGTTGCCATGCTTTGTCCCTGCTCTCAGGCGCGATCACACTCTGAACAATCGAAACGCGCAGGCCGACTTTCGCACAATTTCGTTCTAGCTCAAAGCGCTACGGGCGTCAGACCCGACCTTTGCGCGTGGACAGCAACAGGTTAGTCTCGGATTTGGTTATCCCTTCCATGCGCCGGATCTGGAACAAAACCTCGTCCAGTTCGGCCAGGGTTTCGGTCCAGATTTCGGCGATCAGATCCCAGCTGCCGTTCGTGGAGTGAACCGCGCGCACCTGCCGCATAGCAGCAATACGAGCCATCGTACGTTCAGTCCCACGGCCTTCGATTTCCAACATCATCAGCCCGCGCACCGGGCTTTGCGCAACGTCCTGTCGGGTGAGGACGGTGAACCCAACTATCTCACCTGACTGTTTGAGCCGTTGCAGGCGGCTGCGGACAGTGGTGCGTGTTACCCCCAGCGTTTCGGCGAGTTCGGATAGCGATGCTCGTGCGTCGCGGTGCAATGCACTCAGCAGCCTACTATCCAAATCGTCCATAACCACTTCCCATTTCGCTTATCCGAATGTCATTTTGAACATTTTGCTGTCTTTTCGCAAGCCATCATGAGGGTCTAGATAGTCATATGGATACGCAAAATGTAATATTGGTTGGCGCACCGATGGACGCAGGAAAGCGTCGTCAGGGCTGCCGCATGGGCCCGGACGCCTATCGGGTGGCCGGTCTGGAACAAGCTCTAACTGACCTCGGACACCAAGTGACGGATGTCGGCAATGTCGGTGCCGATCCGTCAGATGTACCGGAGCATCCACACCTTGTGGCCCTGCCCGAGTGCGTCGGTTGGACCAGCGCTCTGAGCCGCGCCGCACAGGAAACCGCGCCGAACGGACTGCCGATTTTTATGGGCGGCGATCACGCCTTGTCCATGGGCACAGTTGCCGGGATGGCAGCACATGCCGACGGGATCGGGCGACCTCTGTTCGTACTTTGGCTGGACGCTCATAGCGATTTTCATACACCCGACAGCACGGGCAGTGGCAACCTGCACGGCACACCGGTTGCTTATTTCACGGGGCAACCCGGATTTGACGCCTTCCCTACGCTGGCTGCCCCGGTCCCAACGGATCGAGTAGGCATGATCGGCCTGCGATCCGTGGACCCGGCTGAACGTGCACGACTGGAACAGGATCAGGCCGTGCTGGCAGACATGCGCAGCATTGACGAGCACGGCATCAAAGCGCCGCTGATCGCGTTCCTCGACCGTGTCCGCGCGGCAAATGGCATTCTTCACGTATCTCTGGATGTTGATTTCCTCGACCCCTCGATCGCCCCCGCTGTCGGTACAACCGTTCCCGGTGGCGCAACCGAACGCGAAGCTCATCTGGCGATGGAGCTGCTGCATGAAAGCGGGCTCGTCTGTTCGCTGGATCTGGTCGAGTTGAACCCATTCCTTGATGAGCGTGGGCGTACCGCAAAGCTGATGGTCGACTTGGCCGCGTCCCTGCTTGGCCGTCGCATCTTCGACCGCCCGACCCGGAGTTTCTGATGAATTCCCTGCAATCTCCTTCCGCTGTCGTCATGGTTCGACCGCACGAGTTTGTGTCGAACCCAGAGACTCGCCATGACAATGCGTTTCAGACACTGGCACACCGATCCGCCGAAGCGACTTCAGCAGCCGCGCGCGATGAACATGATCGCGCAGTCGAGCAACTGCGCAATGCAGGCGTCACAGTTCATATATTTGATGATCACGGTCAACAGAACACGCCGGACAGTGTCTTTCCCAACAACTGGTTCTCGACACATCCCGGCGGGCACGTCGCGATCTATCCGATGTTTGTTCCGTCGCGTCGACGCGAACGCCGCACAGATGTTATCGAGTTGCTGAAACAGGAATACCGCGTTCAGGACGTGATCGATTATTCGGGGCTGGAACAGGACGATCTCGCACTGGAAGGTACCGGAGCAATGGTTCTCGATCACGTCGGCCGCATCGCTTACACGGTCAAGTCAAACCGCGCTGATCCCGTTTTGTTGGAGCGGTTCTGCACGAACTTCAACTACGAACCCATCGCGTTCGAAGCTAGGGACGACGCAGGCCGAGACGTTTATCACACCAATGTCCTGATGGGGATCGGCACACATTATGCACTGATCTGCCTCGACATGATCATCGATGCCGAACGCCGCGCGACCGTACAGGCGCGATTGGAAGAATCCGGTCGCACCGTAATCGATCTGTCCCATGACCAGATCGCAGACTTTGCCGGAAACACCATCGAGCTTAGTGGTCGTGATGGGCTCGTGCTGGCTCTTTCCAGTCGCGCCAAAGATGCGCTGACACCCCAACAGACCGACATTATCGAAGACAGCGCCACTCTGCTGCCATTGTCAGTTCCAACCATAGAAACAGCCGGAGGATCAGTACGCTGCATGATCGCCGGTATCCACCTTTCCCGCCGATAGGAGACCATGATGCAACCTTCTGACAAGGCGCTTGTGCCCTTTGTATCCGTCGACAACATGATGCGGCTGGTGCACCATATCGGGCTTGAAAAGATGATCACTCAGATCGCGGCTCAGATCGAATCCGACTTCAAACGATGGGAGAGCTTTGACAAGACCCCCCGCATCCCGGCGCATTCTCCCCATGGCGTAATCGAACTGATGCCGACCTCGGATGGTGAGGCCTATGGGTTCAAATACGTCAACGGGCACCCCAAGAACACGTCCGAGGGCCTTCAGACCGTGACAGCCTTTGGCCTTCTGGCCGACGTCTATACCGGCTACCCTACGCTTTTGACCGAGATGACGATGCTAACCGCCCTCCGCACGGCGGCAACCTCGGCCCTTGTCGGCAGCTATCTGGCACCCAAGTCATCGCGTGTTATGGCGATGATTGGGAATGGCGCTCAGTCCGAGTTCCAATGCCTGGCGTTCAAGGCCATGTGCGGGATCGACACTGTGCGCCTTTACGATACCGATCATGCAGCAACCGAAAAATGCGCGGCAAACCTTAAAAATTCCGGTCTGACGGTGGTGCATTGCAAAACACCCGAGGACGCCATCGAAGGCGCTCAGATCATCACGACCTGTACGGCGGACAAGAAAAACGCAACGATCCTGACGGACAACATGGTCGGACCGGGCGTCCACATCAATGCAATTGGCGGTGATTGCCCCGGCAAGACCGAACTACACCGCGATATTCTGCTGCGCTCGGACATCTTCGTCGAATACCCGGAACAAACACGCATCGAGGGCGAGATCCAGGCCTTGGCCGAGGATCACCCAGTGACCGAATTGTGGCAGGTCATGACCGGCCAGGCCAAGGGCCGACGCGACGACCGACAGATCACTCTGTTTGATAGTGTTGGCTTTGCGATCGAAGATTTCTCAGCCTTGCGCTACGTCCAGTTTGCCATCAAAGGCACTGATTTCTTTGAACCTTTGGATATGTTGGCAGATCCGGATGATCCACGGGATCTGTATGGGATGCTGATGCGGGCGAGCTGAAGAACCCGCACTTCACGTCGACTAGCCCCCGGTTCACCACCGGGGGCTTTTTCTATCCGGCCAATGACGGCAGGTAGAGTACGATACCGGGAAACGCCACGAGCAGCGCGATCGTTACGCCGTCGGCGATGAAGAACGGCGTAACGCCCTTGAACACATCCTGAACGCTCAGATCCGGACGTACCCCGGCAACCACGAAACAATTTAGGCCAATAGGAGGCGTGATCAGGCAAAACTCGGCCATTTTCACCACCAGAATACCAAACCAGATCGCACACATCGGACCTGACATGCCAAAGGCGCTTTCTGCTGCGCTGACAGTCTCACCCCCGTTCAGGGCCATTACCGCCGGGTAAACCACTGGCAGCGTCAGCAACAGCATCCCAATGGCGTCCATGAACATGCCCAAGACCGCATAGGCGAGCAGGATACAGATCAGGATCAGCATCGGCGACATTTCCAACGAAGTGATCCAGTCCGAAAACGCGCCTGGAAGATCCGCGAACCCCAGAAACCGTACGTAGATCAGCACCCCCCAGATGATCGTGAAGATCATCGCGGTTAGTTTGGCGGTTTCCAGCAGCGCCGACTTCAGTTCGGGCCACCGCATTCCGTGGAAAAGGGCGAAACAGAAGACGATGAAGGCACCGATTGCTCCGCCTTCGGTTGGAGTGCCCCAAGCCTTTTCTCCAAACGGGTTATAGACAAAGCAAATGATGATCAGGATTACGGCGACAATCGGAAACGCGCCCGGCAGCGACGCAAAACGCTGCTTCCAGGTGAAACCTGTTACCGGTGGACCAACGTTTTTGAATACAACCGCGATGCCGACGATAAGCAGACCGTACACAACGGCCGAAAATGCACCGGGGATAAACCCGGCAAGCAGCAGTTTGCCCACATCCTGTTCCACGATGATGGCATAGATCACAAGGATCGCGGATGGCGGGATAAGGGATGCAAGTGTACCGCCCGCTGCGACCACTCCGGCTGCGAATTGCTTGTTGTAACCGACTTTCAACATCTCGGGGATAGCAATCCGAGCGAACACGGCAGACGTTGCCACCGAAGCACCGGAAACGGCCGCGAACCCGGCTGTGGCGAACACAGTCGATACCGCGAGCCCTCCGGGCACCCACGCAACCCAACGTTTAGCAGCCTCGAACAACGCGCGCGTCAGGCCAGCATAATAGGCCAGATAACCGATCAGGATAAAGGTGGGGATCAGGCTGAGTGTATGGGCTGCAACCTTGGAATGGGGCACCTGCCCCGCCGTCTTGACCGCGACGGTTAGTGCTTTGCCGAAACGATCAGGATCGTATCCAAACTTGGCCCAGAAAATCCAAACCAACCCGACCAGCCCCGCAAGAGCCGCCGCGAAGGCCACGCGCATTCCGGTCACAACCAGAACCAGCAGGCCACCCGTGACCCACAGGCCAATCTCTATCGAGTCCATGCGTTAGTCCTGCCCTTCGAATTGTTCGGCTTCGGCAGCGGCCTGAGCAGCCGCATCCTGTATCAGTGGAACGGCTACGGGGCTTTCGGCCCCTACGATCAGCGCGCGACCATATCCCCAAACCTGAAGCAGCAGCCGTAGGCAAAGCACCGAGAACGCCACAGGTGCCAGCAGTTTGGCCGGCCAAAGCGGGATACCGATGTCGATTGAACTGTCCCGGCTCCACATCGGCGCGCCAAAGTCGAACGAGCGGTCAAAATGGGACCAACTGCCCCAGACCAAGGCCAGCATCAGCACCAGGATCAGAAGAACCGAAATAAGCTCGAACAGCCACAGCGCCCGGCCGTGCAGGCGTGAGATGACAATGTCCATCCGTATATGACCGCCATCGCGCTGAACATATGAAATGCCCAGAAATGCAATCAGCGGCATCGCCTGTTCGATCCAGTCGACATATCCTGGCAAAGGTGCGTTAATCGCATTGCGTCCGCTGACCGAGACAACCGCCAGAACCATAAGACTGAACACGGCAAGGCCGCTGATCAGAGCCAGAAACCGCTCTAACCTCAACAACTTACGGTCCAAAGAACTCAGGAGGCTGTTGTCTTCAAGCACCGTGGCCTGTCCTGCCATTGCGGTGTTCCCCTGTATTTTTATCGGTGTCCGGATGCCCCGATGGGCACCCGGATTTTGCGTTTAGTTACCGCTGCGCTGCTGTTCCAGCGTGGACTGGACCAGATCATACAGGTCCTGCGCAGGGATACCCTGAGCGGACATATCCTCAATCCACTGTGCCCGGATGGGATCGGCAGCTTTGGTGCGGAACTCTGCGATTACCGCATCATCGATCTGTACCTTTGCGACGCCCTTTTCGTCCAAAACACTGTCCCACTGGTCCAGCAGCGACCCATAATTGGCCAGATAGTGATCAATCGCTTCGTCGATCGAACTGTCCAGCGCCTCGCGATGCTCAGCCGGCAGTGCCTCATAGGCATCGATATTGACCACAACCGGGCAATTCACAGTGCCGGGGTTCAGGTTGGCCGTCCACCAATCTGCTTCGTTGATCGTGCCAAAAGACAGGTGCGCGTGCTGAGCAAAGGCAACCGTGTCAACGACACCGGACTCCATTGCGTTAAAGGCTTCGGTTGCAGGAACCGAAGTCGGCACACCACCAACCGCCTCGAATGCCTTGCCCAGACCACCTGTGGCGCGGACACGCATGCCTTCGAACTCGGCAAGTTCGTCACGCGGGTCGCCGGTTCCGACGATGTTGTACTGCGGCATGGGCGAGGTCATGATGATACGCGCATTCCACTGCGCCATCTCATCCTTAACGGCAGGGTGATCGTAGACCGCGTGGCTGACGGCAACTTCCTCATCCAGGTTGTTCACGCCTAGGAACGGCAGTTCCAGAACGGTGATCGCGCGGTTTTTGTCGCGATGATATCCGGCACAGAACTGAGCCATCTCAAACGCACCAATTTCGATTCCATCCAGGTTTTCGCGCGGCTTGGACAGGCCGCCATAGCTGACATTAATGGTGAAATCGCCGTTTGTCTTTTCGCTGACCAATTCAGACAGTTTCTCAACATGCTCGGTGAACGCACGACGTTTGCCCCAGACCGAAGCATTCCATTCAGTTGCGGCTGCCTCGGACACGAACGCAACACACAAGGCGGCCACAGCAGAGCCGCTCAAAATCTTTTTCATACTGATTTCTCCCTTTGCTGCACCCCCTTACCGAGGCGCTTGCGGTCAAAGCTAGCGCCAACATCGGAATGTGCCAACCCCCGGTCGGCATTCATGGCCAGCAAGGAATGGCACCGTTGAGCGCTAACAACCGAAAGGTGAGTCTCAGATGCAATTTAGTTGTAATCGGGTGGCTTATTTCCCCACAAATTTTCATTACAGCCAAAGCTATGTAAAAAAACCACTATTTCCAAAGATGACCTCTTTCTTTACAAATTCCCTCCAGGTTAAAAAAATAATTTACAAACTAATCGTGAGAAATCGGTAATTTATTTCCTTGTTTTCAGCTCTCCGTATTATTGCGCACAAGGAGGAAACAGATCGACATCGCCAGTTCAGCAGGCAAAATCGGTCTGATTCAATATGATCCAGAGGGAGGAGCCTCAGAATGACAACCGCTGCCCAGGCAGAAGCCAATACCTTTCCGCCGTCCGCCGAAACCGTGGCCCGCACGCATGTTAACGCTGAAAAATACACTGAGATGTATGCGGCTTCGATCAACGATCCCGTCGCGTTCTGGGACGAACAAGGCAAGCGGATCGACTGGATCAAGCCCTACACACAAGTCAAAGATGTAAACTATGATTTCGGCTCGGTCGGAATCAACTGGTACGCAGACGGAACGCTGAACGTTTCGGCCAACTGCCTGGACCGCCATCTGAAAACCCGCGGCGATCAAACTGCGATCATCTGGGAACCGGATGATCCAAAAGACGAAGCGCAGCACATCACCTATGCTGAGTTGCACCGCCGGACCTGCCGGATGGCAAACATTCTGGAATCGCTGGGCGTGCGTAAGGGCGACCGCGTCGTGATCTATATGCCGATGATCCCCGAGGCCGCCTATGCCATGCTGGCCTGCGCGCGCATTGGCGCGATCCATTCGATCGTCTTTGCGGGTTTTTCACCAGACGCTCTGGCGGCGCGCGTCAATGGCTGCGACGCAAAGGTTGTCATCACTGCCGACGAGGCCCCGCGAGGCGGCCGCAAGACTGCGCTGAAATCCAATGCGGACGCCGCCCTGTTGCACTGCAAAGACACGGTGAAATGCCTGGTGGTCAAACGCACTGGTGGTCAGACCACATGGATCGACGGCCGCGACTATGATTACAACGAATTGGCGCTTGAGGCCGATGACTACTGCGCGCCTGCTGAGATGAGCGCCGAAGACCCGCTTTTCATCCTCTACACCTCCGGCTCGACCGGACAACCCAAGGGTGTGGTACATACCACTGGCGGCTATCTGGTTTTCGCATCGCTGACCCATGAGATCACTTTCGATTACCACGAGGGCGATGTGTATTGGTGCACTGCTGACGTGGGCTGGGTCACAGGCCACAGCTATATCGTCTATGGCCCGCTGGCCAACGGCGCGACTACTCTGATGTTCGAAGGTGTCCCTACCTACCCCGACGCGGGCCGGTTCTGGGAGGTATGCGCCAAGCACAAGGTCAACCAGTTCTATACCGCACCAACCGCGATCCGCGCGTTGATGGGGCAAGGCAACGAGTGGGTCGAGAAGCATGATCTGAGCGACCTGAAACTACTGGGCACCGTGGGCGAACCGATCAACCCCGAAGCCTGGAACTGGTACAATGAGGTAGTCGGCAAAGGCAATTGCCCCATCGTGGATACATGGTGGCAGACCGAGACCGGTGGTCATCTGATGACCCCCCTGCCCGGCGCTCACGCGATGAAGCCGGGCGCTGCGATGAAACCATTCTTCGGCATTCAGCCGGTCGTGCTGGACCCGCAATCAGGCATCGAGATCAACGGCAACGGCGTCGAAGGTGTTCTGTGTATCAAGGACAGCTGGCCCGGCCAAATGCGCACCGTCTGGGGTGATCATGAACGGTTCGAAAAGACCTATTTCTCGGACTACAAAGGTTACTACTTCACCGGTGACGGCTGCCGTCGTGACGAGGATGGTGATTACTGGATCACCGGTCGCGTTGACGATGTGATCAACGTCTCGGGCCACCGTATGGGGACCGCCGAAGTTGAAAGCGCGCTTGTAGCGCATGCCGCCGTGGCCGAGGCCGCCGTGGTCGGATACCCCCATGAGATCAAAGGGCAAGGCATCTATTGCTATGTCACTCTGATGAATGACCGCGAGCCGTCGGATGAGCTGCTGAAAGAGCTGCGCACCTGGGTCCGGACCGAGATCGGCCCGATTGCGTCGCCCGACGTGATCCAGTGGGCACCCGGTCTGCCCAAGACCCGTTCCGGCAAGATCATGCGCCGTATCCTGCGCAAAATTGCCGAGAACGACTTTGGCGCATTGGGCGATACTTCGACACTTGCCGATCCATCGGTGGTCGAAGACCTGATCGAAAATCGTGCAAACAAGTGAGGATGTGATGGACGCTGCCACGATCACCACACCCGCTGTTCTGATCCTTCTCGGCCCTCCGGGTGCCGGGAAGGGAACACAGGCCCGTATGCTCGAGGACAAATTCGGGCTGGTTCAACTCAGCACCGGCGACCTGCTGCGCGCCGCAGTCGCGGCAGAAACCGATGCAGGCAAAGCCGCAAAGGCCGTGATGGAAGCTGGTGATCTGGTCAGCGACGACATCGTCATTGCCATCCTTCGTGATCGCCTAGCTGAACCGGATTGCGCCAAGGGCGTCATTCTGGACGGCTTTCCACGCACCACGGTTCAGGCCGAGGCGCTGGACGGGTTGCTGTCGGAAACTGGGCAGAAGATCAACGCCGCCATCAGCCTTGAAGTCGAAGATGGTGAAATGGTGATCCGTATCTCGGGCCGCTACACCTGCGCCGGATGTGGCGAAGGGTTCCATGACACGTTCAAGATCCCTGCCATTAAAGGCAAATGCGACAAATGCGGCAGCACGGAATTCAAGCGCCGCGCTGATGATAATGCCGAAACCGTCGCCTCACGTCTGGCGGCCTATCATGCGCAAACCGCGCCGCTGATTACCTATTACCAAGACCACGGTGTTCTGAAAGGTCTGAACGCCATGGGAAATATCGAAGACATCGCTGGCAATCTGGAAAGGATAGTCAGCGACGCCATGAACTAAGGGAAGACGGCCCGCCCTGAATAAGGGTCCAATTCCTAAAGGAAAACTTCAAAGTACCCGCCTTGGCGGATCGGAGAAGTCGTGCCTGATGCCACCCTGGCATTCGGCATTTCGAAAAGCGGCCCCGCGCGTTGGAGGTTTAGGACAACGGGTCGCCTATGGAAGAAGCGAAGGAGGAACCCGCAATGGCGGATCAATCAACACACTCCGCGCAGACTGCCGAAGCCGACAAGGGCTATTGGCAGGCGAACCTGCGTCTCATCTACATCAGCCTCGTGATCTGGGCGCTGGTGTCTTTTGGATTCGGCATTCTGCTGCGTCCGCTGCTGTCTGGCATCGCCGTTGGCGGCACCGATCTGGGCTTTTGGTTCGCTCAGCAGGGATCGATCCTGGTCTTTCTGGTGCTGATTTTCAACTACGCCTGGCGCATGAACAAGCTGGACGCCGAATACGGCGTGGATGAGGAGTAAGCGGAATGGACCAGTTTACCATTAACCTGCTCTTTGTCGGCGCGTCTTTTGCGCTGTACATCGGCATCGCGATTTGGGCCCGTGCGGGTTCCACATCGGAATTCTACGCCGCCGGTCGCGGCATTCACCCGGTCACCAACGGCATGGCAACAGCGGCAGACTGGATGTCTGCGGCCTCGTTCATTTCGATGGCGGGCCTGATCGCCTTTACCGGCTATGACAATTCGACCTTCCTGATGGGTTGGACCGGCGGTTACGTGCTGCTGGCACTGCTGCTTGCGCCCTATCTGCGTAAGTTTGGCAAATACACTGTCTCGGAATTCATCGGCGACCGTTTCTACAGCCAGACCGCGCGTATCGTTGCAGTGATCTGTCTGATCGTTGCATCGGTGACTTACGTGATTGGTCAGATGACCGGTGTGGGCGTGGCCTTTGGCCGCTTCCTCGAAGTATCGAACACCTCTGGTCTGCTGATCGGTGCTTGTGTCGTGTTTGCTTACGCAGTGTTCGGTGGGATGAAAGGCGTGACCTACACTCAGGTCGCACAGTACTGCGTACTGATCACTGCCTACACAATCCCGGCGATCTTCATCTCGCTGCAGCTGACCGGCACGCCGGTTCCGGCGCTGGGTCTGTTCAGCGATACTGCCAGTGGTGAGCCTTTGCTGACCAAGCTTGACGCGATCGTGACCGAGCTGGGCTTTAACGAATACACTGCCCACCACTCGAACACACTGAACATGGTTCTGTTCACACTGTCGCTGATGATCGGCACCGCCGGTCTGCCGCACGTGATCATGCGCTTCTTCACCGTACCGAAAGTGTCGGATGCCCGCTGGTCCGCTGGCTGGACGCTGGTCTTCATCGCTCTGCTGTATCTGACCGCCCCTGCGGTTGGCGCAATGGCGCGTCTGAACATCACCGACATGATGTGGCCCAATGGTGGCATCGAAGGTGGCGCTGTCTCGGTCGAGGATATCGACAATGATCCGCGCTATGACTGGATGCAGACGTGGCAGAAAACCGGTCTGTTGGACTGGGAAGACAAGAACGGCGACGGCAAGATCCAGTACTACAACGACAAGAACGCCGACATGCAGGCACTTGCCGAAGAAAAAGGCTGGGTCGGAAACGAGCTGACCAAGTTCAACCGCGACATTCTGGTTCTGGCCAACCCCGAGATTGCCAACCTGCCGGGTTGGGTGATCGGTCTGGTCGCTGCCGGTGGTCTTGCGGCTGCTCTGTCGACCGCTGCGGGTCTGTTGCTGGCGATCTCGTCGGCGGTATCCCACGACCTTGTCAAAGGTGCGATCAACCCGCAAATCTCTGAAAAAGGAGAACTGCTGGCTGCTCGTATCGCCATGGCCGTGGCCATCGTTGTCGCAACCTATCTGGGTCTGAACCCACCGGGCTTTGCGGCGCAAACCGTGGCCCTGGCGTTTGGTCTGGCGGCTGCCTCGATCTTCCCGGCGCTGATGATGGGGATCTTCTCGACCCGTATCAACAACACCGGTGCTGTCGCAGGTATGCTGGCTGGTCTGACCGTAACCCTGGTCTACATCTTCCTGCACAAGGGCTGGCTGTTCATTCCGGGCACCAACTCGTTCACTGATGCTGATCCGCTCCTGGGTCCGATCAAGTCGACCTCGTTCGGCGCCATCGGTGCAATGATCAACTTCGGCGTCGCTTACGTCGTCGCCGGAATGACCAAAGAGACTCCGCCGGAGATCGTTGAATTGGTCGAAAGCGTCCGCATTCCCCGTGGCGCTGGCGCAGCTCAGAACAAGTGAGCATGATGCGGCATAAGGTTAACTTTCCTGTGCCGCGTCTTTCGATCAACTTTTCCCGTCCGGCACTCCACCGGGCGGGATTTTTAAACCAGAAACCAAGGAGTGATTGATGCCTCTGTCCCATGACCAGATCACCCGGTTTCTAAAGTCCGTACATCCCTATGATGCCCTGCCCCCGGAAACGTTGGATCAGGTCGCAAAGCAGATCGAGGTATGGGAGGTCGACGAGGACTTTCCCGTATACGAATTGGGGCACACCCTGCCCGGCGTCTTTGTGATCTACGAGGGGCAAGTTGAGATTACCGATGAGAACGACGCTGTCGTGTCCCATCTTGGTCTGCGAAACTCGTTCGGAGAGCGCGGCCTGCTAAAGGACGGCAAGGCCGCGACTAAAGCGCGGGCGCATACGCCATCCGTGTTGCTGGTTTTGCCCCCCGACCTGGTGCGTCAACTTATAGATGGCCACGACGTCGTTTCGAAATTCTTCAACCGGACCCGTTCGAACCGGTCCGGCCCGCAAAGCCTGGCCACCAGCGCGATTGACGTTCTTATGGCGCATAACCCTGCAACCTGCCCACCGGACACATCAGTTCAAGAAGCCGCCCGGATCATGCGTGACAAGCACATTTCATCCTTGTGCGTCACCGAAACGGATAGCCTGCTGGGTATCGCCACCTTGCGCGATATCTCGGGCAAATACGTAGCCAATGGCATGCCTGCAGACACACCGGTTTCAGCGATCATGACAGCCAACCCAATCACCCTGTCGCCATCTGACATTGGATCGGACGTTCTGCACGTGATGATGGAACGCGGGATCGGTCATATCCCAATTAGCGAAGGTGGACGTTTGGTCGGCATCGTAACGCAAACGGACCTAACCCATTATCAGGCCGTGAATTCGGCAGAGCTTGTCCGCCGGATCGCTCAAGCGGACTCAGCGGATCAAATGGCGGTGGTAACGGCTGAAATCCCGCAACTTCTGGTGCAACTGGTGGCTGCCGGAAACCGGCACGAGATCGTGACGCGGCTGATAACGGACATTGCAGACACGGCAACCCGCCGGTTGTTGGCCTTGGCCGAGGACAAGCTGGGCCCAGCACCCGTTCCCTATCTGTGGTTGGCCTGTGGGTCGCAAGGGCGGCAAGAACAAACCGGAGTATCCGATCAGGACAACTGTCTGATGCTGGACAACAGCGTGACCGATGCCGATATGAAGTACTTCGCCGAGCTTGCCACGTACGTCTCGGATGGCCTGGACACCTGCGGATATTTCTATTGCCCGGGCGACATGATGGCGACCAACCCACGATGGTGTCAGCCTGTCCGCGTTTGGCGCGACTACTTCAACGGATGGATCGCCAAACCGAACCCCGAGGCGCAGATGCTGGCCTCAGTCATGTTCGACCTGCGCCCTATCGGCGGGGCCTTTCACCTGTTCGACGATCTGCAGGCCGAGACACTGGCAGCGGCCAACGCAAACTCGATCTTTGTGGCGCACATGATTTCAAATTCGCTAAAGCACACGCCTCCGTTGGGTCTGTTACGCGGGTTTGCGACCATCCGGTCTGGTGAACATCGCAATACGCTGGATCTCAAACATAATGGCGTGGTCCCCGTCGTTGACCTTGCGCGGATCTACAGCCTTCAAGGGCAACTGACCGAAGCCAATACCAGAGCACGCCTGAACGCTGCCGCATCAAGCGGTATCCTCAGTACCTCCGGGGCGCGGGATTTGCTGGATGCCTATGATCTGATTGCAGAAACCCGGCTTGAGCATCAGGTCAGGCTTGTGAAGAGCGATCGGAAACCCGACAATTTCCTTCCGCCCTCGGACCTGTCGGATTTTGAGCGAAGTCATCTTCGGGATGCGTTCGTTGTGGTAAAAACCATGCAATCGGCAGTAGGTCACGGCAAGGGAATGCTGGGCTAAAGCAGCGAAAACTATTGGCGACTACGCCAGACATACGGAGAGTCACATGTTTCTGGAACTGATCGGCACAATATTTGCAGGCTTTGCTTTTGCGGGCATCGTAATGGTTCTGAACAAAGTGACGGGTGGCCGCCTGCCCCGTTGGATGACGCCCGTTGCCGCTGGTCTGGGTATGATCGGCATGACGATTACCAGTGAATATTCCTGGTACGACCGCACACGCGATACCCTTCCCGAAGGCATGACCGTCATTCAAGAAGTTGAAAGTCGCGCCTTCTATCGCCCCTGGACCTATGCCGTGCCCTTCGTAGACCGCTTTGCCGCCATTGATGCCGGTTCCGTGCGCACCAATGAACAGGTTCCCGAACAACGTTTGGTGGAACTGTATCTTTTTGGTCGCTGGGCGCCGGTCTCAAAACTGCCGGTCGTGGTCAACTGCAAAGAGTACAGCCGCGCTAATCTTGCAGATGGGGCAGAATTCGCGGATGACGGCCGGTTGCTGAACGCCGACTGGATTGACGTCACCGCCAATGACCCGATCGTCGAGGCAACCTGCGGAGTGTGACATGCTGAACCGGTTAAGCCTGCGTCTGCGCATTTTCCTGTTCTTCTGCCTGATGGCCTTTGGCGCTCTGACTGTCAGTTCTCTGGCACTGTGGATCAGCTATCGACGCGTTGCTGATCCTGATCTGCTTGATTCATTCATCTTTGCCGAAATCCTGATGGGTTTTGGCTTTCTGGCTTTGACTGCGGCGGTTTGGTTATTATTCGACGACAATGTCGCCAAGCCAATCGAACGGATATCCGCCCAACTTAGGGCCCGCGCGCATGCCGGAGTTAGCACCGAATTGGACACACAGGCCGCGCGATATCTGGGTGATCTGGCACCAGCCGCGGCCGGACTGGCCGACCAATTGTCCGGTAAAACCATGGACGTCGCGCAGGCCGTGGCCGAAGAGACGGCACATCTGGCGGCAGAAAAGCAACGTCTGACGGCCTTATTGACCGAAATCCCGGTTGCAATGCTGTTGGCGAGCCCAACGCACAAGATCGTTTTGTACGATGGTCAGGCGGCCGAGGTTCTGGCACAGGTTGCGCATCCCCGGCTGAATGCCTCGTTGTTTGAATACCTGCAATCTAATCCGCTGGAGGAGGCTCATGCCAAACTGGTGAAGACCGGGCTTGAGGTCGCCTGCACGCTAACCAGCGTCGATGGTACGCAGAGTTACCGCGCGCGCATGAAGCCCCTTGGCGGCGCACCCGGATACATGCTGATCTTCGAGGACAGTGCCGTGAACATCGCACCCGAAGCCGCACGGCCTTTGGTGTATGACTTCGACTTGTTGAACACGTCGACGGATGAGACCTTCGAAAACCTTGCTCTGCAGGATTTGTGTTTCGTCGTGTTTGACACCGAAACCACCGGACTGCTGCCACACAAGGACGAAATCGTTCAGATCGGAGCTGTACGGGTTGTCAACGGCCGCATCGTGGACGGAGAGCAATTGGACACATTGGTTGATCCCGGCATTCCGATCCCGCCAGCCTCGACTAAGGTGCACAAGATCAGCGATCGCATGGTTCAGGGCGAACCGGACATTGCCGAGGCCGGGCGCGCGCTGCATCAGTTTGCCCGCGACGCAGTGATCGTAGCCCATAACGCGCCATTCGACATGGCCTTTTTGCGGCGACATGCAAAACGCATGGATGTCAATTGGGATCACCCCATTCTGGATACGGTTCTGTTGTCTGCCGTGCTGTTCGGGGCAAGTGACAAACACACGCTGGATGCTCTGTGCGAACGGTTGGAGATCACCATCCCCGAACATCTTCGCCATACCGCCCTGGGTGATGCGGTTGCTACCGCCGAAGCGCTGGTCAGAATGTTACCGATGCTTCAGGCGCGCGGCATGACAACCTTTGGCCTGGTCATTGAGGCAACGCGCCAACATGGTCGTCTGTTGGAAGACCTGAACTAGTTCGGAAAACACGCATACCGGACGCAGCTTTTCATGGACAAACCCCGCGCGTCGTGGCACCTGAGGCACGGCCACGGGATCAGCGCGCAATGACGGAAAAACAATTCACTCCAACCCCGGATCAAAGCACCGCTTTTCGCGAAGCGTTAGGGTGTTTCGGAACCGGGGTGACGGTGATCACCACGAACACCGATCAGGGCCCTCGGGCCATCACGGTCAACTCATTCGCGTCGGTATCGCTGGACCCGCCCCTCGTCTTGTGGTGCTTGGCCAAAAACTCCAACCGGTTCGACGATTTCAACGCCAGCCGACACTATTCGATCCACGTGATGGGGCAGGATCAGCAAGAACAGGCCCTGCGCTTTGCCCGCGACGGCAAGGATTTTTCGCACGCGGAATGGGCCCACGACCCTGCGCGCCGACCGCAATTATCCGGCTGTCTGGCCCGGTTCGATTGTCAGGTGCACGCCCAGCATGATGCGGGGGATCACCTGATCATTGTTGGTGAGGTTCAAAAGGTCATGTACCGCACCGGCAAAGGATTGATCTTTAAGCGCGGTCAATTTGGCGGCTTTGCGGATCTGATCTGACGGTTATTCGTCCAATGACCCATGTACGGCCAGAGCCTCTAGCTGAGTTTCTTGCGGCGTGATCACACGGAAAGCCTCACGCACTCCGGCGTCTGACAGCTCACGCGAGACGGTCAGCAGCGTGTTTGGGTTATGCTCATCACACAGCTCGGACATGTGGGCGATCTCGGCCTGTGCGACGTCCATGGCGGCCTCGACCGACGGTGCCCCGTAAAGCTGCACAAAGTGTTCAGCAAGGCTCTGCGCGATCTGATCCAGTTCGGCCTGTTCCACTTGCGTGACCGCGACGAATGTCACCCGCCCAAAGGTTTCCACACCCAACCAGCCATTCGCAAAAGCCTGACGCGCTTTGCCTTCAAGATCGCCTTCGCCCCAATTTGAGAACTCGAATCCGCCCGAAATGCACCATTCCCCGGTTCGCGCCGGGGAGTGGAACACATTCATGTCGCTTTCGTCGAAATGGATTGCGCGCGCTAGTTTCATCATCCGTTCTCCAACAATTCCGTCAGCGGGCGAAGCTGTGTATCTGAACCATGCCGGATCAGCATGCCGAACCGTTCATCCGTTCCCAGAAACACGCCCGCTTCACCGAAGGGCTCTCCCACTCCGCGCAGCAGGCCTATCCATTCTCCGTGCACAGGCGCGTTGCCGTCCTCTTGCCAGCGGTTCAGCCATGTCATCATGTGCCGCGACCAGCTTTCGACAAGCTGCGTTGCCGAGACATCCGCGCATCCTTCGTCGTAAAGTGCGGTGACATCCGGGTTTTCGCCCGGAGCCTGACTGGTTTGCAGCAGCGCCAAATCCCAACCGACGATCAGCCAATCCGGTTCTGCTTCTGGATCTGCATCCGAAGCTGCCACACGGAACATTCCGCATTTGGCCCCATTCACACAGATCAGCCCGTCCCAGCCCAGATGAACCGCGACCTCAGGCGGGGCCAGCGCGCCCAGCGCGTTCTGAAACCCAACAGCGCAAAGCGGCACCATTGCCATCGCATCGCGCAAGACAACCTCGGGGGCAAAAACGATGGCCACACGCAGACGATCGGCCTGAATGTTATAAACCACGGTACCGCCATCACAGCCCAGCGCGGCCATTGCCTGCGCGCGCTCGAACGGGTCTTCCCCACCCTGCACCGGGTGGCCCGTCAGCAAAGGGGGAAAGACCGGCTCGTTCATGCGTTGCCCTTGGCAATCATGCCGCGCGCAATTTGGCGGAACGCTTCGGCTTGCGGACTGTCGGGCTTGCTGACCACGATCGGTGCACCGCCATCAGCGGCAACGCGGATATCCAGATGCAGCGGGATTTCACCCAGCAAAGGAACGCCCAGCGCCTCGGCCTCGGACTTCACACCGCCATGGCCGAACACATGCTCTTCATGGCCGCAGTTCGAACAGATATGCGTCGACATATTCTCGATCATCCCAAGGATTGGCGTCTTGAGCTGGTTGAACATGTCGATCCCCTTGCGGGCATCGATCAGAGCCACGTCCTGAGGAGTCGAGACAACAATGGCGCCGTCCACGTTGAACTTCTGGCTAAGCGTCAGCTGCACGTCACCTGTGCCGGGCGGCAGGTCGACGATTAGAACATCCAGCGCGCCCCATTGCACCTGACCCATCATCTGTTGCAGCGCGCCCATCAGCATCGGGCCACGCCAGACAACGGCCTGACCTTCATTGGTCATCAGACCCATCGACATCATGGTGACGCCGTGGTTGCGCAATGGCAGGATCGTTTTGCCGTCAGGGCTGGCCGGGCGGCCAGAAACACCCAGCATCCGGGGCTGCGACGGGCCATAAACATCCGCATCCAGCAGACCCACGCGTCGCCCTTCGGCTGCCAATGCACAAGCGAGGTTGGCGGAAACGGTGGACTTGCCAACGCCACCCTTACCCGAAGCCACAGCAATAATTCTGTCCACACCCGGCACGGCCTGCGGTCCGGTCTGCGAAGGTTTCGGCTTGGGCTTCAGATCCGGCGGTGCTTTTTCAGAATGTGCGGTCAGCATCGCGGAAACTGTCGAAACACCATCGACCAGTTTCGCGGCCTGTTCGGCAGCGGCGCGGACGGGCTCCATACGCTCAGCCTGCTTGGGGTCGATCTCCAGCACAAAGCGCACTGTATCCCCTTCAACGTTCAGCGCGCGGACGACACCGGCGCTGACGATGTCCTGTCCAGAAACCGGATCGATGATCTTTCTCAGGTTTGCAAGAACTGCGTCACGAACACTCATGCGTCATTCTCCTTTTGGAACCCGGTGGTCAGGGCTCTGCGTATCGACAAGCTGTGGTTGCCGTTCATTGCACGTGTCTCCGTCTCATTCAGTTCATTTGACGCATTTGGTGCCGTGCCGTTAGGCTGAGGCATGCGCTTTGTCCTCTTGTGCCTGAGCCTGACGCTCTCTGCCACCCCCTCTTGGTCGCAAGAGGCGATTGGTCTTGCCGCGCCGGACGAGGTTGCTGACTCAGGTCTGCTGCAACATATCCTTCCTCGCTTTTCTCTCAAGACCGGGATCCGGGTTATTGCAGATGATGCCGGCGTTTTGGTGCTTGAAACCGCGCCTCCGGGTGATCCTGTGTTTGCGCGCGACGGCGTGATCTATCACCTTCGGATCGAAGAGGACGCCAAACATGAGCGGTTCCGCGACTGGCTGCTGTCCGATATCGGAAAACGGACGGTTGAAAGCTATGCGCCAGAGCAAGGCACGCCCTTCTCGGCCAGCTTCGACATCGCAGCCGTGGAAACCGAAACAGTGATCGACGGCGATACGCTGCGCGGCGAGGAACTGTCGATGACCCATTGCGGTCGGTGCCATGTGATCGGACCAAAAAACCGGATGAATGGTCTGGGATCGACGCCCTCTTTCGCGGTGCTGCGCGCCATGCCGGACTGGTCGGAACGGTTCGAGGCGTTCTTCGCCCTCAACCCGCACCCCTCGTTCACACAAATCGACGGGCTGACACCTCCGTTTGATCCACAGCGTCCATCGCCCATCTATCCCGTCGAGATGACGCTGGATGATCTGGAAGCCATCCTTGCCTTTGTCTCGGTCATAACTGCAGCGGACTTGGGTGCGCCCTTACAGCTTCAGTGATCCTTTCGTTTTGAGAAATAATCCTCGGTCGTAACGACACGAGGCTTCGGGTTAGACTGGAACGGGTTGTCCTCTTGCTGGAACTGTGCGTTCACGCGGCAATTGTCACACATCTGGATCATCCGCGCCTTGTCCGAGGAGGCAAACATCGGATGTGTACCCGCAAGCTTTTCCATGATCCGTTCCACGGTGGACTTAACTCCGAACAGTGCCCCACATTCTACACAAGCAAACGGCTCCTCTTCATTCAGCACCTGCTGAGACAGGGCTGCATCGCTCAGGTCAAGCTGCGGGACAAGAGCAATCGCGTCTTCCGGGCAGATGCCTTTGCACAACCCGCACTGCAGACAAGCATCCTGCTGGAAGTTCAATTGCGGCTTGTCCGGGTTATCGATCAAAGCACCCGACGGGCACAGCGACACACAGCTGAGGCACAGAGTACAGGCATCCGTGTTGACAGCGATCGCCCCATAGGGCGCGTTTTCCGGCAAGGCCAGCGGCTTTTCAGCTTTGGGGTTCAGCGCCTGCGCGGCCAAACGGGCGATCTGGCGGCGGTTGCCCAATGGCAGCACCGGGTCGGCCAAAGGCTGAGGGACATCTTGCGCATAAAGGACATCAGACAGCGCATCCGGGTCGGCCTCATCCACCAACCCCAAGGCATTCGGCCCCGCAATTGCCAGCGCCAAGGCCAGTTCACGGTCCAACGCATCGCGCTCGGTAGTTGGGGATAGCAAAACGTCCACTCGCGCGAAACCATGCACCAAAGCAGCCAGCATCTCGGCATGGCCAAAGCCTGAAATCACACTCAGCTCCAGCGGAATCACATCGGCAGGCAACCCACGTCCAAAACGGGCGGCCAGTCGGATCATCTCGGCCCCGTGGGCATTATGCACCAACAAGCGCGGCGCGGTTCCACCGGCCCGCCGATAGGTGCGCGCCAGGATGTGCATCCGCGACAGCAACGCCGAAACCGGCGGATCTTCGTAGGTGATCGCAGTTGACGGACAAACCGCCGCGCATTCACCGCATCCGGCGCAGATCATTGGATCGATTTCAACATGCTCGCCCGCAGGTGTGATCGCCCCTGTCGGACAGATATCCAGACAGTTCGTGCAAGCAACCTGTTCAGCCCGAGAATGTGCACAAAGCGTTTCTTCCATCCGCACATAAAGTGGCTTTTCGAAGGTGCCGACCAATTGGGCCGCCTCAAACGCCAGCCGTTCGACGGACAATGGATCTTTGGGATCAGCCCGCAGATAGCCTTCGCGCTTGCCCGGCGCCTGAACCAAGGGTGTGTCGCCGGTCAGGTCCAGAACGATGTCACAGCCCGATTGTGCCCTGTCACGTGCCTCTGTCCAGGCAAAGGCTCCGCGTCCGCCGGGTTCAAGCTGCTGAAATGCGTCGAGCCGCATAGTAAATCCGCCCAACGCCCCATCGAGCGATTTGATGCGCCCACGCACCACGTCGAACGCGCGCGAAAAGGGCGCGGCCTCATCTGTAACAAGCACCGTAACTGCAAGCGTAACGGCCAGTTTTTCAGCAAGTGCAAATGCAACGTCGCCGGGACCGATGATCAGGCATGTGCCTTCGCTATAGACGTCTACGCTGGGCGTCACCGGCTGCGGCAACAAGGCTTCGGCGGCCAGGGCAGCCATCTTGGGGGCCGCATCCGCGCCCTCATCAGACCACCCGGCCCTGTCACGAAGATCAACAAAGCCCGGGGCGTCCACATTCAGTTCTTCGGCCAGGGCCTGAAACACTTCCTGCTCTTGTCCGCAGGCAATGATGGTGTCCCCCTGTTGTATCTCCGCGGCCGCCGCTTCCAACTCTCGCGTGCAAAGCGCTGTGAAAACCTTGGAACATTCCATCTCGCAGGCCGAACCGATCTTGTCGGAATTCAGAGGTTGAGACCCGGCGCAATCGCATAACAGTAGTTTGGTGCCCATGATCCTCCCCCGGATACTTCTCCACCTCTTCGCATCTCAGGCTGTATCCCCGTTGCTGGAATGTAAACCCTTTGGGCCAGCGGGCCATTTGGCCACGGAAACCCCATTCTTTACAATAAACAAAGGTGTCCGCTTGCGAGGATCACTATTTTGCTACCAGCCATTACGACTAAGGTCGTACGAAGCGGGCTTGGCACCTGAGCGCTTTGTGTACCATAGTGGACCTCAGGGAAGGCATGGGAGAGCCTTCCGGGGAGGAGCCAGTGGCCAAGGCCGCAAGCCAGATTGAAATGCCAATCGGCGTCGTCGTGCGCAAAACACCCGGTGTAACCCGCTGGGCGAAATGGAATTGGCGCGCCATTGCCGTGTTGCCCGGTGCCGGACCTGCGGACTGGCACGAAATGCGACGTGAAGGCGAGGCCATTGAGTACCACGCAGCGACCCTGCCCCTGACGCTTTGGGCGGACGAAACCGAGGCCTATATGGTGAACCTGTCGGACGGCCAGCCGTCGATCTACCTTGTCCTTCGTGATGCGCTGGATGGCGAAAGGCCGATGGATGCAGTGCTGGTAACGGCGTCACCCTTCGAAGGTCAGGACTATGCCGATACCGGTGAAGAGATCGTTGAGAAAATTCCGATGACCGATGGGTTGATCGCCTGGGTGCGCGACTTCGCTCTGGAACGTCATAACGACGAAGTCTTTGTGAAACGCCGTCGGGACAAAAAACGGATCGATTTGGTCGAGGACGGCAAGGGCGACGCACGCATCCGGCAAGAGTCAGACGTGTACCGCGCCCCGCGGAGGATCGTGCAGTGACCCAAGCCCGCGATTTCTGGTCCCGCCGCAAAGCGGCAGTACAGGCGGAAGCCGAGGCCGAGGTCATCGCGATTGAAGAACAGGCCATTGCCGCCCAACACGCCGAACTGGAAGAAAAATCCGATGCGGAGATTCTAAATGAACTCAACTTGCCCGACCCTGACGAATTGCAGGCGGGCGATGACGTCTCGGGCTTTATGGCCAAGGCGGTGCCTGACCGTCTGCGCCGTCGTGCCTTGCGACGGCTGTGGCGACTAAACCCGGTTCTGGCCAATGTCGATGGCCTTGTGGACTACGGCGAGGATTATACCGACGCCGCCTGCGTGATCGAAAACATTCAGACCGCATATCAGGTTGGAAAAGGTATGCTTGCACATGTCGAGGCGCTGGCGGCTGAGGCCGAAGACAGCGAAGCGGACGAGGCATTTGAATTGGATGAACCGCAGGAAGAACCCGTGGCGCCCTCAGAACCCGCGCCAGAGCCCGTTGTGATAGTTAAGGCTGAAAATACACCGGACGCGTCGGAGGATGCAGAAATCACCCCTGCCCCACGCCGCATGAAATTTGAATTCGAAGGATAACCTGATGACCGCAAGTGAAGCGCAACAGATGAATGTCTCGACAGAGGATCGTATGCGCGCGGATTTCTACAACTTTCTGGGGCTGCTTCTGTCTGCGCCGCCTGATCAGATGCTGCTGGATCAAGTTTCCGGTCTGACTGGCGATGAAACCGATCTTGGACAGGCCATTCAGGCCATGGCCCGCGTCGCCAAAGTGACCAAGCCCGCCGCTGCGGAACGCGAATTCAACGCGCTGTTCATCGGGTTGGGACGCGGCGAGCTGCTACCTTACGCCAGTTTCTACCTCACTGGATTCCTGAATGAGAAACCTCTGGCGCAACTGCGCAACGACATGGCGATGCGCGGCATTACCCGAGCCCGGAATGTTTTTGAACCGGAAGACAACATCGCTTCATTGATGGAGATGATGGCGGGCATGATCGTTGGTCGCTTCGGCGCAGCTGCATCTTTGGAGGACCAGAGGGCATTCTGGAACAAACATATCGGCCCTTGGGCCATGCATTTTTATTCGGATTTGGAAGGCGCCGAAAACTCGGTTCTCTATGCCTCGATCGGCACAGCCGGTCGGGTCTTCATGGAGATCGAGCGCGAAGCCTTCCGAATGACGGCAGCGTGAACCGCTGTCACTCGCCGGCGCCCCAAGGGGTGCTAACTCGCAAATGGGAGAGGAGAAACCCATGAGCAAGACCAAGGAAGAAGGCGCAACGCGCCGCGACTTCCTCAAATTGGCTGGAACCGCAGCACCCGCTGCCGTTGCTGCCGCCAGCCTGAGCGGAAAAGCCGAGGCAGCCGAGCTGCCTACGGACGAGAACCACATTCAGGACACCGCGCACACGCGCGCATACTTGAAAAGCGCACGCTTCTAGCGCGACGACAGCGCCCGGTTCTAACCCGGACGAGGTCACACCCGACTGACGGTTGCGATTGGCCCTGACGTCGGCACCAGCAGTACCAAGCCAGCCGTGGCTCACACGGCGCGCAAGGGAGGAAAGAAATGCTTAGGAAAAAGACCAACGGGGTTGCGAGACGCCCCCAGCGGACAAGTATCCTGTCCCAGGTCGGCGAGAAAACCGTCGATCGCCGCGCATTCCTGCGTGGCTCGGGCCTGACGATCGGCGGCCTTGCCGCGATCAGCGCCACGGGTGGAACCGTGACGCCAGCCAGTGCCCAGACAGCGGCCAATCAGGCCGTGGAAAACATCAAGTCCATATGCACCCACTGCTCGGTCGGCTGTACCGTCGTTGCCGAAGTGCAGAATGGCGTCTGGATCGGGCAAGAGCCCGGTTGGGATAGCCCGTTCAATCTGGGTGGACATTGCGCCAAGGGGGCCGCAGTTCGCGAGCACGCCCATGGCGAACGTCGCCTCAAATATCCGATGAAAAAGGAAGGCGGCGAGTGGAAGCGCATCAGCTGGGAAGAGGCGATCAACGAGATCGGCGACGGCATGATGAGTATCCGCGAGGAATCTGGGCCGGACAGCGTCTATTGGCTGGGGTCTGCGAAACATAACAACGAACAGGCCTACCTGTTCCGCAAGTTCGCCGCCTATTGGGGCACGAACAACGTGGACCATCAGGCCCGTATCTGCCACTCAACCACGGTTGCGGGTGTTGCGAATACATGGGGCTACGGCGCCATGACCAATTCGTACAACGACATCCATAACTCTCGGGCCATCTTCATCATCGGCGGCAACCCGGCCGAGGCGCACCCTGTCTCGCTGTTGCATGTTCTGCGCGCGAAAGAGCAGAACAACGCGCCGCTGATCGTCTGCGACCCGCGCTTTACCCGCACCGCGGCGCATGCGGATGAATATGTCCGCTTCCGCCCCGGTACAGACGTTGCTTTGGTCTGGGGTATTCTGTGGCACATCTTCGACAACGGATGGGAGGACAAAGAGTTCATCCGCACCCGTGTCTGGGGCATGGACCAGATCCGTGAAGAGGTTGCCAAGTGGAACCCAGATGAGGTCGAACGCGTCACCGGCACCCCCGGTTCGCAGCTGAAACGCGTTGCACGCACCATGGCCAACAACCGCCCTGGTACGGTGATCTGGTGTATGGGTGGTACGCAGCACACCAACGGCAACAACAACACCCGCGCCTACTGCGTGCTGCAGCTTGCGCTTGGCAACATGGGCACCTCGGGTGGTGGCACCAACATCTTCCGCGGCCATGACAATGTTCAGGGCGCAACGGACCTTGGTGTTCTGTCCCACACCCTGCCCGGCTATTATGGCCTGTCAAAAGGTGCATGGGGTCACTGGGCACGTGTCTGGGGTGAAGAGCCCGAATGGCTGGCGGGCCAGTTCGCCACGATCAAGGACAAGGAAGGCAAGGACAAACCGCTTCAGAACGAACGCGGCATCCCTGTTTCCCGCTGGATCGACGGTGTTCTGGAAGACCCGGCAAACATGGATCAGGACAACAATGTCCGCGCCATGGTGCTGTGGGGCCACGCGCCCAACTCGCAGACCCGGATGACGGAAATGAAGACGGCGATGGAAAAGCTGGACATGCTGGTCGTGATCGACCCGTATCCCACCGTCTCGGCCGTTCTGCACGACCGCACCGATGGCGTCTACTTGTTGCCCGCCTGTACGCAGTTCGAAACCCGTGGATCGGTCACGGCATCGAACCGGTCGTTGCAGTGGCGTGACAAGGTGGTTGAACCGCTGTTCGAAAGCCTACCGGACGAGGTCATCATGGCCAAGTTCGCCAACAAGTTCGGATGGGCGGATCGATTCTTCCGCAATATCGAGATGGACGACCCGGAAACGCCGAATGTTGAAAGCATCACGCGTGAGTTCAACTCGGGTCTCTGGACCATCGGGTATACCGGTCAATCACCGGAACGTCTGAAAAGCCACATGGCCAACCAGCACACGTTCGACAGAACCACGCTGCAGGCAATCGGTGGCCCGAACGACGGCGAGTACTATGGTCTACCCTGGCCCTGCTGGGGAACGGCTGAGATGGGTCATACGGGGACACCAAACCTCTATGACATGTCCAAACCGGTGGCCGAAGGCGGCCTGACCTTCCGCGCCCGTTTCGGCGTGGAACGCGACGGTGACAACCTGCTGGCCGAAGGGGTCTATAGTGTCGGGTCGGAAATTCAGGATGGCTATCCTGAATTCACGATGCAGATGCTGATGGACCTTGGCTGGGATGGCGATCTGACGGCCGAGGAACGCGCGGCCATCGACGCCGTTGCAGGACCAGAGACCAACTGGAAGACCGACCTTTCCGGCGGCATCCAGCGGGTCGCGATCGAGCATGGCTGTGCGCCCTTCGGGAACGCCAAGGCCCGCGCGGTTGTCTGGACCTTCCCGGATCCGATCCCGATCCATCGCGAGCCGCTATATACGCCGCGTCGCGATCTGGTAGAGGACTATCCGACCTACGAGGACCGTCAGGCCTATCGCCTGCCGACGCTTTATGCTTCGATCCAAAAGAACGACTTTTCAAAGGATTATCCGATAATCCTGACGTCCGGTCGTCTGGTCGAGTATGAGGGCGGCGGTGATGAGTCACGGTCAAACCCGTGGCTGGCCGAGCTGCAACAGGACATGTTCGTCGAGATCAATCCGCGCGATGCCAACAATCTGGGCATTCGTGACGGGGCACAGGTCTGGGTCGAAGGTCCCGAGGGCGGCAAGGTCAAGGTGATGGCGATGCTGACCAACAGGGTCGGTGCCGGCGTGGCCTTCATGCCGTTCCACTTTGGCGGCCATTTTCAGGGCGAAGACCAGCGGAGTAAATACCCCGCCGGTGCAGACCCCTATGTCTTGGGTGAAAGTTCCAACACCGCCCAGACTTATGGCTATGATTCAGTGACCCAGATGCAAGAGACCAAGTGTACTCTCTGCAAGATCTCGGCAGCGTAAGGAGGACGAAAATGGCTAGAGCAAAGTTTCTCTGCGACGCTGAACGCTGCATCGAGTGCAACGCCTGCGTAACCGCGTGTAAGAACGAGCACGAAGTGCCGTGGGGCATCAACCGCCGCAGGGTGGTGACGATCAATGATGGCAACCCGGGCGAACGCTCGATCTCGGTGGCCTGTATGCATTGCTCGGATGCGCCTTGCATGGCGGTGTGCCCGGTCGACTGCTTCTATCAGAACGAAGAAGGCGTCGTCCTGCACTCCAAGGACCTGTGCATTGGCTGCGGTTATTGCTTCTATGCGTGCCCCTTCGGCGCGCCGCAATATCCGCAGGCGGGCAACTTCGGATCGCGCGGCAAGATGGACAAATGTACCTTCTGCGCCGGTGGTCCCGAAGAAAACAACTCGACCGCAGAGTTCGCAAAATATGGTCGCAACCGGATCGCTGAGGGCAAACTGCCCATCTGCGCCGAGATGTGTTCCACCAAGGCCCTGCTCGCCGGTGACGGCGATGTGGTCTCGGCCATCTACCGTGAGCGCGTCGTGGCGCGCGGGTTTGGCTCGGGCGCATGGGGTTGGGGCACAGCCTACGACCAGAAAGACGGCTAAATCCGTCTGACAAGAAAAGACGGTCCCGTGTTTATCCTCGGGACCGTCCCAGCGCGACCAAAAGGAGTTGGTCGAGCTTAGGTTGCATGTCCAATCTGCGCGGAGCATTTCATGACCGAAGATATTTACTGGCTGCTGAAACTTGAGCTGCAGGCCGATCAGGATGCTGCATTTGATGCGCTGATGGCGGAAATGGTGGATGCGACACTGACAGAAAGTGGTGCGAAGTCTTATGAGTGGCATCGTACAGGGTCCACCGTTCACATCTATGAACGCTACGCCAGTTCAGATGACGCAATGATCCATATGCAGAACTTCGGAGCGAATTTCGCCGACCGTTTTCTGGCAATTCTCACCCCCACCACGTTAGAGGTTTACGGACCAGCAAAAGATGACCTGCGCGATACCCTGACACCCGTAGGAGCAGTCTTTCACGAACAAGTCGGCGGCTTTGACCGATAACCCCGTACGACACAGGAGATTCGATAGATGCGCCTGATCCAAATGCTGCTGATACCACTTTTCCTTGCCAGTTTTGCCTGGGCACAGGAAAACACGGAAGTTCCTGCAGAATCTGACCGCAGCGCCACAGGCGGTGCAACCACTCTGCAAGATATCATGGCCCGTCAGCGTGGTGAAAAGGTCGACAACAGCTATCGGTCCGAAAACACCGGCCAAGGCAATGCCGAAGGCTTGCTTGGTCAGCTTGGGACGCGCGGTGTGACCTCGGACAGCGATGTCTATCGCGCACTTCGCTACGGTTCGGCGGATGTGACCGTGTCATCTCATGGACCGGCCGCAACGGTACTGATCCAGGACGGCGGCATGTGGTGGCTAAATTTTCGCACCGGTCCTTTGCGTGAATACGGATCTTACATCATCGGCGGTATGCTTGTTCTGTTGCTGCTGTTTTTCCTGGTCCGCGGAAAGATCAGGATCGACGGTGAAAAGACCGGATGGAAGATTTTGCGCTTCAACGGGATCGAGCGGTTTGGGCACTGGTTGTTTGCCGGATCCTTCCTGATACTAGGCGTCACCGGCCTGTTGACCTTGTATGGCCGTGATTTCCTGATCCCCGTTTTTGGCAAAGAGGGGTTTGCGACGATCGCTCAGGGCTGCAAATGGCTGCACAACAACCTGGCTTGGGCCTTTATGCTTGGGCTGATCATCGTGACCGTGAATTGGATTTCTCACAACATCCCGAACCGCACCGACCTGAAATGGCTGGCTGCTGGGGGCGGATTGTTCACCAAAGGCAGCCACCCACCCGCCAAGAAATTCAACGCCGGGCAAAAGATCATATTCTGGCTTTGCATTCTGCTGGGTGTCTCGATCAGCCTGTCCGGTCTGTCGTTGCTGTTCCCATTCGAAATGCCACTGTTTGCCAAGACCTTTTCGATCGCGAATTCGACCGGTATTCCACAGATGCTTGGGCTGAACCTGCCCGTGCAGATGTCCCCGCAGGAAGAGATGCAATACGCCCAGATCTGGCACGTCATGGTCGCCTATGCATTCATCGCGATCATTCTGGCCCACATCTATCTGGGCTCGGTCGGCATGGAAGGTGCCTTTGACGCCATGGGAACCGGAGAGGTTGAAGAGCAATGGGCGCGCGAGCATCACTCGCTGTGGCTGGAAGAGGTGCAGGCAAAAGAGGCCAGCGAAGGGGCGGTCTCGCCCGCCGAATAAATGCGCAAGCTGGTTCTGGCTCTGGCACTGATGCCCCTGCCCGCAATGGCCGAGTTCTTTACGCTCAAGGGCCATGGCGGACCCATCATGGGGATCGCCACAGCGCCAGACGGTCGGATCGCAACAGCAAGTTTTGACAACTCGGTCGGTGTTTGGACGGATCAATCCCCAAAATGGTTGGATGGCCACGAAGCGGCTGTCAATTCAGTTGTTTTCAACGGCACCGCGATCTATTCGGCAGGAGATGACTTTACATTGCGCCGGTGGCCCGAAGGTCAGGTTGTGGGTCAGCACAAAGGCAAGATCGTGGGCGTGGCCGCATCCAAAACCCATGTGGCAACGGCCAGTTGGGACGGCACAATCGGCCTATGGCCAGTTGACGGTTCGGCGCCGTCGATCCTCGGCCCTACTGGCAGTGGTATAAACGCTGTCGAATTCTCGAACGATGGTTCACAGCTCTATTCCGCGGGCATCGACGGGTCATTGCGTATATGGGACGTCGCCACCGGGCAGGAAACCAACCGGTTTGTTGAACACGGCTTTGGTATCAACGAGCTGGTGCTGAACGAGCGGGATAACTGGATTGCCTACGGTGCGGTTGATGGCGTCACTCGCGTCCTCGACCTGACAACCGGTGACGAGCGTGATTTCACGCTGGAACGCCGCCCGATTCTGGCGCTGGCCCTCAGCCCTGATCGTAGCATGCTGGCTGTAGGAGACGGCGAGGGATACATCATGGTGATCGACACAGCCGAATGGCGTATTGCGCAGGACTTCAGGGCCACCCTACGCGGCCCGGTCTGGGCGTTGGCCTTCTCGCCCGATGGTCAAAACCTGCACGCGGGCGGCATTGACGAGGCCATGTATAGCTGGCCAGTCGCTGCGCTGGGAGATCAGGAACAGATGGCTGCGGCTGAGCCCAGCTTTCTGAAAGATCCCGAGGAAATGGAAAACGGTGAACGTCAGTTCGCCCGCAAATGTTCGATCTGCCATAGCCTGACCCCGGATGGCCAACGCCGCGCAGGTCCGACGCTCCACGGTGTGTTCGGGCGCAAAGCGGGTACCCTACGGGGATATTTTTACTCGGACACGCTGCAAGACTCTGATATCATTTGGAATGAAGAAACGATAAACGCTCTGTTTGACGAAGGGCCGGACCATTACATTCCGGGGTCGAAGATGCCGATGCAACGGATCACCGAACCCAGGGACAGGGACGACCTTATCGCCTTTCTACGCCGCGCCACGGCAACAGAAAACTGAACCGGAGGAGAACTATGAAAGCCTTTCTAGCTGCTGTCGCCGTAATGGCGGTGATTACTGTCGCCGCGCCTTATACGCTGCAACAGATCGGTTTCAGTGCTGCGGATGCCGGCACCAGCTCGGCTGTGCGTCTCGACTGAATGTCCGAATATCTGACCACCAAGGAACTGGCCGATCTGCTGCGCATTGGCGAGCGGAAGGCCTATGACCTGGCCTCATCGGGTGAGGTGCCTTGCGTGCGTGCCATGGGCAAACTGCTGTTCCCGCGGGCCGAGGTGATTGCATGGCTGAACGCCTCGCGATCCGGCCCGGAAGTGGCCGAACCGCCCCTGCCCCCGATTGTCGCTGGCAGTCACGATCCGCTGCTGGACTGGGCGCTGCGCGAAAGTGGTTCGGGGCTGGCGACCTATTATGATGGCTCGTTCGACGGGCTGACCCGTCTAAAAGACCGCAACGCGCAGGCGGCAGCGCTGCACATTCATGAGGATGGCGGGTTCAACACCCAAACCCTGAAAGACGCTTTGGGTGAGGCCCCGGTCGTTCTGTTCGAAATCGCGCAGCGGCAGCGTGGGTTGCTGCTGGCACCGGGCACGTCGGATATTCAGGGTTTTGCGCAGCTAAAAGGCCGACGTGTCATCCTGCGTCAGGACAGCGCGGCCAGCCAACGGTTGTTCGACGCACAGCTTGAGGCCCACGAAATAACCCGCAACGATCTGGAAACCCTGCCCACTTGCGCCCGCACAGAAGAAGAGTTGGCCATTGCCCTGCATGACAACAAGGCCGAGGTCGGGTTCGGACTAGGCGCATTGGCTGGGCTGTACGATCTGGGATTTGTTCCCACGCATACCGAACGGCTGGACCTGGCGATTTGGCGTCGGGCCTATTTCGATGACCCGATGCTGAAATTGCTCTGCTTTGTGCAGTCCGACCGGTTCCTGACCCGCGCCGATGAGTTTGGTGGGTATGACCTGTCCGGTCTGGGAACGATCCACCACAATGGCGCCAGCGGGTGATCCCCTATTTCGCGTTCGGAAAGAACAGCTGCTGACCATTCAACTCAAAGGCCTCGATGGCTGCCTGCCCGTCCGGGCCGATTAGCCAATCAACAAACCGCTGCCCTGCCGCCGCCCTTACACCCGCGTGTTTTTCGGGGTTCACCAGAATAACGCCGTACTGGTTGAACAAGCGCGGGTCACCTTCGACCAACACTTCAAGGTTTCCACGGTTGCCGAAGGACTCCCACGTCGCACGATCCGTCAGGGTATAAGCATCCATGCCACTGGCCACGTTCAACGTCGCGCCCATGCCTGAACCGGTTTCCCTGTACCACGTACCCGATTCCGCAGCCGGATCTACTCCGGCGTCGTTCCAGTGGCGCATTTCGGCCTTATGCGTTCCGCTGTCGTCCCCGCGTGATGCAAAGGGAACTTCGGCCTCAGATACCGCGGTCAAAGCGGCCACGATATCCGATCCGCTCTTCACCTTGGCCGGGTCTGATTTCGGACCGACAAGAACGAAGTCATTATACATCACGTCAAATCGTTCAACGCCCCAGCCGTCTTCGACAAACTGCTCTTCGTCCGCCTTTGCATGGACCAACAGAACGTCACCATCCCCATTGATTGCGTTACGGATCGCCTGCCCGGTGCCCACAGCAACAACGCGCACGTCGATCCCGGTTTCCGCCTCGAACCAAGGAAGGATGTAATCCAACAGTCCCGAATTTTGGGTCGAGGTCGTTGATTGCACCACGATAAATGGTTCTTCGGCTAAGGCCGGACCTGTAAACAAGCCAAGTGAAACCAATGCTGCCCGAATGAAATTCCGGATCATTCTAAACTCCAGATTTTTTGTTATGTCACCAATCCGCCGGCAAGATACCTGCGCGAGGCATCACTTTTGGGATCGTCCAATACCTGACGCGCATCGCCATGTTCAACCACATGACCGCCCTGCATCATGACGACATCCGATGCCAGCCGGCGCGCCTGACCGATGTCATGGGTCACCATGACAATGCGCACCCCCCCTTCTGATGCGCGCAGGATCATCCGCTCAATCACCTGAGTGGCGCCGGGGTCCAGCGCGCTGGTCGGTTCGTCCAGAAACAAGGTATCCGGGTCCAACGCCAGCGCGCGCAGGATAGCAAGCCGCTGCGCCTCACCACCCGACAGCGATCTGGCCGATTGCCGGGCTTTGCCTTCCAGCCCGCCTTGGGCCAGCAATTCAGCAATACGCGTCTTGCGAGCAACGCGCTGCAGGCCCTGCCGTTTCAGGACAAAATCCAGATTGGCTGCAACGGACCGGCGCAGCAGGACGGGCTGCTGAAATACCATCGCCTGACGGGCCTTGTGATCAGCATTCAAAGGAACTCCGTCTTGTTCCACGTGCCCCCTGTCCGGGGCAATCAGCCCGTGCAGACACCGCAGCAACAGGCTTTTGCCCGCGCCGTTCGGTCCAAGGATCAAGGTCGGCCCCGGCCCGCTCAATGTCAGGTGCGGAACGTCCAGCAATGCGGTGCCATTACGCGCAATCTTCAATCCTTTCACAGTGATGCGCCGCGCCATTTCCGAGACCAGATCACGCATGACGCAACCCCTCTCTCTCAGCCCGCAGGCTGAGCGTGCTGACCATGGCGTTCACCGCTATGGCAATACCGATCAGGATCGCGCCGAGCGCCAGGGCCAGCGCAAGATTTCCCTTGGACGTTTCCAACGCGATGGTCGTCGTCATCACCCGTGTCACGTGGTTGATGTTGCCGCCAACGATTATGACCGCCCCAACTTCGGCAATAGCGCGACCAAATCCGGCCAGCAACGCCGTGACCAGCGCCAACCGCGCATCCCACAGAAGTACTGGCACAGACGCCAGCCGCGACACGCCCAAGGATCGGAGCTGTTCCGAATATTCTTCAGCCAGCATCTCGACCACCTGCCGGGTCAATGCAGCGATGATGGGTGTCACCAATACCACTTGCGCGATGATCATCGCGGTTGGTGTGTAGAGCAGTTCAAGCACGCCTAAAGGCCCGGATCGCGACAACATCAGATAGACCAGCAGGCCTACGACCACCGGCGGAAACCCCATCAGCGCGTTCATAAGAATGATCAAAACCCGCCGCCCCGGAAAGCGTGCAACAGCCAGCGCAGCGCCAACAGGCATGCCAATCAGTGCAGAAATCAGTACGGCAAAAACGGAAACTTTCAGGGAAAGCAGCACAATCGCCCAAAGCTCTGAATCCCCATTCAGGATCAGAGTGAACGCCGTATTGAATTCTGCTGCAAATCCCTGCATTTTATTCGGAATATCGCCAGTTTCGTACGAAATGCGTTGATATTCATAGAATTCTACGCCATTTCGATCTCAAGTACAGACACATTTCCGACATAAGAAACAGGAAACGCGGCCCCGATTGGGACCGCGCCTTTTCAGTCAGTGCGAAGCGGATCAGTTCAGAGCCGCATCCGTGATCTGGTGCGTCCAAGCGCCGTCTGGCTGCTTGGTGATCACAGGATCGGAACCACCCGCCAGCAGGGTGGCAACGGTGCGCTCAAAATCGGCAGGGTCCAGCGAACCGTTCGAACCTGAGGTCAGCTTCGCGATCTCGCCCATCATGCGTTTCTGGTGCTCTTCGGTCTGGGCGCCGGTCTCATCGTTTTCCAGCACGATATCGGCCGCCTCATCCGGATTTTCTTCGGCGTATTTCCAACCCTTCATTGAGGCGCGAACGAAGCGCTCCATCTTGTCGACAAACGCAGCATCCCCAAGGTTCTCTTCCAGAACATACAGGCCGTCCTCCAACGTCGCGACGCCCTGATCTTCGTATTTGAAGGTCACCAGTTCATCCGGGTTGACGCCGGAATCGATGACTTGCCAGTATTCGTTATAGGTCATGGTGCTGATGCAATCGGCCTGACGCTGCAGCAGCGGGTCCACGTTGAAGCCTTGCTTCAGAACCTCCACACCGCTTTCGCTTTTGCCACCCGTGTCGATGCCCAGTTGGCTCATCCAGCTCATGAACGGGAATTCGTTGCCAAAGAACCAGACGCCCAGCGTGCGATTCTTAAGGTCTTCTGGCGCGGCAATCCCGGCATCCTTCCAACAGGTCAGCATCATACCCGAGCTTTTGAACGGCTGCGCGATATTAACCAGAGGCAGACCCTTTTCGCGTGCAGCCAGCGCGGCGGGCATCCATTCGACGGTCACGTCAGCGCCGCCACCTGCGATCACCTGCGTCGGTGCAATGTCTGGTCCGCCGGGCAGAATAGTGACGTCCAGCCCCTCTTCCTCGTAGAACCCCTTGTCCTTGGCAACATAGTAGCCCGCGAACTGAGCCTGCGTGACCCACTTCAGTTGCAATGTCACCTCATCCGCAGCGAAAGCCGAACTGGCGGCCAGACTAAAGGCGGCTATCGCCCCGCTGAGTAGCTTATTCATCTTCATATCTCCTAGTTGCTGTTGGTGCCCCTTTTGGGGTCTGTTGAATTATTGTTTTATCCACGTTGCGACGGGTGCCAGAAGGTCACCGCCTTTTCGATCATTGCGACAAGACCATAAAATGCGGTTCCGGCCAAAGCGGCCACCACAATCTCGGCCCAGACCATGTCCAGCGACAATTGCCCCACGCTGGTGGATATCCGAAAGCCCATGCCTAGCGTGGGCGAGCCAAAGAACTCTGCCACGATAGCGCCGATCAACGCTAGGGTGGTAGAAATCTTTAAGCCGTTGAAGATAAAGGGCATCGCAGCGGGCAATCGCAGCTTCAGGAAGCTCTGCCAATAGGTGGCCGCATAGGTCTCCATCAGGTCGCGCTGCATGGCCGTGGCCTCACGCAGACCAGCCACGGTGTTGACCAGCATTGGGAAGAACACCATCACCACGACAACGGCAGCTTTGGAGTGCCAGTCGAACCCAAACCACATCACCAGGATGGGTGCGGTCCCGACGATTGGCAGCGCTGCGACAAAGTTCCCAACGGGCAGCAACCCAAGTCGGAGGAAATCCCAGCGATCCACCGCAATTGCCATCAGGAATGCGGCGAAGCACCCAATTATGTACCCGCTGAACGCGCCTTTGATGATGGTCTGAACGAAGTCCTCCCACAGGATCGGCAGGCTATTGGCAAAGCGCACCGCAATTACAGATGGCGCCGGCAGTATGACCAAAGACACGTCTAGGCCTCTGACCAGCAGCTCCCATATGACAATGATCGTTATGCCAAAAATGAACGGAGCCAGAAATCGCACCATGCGCGTGTCCGCATAAGGCCCGCTGGCCAGACGGCTATTCAGCCACCAACCCAGGACCCAAACGACGATTGCAAACAGCACTAGTATCATTGCGCCATCCCCATTCTTTTCAGGACCTTCCGTTCTACAAGCCCCAGCAACCCGACCAGGCAGGCCGCCAGAATGGCCGCTGCAAACAAGGCCGACCAGATTTGCACGGTTTGCCCATAGTAGCTGCCTGCCAGCAGACGCGCACCCAAACCGGCCACCGCCCCTGTTGGCAATTCACCAACGATGGCGCCGACCAGCGAAGCCGCAATGCCGATCTTCAGGGACGTAAACAGATATGGCATCGATGCAGGCAAGCGCAGCTTCCAGAACCCCTGCGACCGGCTGGCGCTGTAAGTGCGCAGCAGGTCCAGTTGCATTGCATCCGGGCTGCGAAGCCCTTTGACCATACCGACAACCACAGGGAAGAAACTCAAATAGGCCGAGATTACCGCCTTGGGGATGATCCCCTGAATGCCCACCGAGTACAGCACCACGATAATCATTGGCGCCAAAGCGATGATGGGAATCGTCTGGCTGACGATGGCCCATGGCATCACCGACAGGTCCATGACGCGGCTGTGCACGATCCCGACAGCCAGCAGAATGCCCAATCCAGTACCGATCACAAAGCCCAGCATCGTTGCGCTCAGCGTGACCCAGCCATGATAGATAAGTGACCGCTTCGAGGTGATTTTTTTCTGTACAGTGGTCTCCCACATCTCGACGGCGACCTGATGCGGCGCCGGCAGGCGAGGCCGGTCCTGCTCCCACGTGGCGGGAATGGCAAAGCTGTTATTCAACACCAGTCCGAATTCGGACATATCCCGACGATCTTTAGCCGAAGGTGGCTGAACTTCGGCCCCTGCACGCTCCTGTTCCGTCAAAACACCTTTGATGTTCATTGGAATGCAGGCCGCATACCAAAAGACGACGATCACCGCGAGAACGGTCAGAACTGCCCAGAAAGCTTTGAACCCATCATTCATCGTCCGCATGCCCCGCCCGTAGACCCTCGCGCACACGATGAGCCACTTCGATGAACTCAGGCGTGTCGCGGATATCCAATGGACGTTCCTTCGGCAGCGGGCTGTCGATCACATCCGTTATCCGCCCCGGTCGCGGGCTCATCACCACGATTTTGGTGCTCAGATACACTGCCTCGGGGATCGAGTGCGTGACGAATCCGATGGTTTTTTCTGTGCGCGCCCATAGCGCCAAAAGCTGTTCGTTCAGGTGATCGCGCACGATCTCGTCCAGCGCCCCAAAAGGTTCGTCCATTAGCAGGATATCAGCGTCAAATGCCAGCGCACGCGCAATGCTGGCGCGTTGCTGCATACCGCCGGACAGTTGCCACGGAAATTTGCCGCCAAACCCTTCAAGATCAACAAGTTCCAGAACGTCACTCACCCGCTCGTCCTGTTCTGCAGACGAATATCCCATGATCTCAAGCGGCAGCTTGATGTTCTTGGCGATGGTGCGCCAAGGATACAGCCCCGCCGCCTGAAACACATAGCCATAGGCCCGGTTCCGCCGCGCCTCATCCGGGGTCATGCCATTGACCGTCAGGGTTCCTCCGGTCGGTGTTTCGAGCGCAGCGATACAGCGCAAAAAGGTGGTTTTCCCGCAGCCTGAGGGACCAATGAAACTGACAAATTCACCCTTGTCGACCGTCAGGTTCACGTCTTTCAACGCGTGGATTGGTCCGTCATTGGTTTGGAAGGTCAGATCCAGCTGCCTTGCCTCGATAACGGGCTGGGTAGTGCTTTCAGTATTCATTCCATAGCCTTGAAAAGATTTGATTTTGGGCCGCATGAATTACGGCCCGCACGCATCATACGCCCGTCGCCGGGATGCCCGTCCGTTCAACCGGCCGAGGCGCGGTCAGCTCTTTCCAGGTGCTTAGCGCTTTGTTCACAGTGGTATTGGCCTCACGTGCAACGAAATCGCCGTGGCCTTCCTGCGTGCGGATTTCCCCATCATGCACAGCCACGTGCCCGCGAGTAAGGGTAAAGCGCGGAAGGCCTTTGACCTCTTTGCCCTCGAACACGTTGTAGTCGATCGAAGATTGCTGCGAGTCCGCACTGATCGTCTTGGACTTTTCAGGATCCCAAACCACCAGATCCGCATCAGCGCCAACCAAAACAGCGCCTTTTTTCGGATAACAATTCAATATCTTGGCGATATTCGTTGAAGTCACCGCGACGAACTCGTTCGGCGTCAAACGCCCGGTGTTTACCCCATGAGTCCACAGCATCGGCATCCGATCTTCAAGCCCGCCGGTGCCATTGGGGATCTTGGTAAAGTCGCCCACACCATAGCGCTTTTGTTCGGTGGTAAAGGCACAATGGTCCGTGGCCACAACGCTCAACGATCCCGATTGCAGGCCATTCCACAAACTGTCCTGATGCTGCTTGTTCCGGAACGGAGGGCTCATGACCCGACGTGCCGCATGATCCCAATCTTGGTTGAAATACTCGCTCTCATCCAACGTCAGGTGTTGGATAAGGGGTTCGCCCCAGACCCGCTTGCCCTGCAATTTGGCCCGCCGGATCGCCTCATGCGCATCCTCGCAGGACGTATGCACCACATAAAGCGGCACGCCCGCCATATCAGCAATCATAATGGCGCGGTTGGTCGCCTCGCCTTCAACCTGCGGCGGGCGGGAATAGGCGTGCGCCTCGGGGCCGTTGTTCCCCTCGGCCAGCAGTTTGGCACTAAGTTCCGCCACCACATCGCCGTTCTCGGCGTGAACCATCGCGATGCCGCCCAGTTCGGACAGACGCTTGAACGAGGCGAACAGTTCGTCATCATTCACCATCAACGCGCCCTTGTAGGCCATGAAGTGTTTAAACGTGTTGATCCCCCTCGTCTCGATCACCGTCTTGATGTCATCGAACACCTGTTCCCCCCACCATGTCACGGCCATGTGGAAGGAATAGTCACAGTTTGCACGGGTGGATTTGTTGTCCCATCGCTTCAGCGCGTCCAACAGGCTTTCGCCCGGGTTGGGCAGCGCGAAATCGACGACCATCGTGGTGCCGCCCGCCAAAGCGGCCCGCGTTCCACTTTCGAAATCGTCACTGGAATAAGTGCCCATGAAGGGCATCTCAAGATGTGTATGCGGGTCGATCCCGCCGGGCATGACGTAGCAGCCGGTGGCGTCCAGTTCCTTGTCGCCCTTCAAACCCAGACCGATTTCAGTGATAACACCGTCCTCGACTTTGACATCTGCTTTGTAGGACAGATCGGCGGTAACGACGGTTCCGTTCTTGATCACAGTAGACATGTTTTTCTCCCTGCGGGCGCTTTGCGCCTCATGTTGTTTGACGTGAGAACCCGGCGGTCAGGCCTATTCCCTTTTATTCAACGATTTCTGCGGTTTCGACGACGGCGTGAAGCAGGACATCCGCACCTGCCGCGGCCCATTCCTTGCTGATCTCTTCGGCTTCGTTGTGGCTCAATCCGTCAACGCACGGGCACATGACCATCGCAGTCGGTGCCACGCGGTTGATCCAGCAGGCATCATGCCCTGCGCCCGAGATGATATCGGTGTGCGAGTATCCCAGCCGATCTGCCGCGTCCCGTACAGCCGCGACACAGCTGTCGTCGAACTTCACCGGATCAAACCCACCAACTTTCTCGAACTCAATCTGCAGGCCCATCTCTTCCACGATATCTTCGGCCGCAACGCGCAAACGGTTTTCCATATCTGTGATGACCGCCAAATCCGGCGAGCGGAAATCGACCGTGAACACCGCCTTGCCAGGAATCACGTTCCGAGAATTCGGGAACACGTCAATATGCCCTACAGCACCAACGGCATGGGGCGCATGAGACCACGCGATCTCATCCACTTTCTCAAGGATACGCCCCATCGCCAGACCCGCGTTTTTGCGCATCGGCATCGGAGTAGATCCAGTATGTGCGTCTTTGCCTGTCACGGTGATCTGCGTCCAGCTCAGCCCCTGCCCGTGCGTCACAACGCCGATATCCTTGCCCTCGGCCTCAAGGATCGGCCCCTGTTCGATGTGCAGTTCAAAGAAGGCATGCATTTTGCGGGCACCGACCTCTTCGTCTCCCCGCCAGCCAATGCGCTTTAGCTCATCGCCGAACGTCTTGCCCTCGGCATCCTCGCGGTCATAGGCCCAGTCTTGCGTGTGCATCCCGGCGAACACCCCTGAGGAAAGCATCGCTGGTGCATAACGTGTGCCCTCTTCGTTGGTCCAGTTGGTCGCAACGATCGGGTGTTTGGTCTTGATGCCCAAATCGTTGAGCGTGCGGATAATCTCCAGCCCACCCAATACGCCCAACACGCCGTCATACTTGCCGCCGGTTGGTTGGGTGTCCAGATGCGAGCCGACATAGACCGGCAACGCTTCCGGATCAGTCCCTTCGCGACGGGCAAACATATTGCCCATCTGATCCAAACCCATGGTGCAACCGGCGTCTTCGCACCACTTTTGAAACAAAGCACGCCCTTCTGCGTCTTCATCCGTCAGGGTTTGGCGGTTGTTGCCGCCCGCAACACCGGGGCCGATCTTGGCCATCTCCATCAGGCTGTCCCAAAGTCTGTCGGCATTGATCCTGAGGTTTTGCGCCGGAGCTGCCATCTTGTTCTTCCCTGTTGCTTGCGATTTGGCTCGCTTTTGGTGTCTTGATTTGACCATCTGGTCAAACTCACGCTATCACGGGTTCGACATCAGTCAAGAAATTGCATGGTGCCGCCGGAAAATTCGGCATATTTGGTGCCCGCTTGGCGGAAAAAGAGACAGTCAGGAAACATGCCCAAAGACCGCGCCCCGACCCGAATTCAGAAAAAGAACCGCGCCGCGATTCTCGAAGCCGCACTGAACGTGTTCTCGGCGCATGGTTTTCGTGGGGCGACCGTCGATCAAATCGCCACCGAGGCCGGGCTGAGCAAGCCGAACCTGTTGTATTATTTCCCGTCGAAAGAGGCGATCCACACAGCCCTGCTGTCAGGCCTGCTGGAGGTCTGGCTTGCCCCACTGCATGATCTGGACGCGGATGGCGATCCGATGGAAGAAATCCTCGCCTATATCCGCCGCAAGCTGGAAATGAGCCGAGATCTGCCGCGCGAAAGCCGCTTATTTGCAAACGAGCTGGTTCAAGGCGCTCCGCGCATCCACGAATCTCTGTCGCACGACCTAAAATCTCTGGTGGATGAGAAAACGGCAATACTGACGCAGTGGATGGATCAGGGCAAAATCGCGCGCCTGCACCCCTATCACCTGATATTTTCAATCTGGGCGCTGACACAGCACTACGCCGACTTCGACGTTCAGGTCCGCGCAATTCTGGGCGACGAAGACCCATTTGAAGGGGCCGAGCCGTTTATCGACACGCTCTACCGGAAACTTCTAACGCCATAGAAGAACCGCTTTTTTCGGCGGTCCCTATTCTCAGGTAATATTGGCGGAATGCCACACATTCTTGACAACCATGTAGTTGTCCAGCCCCTCGGTGCCGCCTTCGCGACCATAACCGCTGGATTTCACCCCACCAAAGGGGGTTTCGGGCATGGAAGCCTCCAGCGTGTTGATCGACAGGTTACCAACCTCAACCTCATCAATCAGCCGGTCGATATAGTCCGCACGATTTGTAAATGCATAACCGGCCAGCCCATAGGGCACCGAGTTTGCTTTGCCGATTGCGTCATCCAGTGAGGATACCGGATTGATCACAGCCACCGGACCAAAAGGTTCCTCCTGCATGATCCGGGCGTTGTCGGGCACGTTCAGCAGGACGGTGGGCTGAAAGAAGTACCCTTTGTCGCCATGTTTGGCGCCACCCGTGGCAACCGTCGCGCCCTTTTCACGGGCGTCTTCCACCAATTCGGTCAGTGCAGGCACCCGCCGGTCATTTGCCAAAGGCCCCATTTCCACATTTTGGTCCATGCCGTTTCCGACAACAATTGCTGCAGCGCGTTCAACGAAAGTTGTGGCATAATCTTCAAAGATGCTCTCATGCGCAAAGAACCTTGTGGGCGATGTGCACACCTGCCCGGCATTGCGCATTTTTCGAACGGCGCTGAAAATCCCAGCGGTTTGAACGTCAGTATCTTCGCATACAATAACGGGCGCGTGGCCGCCCAGTTCCATGAGAACCGATGTCATATGTTGCGATGCCAAAGTGGTCAAATGCCGCCCCACAGCCGTTGAGCCGGTGAAAGCCACGAGCCTGACTGGATCCTGCGGAATGAGATGGCCGGAAATTTCCGCCGGTTCTCCGAACACCAGATTCAGCACACCCGGAGGCAGACCCGCATCTTCGAAGGCCTTTGCGATGTGTATGGCCCCCGCAGGCGTTTCCTCGGCCGCCTTCAGGATGATTGAGCAGCCCGAAGCCAGCGCGCCAGCGATTTTGCGTGCTGGTTGGCTCATCGGGAAATTCCAGGGTGAAAAGGCTGCGACGACACCGATAGGCTGGTGATGAACGGAAAACTTGTGACCCGGAGCCGCAGGGATGACCCGCCCATAGGTCCGCATCGCCTCGCCCGCGTCCCATTCAAAGAACTCTGCCCCTCGGATAACCTCAAGCCTGGCCTGCTTCAGCGGCTTGCCGTGTTCCATGGTGATGGCATGGGCAATCTCTTCCTGACGTTCCCGCATCAGCGCAGCAGCGCGCAAAATTGTGTCGGAACGTTCGCGCGGTGAGGTGCGACTCCATACGCGAAAGCCACGGGCTGCGGCCTCCAGAGCGTCATCCAGATCCTGCTTCGACGCGCAGGGAAGACGCCCGATTTCGCCCTCGGTCGCTGGATTTACGACCGGTATGTCCCGGTTGGCTGTGCGCCACTTGCCCGCGATGAACAGCTTAAGCTCAGGATACATGAAACCGGTGCCTCCGACTTTGACTATTTCAGATCACGCAATGGCTGGCATTACTTCAAGTGAATTGGGTGAATACTGATATCAATTTGACGAATACCTGACCTCATTTCTGTTTCACCGCCTGATGCAGCGCCGATTTAAAGGCACGACCAGCGGGGGAAAGATCATCATCCGCCCGGAATGAGACACCAATCGGCCCCTGCCCAAATGGGACATCCCAATCCAATGGCGACAGGTAGCCGTGGGCGATGTCCTGCGAAACGACCTCGGCCGGCATTAGCCCGATCAGATCCCGCGACTGTAACAGGGCCCGGTTGGTCAGGTAGGACACGGATTCGATCATCACAGGCGGGACGTACTGCTGCTGACCAACGAAGAAATGATCAAGCTGACGCCGCAGCGTGGTTTCAAGTGGTGGCACAATCCAGCCAAAAGGTTTGGTCTGCGCGAACGAGATGTTTTGACGTTCGGACAAGGGATGCTGATTGCCGACAATCGCCAGAATACGGTCTTCAAACAGCTTTTCCTGCCTGATCTTGTCGCGATGTCGATGGGATGGAAGGCGCCCGACCACCATATCGATCTCGCCCGAAAGCAACCGTGGCATCAAGACTTCGTTCGTGCCTTCGTTAATCTTGATGGCCACGTTCGGACGGTCAGCAAGCAGGATTTCAATAGCCGTTGGCAGAAGGCTGGTCGACGCTGCCAGCAAAGTGCCTACCACAACGCGGCCCGCATTTCCTTCGTTCAAGTCATCCAGTTCCTGCGCGGCGTTCGAGACCTGTGCAAAGATCAGTTTGCCATGACGGATCAGGGTTTCTCCAAACACAGTCGGGATCACGCCCCGATTTGTTCGGCTGAACAGCTTGACCTCAAAATCCAGTTCAAGATCCTGAATCATCTTGGTTGCTGCGGGTTGAGAAATACCCAGCTCGCGTGCTGCGTTCTGGATGTTGCCATGCGCACCCACAGCAACCAGCAGGCGCAGTTGGCGCAGTTTCAGCCGGGTCAGGGCGCGATCGACGATGCGTGAGTGACGTCCCACCATGGTCAGATCACAATTGGGTCCAGAAGCTGCTCGAGCTTTGCCACCACACTCATCGCGGCCAAGGCCGAGCTGCGTGGATTGTCCGGCAGGGACTTGCCGCTGATCTGGAAATGAAACCGCCCGAATTCGCCTTGGGCCTCGATCTCGTGAGTGTTGCCGTTGGCTGAAGGGTCCGCAATCAGTTGAACCTGCGTGTCGTCGAACCCTAGCCCAGCCAAAGCGACTGCCGCCGCCACGTTTGCGTTTTTGGGATAGTTCAGCGCGGCCTCGCGAGCGGTGCCATTGAAATGCGTTTCGGCCTTGGTGAGATTTGCGAGGTCTAACTTGTCCTCAGCCATTGAACCTTTCCAGCCCCGCGGTGGCTTGCGCCCGACATAGATAACCTCGTCCAACTTGCCGGTCGCAGCCGCACCAAGACAATCCAGCGCACCGATGGCGCCACTGGCCAGGTGCAGCTTGGCCCCCCCGCCGCGAGCAGAGGACTCCAGTGCATCCGCGACCTGCCGGTCTGCCAATGCGCCGATGGATACGGTGACCATATCAATTCCACGGGACAAAACCTGAGGACCGTACTCCGCCAACGCGTGATGGCCCGCGCAGTCGATCACCAGATCTGCTCTGGAAGTGAGATCTTTTACAGAGCTCACAAATAAATCCGGATCCTGCGAAACGCTGCTTGCGCGAACCAGAACCGCATGAACCTGATGCCCTCGCGCCTGAATCGCATCCAAGACATGCTGCGCGATCGCGCCTTTTCCAATCAATCCAATTTTCATGCGGCAAACTTAACCCAGCGCCAAAGATTCCTAAATTGATATTCTTTGGACATTCTAATTTCTGATACCCAATTCCCAGCTTTCGCATTGGATCAGACGAGATGATCGGGCTTTCATAGCAGCATAACCAGAAGGTCCGCCTGATATGAATTACTCTAAATACGATGCAAAAGCCTATGCGCGCGCGCACATGACCGGTATCTGGGCGGCGGCCCTGAACCCGTTCAACGATGATTTGTCACTGAATGAGGCAGGCCTGAGGTCAAACATTCGTCACTGGATCGACGATCTGGATATTCAGGGCCTGTTCGTGGCGGGGAAACAGGGCGAGTTTTTTTCGATGAGCCTTGATGAGCGCAAGCGCAACTTTGAAATTGCGGTCGATGAATGCGCGGGCACGGCCGGAGTGATCGTCTCGGTCTCGGATCAGAACATGGACACGGCGCTGGAACTGGCCCGCCATGCGCAGGATTGCGGAGCTGATTACATAGTTCTGCACGCGCCTGTCCTGAGTTTTGTTCAGGATCGTGGTGAAGTTCTTTACCAGTACTACAAACGGTTCTGCGATGAACTGGACATCGGGATCGCCATGTGGAGCCACCCTGACAGCGGCTACCTGATGCAGCCCGAGGAGTGCGCGCGAATTGCAGAGCTGCCCAATATCGTGGCGATCAAATACTCAGTCCCGCGTGAGATGTATGTGAAATTGACTCATATGGTTGGTGACAAAATCCATGTCTCAACCTCGGCCGAACATGAATGGTTGGACAATATTCTGGAGCTTGATTGGAAGTTGTACCTTTGCTCGTCCCCGCCCTATCAAATCCAGTCCAAGAACGATCAGCGCATGAATGAATACACGCGGCTGGCCTTTGCGGGAAAAGCAGACGAGGCGCGTAGGGTTTTTGACAGCCTGAACCCGGTTCGTGATGCGATGAAACGAACCAAACCTGCGGACAAACCCACAGCTTTCGGCAAGTACTGGCAAGAGCTGCTGGGGCAGACCGGAGGGCGCGTGCGGCCCCCGATGCTTGAACTGACGGATGCGGAAAAAGAGATCATCCGCAAAGGGTTCGAGGAATGCGGCTTAAAGCCCTAACCGCATCGATATAAGCAAATCAGATATCTAGATGCGGATAATTTCTTTGCGGTTATGAAAAAACCGGCCAAACTTCTGCAAACAGGGAGTGGGACATGTCGAAGTTAAAAGCTTTCAACTTTCAGAAATGGATTGATGAGCACCGTCACCTGCTGAAACCACCTGTCGGCAATCAACAGGTCTGGGAGGATGCGGATCTTATGGTCACGGTCGTCGGCGGGCCGAACAAACGGACAGATTACCACGACGACCCTGTCGAAGAGTTCTTCTATCAGCTGGAAGGCGACATGGTGCTGAAGCTGTATGACGGAGAGGAATTCTATGACGTTCCGATCCGCGAAGGTGAGATCTTCTTGCTGCCGCCGCATGTGCGCCATTCACCACAGCGACCGCAAGAAGGCTCAATCGGATTGGTCATCGAACCCAAACGGCAAACAGGCGAGCTGGACGCGATTGAATGGTATTGCTTTGAATGTGGCACCCGCGTTCACCGGGCCGAGATGCAATTGCAGTCCATCGTCAAGGACTTGCCGCCGGTCTACGAAAAATTCTATTCATCAGAAGAAGACCGAACATGCCCGAACTGCCAGACCGTGCACCCGGGAAAAGAGCCGCCAGAGGGCTGGGTCACACTCTGAGATGAACAAACAACAGGGAAGAACATGAAACATTTTGCTAAGATCGCCGCTTCGGCTGCAGCGCTTGCTGTGACATCGCTGGCCGCCCATGCAGATGAATTCCGTCTGGGCCTGATCACGCCACCTCCGCATATCTGGACCAAAGCTGCCGAGTCCTTTGGGGCCGAGCTGAACGAAGCCAGCGGTGGTGCGCATACCGTGTCCGTTTTCCCCGCCCGTCAGCTGGGAAATGAGGCGGAAATGCTGCAGCAATTGCAGACTGGTGCGCTGGACATGGCCTTCATGACCGTGGCCGAAGTATCAAACCGCGCACCTGAGCTGGGTGCGTTTTATGCGCCGTATCTCGCGGATGATATCGGCCACGCGGGGCGCATCCTGCGTTCGGATACCGCAAAATCGATGCTGGAACCCCTGCCTGGTCAGGTTGGCGTTGTAGGCTTAGGTTACGGTATGGCCGGGCTGCGCCAGATCGTCAGCCGGGGCGATGTGTCTTCGGCAGAGGACCTGTCTGGTCTGAAACTGCGGATCACGCCGTTCACGCCGATTTTGGATTTCTACAACGCGGTCGGAGCTGCACCAACACCGATGCCACTGCCAGCAGTCTATGACGCGCTGGCCAATGGGCAGGTCGATGCCATTGATATGGATGCAGAACTGATCTGGGTGCTGAAATACTATGATCACGCCGACACGATCGTTCAATCCGACCACATGATGTTTCCGATGGTCGGGCTGGTCTCGGCCAAAGTCTGGGCGGGACTGTCCGAAGAAGACCGCGCGATGATCGGTGAACTGATGGCCAAGCATGTCGACAGCACCATCGACGCCTATGTTGCAAACGAAGCGGAGTGGCTGGAACAGATCGAGGGAACCGGCAAGGCCTACAAGAAAGTCGATGCCTCATTCTTTGGCGACGCTATTGAGGAGTGGAACGGCATCTGGTCCGAAAAAACCTCGTCCCTTGACGCGCTGCGGGAGACTGCGGCAGAAACCAAATAAAGTTGAACGTTTCAAGGAAAGGGCGCAGGTCAATCCTGCGCCCTTTTCCATAGGGGATCGGCGATGTTATACCGGCTGTCTGCAGCGTGGGCGTGGGTTGAGTTATGGTGTGCTGCAGCACTGGCCGTTTGCGTCACCCTATTGATCTTGTTGAATGTCGTGACACGCACTGCGGGTAACGCCTTGTTCTGGGTGGATGAACTGGCAATCTATGCCATGGTGTGGATGACATTCCTTGGCGCATCCGCGGCGTTACATCACCGCAATTCGGTCTCGATCACAATCCTTGTGGATCTGGTTCCGCCTCAGGTCCGGGCAATCATCCAAAAAGCAGTCGATATCGTTGTCTTCATTTTTGCAATCGCGATGCTGTGGGTCTGCTGGCGCTGGTTTCTGCCTTTGGACATCGCCCGCACTGGGTTCGACGCAATGGCTTTTCAGGGCAACACGTTCAACTTCATCTATGCTGAGCCGACCTCGACACTCGGGCTGCCAAAATTCCTGTTTTGGTTCGTGATGTGGCTATTTGCCTTGGGGGCCACGCTGCATTCAACAATGCATCTTGTAGCGCGACCTGAACGAGGGTTGCAGGCATGAGTCCTATTGTCTTTCTGGCGACGCTGCTTTTGTCGGTCCCTGTCGCCATCGTGCTGGCGATCACCGCGATCTGGTACATCTGGGAAAGCGGGAACACGGTTCTTTATGACAGTTTCGCTCAGAAGATGTTTGGCGGGTTGGAAAACTACGGCCTGCTGGCTATCCCGCTCTTCATGCTGACCGGAGAATTGATGAACGAAGGTGGCATGACCCGTCGATTGGTCGCCTTGGCGCGCGTTTTCGTGGGCGGGTTTCGGGGTGGGCTCGCCTATATCAATCTGCTGGCCAATATGTTCATGGCCGCCATCATCGGTTCGGCGACCGCACAGATCGCTGTGATGTCCCGCGCCATGGTTCCCGCGATGGAGGAAGAGGGCTACAGCAAGGGCTTCGCCGCCGCAACAACAGCCGCCGGGGGCCTGTTGGCGCCGGTCATCCCGCCGTCGATGATGTTTGTTATCTTCGGTGTTCTGGCGCAGATCCCTATCGGCGACATGTTTATAGCCGGGATCATTCCCGGATTGCTTTTGGCCGGAGCTTTTGCACTGGTAATCACGTTAATTGGTTGGGTTCAGCAATTCCCAAAGGGAGTCTGGATGTCCCGCAAAGATGCCGTACAAGCCCTGATCGCCGCCCTGCCCGCCATGCTGATCCCGGTTTCGATCATTGGCGGCATTCTGTTCGGAATTGCAACGCCAACGGAATCCGCCGCCATCGCTTCGCTAATCGCATTTCTGGTCGGATGGCTGATTTACGGAGATCTGAAGCCGCAGAATCTGGGCGAGATGTTCAAGCGAACAGCCGCAAATGCGTCGATGATCCTGTTCATGATCGCCGCGGCCAGCGTATTTGGCTGGGTCATCATCTACGAGGAAATACCGCAGCAGCTCGCCGGGTTGATCACATCCATCACATCCAACCCGTTCATGTTTCTGCTGATCGTAAATGCCGCCCTGCTGTTGGTAGGGATGGTGATCGACGGGATCGCCGCCATCATCCTGATCACCCCTATTTTGTTACCGATTGCCACTGGATCCTACGACATCAGCCCTTATCAATTCGGAGTTGTTGTATGCCTGAACCTTGTTCTTGGCCTGCTGACTCCGCCCGTCGGGATCGGCCTCTATATCGCCTCATCCATGAGCGGCACGACCCCCGGAGCAATTCTGAAATCGCTTTGGCCGTTCCTGATTGCAGTGGCTGCTGTGTTAATACTGCTCAGCTATGCTCCGATCTTGTCGACCTACCTGATCTAGCGAAACGAGATGAAGCTGCGGGTCTTTGGAGACACTGTTCAGTTGGGGCAATAACCGCCATTCACGTGGTCAACAGCACAATTAGTAAGGGGCCCACGCTTTGGGGCCCCTTCTTGTTTTTAGCAACCAAATTACTCGGCAGCTTTGGCCATCGGGTTGTTTGGATGGGTCGTCCAATTCGCATATTCCGGCTGAACTTCCTGCCCTGTACGCGGATCAACCTCGCCCGCGGCCATTGGCACCATTGAGATACATCCATCCACTGGGCACACGTCTACGCACAAGTTACAGGCGACGCATTCGTCATCCATGACCTCGAATACCCGATCATCGGACATGGAAATCGCCTGGTGGCTGGTGTCTTCGCACGCGGCATAGCAGCGACCGCATTTGATGCACTGGTCCTGATCGATCTTGGCCTTGGCCACGTAGTTTAGGTTCAGATACTGCCAGTCAGTCACGTTCGGAACGGCACGACCGACAATCTCGGACACGTTTGTGTACCCTTTTTCATCCATCCACTTGGACAGACCTGCGGTCAGTTCGTCAATGATCTTAAAGCCGTAGGTCATAGCAGCCGTGCACACCTGAACGTTACCACAGCCCAGCGAAATGAACTCTGCCGCATCGCGCCATGTGGTCACGCCCCCAATGCCGGAAATCGGCAGGCCATGGGTGGCTTCGGCGCGCGCGATTTCGGACACCATCGACAGGGCAATTGGCTTCACCGCCGGGCCACAATACCCGCCGTGGCTGCCCTTGCCATCAATCGACGGTTCCGGGCTGAACGTGTCCAGATCGACGCTGGTGATCGAATTGATCGTGTTGATCAGTGACACTGCATCCGCGCCGCCGTTTTTCGCCGCTTCGGCAGGCTTGCGAACATCAGTGATGTTTGGCGTCAGCTTCACGATCACGGGCCGGTCATAGTATTTCTTGCACCAGCGGGTGACCATCTCGATATATTCCGGCACCTGTCCTACGGCTGCGCCCATTCCGCGTTCGCTCATCCCGTGCGGGCAGCCAAAGTTCAGTTCGATCCCGTCTGCACCGGTCTCTTCGACGCGCGGCAGGATGGCTTTCCAGGCCTCTTCTTCGCAGGGCACCATGATCGAGGCGATCAGCGCGCGATCCGGGTAGTCGGCCTTGACTCGGGCCATTTCTTCAAGGTTCACCTCAAGCGGGCGGTCGGTGATCAGTTCGATGTTGTTGAGACCCAACAGGCGGCGATCCGCGCCATAGATCGCGCCGTAGCGCGGCCCGTTCACGTTTACGACCGGCGGCCCCTCGGACCCGAGCGTTTTCCAGACGACACCGCCCCACCCGGCCTCGAATGCGCGGCGCACATTGTACTCCTTGTCTGTCGGCGGCGCCGAGGCGAGCCAGTAAGGATTGGGGCTGGAAATGCCCAGAAAGTTTGTTGTCAGATCGGCCATGGCTTCTCCCTTCCCGGCTCAGCCGGTTTTCTTGAATATCATTTCGGTCGGACGAATGCGCCCGGCCTTGAGGTTCGTGACGTAGTTTTGAAACTTTTCAGGCGCCGTCTCGCCCATCATCAGGTGGATGCCCAAGGGGGCTGGTCCGCTTTCAGCGATGCGCGCGAAGACGTCCTCGAAAAACTTCAGTGCGAACTCTGTGCGGTCGGTCTCGGCGGCCAGTTCCAGACCGGCGGCACCCGCGGCGTCCTTGTAGACCTGCGGTGCATGTACAAACGAGGTTTCGGACACCGTTGACCAGGGCAGCGGGAAGGACAGCGGTTCGTCCACATCCCCGCCCATCACATCAAACAGGGCAAATGTTCCGCCCTTGGCCAGCGCGCGCGAAACTTCTGCGAACAGCCCGGCCTTATCTTCGATGTTCATGCCCACATGCAACATGACGGCAAGGTCAAATCCGGCATCCGGCACCGGCATGTTCAAAGCACTGCCGACGTGAAAACTGGCCTTGTCGGAATGCCCGACCAGATCGCTGAGGGCGGTAGCTGTTTCAACGAATTCCGGTGTCAGATCGACTCCGGTAACCGTCGAGTCATAGCGATCCACGATGTATCGCGACGTGCCACCTATGCCGCATCCCACGTCCAGAACGCGCGTTGCATGGGTCGGTGACAATTGCGCGAACAGGTTGTCTGTCGCCAGAACGCCGCCGGTGTGGAACTCATCCCCCGCCTTCAGATCGGCCACCGTGGCCGCGTCCGGGTCAATCCCACTGGCCTCAAGCGCCGCGCGCACGCGGTCGGTCAAGGCTCCGGTCGTATAGTGTTGCGCAACAGCTTGTTCGATCTGGGACATGAGAATACCTCAGCAGCGAATGGGATGGGGTGAATGCCCCATCCTATCACGAAACGAGCGTTGCGTGGATGTCCATCGCCGCATCCCGGCCTTCGGCGACGGCGGTCACGGTCAGGTCTTCGCCACCCGCGGCGCAATCGCCTCCGGCCCAGACGCCACCCATCGAGGTGCGCCCCGCGCCAGACACAGCGATCTTGTTGCCATCCAGCTTCAGCCCTTCCGGCGCGCCGTCTAGGTTTTGACCGATCGCTTTGAGGACTTGATCAGCGGGTATGCGGATCATCTCTCCGGTGCCCGAAAGCTGACCGTCGTGACTGGACGTATACTCCAGTTCGATCTCTGCCGCTGCCCCGTTTCCGTGTACGGCCACAGGCTGTACGTTGGTCATGATCTTGACGCCGTGCGAGGACGCGAGGTCCTGCTCATACCGGCTGGCGCCCATTGCATCTCGCCCACGGCGGTATGCGATGGTGACATGTTCGGCGCCCAACAGTTTCGATTTCACCGCAGCGTCCACAGCGGTCATGCCACCGCCGATCACCACGACGTTGCGACCCACCGGCAGATGCGACAGGTCCGAGGCCTGACGAACGTCCGAGATGAAATCGACCGCGTGGCTGACACCGTCCAGATCAGCACCCTGCGCACGCAGGGCATTCACCCCGGCAAGGCCGATAGACAGGAATACTGCATCGTAATTCTCAACCAGCCCGTCCAGCGAGACGCCCTCTCCCAAAACAGAACCGGTTTCGATAGAAATACCGCCGATTTTAAGCAGCCAGTCTACTTCGGCCTGCGCAAAATCGTTCGTCGATTTGTACGCGGCGATCCCGTATTCATTCAGTCCACCCGGCTTGGGGCGGCTTTCGTGGATCACCACGTCATGCCCAAACATCGCCAGCCGGTGCGCACAGGCCAGACCCGCAGGTCCTGCCCCGATCACGGCAACCGTTTTGCCGGTGGGTGCGGCCCGTTGGAACGGGTGTTCCCCGCCGACCATCACGCTGTCCGTCGCGTAACGCTGCAGCCTTCCGATTTCGACCGGTGAACCTTCGGCGGTTTCGCGCACGCAGACTTCTTCGCACAGCGTTTCAGTCGGGCAAACGCGGGCGCACATGCCACCCAGAATGTTCTGCGCCAAAATGGTCTCACCCGCCGCTTCGGGCTGACCAGCCTGAATCTGGCGCATGAACAGCGGAATGTCGATGTCTGTCGGACAGGCTGTGACGCATGGCGCGTCGTAACAAAAATAGCACCGATCCGCTGCCACGGCGGCCTCATGGGGGGCCAGTGGCGGATGCAAATCCGTGAAATTCGAGGTCAGCTCATCGCTGGACAGCCGCCCGGAGACAATGCCGGGGGCAATCTGGCCCTGTGCCATCACTCTACTCCCTGTAGATATGTTTGTTGTGACCTCAGCTTGCCACAAAGTAATTTTTTATCAAATGGTAAAATTTGCCAAATGGTCAAAAAATGAAAAAACCGGGCCAATCGACCCGGTATTCCTTTGTTTTTGCCTGTTTTTCTTGCAGCGAACGTATCAGACCATCTGGGCCAAATGCCCTGTTTTGGTCCAAACGCGCGCCCCAGAAGGCCCAGCCACGGCGGTTGATCGCGCGCCCGGCGGCAATCTCAGCCAATCCCAGGTCGTGAAATCCTCGTCAGATTCCCTCAGCGAACCTTCGATCACAAACAGCTCCATTCCGTGCGACGCGTCCAGATCCAACGCCTCGCCCGCCTCAAGATTGAACACGCGGACATCTTCATGCGCGTCCTTGAACAGTTGAGTGTTCCCCTGACCATTGATCGAACGGCGCACCTCAGTCCGGTCGTCTGGGTCAAACTGATGCAACTTCACCAGGATTGTCGCACCCTCTTTAGCTGAAGGCGTGTGCGACGAGGTCGGAGGGTTTCGCACATAGCTGCCGACCGGGAAATCACCGGTTTCGTCCTGAAATACGCCGTCCAGAACCAGATACTCTTCTCCCCCGTCATGGGTGTGGGCAGAAAACGCGCTGCCCGGAGCAAAACGGACGATTGTCGTTGCGCGGGCAACCTCCTCGCCGATGCGATCCAGCATCTTGCGTTCTACACCGGCAACTGGCGACGCGATCCATTCATTCTGGTCGAAATGAACTGCAACACGTTTGGTGAAATCTGCGTTGATCCTCATGGGGGCACTCCTGAACGGGGACGTGTCCCTAACATGGGATTGCGCCGACATTTTTCAAATTGCGCGCATCGCATCTGGTTTTGACGGGCGCGTCTGCATACTGTACGTCCGACAAGAAACCCGAGCAGCGCCGGACCACGGCAGCCACAAGAACTGAAAGTCCCCGGATGCAGGCCAGCGCCCCGAAATTCAACATCGTTATCATCGGGCAAAACAACCGTCTGCAATACGAAGCCCTTTTGTTTGCCGCCTCGCTACGCCACAGCAGCCCTGATTTTTCCGGTCGACTGTTCGTGGCTGTTCCGCAACCCGGTCCACGCTGGCAGCAAGACCCCAGAATTCAGGACGAGGATCTGCTGAAAGCACTCCGCCAGTTGGATGCCGAGATCCTGCCGTTCGAAAACAGTGTATTTGGCGCCAGTTACCCTTATGGCAACAAGATCGAAGCTTTGCTGGCCATGCCCGAGGGTGAGCCCTTTGTGTTTTTCGACAGTGACACACTGATCACCGGCGACCTGACCAGCGTCCCCTTCGACTTTGACCGCCCCGGCGCATCGCTAAGGGTCGAAGGAACCTGGCCCAAACCAACCTTGTATGGTCCTGGACTGGATGGGATCTGGAAGGCGCTTTACCAAAGGTTCGGACTGGATTTCGACAGCTCGCTGGATACCAGCCAACCGGTGGATTACTGGCGGCGCTATCTGTACTTCAATGCCGGGTATTTCTTTCATTCCTGCCCTCACACCTTCGGAAAGCGCTTTCTGGACTATGCCTGCACGATCCGCGACGGCGAAATCCCCGAGATGGCAGGACAGAATTTTGACCCCTGGCTGGATCAGGCTGCACTGCCGCTGGTTATCCACTCGTTCGGCGGCGGTCGCGATGCCCTGCCCGCAGGTCTTCTGGACGGATCGGTCAGCTGTCATTACCGCCTGTTCCCCCTGCTCTACGCCCGTGAAAGCGATCACGCTGTCGAGGTGCTGGAAACCGTGGTTGCGCCAAACCGGGTCAAGAAGGTCCTCAAGGGATATGACCCGATCAAGAAGCTGGTTCTGCAGCGCAAAGGTCACAAGATCAGGGACATGTTCGACCGCGAGAACCTTCCCAAACGCGAGCAGGTTATTCGCAACACGATACGCAAGAATGGTCTTTGGATGCGCTGACAGGAATGTTGTCTGCGCGCGCCCAATCGCCTAGAGATTCAGCAACGCACTTTCCAACAGGAGATTTCCAAGATGTCTGACGGCCCCACCTACGGTTTTGATACGCTTCAAATTCACGCGGGCGCCCGACCCGATCCTGCAACTGGCGCGCGTCAGACACCGATTTATCAGACGACAGCCTATGTGTTCCGCGACGCGGATCACGCGGCCGCCCTGTTCAACCTGCAAGAAGTTGGTTTCATCTATTCCCGCCTGACCAACCCCACCGTGGCCGTTCTGCAGGAACGTGTCGCCACGCTGGAAGGCGGCGTCGGCGCGGTTTGCTGCTCGTCAGGTCACGCAGCACAGATAATGGCGCTGTTCCCGCTGATGGGTCCGGGCTGCAATGTGGTCGCCTCGACGCGCCTCTATGGCGGCACGGTCACGCAGTTCAGCCAGACCATCAAACGCTTTGGCTGGTCCGCCAAGTTTGTCGACACCGACGATCTGGACGCCGTCAAAGACGCTATCGACGAAAACACCCGTGCGGTGTTCTGCGAATCCATTGCCAACCCCGGCGGCTATGTCACTGACATCCGCGCGCTGGCGGATGTGTCCGATGCGGCGGGCATTCCGCTGATCGTCGACAACACCTCGGCCACGCCTTACCTGTGCCGCCCGATCGAGCATGGCGCGACGCTGGTGGTGCACTCGACTACCAAATACCTGACCGGCAACGGCACCGTCACCGGCGGCTGCATCGTGGATTCGGGTAAGTTCGACTGGTCCGCAAATGACAAGTTCCCGTCACTCAGTGAGCCGGAACAAGCGTATCACGGCCTGAAGTTCCACGAGACGTTTGGCCCGCTGGCCTTCACCTTCCACGGCATCGCCATTGGCCTGCGTGATCTGGGCATGACCATGAACCCGCAGGCGGCGCATTACACGCTGATGGGGATCGAGACCCTGTCCCTGCGGATGGAGCGTCACGTCGAAAACGCCCAAAAGATCGCCGCATGGCTCGAGGCAGATGACCGCGTGGAATACGTCACTTATGCCGGGCTGCCGTCTTCACCCTACAGTGATAGGGTCAAAGCGCACTACAAGAAGGGCGCGGGTGCCCTGTTCACCTTCGCGGTCAAAGGCGGCTATGACGCCTGTATCAAGCTGGTCAACGCGCTTGAGATTTTCAGCCACGTGGCCAACCTGGGTGATGCACGGTCGCTAATCATTCACTCGGCTTCGACCACGCACCGCCAGCTGACCCCGGAACAGCAAGAGGCCGCAGGCGCTGGCCCCGGCGTTGTGCGGGTGTCCATTGGTATCGAAGACGCAGATGACCTGATCGCCGATCTTGATCAGGCGCTGGCCAAAGCGTCGGCCTGATCCATGAGCGGGCACAACACCAATGATCTGGGCCAACCCATCGGATTGCCGGTAACGGGCGATTTCCCTCGCCCAACACCACCTTACACGCCGATGGAAGGCCGATATTGTTCCGTTGTCCCGCTTGATGTGAATAGGCATGCGCCCGGGTTATTCCGGGCGTTTGCCAACGACACGGATGGCCACAACTGGACGTACCTTCCCTATGGGCCGTTCGACGGCGAGCGCGAGTTTGAGGATTGGACCCGTGAGACCTGCATGGATTCCGATCCGATGTTCCACACGGTACTGGACAGCAACGATACGCCGGTGGGTATGGCTTCATTCCTGCGGATTGACCCGGCGGCGGGTGCGATCGAGGTGGGACACATCCACTTCTCACCCTTGTTGCAGCGTAGCCCGCAATCGACCGAGACTATGTTCCTGATGATGCAGCGCGTGTTCGATGAGTTGGGCTATCGCCGTTACGAATGGAAGTGCGACGCGCTGAACGCGCCGTCCTGTCGCGCGGCCGAGCGTTTGGGCTTTACCTTTGAAGGTATTTTCCGACAGGCCACCCATTACAAAGGTCGCAACCGGGATACGGCGTGGTATTCCATCCTCGACAGCGAATGGCCCCGCATCCGCAGCGCCTTTGAGGATTGGCTATCGCCGGACAATTTCGACCAGACGGGCCAACAAAGGCAACCTTTGAAGGCCCGCGCAAGCGTCTGAGGTTACTCAGAGATTTCGAATTCCATGGTGACGGTGACCGAAACGGACACCTCGCCACCTGCGACCGGTACACCACCTGCATCCGCAGCGCTGAATTCCCGCATCATGGCGACGGGGCGCGCGCCACCGACCTGTTCGCTGATCTCTTGAACTGGTCCGAGTGTCACGTTAGCCGCCTGTGCCAACTGCTCGGCCTTGGCGGTCGCTTCGGCCACAGCATTGGCCCGCGCCTGCGCTTGCAGCGGTTTTGGATCCTGCACGCCAAAGCTCAGACCGCCAAAATCATTGGCTCCGTCCTGGATAACCGCGTCCATGATCGTGCCAAGCTGCGACAGATCACGCACACGCACAACGACTCGGTTCGAGGCGACAAAACCGGAAATCTCGGGTCGATCTCCGCTGGCGCTGTTCCGATTGTTCCAAACCGGTGACAAAGACACATCGCGGGTCTGCACATCACGCGTTTCGATGCCAAGTTCCTGCAACCGACTCAGGACCTGAGATACCGATTCCGAAGTGGCCTTCATCGCGTTCGAAGCCTGCGCGTCCTCATTAGTCACGCCCAGAGTTATGGTCGCCATATCAGGCGTAGCCTGTACTGTTCCCGCCGCGTCAACGGTGATGCGACGTTCTTCCGCATGGGTCATGCCCGCAACCGACATCGTCAGAACTGCGGCCAGAAAAGCGATTTTATTCAAGGTCTTCCCTCCAATTTTCTTCCCCCCAACATGGGGTGGCGAGGGTCTGCCGAACAAGGGGAAAGACTGGCTTTTTCTTTCCCTCGGCGGGATCCTGCTTTAATGTCACTCTGCGGGCGAATGATCGTTTGCACAGATGCTGACAACTATGGTTTTTCCGGATTATGAAACCCGCCTTTGCGCTGTCTTTTTCTTCGACCGGAATATCCTTGCACCACCATTCGGATGGTGACTGGTATTGCATTGGCGAAGTTGCTCTGGATGCGCCCGACCTGAATACACAAATCATCGCACTGCGGGATCAGGGCTTTGCCCTTGAAAACGACCTGAATTGTAAGCTGGTGATACCAGCGGATCAGGTGCGGTTTTTGTCCGTATCAACAGAGGGCCTAAGCGCAGAGGAAAGCGCCGAAAAAGTGCGGGCGGAACTGAACGAGGCAACTCCTTATGCGCTGGATGAGCTCGCCTTTGATACCGCAACCGTCGGTCCGACAACCCAAATTGCCGCTGTCGCCAGGCAAACCCTGGATGAGGCCCGGACATTTGCCGCCGAGCACGGGTTTGTTCCGGTGCAGTATTCAACCCCGATCGAAGGTCAGGAATTTCCGTCCGAACCTCGATTCGAGATCGATACCCACGGCACGATCGTTGAAGCGGAACCGTTCGAGGTTGAGGACTCTGCCAAAACTGATGAAGATCCTATCGCAAACACGACTACAGATTCCGAGGCCTCGACAGAGTTCCCTTCAGCCCCCGACACGGTCGGTGCAGTGGAAACGTTTGAGGTAGAGGAGACCGCAAAGGTAAATGAAGCTGCCGCCGATCGGGCAATCGCTTTTACCGAGCCCCAAACGGAGCTTCCTTCCGCGCCCAATGCGACCGCAGCGGTGGAGCCCGGTGAGGGCGAAGAACCCGCCAAAGAACATGATGGCCCTGCCATTCACGCGATCGCTGATACCGAGATCCCACCAGAGTTTCGTTCAGCGCCCAACGCGAACATTGCTGCCGAAACGAAAGCCACACACCCAATCAACCGCTACGCCGTTCCAGCTGCGGCAGCCGCTCTCGTTGCCGGTATTGCCCTGACCGTGTGGTCGTTGACCGGATCTGACGACACCGAACCCTCAGTAGCCGAGGCGGTTTCGATTGAAGAAACTGTGCCAAACCCCACACCAGACGAGCAGATCGCCGAAACACAGGAGGTTGACGACGATCCGGAGCTTGAATTCGAGCCTGAGGCGGCCGCAACCGCGCCAGAGGAAGAGCAGCAAACCGAACCTGTTGAAGAAACCGCCGCTGATCTCAGCGCGACCGATGCTGCAATCCTCGAAGCGCTGAATGTGGCACCGACCCTGGTTGAACCGGTGGGACAAGAGGCTGAGCCCATAGAAATCCCGTCGCTGGTGGGCATCAAGATCTTTGCCCCTGATCCTTTGCCCGATCCGGTCCTGGAATCGGCAGAGGACCTGTATCTGGCATCCCTGGACAACACTGAGTTGTCGCGGGACGCGGTGGCGCTGCCCCCCGTCAGCAGCTTCGAAACTGACCTGCCGTTTGAGCAAAACGCCCTGCCCGCGCAGGCCGGAGTCCAGTTTGATCTGGACGAACGCGGCCTCGTCACGCCTTCAGCCGAAGGAACCCTGAACCCCGACGGAGTGGTCGTTTTCCTTGGCCGACCCGCCAAGGTTCCCCCGGCAGTTCCGGTTCGGTTCGAACAAGAGCCGATAGAGGAAGATCCGACAGCCCGCTTGGCGCAGAAACGTCCAAATCCCCGACCTGCCAATTTGTTGGAAAGCTTCGAGCGGCAACAACTTGGTGGACGCACACGCGAAGAACTGGCGGTTCTGCGTCCGAAACTGCGGCCCAAGTCCCTGCAAAGCAGCCCCCGAATTGACGAAACGCCAACGGCATTGGCAGTCGTTCGCGTTCCGCGCCCAAAAACGCGACCAGCCGGACTTGCCCGCCCGGCCAGCACAAACACAAGCACCGCCAACCTCGGGTCGACTGCTGCGGTCAATCAAAGCTCGGACGAAGCTGGTTCATTCCAACCAAAGGCCGTGGCACCGAAAATCCCGTCGACCGCCTCGGTGGCGCGGCAGGCGACAATCGACAATGCGCTCAACTTGCGCAAACTGAACCTGATTGGGGTTTACGGTACCCCGGCCAATCGGCGCGCATTGGTCCGGTTGCCCAGTGGTCGGTACAAAAAACTGAAAGTCGGAGACAGGCTGGACGGCGGCAGTGTCATCGCCATTGGCGATAGCGAGTTGCGGTACCAAAAGCGCGGCAGAAACGTAACGCTGAAAATGCCACGGAGCTAAGTATGAAAATGGCGGCCAAGGGATAGCCCTGACCGCCTTTTTCAGCTTAACTTATATCATTAAGCAGCTGAAATTTCACCGCTTTCGATCTGTTCGCGTTCGATGGATTCGAACAGGGCCTGAAAGTTCCCTTCGCCAAATCCGTCATCGCCTTTGCGTTGAATGAACTCGAAAAAGATCGGGCCGATCACGGTTTTCGAGAAGATTTGCAGCAAGATCCGGGTCTCGCCACCGTCCAGCACACCCTCGCCGTCAATCAGGATGCCGTGCTTGATCATCCGGTCCAGTGGTTCATCATGATCCACGACACGTTCCTTGGACATGTCGTAATAGGCCTGGTTCGGACCCGGCATGAACTTCAGGCCCTTTTCCGCAATCGCATCGGTCGAGGCGTAAATATCTTCACTACCCACCGCGATATGCTGAATACCTTCACCCTTGTACTTCTTGAGGTATGATACGATCTGTCCGGTTTCGCCCCGGTCTTCGTTGATCGGAATACGGATACGACCACAAGGCGATGTCAGCGCGCGGCTAAACAGGCCAGTGAATTTACCCTGAATGTCAAAAAAGCGGATTTCGCGGAAGTTAAACAGGCTCTCGTAGAATTTGAACCACTTATCCATGTTGCCCTTGTAGACGTTGTGCGTCAGGTGATCGAGGTAATAGAACCCATCGCCGCGCGGTTTGGACTGTTTGTTCCAGGTGAATTCCTGATTGTAAGGCGATGTTTCATAATACTGATCGATGAAATAGATCAGCGAACCGCCAATACCCTTGATCGCTGGGGCCTCCATGGTCTTGTCCGCCGCGTCATAAGGTTCAGCGCCTTTTGACACCGCGTGTTCATAGGCTTTCTGCGCGTCCACGACACGCCAACCCATCGCAGGGGCACAGGGGCCGTGTTCTGCCACGAACTTAGCGGCAAAGCTCTCCGGGTCGGCATTCAGGATGTAGGTCACGTCCCCCTGCTGCCACAGCTCAACCAGAGGCTTGTCCGTGTGGTGTCCGACCAACTCGAACCCCATTTTGGCGAAAAGATCGCGCAGTTCTTGCGGCTCAGGGTGGGCGAATTCGACAAATTCAAACCCATCGGTTCCGGCTGGATTTTCAGGGCTGATGACAGATTTCGGGGCGTTATGCGGGAAAGGTCCCATGGCGCGTCTCCGTAAAAACAGGAATTTCTTTGCTGATTCCAAAATACGCCTTACCAAGCGCTGTTTCTGCGCATAGTTTTCGTGTAAACTATGGTCGCATGCGCAATTTGCGCATATTCTTTAAAGAATATGGAGAAAATCCGCATATGCTGGATTCCACCGATACGCGCCTGCTGTCTGCCTTGCAAAAGGACGCACATCTGACCGCGCATCAATTGGGTGAAATGCTGAACCTGTCACCAAGTCAGGCCGGACGTCGCCGTCAGCGGCTTGAGGCCGAAGGCTATATCACCGGGTATGCCGCGCGGCTGGATCCACTCAGGCTGGGTTTGCAGGTTCAAGGCTTCATACAGGTTCACTTGGGCACTCATGGCCCGGAACAATCCGAGAGCTTTGCTCGCATGGTCAACACCCGCCCAGAAATCACCAGCGCCTGGACGATGACGGGAGAGGCAGATTACCTGCTGCACGTCTATTGCGACGATCTTTCCGCGCTCAACCGCTTGCTTCACCAGGTGATACTGCCGCATCCTGCAGTGGCACGGGTGCACAGCCAGATCGTGATGGACCAACTTAAACGCGACGCGCCATTGCCCACCTGACCGGGCCGAGAGGACAAACATGGACGATTTCCTTTACCAGGCTTCGATCTATCTGGCTGCCGCCGTGATTGCAGTGCCCTTGTCGGCACGTCTGGGGTTGGGTTCTGTTCTGGGTTATCTGGCCGCTGGCATCGTCATCGGCCCTGTCTTCGGTCTTGTGGGGGCCGAGACCGAAAGCCTGCAGCATGTAGCGGAATTCGGTGTGGTCATGATGCTGTTCCTGATCGGGCTAGAGCTTGAGCCGCGCGCTTTGTGGGACATGCGAGACCGGCTTCTGGGTTTAGGCGGCCTGCAGGTGTTGCTTTCCACCGCAGTCATCGCTGCAGTGGCCATGTATGCAAATCACCCCTGGTCGGTCGCCCTGGCCGTCGGGTTGACCTTATCACTGTCCTCAACCGCTATTGTGCTGCAGACCCTCTCGGAAAAGGGGCTGATGCAGACCAATGGCGGGCGAGCGACGTTTTCGGTCCTGTTGACACAGGACATAGCCGTCATTCCCATTCTGGCAATGCTGCCGCTTTTGGCGCTGCCTGCCATGCCTCATATCGAAAGCGACGGATCTATCGATCGCGGCGCGGACGCACTCCATGACGCGGGCCATCACAGCTTGTCACTGGTCGAAGGTTTGCCTGGCTGGGCTGTTACGCTGGTCACCATCGGCGCGGTTGCCTTTGTCATTTTGGCCGGTATCTACCTGACGCGCCCACTGTTCCGCTTCATCCACGCAACCCGGTTGCGCGAAATGTATACGGCGCTAGCGTTGATGATCGTCGTGGGCATTTCCTTCCTGATGACACTAGTCGGGCTCTCCCCTGCTCTGGGCGCGTTTCTGGCGGGTGTTGTACTGGCCAGCTCGGAATTCCGGCACGAAATGGAAAGCGACCTTGAGCCGTTCAAAGGCCTGTTCCTGGGCCTGTTCTTCATCACGGTTGGTGCCGGGATTGATGTCGGCTACTTTTTCAACGACCCGCTTGATCTGATTGGTCTGGCACTGCTGGTCATACTGGCAAAGGGCATCATCCTGTTTCTGGTTGGCCGCGCGTTCCGGTTGCGTGGTCGGGATCACTGGTTGTTCACATTGGGTCTGGCGCAGGCAGGCGAATTCGGCTTTGTGCTGTTGGCTTTCTCAACGCAGCAAAACGTCATCCCACCGGATTTGTCGCAAAAACTGCTGATGATCATCGCCTTGACAATGCTGATCACCCCGCTGTTGTTCATCATCTATGATCTGATGTCGCGCCGTATGGGCGATGGCGCCGCGGAAGTCGAACCCGATGAAATCGACGAGAAAGGCCCTGTCATCATCGCCGGGATTGGTCGTTTTGGTCAGATCGTTAACCGGCTTGTTCGCGCCAGCGGCTTCAAAACCGTCGTTCTGGACCACGATATCGAGACAATCCAGTTGATGCGCCGGTTCGGCGTCAAAGGGTTTTTGGGTGACCCCACGCGGCCAGAACTGTTGCGTGCCGCCGGGCTTGAAAAAGCTTCTGTTCTGGTCGCTGCGATGGATGACCCCAAGCAGGTCACGCGGTTGGTTGGCTTCGCCCGGCGTCAACGCCCGGATCTGCATATTGTGGCCCGCGCACGTGATCGTACCCATGTCTACCAGTTGTATCAGGCCGGAGCGAATGACATTGTCCGCGAGATGTTCGACGGGTCACTGCGAGCCGGCCGCTATGTTTTAGAAAACGTAGGTCTGAGCGAATATGAGGCGGCGCAGGCCGAGCAGACATTCTATCACCACGACCGCGCCTCTGTGCGTGATCTGGCAGAGCTGTGGATTCCCGGAATGCCAACCGCTGACAACAAGAAGTACATCGAGCGGGCGCGGCAGCTTGAGAAAGACCTGGAAACCGAGCTGTTGGAACTGGCCGAGAAACACGCAAAGAAATCAGCCTGACGCGGTCTTGCCGGATCAGGCTGCTCGATCAACCGTCCGAAACACCTGCTTCGGCAAATGTCGCCATTCCGGAATGGCACGCGACGGCACTTTTGAGAATGTTGATGGCCAGCGCTCCGCCAGAAGCTTCGCCCAGGCGCAACCCAAGGCTCAACAGCGGCTCTTTACCCAATTTGGCCAATACGGCTGTGTGGGCACCTTCGGCGCTTTGGTGGCCTGCGACCGTGTGATCTAAGGCACCTTCGGCCACGCCTGCCAGACAGGCTGCAGCCGCCGAACAAATAAAGCCGTCAAGAATGACCGGAATGCGCAACGCCCGCGCAGCGGCGATGGCCCCGGCCATAGCCGCGATTTCGCGCCCGCCCAGACAGCGCAGGATTTCCAGCCCGTCGCGTGAACCGGCATGCAAGGCGACGCCTTCAGCCACAACACGGGTTTTGTTGGCCAGACCGGCATCATCAACACCTGTGCCGCGTCCGGTCCAATCGGCCGCCTCCCCCCCGAACAGGGCGCAGGCGATGGCAGCCGCAGGTGTGGTGTTGCCGATCCCCATCTCTCCGACAACCAGCAAGTCGGCGCTTGGATCAACGGCAGTCCAACCCATGCGCAACGCCGCGAGCAGTTCGCCCTCGGACATAGCTGGGCCCGAGGTAAAATCAGCCGTGGGTCGGTCCAAATCCAGCGCGTGCACATTCATGGTCGCACCAGCGGCTTTGGCCAATTGGTTAATCGCCGCGCCGCCATGTTCAAAATTCATGACCATTTGAACGGTTACTTCTGGCGGAAAGGCGGAAACACCTTGCGCAGTAACGCCATGATTGCCCGCAAACACGATGACTTGGGGGGCAGAGATCTGCGGTCGGGCGTCCCCGCGCCAGCCCGCATACCAAATCGCCAAATCCTCGAGCCGACCCAAAGCACCGGGCGGTTTGGTCAATTGTCCGTTGCGCTCGGCAGCACCTTGCAGCGCATTTCCATCCGGTCCCGGAGCGTTACTCAGGGCCTCGCGAAGGGTATTCAGGTCTTTTAATTCCGGCAGCATCCAAAGCCTCGTTGCATCAGAGTGGTCCTGTGTGTTTAACCGAAGCGTCCGATCCAACAAGACCCCGAAAGGCGCGGGAGTGAACAAAAACGACACCAAACTGTTTTCCGCGTGGGATTTTCCGCTGTCGCTGGTCCTGTTGACGCGTCTGCCGATGCCACGCCTACCGGAATATCTGTTTGCGCGGCAGGCCAATGCGGCCTGGGCCTTTCCCCTGGTGGGGCTGGTCGTTGGGGCGTTGGCCTGTACCGTCGGTTGGGCGGCCGGTGCATTCGGCCTGCCCGCGTTCGCCAGCGCCGTGATACTTGTGGCGGTGCTGGTGATCGCAACTGGCGCGATGCATGAAGACGGGCTTGCGGACACGGTTGACGGATTTTGGGGCGGGTTCACCACCGAACGCCGCCTGGAAATCATGAAGGACAGCCATATCGGTGCTTACGGAGTTCTGACGCTGATCTTTACCCAACTGCTGCGCGTCGCGCTGATCGCGGCGCTTCTGTCGGCCAACGCATTTGCGGGTATTCTGGCGGCGTGCATCGTCTCACGCGCAGTCATGCCCATCCTCATGGCAGCTTTACCCAACGCCAGAAACAGCGGGTTGAGCCATTCGGTCGGCGGCCCAAAGGCCGAGACTGCGACGACAGGCTTTGGCCTTGCAGTCATCTTATCGCTGCTGCTGATTGGACCAAGCACACTGATGGCAACGGTATTTTCCGCGCTGATCGTTGTAATCTTGGCACTCGTCACCAAGACCAAAATCAAAGGGCAAACGGGCGATGTTCTGGGTGCCTCGCAACAACTGGCAGAACTCGCGTTCCTTATGGCATTGGTTGCAACGCTCTAAGTCGTCCCGCCTGTTTCGATCCTCAGGGTTTCGCCGCAGTGTTTGCAGTGAACTGCGTCAGGGTCATGACGGTAGAGGCCACAGTTGGAGCATTTGTGACGCACTTTCTGCGGCATGAAAATTGCCTGTGCCAACCGGACAAACAACGCCACGCCAACGATCATGATGAAGACCGAAAACAGTTTGCCCCCCGGGGTCGCCAGCGTGATGTCTCCGAACCCGGTGGTCGTCAGGGTTGCCATGGTGAAGTAAAGCGCATCGATATAAGCGTGCGGGCTGTTTTCTGGGATGAAGAACACCAGAACAGCGGTGGACGTGGCGAACACGAACACCAACAGGTTGATCGCCGCGATCACTGCGTCCTCGTGCGTCCGGAAAAAATCGCTGTCCCGTCGCAGATCCCTTAGCAGGTGATAGGAATGGATCAGGCGCAGCGCTCGTAAGATACGCAGGAACGCCAGATTCCAAGGTAGAAACAGATCAAGAAACAGCGAGGCAATCACAACAATATCGGCCATCGTGTAGACTTGGCGCAGCAGCTTCCAGCGATCCTTTGAAATCCACATCCGCGCCGAAAAATCCAACACGATGAAGAACCCGATGATCAGGCTGGCAACGGTGAATCCCGTGCCGTGTTCGCCATTTGCCGTGGCGACAAAGAAAACGATGGTGATCGCGTCAAACAGAATCAAGCCATAGCGAAACCAGACGGAAATGGGGTCGTGGCCGATATATAGATATTTGACTGTCTGTTTTAGGTTCACTGTCTACGCGCCTCTTCTTGCTGGAAAATTAGCCGTAAACTGAGCTTTCACCAAGCCATCAACGCGAAAAAGCCGCCCCCTTTCGGGAGCGGCCAGAAATTTGACTGGAGAAGCGATCAGGCAGCCGCAGCCGCGCGCGAGGTCAGAACCTCATCAATCTGCTTGGCCGCCGACACTTCACCTGCGCTGGACACAGCCGCGACTTCGCGGGTCAGACGTTCCAGCGCGGCTTCGTAGAGCTGACGTTCAGAATAGCTCTGTTCGCGCTGGTCATCAGTGCGGTGCAGGTCGCGCACAACCTCAGCGATCGAGATCAGATCACCGGAATTGATCTTTTGTTCATATTCCTGCGCCCGGCGCGACCACATCGCACGTTTCACCTTGGCCTTACCCTTCAGGGTTCTCATCGCCTGGCTGATAACGTCAGGCGAGCTGAGGGACCGCAAGCCGGATTCGGTAACCTTGTTGGTCGGCACCCGCAGGGTCATCTTGTCTTTTTCAAAAGAAATGACGAACAGCTCGAGCGAGTATCCCGCGACTTCCTGCTCTTCGATCGAGATGATCTGGCCCACACCATGGGCGGGGTAGACAACATAATCGTTCGGGCGGAACTCAAGCTTTTTCGACTTAGACATACAGGTTCATCCTTGGTTACGAGAGAGAGGCAGAGACAACAAAAGACCCCAAACCGTGCCAACATCTGGCCCAGTCAGGCGGTAAGTTTGTCAAAAAATCAGAACTCCAAAGCGTACATACTTACGGAGTCATCCCCATCTCATTCATCATTCAGTTTCTGAGTATATCACAAAATTGCGACGCCCGAAAGTCCGGCTCCCACAATGGTGAAGAAACCCCAGACTTTTCAAAGCGATACAGCAGAAGACCGCTATTCAAACCACCCGGTTCAGTTACCGAATCGCTTAACCGCCTTCGCCGGGTGCTTCGGAGAAATACTTCTCCATTTTGCCCTCTTCGCCGTCACGCTCTTCCGCTTCAGGCAAGGGGTCTTTCTTGGTCACGATAACCGGCCACTGTTCCGAGAATTTTCGGTTGAACTCGACCCACTGTTCCATTCCAGGCTCAGTGTCGGGACGAATGGCGTCCGCAGGGCATTCAGGTTCACACACACCGCAGTCGATGCATTCGTCGGGGTGAATGACTAATGTGTTCTCACCTTCGTAAAAACAATCCACCGGACACACTTCGACGCAGTCGGTGTATTTGCAGCCAATGCAGTTTTCGGTGACGACATAGGTCATTGTGGGATTCCCATTCTCGGTTTGGGCGTCTAGCTAATTCAGTCTGGTCTTCTCTTCAAGGTAGGATCAACCATCCCGGGGGCGAGAAAGATCAAGCGCGCGCCTATCTTTCTTTGTTGGACGACCCTTTCCCTCAAATCCCGGATTCTTAGGAGGCACGTCCTTCTTTTCCGTCATATCGAAGTATAACGTTTGTGCCTCGGACGCCGGGCCACGCCGTTCCCCCAGTGCTTCGACGCGTAATACGCGCACGATACGGCCTTGGGGGAAGGTCAGAACGTCACCGGGCCCAATGGCCTGTGCCGGCTTCAGAACCCGGTTTCCGTTCAATCGGACATGACCGCCGCTGACCTGTTTGGCGGCCAGGCTGCGGGTCTTGAAGAACCGCGCCTGCCACAACCATTTGTCGATCCGCAGCTTGGCCTCGGCCATCGCGGATCAGTTGCCGTCCTTCAAACCCATAAGCGCTGCTGCAAACGGGTTATCGGGATCGATCGCCTTTTCCTTCCGGGGTGGACGGGACGAGAAGGTCTTGCCACCTTGCGGTTTGCCACCCTTCTTGCCCTGCGGTTTGCCGCGACCATCCTGCGGTTTGCCGCGCGGTTTGCCTTTGCCCGGCCCCTGCCCTTGCCGCTGTTCACGACGCGGAGCACGGTTGGCCGGACGCTGGCGACCCCAGGTGAAAGTGTAGAACACTTCAACTTCGGTCTCATCTGAGGCGGGTTCGGCTGCTGGAGCCTCGGCTACCGCCTCGGTGCTTTCGGTGGCCTCGGCTGGCGCCTCGGCGGTCGCAACGACCTCTTCGGCTTCTGCCTCGGGCGCTGGGGTTTCTTCGGCGGCGGGTTGTTCCGTCACATTGGTCGCAGGCTTTTCGGCCTCGACCGGTGCAGCTTTCACCTTTTCACGCTCACCGCGCTCGGCCTTATAGCCCAGCCCTTGCATCAGATCCGCGAACTGCTCAAGCGTCATGCCGGTGATCGACAGCATATCGGGCTTGGCCTCGAAACCACCCCGGCTGTCTTCGGCACGCAGCATGTCTGCCAGACGTTCCAGCATGTCGATACGGATCGAACGCTCGCCGGCATCGCGGTAACCGCACATGGTATCGTAGCCCTCGGGCGCACCAATGGCGACCGGAACAGTGACCAGACCCGGAGGCGGCGCGTCAGGGAATTCCTGCAATCCACCAGCCAGCGCCCAAAGAACCAGACGCAGACGCGTAGGCGCGGGTTTCAGCAGAAGCGGCATGAATATTGTAAACTGACCAAACCGGATGCCGTGCTTGCGCAGGGCACCACGGGCGTCCTGATCCAGATCTTTGACCTCTTGCGCGACACCTGCGCGGGGCAGAACGCCCAGCCCTTCAACCATGCGGAAGGCGAACCCTTTGGCCAGACCTGACAGTTCTTCGTCGCGCGACAGGTTCAGAAGCGGCTCGAACAGGGCGGCAACCTTTCGGTCGATGAAATGTTGCAGACGGCGCTGCACTTTCTGTTCGACATCCGGGCCTGCGGCCTCATCCACAAAAACCTCGACCATCGGCTTGAGAGGCTCTGCCCCGGCAACCAACTTGCCAACAGCATACTCGCCCCACATCAGGCCACCCTGATCGGTAAAATCAATTTCGGTATCGGGCGCGTTGTAGAAGCGGTCTGCACGCAGATGGAATTGCGGTGCGAGTGCTTGCAGAGAGGCCGATTTGAGAGCTTTCGCCTCGGTTCCCTGTGCGCCTTTGTCCGGGGTAAACCGGAACCCTTCCAGACGACCGACGAATTCTCCTTCGACGGTCACTTCACCCTTGTCATTTACTTCGGCCAAAAGGGCCTCCTTCTGTTTGAGCCGGCGCAACAACACTGACGTGCGCCGGTCCACAAATCTCTGAGTCAAACGATCATGCAGAGCGTCCGACAGCCTGTCTTCTACAATGCGCGTTTCCGCGCGCCAATGTGATTCGTCACGCACCCATCCGTTTCGTTGCGCAACATATGTCCAGGTGCGAATATATGCCAACCTTTTGGACAGTGCATCAATATCCCCTTCTGTTTTGTCGATGCGGCGGATTTGCCGCGCCATGAACTCGTCAGGGATAGTGCCGCGTTCATGCAGGTGCCCGTAGATCACTTCGAGCAGGCTGGCGTGCTCTGCGTGGCTGATACCGCGAAAATCGGGGATTCGACACACATCCCACAGCAATCGGACGGACGGCCCATCGCTGGCGCGGGCGATGACCTCGGCCTCCTGAGAAAGCGATTTCAGAGCGTTCAGGTCGTCTGCGGGTCGGGCTTTGATCAGATGTTCGCTGTCCGGGCTGACTTCCAACGAGTCGATAAGGGCCTCAACCGAGCCAAACCGCAAAGCGGCATTTCGCCAATTCAGCTTTTTCATCGGCGTGAACCGGCTGTCCATGATCGCCTGCGCAACGCCGTCGTCCAGCGGAGGGGCCTCACCCGTCACGCCAAATGTACCATCAGACATCCCGCGCCCTGCCCGCCCTGCGATCTGGGCAAGTTCATTGGGGGCCAGATGGCGCATCCTGCGACCGTCGAATTTGGTCAGCGACGAAAACGCCACGTGGTTCACATCAAGATTCAAACCCATCCCAATGGCGTCAGTTGCAACGAGGTAGTCCACCTCACCGTTCTGATACAGCTCGACCTGCGCATTCCGTGTGCGCGGGCTGAGCGCGCCCATAACGACGGCGGCACCGCCCTTTTGGCGGCGCAGCAGCTCGGCAATGGCGTAGACGTTATCGATCGAAAACCCGACAATGGCACTACGTGCGGGCATGCGGCTTATCTTTTTCGAGCCGGAATAAACCAACTGAGACATTCGTTCACGGCGAATGAACTGCACTTCGGGCACCAGCGCCGCAATCGGTCCGCGCAGTGTGTCAGAGCCCAAAAATAGCGTCTCTTTCGTTCCGCGCGACCGCAGCAGACGGTCGGTGAAAACATGACCACGCTCGGGATCTGCACACAGCTGGATTTCGTCGATGGCTACGAAATCTGCGCCCATGCCTTCAGGCATCGCCTCAACAGTACAGACCCAATACTTAGCACGCGGCGGAACGATCCGCTCTTCACCCGTTACAAGGGCAACGACCGACGGTCCGCGGATCGCGACGATCTTGTCATAGACCTCGCGCGCCAGCAGACGCAGCGGCAGGCCGATCACACCTGTCCGATGCCCCAGCATCCGCTCAATAGCGTAATGGGTTTTGCCTGTGTTGGTCGGGCCCAGTACGGCCACGATTCGGGATGACCCGCTCACCTTTGCCCCCTGCCCCAGCTTGTTAGAGGGCCGAGCCCTCGACCCGGGGCTTCAGTCGATTCACGGCATTGGTTACTTCTTCATGGTGGGGATGTATAGCTAAAGCACGCTCATAAGCGTCCAGCGCTTTGTCGGGTCGATCGACGATCTCAAAAATCAGTCCCAATCCGTAGATAGCCTCGTAGTTGTTCGGGTTCAGCGTCAGGGCGTATTCCAGATCAGCCGCAGCCATACCGAAACGTTCGATCCCGAAAAAGGCCGATGCCCGCACGTGCCAGGCTTCGGCGAATTGCGGCGCGTGATCAGTCAGCGCAGTCAGATGCTGGATCGCGGCCAGCGAGTCGCCGTCCTCCAGCGCCTCGCGCCCGCGCTCAAGCAACAGATCCGCCGAGGCCGAGCCAGACTGTGCCCACAGCGCCTTGAGCTGACGATCTATGTTCATCGCCTGCTCGGGGGTTGCCTCGGACAGTTGCAGCAATAGTTGTTCCTCATCCTTGGAATCCGCCGTTTGGGCGAAAGAAGGGATGGAAAACGTGACTAGAAGCGCTGTTGCCGCGACGATACCTTTGAGATTGGTGCTTGCAATGCTCATAACAACGTTCAGTGTAGCGCTGCGCCCGCGGATGTCCATTCCCGGCGCACAAACATAGTGAGGAGAATCATGAGCGACACTCTGGAAAAAGCGGCAGCCGCATTGAACGAAAAACTGTCGGGCGGCGATTTTACCGCGTCGGCAAAATTTGCCATAGCAGATCTGGGCTCAATCGTTCTGGACGCAAGCGGCGCGCGCGTCAGTGACGAAGAAACAGACGTCACCATGAACGCCGATGCGGACACGTTCGAACAAATACTCAGCGGTGAGTTGAACCCCACCGGCGCGTTCATGTCAGGCAAGCTGACCGTGGATGGTGACATGGGCGTTGCCATGCAACTGGCATCGGCACTGGCCTGATGGACCTGTCGCCGGCCCCTTTCTTTGCAGACATGGCCGGCGTCCCCGCCGGTGGTCAGGCTCATTGGCTGAACACAGCGGACAACACACGCATTCGGGTGGGCCACTGGCTGCCCGAAAGCGATACCTGCGGCACGGTGATGATGTTTCCCGGCCGCACCGAATATATCGAAAAATACGGCAATTGCGCGGCCGAGTTTACGGATCGCGGCTTTGCGTTTCTGGCTGTCGACTGGCGCGGTCAGGGCCTGGCCGACCGGTTACTGGATGACCCGCGCGTCGGGCATGTCGAGCAGTTCACGGACTATCAACAGGACGTTCAGGCCACGCTGGACCTGGCAACCGAACTGAACCTGCCAAAGCCTTGGTTCGTGATCGGACATTCCATGGGCGGGGCTATTGGTATGCGCGCGGCTTTGGAAAAGAACTGCTTTGCCGCCTGTGCCTTTACCGGACCGATGTGGGGCATTTTCTTTACCCCGATCATGAAACCGCTCAGCCGTCTGACCGCCTATTGGGGACCACGGATAGGATTGGGGGAAAGAACCCCACCGACGACGTCCTTGGAAAGCTATGTGGCCTCCCAACCGTTCGAGGGGAATGTACTGACCCGCGATCCGGACATGTTCCAGATGATGAAGGACCAACTGGCTGCACAGCCCGAACTGGCGCTTGGTGCGCCTTCGACCATCTGGCTGCGCGAAGCCTTGGATGAATGCGCCTGGTTGATGGACCAGGCCGCTCCGGATACGCCATGCCTGACCTTTCTGGGCAGCCATGAACAGATTGTCGACCGCAAGGCTATCCGCGCCCGCATGGCGAACTGGCCCAGTGGTACTCTGGTCGAAATCCCAGATGGCGAACACGAAGTTCTGATGGAGGCGCCCGATGTGCGCGGGCCGGTCTTTGACCAATTGGCCGCTCATTTCAAAGCCACGCAAACTGACGCGGTGCCGGAACCGGTTCTGTCTTCCTAAGTCCGATCACGCACCGCTTGTGATCCCTGCTTCGCGCGCCTAGATGTTGGCGAAAGCTATTATCGAGGTGATCCATGCGCGACCTTCCCTTTCCTGTCCGAGACGCAAATGCTGCCGGAGGTGCCGGCAATCTGGGCAACCTGCCGGAATGGGATCTGACCGATCTCTACACCTCAGAGGACGCGCCCGAACTGTCCCGCGATCTGGACTGGTTGGAAAAGGAATGCGCCTCGTTTGCCGAAGACTACGAGGGTAAGCTGGCTGATCTGGATGCTGCGGGTCTGCTGACCTGCGTCGAGCGCAATGAGAAGATCAATTCAATCGCCGGGCGCATCATGTCGTTTGCCGGCCTGCGCTACTATCAGCTGACCACAGATGCCGAGCGTGCCAAGTTCCTGTCCGACATGCAGGAAAAGATCACCATCTTCACCACCCCGCTGGTGTTCTTCACGCTTGAGATCAACCGCATCGACGATGATGTCCTGAAGGCGAATTTCGATGTGAATGCCGATCTGGCGCGGTACGAGCCGGTCTTCCGCCGAATCCGCGCGATGAAACCCTACCAACTATCTGACGAGCTTGAGAAATTCCTGCACGACCTCGGCGTTGTTGGCGACGCGTGGGAGCGGTTGTTCGACGAGACCATTGCTGGCCTGACCTTCACAGTTGATGGCGAAGAGCTGAATATCGAAGGCACCCTGAACCTGCTGACGGAACAGGATCGCGCCAAACGCGAAGCCGCCTCGCGCGAGTTGGCCAATGTGTTTCAGGACAACATCAAGACCTTTGCCCGCGTCCACAACACGCAGGCCAAGGAAAAGGAAATTGTCGACCGCTGGCGCAACATGCCGACCGCTCAGACCGGTCGTCACCTGTCTAATGACGTGGAACCCGAAGTGGTCGAAGCCCTGCGCGAGGCGGTCGTGGCCGCCTACCCTAAGCTCAGCCATCGCTATTATGAGCTGAAACGCAAATGGCTGGGTCTGGATGTCATGCAGGTCTGGGATCGTAACGCTCCGCTGCCGATGGAAGACACCCGCATCGTTGATTGGGATGAAGCGGAAAAGACGGTGATGGATGCCTACAATGCCTTTGATCCTCGCATGGGTGAGATTGCAGCGCCCTTCTTCTCGAAAGGCTGGATCGACGCGGCCGTGAAGCCCGGTAAAGCTCCGGGCGCGTTTGCGCATCCGACCGTCACCGAGGTTCATCCATATGTGATGCTCAACTATCTGGGCAAACCGCGCGACGTGATGACACTGGCGCATGAGTTGGGGCACGGCGTCCACCAGGTTCTGGCGGCCGATCAGGGCGAGATGCTGTCTTCTACCCCACTGACGCTGGCTGAAACGGCGTCGGTCTTTGGTGAAATGCTGACTTTCCGCAAGATGTTGGACAAGGCCGAAACTCCGGAACAGCGCAAGGTGCTGCTGGCCGGCAAGGTCGAGGATATGATTAACACGGTCGTACGTCAGATCGCCTTTTACGACTTTGAATGCAAGCTGCATGCGGCCCGCCGCGAGGGTGAGCTGACCCCGGATGACATCAACGCTTTGTGGATGAGCGTACAGGCCGAAAGCCTTGGGCCCGCATTTGAATTCATGGATGGGTACGAGACCTTCTGGGCCTATATCCCGCACTTCGTCCATTCACCGTTCTACGTCTACGCTTATGCGTTCGGTGACGGTTTGGTGAACGCGCTATACTCGGTCTACGAAAGCGGTGCGGACGGGTTCGAAGACAAGTATTTCGAAATGTTGCGCGCTGGTGGGTCCAAACACCACAAGGAACTGCTGGCACCGTTCGGATTGGATGCAAGCGATCCCAAATTCTGGGACAAGGGTCTGTCGATGATTTCCGGCTTTATCGACGAGCTGGAAGCGATGGAAAACTAGTCACTTCTGGCTTTTGGTCGTCAGGAAAATGGCGACCACAATCAACACAGCCCCTAGGGCCGCGACCGGCGTGATTGCGGCCCCCAGAAACAGGGCTGAGTTGATGAACGTAAACACCACGGATGCGGCGAACATCAAGGTCGCAGTCAACGTCGAGACCCGCGCGGCGGCCTCGTACCAGAGGTAGTAGGCCAAAGCGGTCGGCAGCACCCCCAACAAAATCAGGAACACGGCATCGTTGGCTGTTGGTATTTGCAGTGAAAATGCGGCCAGCGGGACCAATAGCACACCCGAGCACAAGAATATCCCAAATAGGAAGTTCAGACGTTCTCCGGTCGTTTCAGAATTTCGCATCGCCCGGCTGCTTGAGATTAGGAAAACCGCCCAGCTTAGCCCTGCGCCAATTTCAAGCAAGTCCCCGAACAGGGGCTCTCCACCGCCTTGGAAATCCTGATAAACCGTTAGGAAGACGCCGAAAATCGCCAACCCCGTGGCAAGTATGTCTGTGCGCGTAACGGGCGTGTCCGCAAAGAAATACAAGAAGATCAGCACAAAGAATGGCGCCGTGTTCTCAAGAACCATGGCATTGGCTGCACCGGTATGTTCAAGCCCGATATGGAACAGGATGTAGTTGACCACGGTGGACAGAACGGCCAGCCGAAAATTCCAGTCATTCAACCGGATCGAAACAGCGACCCGCATCACGCGCAGCATGCAATAAATAGCGATAGCTGCGATGAACAGGCGCGTTACCGCAATTTGCAGCCCTCCCAGATCGCTGGTCAGGTAGCGGACTATGACGCTGTGCGTGCCCCACAGGAAAGCCGCAAGAAACCCAAGAACCAGCCCGTTTTGCAAGAGTGGCTGCTTCTCTTTGGTGTCGGGCATCCTTGTGCCCCGCCTACTTCAACTGACTGTCTTTAGAACCGCGCCGATTGATTCCGCCACGCGCCTGGAATGAGCTGTCCCGATCCTGTTGGCAATCCAGGCAAAGTTTAACACCGGGAATGGCGATCCGTCGCTTTTCTGGAATCGGCTCTTCACATTCGGCGCAATGGGTCAGGCTTTCCCCGACAGGCCGCTTTTGCGCCTGCATCCGGGCCAGTTCGTCCGTAATGGACGCTTCAATCTGTTCGCTCACCGCGCCATCACGCGCCCAACCGCCTGCCATGGTCTCCCTCCTGATCAGGTGACAGCCAGATTAGTCCAGCCGAGCGCTGCGTGGCAAGTCAGAGGGCGACCGCGCCCTCAAACACCCTGTCAATCATTGCCTGCGTTCCGCGCGAGAATTCCAACGGGCATGGGTAATCAGCCCCGTCGCGGACTGACTGGCAAAATGCCTCGACCTGAAGCTTGTAGTGATCGTCGCCGGGGAAGCGCGTGACCTGAACCTCCAATCCTGGGCGGTGCAGTTCCACCCGCGCCTCTCCAAAGACCCGCGCGTTGAACGGCGCGGTCAGGCGGATCACACCACCCTCGCCATGAAACACCATCTCTTGATGCGGGTGCATCCGGATCGAGACATAGCTGGAATAGGTGAAATCGGGGAATTGCGCGCGTATTTCGGTGAAGGCATCAATGCCGTCTTCCCAGCGGATTGCCGATTGCACCGATACCGGTTCCTGTCCGGTGGCGAAGCGGGCGCTGCCAATCACGTAGACACCGATATCGCGCAGCCCACCGCCGCCGGTTTCGGCCCGGTTTCGGATGTTGCCGGTGTCCGCCCGATTATCAAAGCTGAACGCCCCGGTCACATGCACAAGCTTTCCGATCGCCCCATCCGCGATCAGTTGTCGTACGAATTGCCACTGCGGGTGGTGCACGATCATGTACGCTTCGGCCGCCAGCAAACCGGTCTGATCCCTCTTTTCGATCAGCGCATCAAACTCGGGCGCGGACATGGCCATGGGCTTTTCACACAGAACATGCTTACCGGCGTCCAACGCCTTGAGGCTCCATTCGACATGCAGGTGGTTGGGCAGCGGGATATAGACCGCGTCGATCTTGGGATCGGCCAAAAGGGCATCATAGCTGCCATAAACCGTCAGATCAGGGCAGTACTGCTGGAACGGCTCAGCCTTGGCTGCGTCCGACGTGGCAAGACCTGCCAACCGGGCCCCGTCCGCCGCGTGAATTGCCGGCGCCATGAACTGTCGTGCGAATTTCGCGGCGCCAAGAACGCCCCATTGAACAGGTTGCTGCATACCCCCGCCTCATCCTTTGTTAGCTTGTGCCGTCTCTATCAGGGAATCGCTTTAAAGTCAGGGGTTTCGTGGTGTTTTCCGCCCATTAACGCACGCAAACATGAGAATTTCTTGATCCGCTTCATTGTCTGCGCCGTAGCAACTATGTCACCGGGTAGTCGGCATTGTCCGCTCACAGCACCCGGGATTGATGTTGTGACCAACTGGGTGGGAGATTGCCAGACATGCCAACACCGACAGAGACAATTACCGGAACCGTGTTGATGAGCGGAGCCGTCGGCTCGTTCGATGACAACAACGGAGATTTTGACATCCTGCGCGAGGCCGTTGTTGCCGCTGGCCTTGCTGGTGCACTGGATGACCCCGAGGCCAGCCTTACGGTATTCGCCCCAACCGACGCCGCCTTTATCGGACTTGCCCAGGCTCTGGGCTATGCGGGTTCGGACGAAGCAGGCGCGTTGGGGCACATCGTCAAGGCGCTGACCCTGTTGGGCGGAGGGGATCCCATCCCCCTGCTGACAGAGGTGCTGAAATACCACGTGGTCAACGGGGAATTCGACCTGGCTGCGGTCGCCGGCTTGGGCGACGGCGCACAGATCGAAACGTTGCAGGGTTCGTCGGTTGAATTGAACCTTCAAAGCGCCCCACCAAGTCTGGGCGATGCGGATGACGGCATCGCCGATCCGGGTATCATCCAAACCGATATTGATGCCACAAACGGGATAATTCACGCCCTAAACGGTGTCCTTCTGCCCGTATCGGTGACGGACATTCTGGGTCAGAAAAACACCGATTTCATCCTCGGAGACGACTCGGACGACTTCTACTTTACCGGGCGTGGTCAGGACTTTGTTCATGGTGGTGGCGGGAACGATGTCATCAATACCGGCAGAGGAAACGACGTCGCGTTGGGCGGCGCTGGAAACGATGTGATCATTGGCGGTCGCGGCAAAGACATTCTGCGTGGTGACGAAGGCGAAGATACGATATTCGGCGGCAGAGGGGCCGATGTGATCGATGGTGGAGCCGACGATGACATCCTGTTCGGTGGGCGTGGAAAAGACATGTTTGTCATTGAAAACGGAGACGGCGATGACTGGATCGTCGACTTCCGGGTCGGAAAGGACAAAATTGACTTGTCCGGCTACGAAGGCATCGCCGGGTTCGAGGATATCGAGGATGATATCTCGGGTGGTTTCTTCCAGACCACGATCGATCTAGGTGACGGGGACAGTATTGTCCTGGCGGGCGTTGGGGCCGGACATCTGACCGAAGACAGCTTTATCTTCGTCTAAAGAAAATCAGCCCGCCGTTATGGCGGGCTGAACCAATTGGGTCAGACAGTACCCAGCATGCCCTTTTCACGGGCCAGTTCGCGCATCTTTTTCTGCAGCTTCTCGAAGGCACGAACCTCGATCTGACGAATGCGCTCGCGGCTGACATTGTACTGCGTGCTGAGCTCTTCCAGCGTGACGGGCTGATCCATCAGACGGCGCTGAGTCAGGATGTCCTTTTCCCGGTCATTCAGGACATCCAGCGCAGCCGCCAGAAGCTCGCGGCGGGCATCAAGCTCGTCGCGGGCTTCATAGTCGCCCGCCTGGTCGGCATCTTCGTCCTCAAGCCAGTCCTGCCATTGCATGGTGCCTTCGCCCTCGGACCCAACGGTCGCGTTCAGCGAGGCATCACCACCAGACATCCGGCGGTTCATGCTGATGACTTCAGCTTCGGTCACGCCCAGATCTTCGGCGATCTTTTTGACGTTCTCAGGACGCAGGTCGCCTTCTTCCAGCGCACCAATACGGGCTTTGGCCTTGCGCAGGTTAAAGAACAGCTTTTTCTGTGCCGACGTGGTGCCCAGCTTGACCATCGACCACGACCGAAGAACGTATTCCTGGATCGAGGCACGAATCCACCACATCGCATAGGTCGCCAGACGGAAACCTTTTTCCGGATCAAACTTTTTGACCGCCTGCATCAGGCCCACATTGGCCTCGGAAATCACTTCGGCCTGTGGCAGGCCATAGCCGCGATAACCCATAGCGATCTTGGCCGCCAATCGCAGGTGTGACGTGACCATTTTATGTGCAGCTTCAGTGTCTTGCTCTTCGACCCAACGCTTGGCGAGCATGTACTCTTCTTCCGGCTCAAGCAGCGGAAATTTGCGAATTTCCTGCATATAGCGGTTCAGGCCGCCCTCGGGCGTCGGCGCGGGGAGATTTGCGTAATTTGCCATGATTCATGTCCCTCCGACAAATGTTTACTTCGTTAACATGGGATATGGGAATAAGCCCCAATCCATTCAAGAGGTACCGTTAACAGTTTGAAATTAACGATTGATAAAGGAAAGCTAAGAACGCGTTACTCACGTATGTTTGCGTATTATGTCAGCGGCGCGCGCAATTGTTCAATCAGAATTTCCATATCTTTTGGCAAATCGGCCTCAAACCGAAGGTTTTCGCCTGTCACAGGGTGCTCAAAGCCTAAAACTGCGGCATGTAGCGCCTGTCGCGCAAAACTGCGCACAGCCTCGGCAGCGGCCGGATTGAAGGCTTTCGCCGCAAGCTTGCGTTTACCCCCATACACTGGATCGCCAACCAGCCCATGCCCGGCATGGGCCATATGGACACGGATCTGGTGCGTCCGGCCGGTTTCCAACCAACATTCAATCAGCGCGATGCCTGCCGGGTTGCCAAATGTCTCGACCAACCGCGCCCGAGTGACCGCATGCCGACCACCGTGGAAAAGAACCGCTTGTTTCTGCCTGTCGTTTTTGTGCCGCGCCAATTGCGTGGTCAGCCGCATGATATTACCCGGTTCAAAGCTGACACCCTTGATGCCGCGCAAACGTGGGTCATTCGCATCCGGCACGCCGTAGCAAATCGCGCGGTAATAGCGTTCGACGCTATGCGCCTCGAACTGCGCCGCCAGCCCGTGATGGGCCGCGTCTGACTTGGCGACCACCAGCAAGCCGCTGGTCTCTTTATCGATGCGATGCACGATGCCGGGGCGTTTGACGCCCCCAACGCCCGACAGATCCTTACCGCAATGATGCAGCAAGGCATTGACCAGTGTTCCGTTGGGCGAGCCCGGCGCAGGGTGAACGACCATGCCTGCCGGTTTGTTGATGACGACCAGGTCCGTGTCCTCATAGACGACGTTCAGTGGGATATCTTCGGGACCTATGTGGCTTTCTTCGGCTTCGGCGATGGAGATCGACACCGAGGCGCCTTCGGTCACCTTGGCCTTTGGGTCCCGGATTTCGACACCGTCGATTGTCACCTCACCGTTCTCGATCAGACGGGTCAAACGGGTACGCGACAGGTTTTCATCCGCTGGTACATCCCGTGAAAGCGCCTTATCAAGACGTGGCGGCGGATCGGCCGCGATCTGAAACTCAATCTGGCGGGTGCCCATGACTGTCCCTTCCGAACCCCAAGAACCGCAGGAAACACCACAGCTTCGCTTGCTGCGGCGCATGGTCATGCTGCTGACCGCGGTGATGATTGGCGGGGTTCTAGTGACATTCGCACTGATTGTCATCCGACTATCGGACAGAACCCCTACCCTGCCCGATCAAATTGAACTGCCGGATGGTGCCAAAGCACAGGCCGTAACGATCGGCAGCAACTGGTACGCGGTCGTGACCGATGACAACCGCATCCTGATTTTTGACAAGACGACCGGAAAACAGCGCCAGGAAATCGTCGTGCAGGAATAGCGATCAGCTGTCCAAGGCCATCCGGAACACGATCTCAGAAGCTTTACGCAAAGCTTCATACTCTTCGGGCGTATCCCGACGGAACGTCTTGTCCTCATCGCTTAGCTTTGTCGGGGTGAACAGTTCGGGCCGGTCGGGAAAGAACTCTTGCTGAAAGGCGGTATCCTGCTTGGCCAGGAATTCGTCCAGCCAAGCGCGCTCATCGGGTTCCAGAACATCATTCCGGCGCACCATGACAGGATCATCGACAAAAATTCGGCGTAACTGGCGACTTTTCTTACGCCCCATTGCACGGGAGATGACACCAAAAGCTTCGCTCGCCGCGCGGGATTGCGACGGGTTAGACACGGCTCCTGCTGAAACCTCCTCGGCCAATGGCGTACCGATCCGCGACAGGAAATCATCAACGACGTTGCCCCGCACCATGCCCGAGCGTTCATACAAAAGCGGAGCAACGGTGACGCCGGGAAAGGCGGTCCGGATTTCGGCGATTTTGGCAGAAAAGCTCAACCGTTCCGGGTGGTTGCGGATAAGATCAAGTTGCTGGCGGATGTATTCAGTGCCGCCGTTGGACAACCGCCCTGCCTTGGCCCGCTGTTTGTAATCCGCCTCGAAGAAATCGGAATACCGGCGGCAATAGTAGGTGATCGTCAATGCACGCGAGGGGATATCAGCAAAAACCTCGGCCAGCCGGTTCAGATTGCAGGAATAGAACATCTCGGACGAAACAACACAGGTCTGATCCGCATGCACATCGTACTCAGTGGTCATAGCAGACCGAAACGGATCCATCGGATCAGCGCTCTGGTTGATGTGAAAGGCGACGATGTTGTGACTTATCGCCAGACGTGTGCCGCCATCCAGCCGGCGCCGGCCGGTTTCCATATAATGCAGGCCGATCTCGTTCATGACCAAATGTTTCCGGCGCAGAAATCCCTGCAAGGCGGTCGTGCCAGTTTTGGGCATTCCCATGTGCAGCCAAAGCATTACCTAGCTCCTGTCCCCGAACTGTGCTGCGTCATGCCTGCTGGCTGGCCGTGAAACCTGCGGTCATCTGCTGCATGAGGTCCTGCATCTCTGGCAGGTCGCGCAATTGTCCGATCTGCTGGCGGTGCAGATCGCAGGACGCATGGTGCAAGCGCGCAACCTCTGGGTCAGAGAGCATTTCGTAATAAAAACCACGCTTGCGATCCAAAACCACATCGATCGAGGTATTCGTCTCGGCGTTCTGGTTCATCATGTTCCAGTATTCCAGGCCAAGGCTTTCCCCCAGATGGTGGGCACGACCGCGCATCTTTTTGACCAGATAGCTTTCGCAGGATTTCAGCGCATAGTGATTAACCTGCACGAACTCATAGCCGACCGAGTCACGGGCGGATCGCCAGCTTCTGTCATAGTATCGTTCAGGCATCAACTGACCCGACCCGTTGTACCAATGGCACTCTTCAATGGTTTCGACTGTCGGCTTTTTAGGACGATGAACGCCCAAGCCATCCCAGATCTCACGCTTGAAAATTGTTTTGAAACCCCATGCCTGCGGTGGCCGATATATCTTTTCCGGAGCGGCCTGCCGGAACTGGTCTGACAAAAAGCGGTCTTCGTACCGTACGACACCTGCATTCCCAAACAATCGCCAGGTCATTGAGATCGTTTTGGCATCCGGGATGGCATCGGTCAAAGCCCGCAGCGTATTATCCCCGGTTTTGACGTTGATATGTTCATCTGCGTCGATCACCACGACCCAATCCTGTGGTCGCGCGATCTCCATCTTAAGAAACGTATTATAGGCGCGCTTTTGTGGGCTGGTCTTGCGGCGCGAGTTGTTGTCCGCATGGATCAGAACACCCATGTCATGCAACCGTTGCAGCAGGGCATCGGTACCGTCGGTGCAGTCATTGGTCATCACGACCATCTGGTCGATCCCGATTGCACGATTATGGGCCACCCACTCCAACACAAACGGTCCTTCGTTCTTCATCGGAGTGATACTGATATATCGAGGGTCCTGATCGGCCATGTGAGACTGCCTTATTCGTTGTTTTTGCCCGGAACTCATCGGGATCATTCGAAATTTGTCCGCAAATTACGTTGGATTGGCAGAACTACCAAGGGGAAATCCGCGCAATTTACCCGCCCGCCCGTTTTAGTTGGTTTGAAAACCGCTTGAGCTTGGGGCAAAGTTCATGTGCCCGGGACAGGTATTTCCGCGCCTTGGCTTTTTCTCCACGTTTTAGCAGCAACTGACCGGCTGCGCCCTGAATTGCGGCAGTATTGTCATCTAATTCGGCAGCCTGAACAATCTGGTTTTGTCCCTGTTCAACCGCGTCTGTCCTTTCAAGGAATTGACCCATGGCAAAAATCAGAAACGGATTATCCGGGTCGCATGCAAGAGCATCCGCCATAGCCAAACGACCCTGCACATAATCTCCGTCCGCCTCGTAGAGGTCAGCAAGACGCTTGTGAAACAAAGGTTGTTCAGGCACGAGTTTAACGACTCGTCGGGCAATATCCACCACGTCATGCGTGGGTTTTTCACTCAGAAGCCACTGGAGCATAGACTGCGTGCTTTGAAAACCCGGTGAGTTTGTCGACAGCCTGACATCTTCGGGCAAAAGCGTCGCATTGTGTAGACCATCCATCAACATCGAAATACGGGTGGCATTTGTCGCAAAGCGTTTGGCCTTTTGGTCCAGCGACAACACACTCCAATCCAGCAGGAGCAAATCAAAATTGCAGGGCAGCCGAACCAACACTTTCCGCTGCGCGATATGCGAATTGTAATTAAACCAGGGGCGCCGAACGCTTTTCAGCGTTACCCAATCCAGCGGTGGCATCGCCCGGTGAGATATCTGGTCACGGTAGACCAATCTGGAACCAAACACGATGACATCCGGCCGCATCGGTTTCGCCCAAAACGCCCGACCGAAGGTTTGCGCCGCCATCCAGCGTTTTCGTAGCCCACCCAAAATGGATGCCCGCAATGCAGTTGCGACAGCATGATCTTCCGGCCACAAATGGGGGCTGGACAAGGCTTGGTCTGCAAGTTCGAGCGCTGCCGGCCACTGCTTGAGATAGAAGTAGTTGATGGCCTGAAGCAAAGGTAAAAAGGCGTTGTCAGCACCAGCTTTAATCAAAGGTGCCGCCAGCTCTTTTGCTTCTTCGGCACGATCCCCTGAACCCAATCCATGAAGGACAAAGGACGCCTTCCCAAAAATGTGGGCGGCTTCAGACAGATTCAGAAACTCTTCCGGCCCGTCGCGAAGCCGTTCAATCATTTTCTCATTTGAGGCCGCCAGCTCCTCCTCGGTCAAAACCTCACGGAAAACTTTGCGTTGTTGTCCTGATATCCGTGCGGCGGCCATCGAGAACGCTGAAATAAACGGTGCGATTACCTGCTCCGCGCGCGACATCGTGTAGAGTTCCAGAAAATCCCGTTTTGCGCGTGTCATTCCTGACATATCTGCAACGTCAGACATTTGCATCAACTTTGGGAACTTTGACTGAAACCGGGCAATTAGTTCCGGCTGATCTGAGAACATGATGGCCGTTTTGTCGGCGTTCTTCTCCAGATGCGCTTCATACAATTCTTCGGGTTCAATCTTTGCAGGCCATGTCGTGTGCTTCCACGGCAACCCGTTCAGGATATCGCCGCGGCGGATGTGATAGGCCGATACACCCTGACCTGACAGCTTGGCATCCGCACAATCCATGACTTCGCGTATTTCTTCGGTGAACCCGACCCGGTGAATGAAGTCACGATATCGCGGGCGGATGGCCTCGACGTCTTCCCAAGGAAAGGCCAGCACCTCGAAACCTTCCTCTACCAGCACCGACCGTCCGGCGTTGAGATGCGCAATCAGGCGGTCGGGCGAGGTGTCGCTTTGGAAGGACCAGATCGGCAAGGCATTCTGCGAAAGAGCTCCGAACTCCTTAGGAGTAAGGAAATGTTCATCCATCCAGTCCTGCGCGAACAACTCTTGTGGGTGGTCAAGCTCGGGCGCGTCCGCGCCCTGCGGGAACCAATTCACCCGGTAGGTCGTGCCGAAATCTTCGGCCAGCCGGATGCAAGTCAGCATCATCAGCAACCGCGCGCCCATGCGGTCCTTGCGCTGACCGACAAACACACCTTTGGCGGCGCTCACGAGGCGTCCCTTTCCTTCTCGGCCATGGCCTGCCGGCGCAGTCGGCGGAACCGCTGCCGGGCTTTTGCCGCCAAGTCAGGGTGCCGCTCGGCGCCGATGGCCTCAATCCCCCGAATATACATAGGCAGGCGACGTCGGGCGCGCATCATCTTGTAATACCCGACCGTGTCCAGTGAGCCGTCCATCGCCCCCAGCATCACGGGCTTGAGGATATCAAGCTTGCGCAACATGGGCGCCGCAAAATGGTTTGAAAACCAGGTCTTGAGCAACATCACGTTGTCGCCCCGCAGACGCTGAACTTGCTGCCGGTCCAGATCAAAGAAAGGGTCGTAAAAGACGTAAGCCTTACCAGCCGACTGAACAGTTTGGGCCGCATCGCTCATCGGCAGGTCCCAGTCCTGCACGCGGCCGAACCGATAGCGGGTTTCCCAAGGCACCAGCCGTTCATCCAGCGTTGTCTGAGGGTTGAACGCGATCACATGCGCACCGGGCACATGCGCTGAAAAGGTCAAAGCCCCAAAGCCGCCCATAGACGCGCCTGCGAAAACCACCTGATCGAACCGGTCAAAGAACCCCTCGGCGACCTTGTTTTCAAAATAGGAAATGATCTCGGGGTCGCGATACCATGCCTTGGTGCGCGCGAAGACGCCCATGTGGGACCACCCTTCGTCCCGAAAGAATTTCCAGCCCCACGGCTCGCGCGCGAAGGACAGGTCATTGGCGTTGGCGATATTGTCGAAGCTGACTACCAGACGCTTTGGGTAGCGCTGATGGAACAGGATCGAGTGGCGTTCCAGCTTTTGAAAGAAGCCAGTGCCGTCGCCGCCGGGGTACAGCTCGACAAACCAAGGCGGAGCGGGATCTGTCAGGATACGCTCATACCCTGTCTTGCGATCAGGGTGTTCCGGTTTCAGCTGCTCTTTCGATAGGTCTTCGGCCATAATGATCAGATCAGGTTATCGGCGAGCCAGACGCGAAACTCAACCCATTCCGGGCGCATCTTGATTTCGGACACTTTAGCGCGGTGCCAGTCGCAAGCCTGCGCGTGCAATTCATTCAACTCTTCATCCGCCTTCAGTTCGGCCAGCAGAGGTGCGGCGCGGCGTGCGGCGGGCAAGATGGATTGGTCGGACTCTTTGTTGGCATTCATGTCCTGCCAATAAGCTTGCCCCTGATCTACTTTGATGTGGTTTGTTCGACCCCGGTCGCGCTTGACAAGAAACCCATCCATGGACCGCACTGAATAGTGGTGGATACGTCCCAGGGAATGGTCGAACCCACGCCAGGCCCGCCAACCGACCTTATCGGCTGGAAACAGCTTTCCGCCAGCATCAGACCATGCGATGTCGGGCGCTACCTCCTCGTCAAAGCCCTTTGGGCGATGCGGACCAAATCGGGTGAACTTGCCATTATTTCGGAACAGCGTCTTCAGCCCAAAAGCGCGGCTTGAATGATAGGGGAACTCTTGATCCCCCATCGAGAATACCTCTGTCACCGGTCTGTCTTCGAAGCTGATGTTTCCAGAACTTCCGAACAACTTCCACGCAAGAGATATCGCATCGACCGGTTGACCTGCCTTTTGTTCGACCTCGGAAATCAGGTCATGAAATCCGTTGTCGCCGCAGCGGATATTCCAGAATTCATCTACATCCAGACATAACAGCCAATCGGCCTCCTTGACCTTGGGCTGACGGCGCGCGCGGCGCAGCATCTGGTGCTGGGGATTGCCCCCTTCTTTCACTTCATTGCTGACATGAGTGGCCAAGCCAAGCTCTTGCAATCTTGCAGCAATCTTGTCCGTTCCGTCATCACAGTCGTTGGTGAAAATCACAAAATGATCAATGCCGAGTGTTTTGTGGAACGCGACCCATTCCAGCATATACGGGCCTTCGTTCTTCATCGTTGTGAACACGGTGATGGACTGAGACATATTACCCTTCCCAAATAGTCTTGCCCCACTCATACACATCCCGATCCACGTGGGCGAGATAGGAAATTGCGGTGCGGGCATTCCGACGCGAACTGGTGCATCTCTAAACGGCAGATGCACTGATAAATCGCTAATTTCAGCTGGATAATGGTGCGGTCGAGAAGCATCTGGCGATTTCGAACTAGCTTCTCAGACCCAATATTTTTATGAGCAAAACGCCCTTCTTTAGCCATCAGGTTTCCCCAAATGTGTGCTGTGTAAGGAGGTATTGTGTGTTGTGGAGGCTGTCAATCGGCTCCGGTTTTTTCGTCCAGATAGTTATGGCACACGCTTTGCGCATGCAGAGGGTTTTCTGCTTCACACCGTGCCGCTGCCTCCGCATGGCGAAGTTCCTACTCTTTATCAATTCGAACTAATTCGGCAGTATACCGTTCCGGACCGATATCCGCCATTTCGGAAATCCAGAGTTCTTGGTCCTTGTCTTTTAGCGAGGGAAGGTATGCCTCTGGGTTGTCTTGTTTAAGTAACGCTGGTTCAACTTCCTCTTGTTTGTTTACCATGCTAAGTGACCTGAACGTGGCTGGCATCCCCTCGAAGGACAATACAGCGAAGCTAAAACCTCTATGGCCCAGCTTGAGCTTAGGCAGCGGCTTGATCAGCGCAAACCCCGGCACAAGCAACAGAAATAAGCCCGTGACGAAACCTAACTCAGGCGATACGACAGCCAAAAATACTGACCCGATTAACAGGGCAATTACTATACCAATGCCGCTTACTAATTCCATATTTTTCAATACCTTAACTGCTGCACTCAAAACTGAACCCTCATACAAAACTGTGCCAAGAAGTTGGAGAGTTCGAAAATTCCGCAGAACTCTTGGGATTATTTGAGAACCTGTGGGGGCCCCAAATATTGGTAATGGTCACGCGGCAAACCGAAGGACCAAATTGGAGGAATTGCCGTCAGCGGCCTAACCCACTTCGCTTGGGTTTACAGAGCAAGGCGCAGAAACAAATGAGCGCATCTTGGGTGTGAAGCCATAGAAAGATAAGAGTTTACTATTCAGGGAATGAAAGAAAGGCGGGGATACCAGATCTCGCATCAAGTCGGACCCCGAGAAAAGGCTGACGGGTTCTTTCTCCGAATTGTTGCCGCCGGATGGGCGCTAGGATCGAACAAAGTAGGGCAAATGCACACAGTTTGACCGCCCTATGAATGAGCGCGTAGCTTTACTTCCCCCCCCAAAAAAACTTAGGGCGTTTTAACGTGCTCTTTCCACCAGTATCTGGTCATAATCACCATCCATGTGTGCAGTTTTTCAACCGATATTCGCCGCTCGACCTTCCGACATTTCAGCCATTTCGACGGCCTTGTCTATCAAGAACAACGCCTCCATCTTGGTTTTGGCTTTTAGCATAACTTCTTCGCTCACCTGGAAGCCAATTGGCCGGCCTGAAGTGGCATCACCGGAAATATCTTTCAATGCTTCCGGAAGCGGAGCACCCAACTGGTCCACTCTCAAGTCAATTTGATTGTCGTAGATCACCAAGAACACGCCATTCCCCCAATAGGTCGCCACTTTACGCCCTTCCTGATTAGCTGACAGAACTGCTGTGCCAGCTAAAGTCATGGCACTACGGAATTCACTGACCGTGCTCGTCTTATAGATTTGTTCAGCGCCTGTGCATTTAACCGCCACAAGTTTTGCAGCCATGGAGTGCATCGTTGAAAGCTGAATTACGTAGTTCTCAAATTCAGCTAACCCAATGAATCCGGGCAATTCTCCGAAACATTGCGGATCACTTAAGCGAACGTCCGGACTATTGTCAAAACACAACTCAAAATCCGCTTCAGCTTCGAGCACCTCGATTGCGGCTCTGCGTTCCGCTGCCATCCTATACGCGTCGGACAACCTCTGCTTCAGATCAGAGAACTCAAAAGGCTTTGTAACGTAGTCTGTGGCCCCAACTCCGAATGCCTCGTCGATGTACTCTTTTTGTACCATGGCGGTCACCATGATAATGGGCGTGTACGTGTGTTCTGGTAGTTTTCGCACTTCTTCGCAAAGAGTAATGCCGTTCATTTGCGGCATCTGCACATCCAGTAGCAAGCAGTCAAACGCTTCGTTAGGTCTCGACAGTATTTCAATGGCCTCCCGCCCACTTCTGGCGGTGACGACATCTTTATAACCGAACGCGTCCAGAACTCTATCTAGCAACTCCAGGATACTCGGATCGTCATCTACAGCAAGTATACGCATAACTTTTCACCAACCTTTTGCACCTCACCAAACGTTAGGCATTGCAGACTTAAGGCAACGTTTGGCCGGCGCATAAAACACTCAGGGTTTCTTCATCCTCTCTTACGAAGGCGGCAAAACGGTGACATAAGGCGGGCTTCCTTATGTCTGTGCATTTTTTTTAATTTGCACAATATTTTCCGCGCAAGTGCGCATATTGAAAAAGTAAATCCCTCAAATTCTTGATGCCATTTTGATTTTACTCCTATCAGCCGTCACGGCTGCCTCGAAACATTATCGGAGAGCGAGACGGCGCCTGATCCATCGTGGATTCGAAAGGAATACGCAAAAGAAGCTGTCTTTTTTCAAAATGTTGCCAGGCGCGAGGAAATAAATGAAGCCTGCGGGAGAAAATAACAGCCAAGAACTATCTAAAGTTTTTGGTCAGTCAGTAAACTCAACCAAAGGGAGGGAGGAGATTTAGACACACCTATCCATCTATTCGGACAACTACCGCATAGGGTTGTGGACTTGCTGAACTGAATCTTGCCATAAGTGTGTCAAAAATATGAGTAAAATATGGACAGACCACTCAGGTATAAGCAGACATACCCGCTCTCGGAGGGGTTTCCGAAACTAACACCTGCTAACGGGACTTCAGGCGCACCAAGTGCTTTGGCGCGACTAGAAATTTTTGCTGTCAAAAGCAGTCCGCCAACGTCACGTGGTGACATTGGAAATATTCGCGCGACTACACTTAGTTTTCGCAATATTTACGAGTATGGCACCCTGCTGGCAAAATACCTTGAAACCAGAAAGTCAATTTTCATTGACCAGTTAAAGTGGCAAGTTGGTGAAGCTGACGGGATGGAATTCGACCAATACGACACGCCAGCCTGTCGATGGATTGTGTTGCATGAATTCGGTGAAGTTTTAGGCGGTGTGCGACTTCTACCCACGACCGCAGAATGCGGCGTATATAGTTATATGCTGCGCGACGCGCAAAGAGGTATCCTTAAAGGAATACCATCTGACGTTTTATTTATGGACGCCCCGGTAAAGCACTCTGTTTGGGAAGCATCCCGTTTCTTCGTGGCAAAGGATGTTGCATCGTCACGCAGGCTGCTGGTTCAACAGGAGTTGTTTCACCAGATGACTACTGTCGCGATGGAAGGTGGTGCGACCAGCATACTGGGCATCGTCCCCTCAGTCTGGGCACGGTGGTCACGGCGACTGGGCATCAATGCCTCGCCTGTCGGCGCAAAGTTTTCCATCGATGGCACCGTCAGTCAGTCAGTTTTGTTCAACATCCATAAGTAAATGGAACCACTCAGCCACTAGAGCGTCTTTTGTACTCTTGGACGCTCGGCGCAGATTTCTTAGCAACTATGATTGATTTTCAGACTATTGGGAAACCGCGGCTGTTTTGCATGTTAGTGGGGTTTCCAGAATTGATGTTTGGACTTCCAACCGTTGTTCAATTCCGTCGTTTTGCGGTCTTAGACTGCTCTTAGGCACGAACACATTGCCAAAAAAAATGTTAAGAGAATGCGACGGTAGTTCACAACAATAACTGGCAACTCGTCGTTGAAGCCGCTGGCGCCAAATAAAGGTCAAGAAAAAACCCCTTTCTACGACGATTTTCTCCATTTTTGCCGCTGTTTCGACCCACTCGCCTCATAAGTTTAACCCGTTATGAGGATATCGGTGGTTCACCAGTTATGAGACATTCCACATTCGTAAGTGATCGGTTCCAAAAAAAGTTGGAGCTTCGAGCACAAAGAAAGACCGCGCTTGCTGTTCTGGCGGTTGATGATGATCCTGACATTCTGAAATTGCTCCAATCAGCACTTCCTGAACTCGAAAACTGCAAAGTGGTTGCCGCCAGTTCAGCTGATGAAGCGCTTCGGCAGATAGAAGCAGCGGAATCCCCATTCGACTGTCTGCTTGTTGACATTCAGATGCCCGGAACCTCTGGGATAGAGTTGCTTTCGCAAATCCGAAACTTGCCGGACAATCTGGAAACACCTGTTATAATGTTAACTGCTCTAGATGACAGGCAGAGCATCGAGAGGGCATTTTTAGAAGGCGCATTTGATTACATAACTAAGCCCTTCGACTTCTTCGAATTGCGCAGCCGTATGAACGCCGCCCATCTTCTAATGATGGAGAGAAAGAAAACACAATCCTCTTCAGCGTCGATAGAAAGTCTTCGTAGTGAACTGGATTTTAATCAGAAATTCAGTTTTGAAGACCCCCTGTCTATCGACGAGCAGGAACAATGCTTGGGGTATGTCGAGTTCGACAACTATGTGGAGCAGCTTTCACGGGGGCGCCGATTTGACTCCTGGGTTACAGCAATCAAATTTCGCGATGCGGGGTACCACTTTGATCTGAGGGAATTTGGAGATTTTCGGCGCGCTGTTTCCGACATTGGATTTTGCATTCAAAAGACAACACAGGCCGCCGGAGGAATCTATTCCTATCGAGGGAGTGGCGTTTTTCTCGTTATTACACATGGACGGGAACGCACCCTGAATATTCCAACCGAAGCTTTTCTAAACCAGGAACTAAGGACCGTTCTCAGTAACCGATGCGCCTCTGTCCATCTTAAGGTGGTGAAGAGTACACCGGTGTCGCTTCGTTCAATTACAAAGGTTGGAGCATTCGCATCTTTGGACACCGCTGTTAAAATGGTGAATCTTCGTGAGACCAATCTCAGAAAGGGCCTTGTTGCGACCTGCCCCTCGATTTCAAAGCACACGCCGCATCGCAAAGAAATGGCCAACAATAGATTGTTTGATACCGTCCTGCGTGAAATGTACGGCGATGACACTTACCTCACTCGCCGGTAGCAAGCTTTGTCTTTGGCAAAGGCCGACCTCGAACAGAAGTCGAGCACTAGGGTTTAGATATTAACTTTAGTCGCGAACCCGTTCGGCATTGAGGATGAGTGGGCCACTGGTACGCATGGTGAACGTCAAAACTGGTTCCGGTATTTCTGACTCAGTAGTCGAAAAATTTATTCTACGGAGCACCGAAGCCATAAGCACCATGATCTCAGTTTCAGCGTACTGAGCGCCAATGCAGATTCTGGGACCATCTCCGAACGGAATGTACTGACCTCGAGGCAGTGTAGATCCCAGGAACCGTTCCGGCCGATAGTCGTTGGGAGCATCCCATAATTTTTCATTTCTGTGCAAAGAGTAAACTGGGAAAAACAACGCATCGCCATTTTCAATCTTTACCCCTTTAATTTCAAGATCCGCAGCTGCGTCTCTGGCAAAAAACGCGGCGGAGGGATAAAGCCGCAGCGTCTCTTTAACATGCGCGCGCAAGAGTGGCATTGCCTCCAGGTCCGAGAATTCCAATAGGCCTTCTGGGCGAACAGATCGAATTTCTTGTCTAACCCTTGCTTGCATATCTTGGCGCAAGGCCAGCAGATAGTATCCCCAGGCCAATGCGTTAGCGGAAGTTTCATGACCAGCGACGACAAAGGTCAAAAGGTTGTCAACAGTTGTCGCTTCATCTTCGAAATCGGTTTTCAAGGCCTCAATCATGAAATCGAGGAAGTCCAATGGCTCGCTACGGCCTTCGGCCCGACGCTGATCTATGACCCGTCTGGCGAGGTCTCGCATATTAGTAACCGGGGCCAAGCTGCGTAGCCAATTTTTCCGCGGCAACCACTTTGGCAAACCCATTAAATCGAAAAGGGACAGATCAGAAATGTACTCGAAATACTTGATCAGCCCCACTCGTACCTGCTCTGAACTGACTTCCTTATTACCTGAAAAAATCACTCTAGAAATATTCGTCAATGTTGATGCAGGCGCAATTTGTGCAATATCTACAGGGCCTTCGTGTTCCGCCAATGAGTCTGCAATCTCGACACCAGTCTCTGCAAAATGCCGAGCCAGAACCGGGAGGTTTCTGGCGGCGAACAATGGAGAATACCTTCGCCTCTGCTGACGCCATTTTTCCCCTTCTGAGAGTATTAAACCGTTGCCTACAGCCGATCCAATAATGTCTTTGGTGAACTTGGCTTTGGGAAACGAACGGCCCTGTCCGACGAGTAATTCGGTTACCATTTCAGGATCGCAGATATAGTGTATGTTCAAAGGTCCACGAACATAAGTTTCACGCAGAGTTTCTGCCGGGATGACTTCAAACATGTTGCGGCCAGCTGACCTTGCAAACTGAAGCAGTGTCACCGGCTTGGTCGCAAGCCTAGCGGTAACAGGAGCGACAGTACCCTGCCTCAACTTCGCAATTTCAACTGCAGTCAAACCCCAACCCTTTTAGAATTATTCCTTCTTTCGGACACATTAAGGTGAAAAAATTCCCACTTAGCAACGAGATCCTCGATTTTGGGTACCCTGCTCTGCAATTGTGCAAAAATTTGCGGTCTCCTATACCAAAAACTTGCGTGAATCGCCCAACAATCGCGATAGGCGTCAAAGGATTGGTGCCAAACTGTGAACCCAATTTGGACCAACTAAGTCCTCATTATGCCGGTATTGGTACTTTCCAAGCGCGAAAAACGAAGACATTTGGATGACAGCCATCGACGCCAATCTGCCGGACCGGGATTCCGGTGAAACGGAAAACCGGCTTCTGCAAAACATCATAGATTATACTGCCATGAGCTTTGCGCTTCTGTGGCAGCGGCAGGCTATTTATCTGGCCACGACCATTTTGACTGCGTTCTTCTTCGATCCCTTTAACGCCATGCTGTTCTATGGGACGATCCTCATTTGTGAAGTGCAAGATTTATTGCTGGCCAAACGCGTACCGCGCTTAAAGCCAGACCAGCACAAAGCAATAGGTATGATGGTTGTTTGGATTCTGTTGAACACGGTCCTGAGCTCAGCCGCAATCTGCCTGTACGCAGTTTCAGTTGCTTTCGCACAGCCCGCCGGTGGTCACTTTACGCCAATGTTCTTCTTGTTTGCTGCGGCGTTGTTTGCAGCAATGAACAACCATCAGTTTCTGTGGGCGATGATTGTCCGTTTGGCCATGTACGGCGTTTCGTTCATGTTGATTGTCGTCAAGGATATCTGGATCGAACGCCCCGAGCTTTCATCTGAACTCTGGCTGCACTTCTTCACCGTTATCTTTGTAATGTATTTTCTGATCGACTGTTCGATGGTGTTTCTGAAGCTCTACCGCAGGAATTTGGAACAACTCGAAAAGCTCAAAGCAGAGCACGAAAGAACAAAAGCGGCCTACATTGCAAAGACTCAGTTCATATCGACAGTCAGCCATGAGCTGCGTACGCCTCTTACATCGATCAAGGGGTCACTTGACCTAATCAACACAGGCGCATTGGGTGAAGTTCCAGATTCAATGCAAAGCCTCATACACTTAGCGTGCAAAAACAGCGAACGGCTAGCATCACTTATCAATGATGTGCTGGACATCCAAAAAATGGAGGCCGGTGAAATGAACTACCGTGAAGGAACTATTGATGTACATACGCTGGTTCAGGAAGCGATTTCCGTTAACACCGGTTACACCAGTGCTCACAACGTAGAAATTGTGGAGGACATAAGGGGAAACAAAGATCTGTTCGTTAAAGGTGATGCGTCCCGCCTTCTTCAAGTGTTGGCCAACATGATCTCCAACGCAGCCAAATTTTCCCTTGATGGAGGCGAGATAACGGTCGGATGCGAAAAAGTCCGTGGGAAGATTCGCCTCTTCGTCAAAGACCACGGCATAGGGATACCCGAGGGGTGCCAGGACAAAGTCTTCGATCGTTTTTCACAGATTGACTCTTCCGATGAACGTCACGCAGGCGGTACAGGGCTCGGGATGCACATTTCAAAAGAAATTGTGGAGCATTTTGGAGGAGAAATAGACTACAGAAGCAAACTTGGTGAAGGCACAGAGTTTTTTATTATGCTTCCCGCCATAAGCGGGCATGAAGTAGGTACCGCCGGAGACGAGCAGACCTCACTACCCTGCGCCATGCAATCCAAGCAACATTAGCGGAATCCTACTGAGCAATTTCGATGGCACATCACCGTACTACTTCGAAGCAATCCCATGGTTCCCGAGCGGATTTTCCATGGTAGAGTTAACCCTAAAATCACAAGACCTCGTGGCACACTCGAAACCGCCTGTGGTGAAAAGAGGGATTCTGCGTAATGCCAATGCAACTCCAAAAAGAAAATGCTGTTCCGATCATGCGATCGGAACAGCAAACTCGTTACTAAGTACATTTCCTAAGATGCGGTAGGTTCACAACTTTCGGCAAAAAGGCCTCCTACTTGCAGGCCGCGATATCACAAGATTTATATTAAGGTATGAACTATCCAAGCACTGAGAATTTCTCGTGTTTTGTTCGTTTCCGCTGTTCCAAATGATAGAAACTGGAAACAAAGAAGCCAATGGCCACCAAACTGTTAACGTTTTTCAGCTTACCCATCGATTCGGCACTCTCTATTTGAACTAATTCACTCGTTGTCCTGCGCTTAAATATCCAGCATGTCGAACAACATCGGCTTCGGGGGTTCCCGATTAAGGTTCAGGATAGCGGCTACAACTTCGCGGGCCTCTCCACGGGCTTCTAGGCTTTCCCCCACTAGCCGACGGGTCCAGCTATCGTCGGGGTCCAACCCTTGAACACCCGCCATTTAATGCTTTGCAAGTTGCTGGGCGTCGATGAACTTCTGAGTGGCAGATCTAGTGGCAACCTCAGGTTGCCGCCTGTACGTAAGCAAACGATGCCGTTCAATTTATGCGTAATCGATGCGAAAATATTGCGTAAAGGTCTACGAAACAGTTGAAATTACAGTGATTTTTTTGAGCTTCACTCCGAAAGGTATTGTTTTTATTTTCAATAACTTACAAGATATGGTGCGGTCGAGAAGACTCGAACTTCCACGGGTGTTACCCCACAGCGACCTCAACGCTGCGCGTCTACCAATTCCGCCACGACCGCACTGCCAATGACTTGGTAGAGGGGCATATAGACGGTGGTGAGCAGGTTGTGAAGAGGCAAAAAACACGCCGATTTGAATTCCGCGGTGCCATCCATATCTGTACTGCAGACAGCGTATATTTCCCCCTTCCCCGGAGCCCGCCCATGACCGCGCAAGATCCCCGCCCAATTGTCCAGATTGATATCGTCTCAGACGTCGTGTGCCCCTGGTGCATCGTGGGGATTCGCCAGCTTGACCTGGCTTTGAAAGAACAAAACGTGCTCGCCAATCTCAGATGGCATCCTTTTGAGCTGAACCCCAATATGCCGCCGGAGGGCCAGAATCTGCGCGAACATATTATGGAGAAGTATGGTTCGACGGTCGAGCAGAGCCAGCAGGCCCGCGATCGGTTAACCCAGATCGGCGCCGAACTTGGCTTTACGTTCAATTTCAATGACGACAGCCGGATGGTAAATACGTTTGCCGCACATCAGCTGCTGGACTGGGCCGAAACGCAAGGCCGCCAGCATCCGTTGAAGACGGCCCTGTTCGAGGCTTATTTTACCAATCAACAGGACGTATCCCAATCCCAGGTCCTTCTTGATGCGGCCCAAGCGGCGGGTCTGGATCGGGACGCCGCCAAAGCGGCTCTGACTTCGGGCGATCACATTGCGTCGGTTCGCGAAAAGCAACAGTTCTGGACCAGTCGTGGTGTTTCAAGTGTTCCGTCGATGGTGTTTGCTGGCAAGTACCTGGTGACCGGTGCGCAAGGGGCTGAAACCTATTCTGACCTGTTGCAGCGGTGCCTGACCGAGGCTGCGTGACCTCTTTTCTTCGCCCTGCCCCGGCGGTAAGGAGCACTTATGGAATGGAAGATCACTGACGGGCTGACCGATTACAATGACGCCGTCGCCTTCATGGAGGCGCGCGTGGCTGCAATTGCGGCCGGAGAAGCGGATGAGTGTGTGTGGCTGCTGGAGCATCCGCCGCTATACACCGCCGGCACCTCAGCCCGGATCGAAGACCTGACCGACCCGGATCGCTTTCCGGTCTTTGAGGCCAAGCGCGGCGGTGAATACACCTATCACGGCCCCGGCCAGCGCGTGGCCTATGTGATGCTGGATCTGAACAAACGCGGCAAGGATGTGCGTCGTTTCGTCAAGCAACTGGAAGAATGGGTGATCGCAGCGCTGGCCGAGTTCAACGTGCATGGTGAAATCCGTGACGGTCGCGTCGGTGTTTGGGTGCGGCGCAACGACAAACCACTGACCGCTTCGGGCCAACCTGCCGAGGATAAGGTAGCGGCGATCGGATTGCGCCTGCGCAAATGGGTCAGCTTCCACGGCATCTCGATCAATGTCGAACCTGACCTCGAGCATTTTTCAGGTATTGTCCCCTGCGGCATCACCGAACATGGGGTTACGTCGCTTGTCGATCTGGGGTTGCCGGTCACCCTGGTGGACGTGGACACGGCCCTGCGGAATACTTTTTCAGAGGTTTTTGACCTCGATAGGGCCTGAATTGATACCCGCGAATCGTTCAGAGTCCATGTGCTGTTAACAATATCGCGATTTTTGGCAGCTCTGTTTCCACATTGGACCGAAATTTCCCAATATTTGCAGTGCAAAATGAGCAAATTAGCCAAAAGCTCACTCAAATAGATACATCCCGCGTATTTGGGAGTAGTATAGACTTACCGTTCTTAGAGTGAGTGGTGTGTTAACCGGTGATCTTGGGTCATCCCGAGTAATCGGAAAGGTATTAGTTAACGAGTCTGCCGTTCCGACCCCAAATCGGAGCGGCAATTCACATTCAACTCTATGGATTCTCTTCTGTATGCCCGAAACGTGACGACCCGACACACGCGCGGTCGATCTGCTCAAGCTCAAGCGTGGTGTGACCAATGGCAAATCGGTCGCGGAGCGAATGTCTGACGCTGGCTCTCACCCCTTCCGCATCAGCCCAGGCCGCCGCGTCCACGACCAGATGGGCCGTTAATGCAGGCTCTCTCTCCTGCATGCTCCACAAGTGGATATGGTGAACCTCGGACACTCCGGGTATGTCCTCGATGGCCGAGGCAACTTCTTCCGGGTCCAGTTCGGGGGGCGCTGCCATCATCAGAACGCGGATCGTTTCGCCAATTTCACTTTTGACATGCCACAGTATGTAGACCGAAATCAGGATCGTGACGGCGGGGTCTACCCATGTCCAGTTGAACAGGATCACCGCGGTACCGGCAATGATCACAGCCACCGATCCCAAGGCGTCCGCCACGTTGTGCAGAAACGCCGCCCGGATGTTCATACTGTCCTTAGCCATCGAGTAAGTCAGCGCAGCCGTGACAAGGTCCACAATCAAAGCCAGCGCCGCAATCCAGACGACCATCCAGCCGTTAACCGGCTCAGGCTCAAAAAACCGCATCACACCCTCGTAGAACAAGTACACCGACAGCACGACCAGAGTGGTGTAGTTGACAAGCGCGGCCACGACCTCGGCCCTGCCATAGCCAAAGCTCATCCGTGGGTCGGCAGGTCGGCGGGCTATTTTGCGGGCAAAAAAGGCGATGACCAACGCGATGGCGTCAGAGAAATTATGCAGGGCGTCAGCGATCAACGCCAGCGACCCTGAAAAAATGCCCCCAATGACCTGTGCCAGCGTCAGGAACATGTTGACGGCAATGGCCCAAGCAACGCGCGCGTCTCCTGCCTCCGGGTCTATGTGATGGTGCGCGTGGCTGTGCCCCTTATGAGAGTGATCATGTGCCATCTGAAATGTTTGTCCCTTGTTACGGCTGCACATTGCATGTAATTCCTCTAGTAACTAGAGGTTCAAGAGCCCTGAGGAAGAAAGATGTATTCAATTGGGTTTCTGTCGCGTCATACGGGTATCAAGGTTCCGACCATCCGGTTTTATGAAGACAAGGGGCTGTTGCCGCGGCCGGACCGAACAGCGGGTAATCAGCGCCGGTACGACGACACTGCATTGAAACGGCTGCATTTTATTCGCCATTGCCGCGATCTGGGTTTACCGCTGACCGATGTCGTAGGTTTGCTGTCTCTGGAAGGCACGTCTGGCCGCGACCTTAACCAAGCGCATGAAATTGCCGAAAGACAGCTGGCCGACCTGCGGGACCGTATTTCCCGCCTGCGCAGTCTTGAGGCCGAACTGACCCGAATTTCCAAAGCCTGCGATGGCAAGCACGACCATGTCTGCGCCGTGCTTCACGCATTTGGAGATCACAGTGAGTGCGCGGGGCCACAAACGCACACGAAGTAACTACCTCCCAGTTAGCTCAGCGCAGCTTTGATCTTTTCGGCATGCTGCGCGATCAGGTCGAAATCGCCCATCGTTCCGGGTGCCCGCACGGCAACACCATCATGGCGTGGCAGGATATGGAAATGCAGGTGGAACACCTCCTGCCCTCCGGCAGCCTCGTTGAATTGCTGGATCGTGACCCCGTCCGCATCAAACGCTGCGACGACGGCCTTGGCCATTTTCTGGACCGTTGCGGTCACAGCAGCCAGTTGTGCAGGCGTTGCATCCAGAATGTTGCGGCAGGGGGTTTTGGGGATCACCAGCAGATGCCCGTCCGCGCGCGGCATGATATCCATGAAAGCCACCGTATCGTCATCTTCGTATACTCGGCTCGAAGGGATTTCTGCGCGCAAAATCTTGGCAAAAATATTCTCGGGATCATAAGCGGTCATTTCAATTCTCCGATTAACGCGTTGCCGACAGTTCTGCGGCGCACCCTGGCCCGGGTCAAGCGGGGAACGCAATTCCCAGCCGCCCCCTTGAATTCGAGGCGCTGATACCCAGATGAATGCGGAATTTGGTGAAAATTTCGCGGGTCGCCCTCCTGCCCGCGACAATTAATCTTGATCCAGATCAAACTCGACCATTGAAGGTCGTCCCCCCGCAATCTAAAACCAGCAGGAATCCCGCGCGTTGGAGAGGTCCAACTGCGCGGTGCAGTTGCAACAGGAGGCACCTATAATGGCAGACGCAGCCATTCATGGTCACGACCATGAAGACCAGCGCACATTTTTCCAGCGCTGGTTCATGTCGACCAACCACAAGGACATCGGGATTCTATACCTGGTCGTCTCGGCACTTGCCGGTCTGATTTCAGTTCTGATGACTGTTGTCATGCGGATCGAATTGATGGAACCCGGGGTGCAGCATATGTGCCTGGAAGGCTTCCGACTGTTCGGCAGCGGAGCCGAGCTCTGCACCCCTAACGGACACCTGTGGAACGTTATGATCACCTACCACGGTGTTCTGATGATGTTCTTCGTGGTCATCCCCGCGCTTTTCGGCGGATTTGGCAACTATTTCATGCCGTTGCAGATCGGTGCACCGGACATGGCCTTCCCGCGGATGAACAACCTGTCTTTCTGGCTTTATGTCGCTGGTACGTCGCTGGGTGTGGCCTCGTTGCTGAGCCCCGGTGGTAACGATCAGCTCGGTTCGGGCGTAGGCTGGGTTCTGTACCCGCCGCTGTCGACAACCGAAGGCGGCATGTCCATGGACCTTGCGATCTTTGCCGTGCACGTATCGGGCGCCTCCTCGATCCTCGGCGCGATCAACATGATCACCACCTTCCTGAACATGCGTGCCCCGGGCATGACCCTGTTCAAGGTGCCGCTGTTCAGCTGGTCGATCTTTGTCACCTCGTGGCTGATTCTGTTGTCCCTGCCGGTTCTGGCGGGCGCAATCACCATGTTGCTGATGGATCGCAACTTTGGCTTCACCTTCTTTGATCCCGCCGGTGGCGGCGATCCGATCCTGTATCAGCACATCCTGTGGTTCTTTGGCCACCCGGAAGTGTACATCGTGATCCTGCCTGGGTTCGGCATCATCAGCCACGTCATCGCAACCTTCTCGCGCAAGCCGGTCTTCGGTTACCTGCCGATGGTTTGGGCGATCATCGCGATTGGTGTGCTGGGCTTTGTCGTGTGGGCGCACCACATGTACACCGTTGGCCTGTCACTGCGTCAGCAGGCGTACTTCATGCTGGCCACGATGGTCATTGCGGTGCCGACCGGGGTTAAGGTCTTCTCGTGGATCGCGACCATGTGGGGCGGTTCGATCGAGTTCAAGACACCGATGCTGTTCGCCTTCGGCTTCCTGTTCCTGTTCACCGTTGGCGGTGTGACCGGTGTGGTTCTGTCGCAGGCCGGTGTGGACCGTGCGTATCACGACACCTATTACGTGGTTGCGCACTTCCACTACGTGATGAGCTTGGGTGCCGTGTTTGCGATCTTCGCGGGCGTGTACTTCTACTTCTCGAAAATGACAGGTCGTCAGTACTCGGAATTCTGGGGCAAAGTTCACTTCTGGCTGTTCTTCATCGGCGCCAACCTGACCTTCTTCCCGCAGCACTTCCTGGGCCGTCAGGGCATGCCGCGTCGTTACATCGACTACCCTGAGGCATTCGCCCAGTGGAACTTTGTATCGTCGATTGGTGCGTTCATCTCGTTCGCTTCGTTCCTGCTGTTCTTCGGCATCGTGATCTACGCCCTGCTGCGCGGCGCGAAAGAAACACGTCCGAACCCGTGGAACGAATACGCGGACACGCTGGAATGGACCCTGCCTACCCCGCCGCCCGAACACACGTTCGAACAGCTGCCAAAGCAGGAAGACTGGGATAAAGGCCACGCCCACTAATCCCGGCAATATAGACTGACAAAGCCCCGCAGATGCGGGGCTTTTCATTTTTCACGCCTCAAGAATTAAACAACGCTGGCATAGACTTGCCCGAGAATAAGCCGCTAGACTTATCTGCAATAGCCAATTGCGCAGGACCCGGTCGGTCATGATCCTTCACGACGGAATTACTGTACGACAGATGGTCAAGGGCTCCTTTGGCTTTATCTGCATCGTGCTGACATGGACGCTGCTGGTTGTTCTGGCGGACGGGCTCACGACAATCGAGCTGATCTCGAACCCCAGCCCGCCCGTCACCATGCTCGGGCTGGCAGTGGCATTCTTTCTGGGCTTCAAAAACACATCGGCCTTTGCGCGATGGTCCGAGGCGCGCAGCATCTGGGGCGAGATCGTCAATGCCAGCCGGGACTGGGGCAACACTATTAGCAATCTGGTGCTGCCCGACGGCACACCGATTGATCCCGCGCTGCGCGACGAACTGATCGAACGTCACATCGCGTGGCTCAATATGCTTGCCTTTCAGCTGCGCCAGCCCTCGCCGACAGGACGCAGCCGACGCCCATGGATGTTTGGGCACAAACCTATTTCTGACCGAACCGAGTTGCATCAAATGCCCGAATGCTGGCGCGAACGCCAGTTGCCAATCGACTTGGCAAGGCTTGAGGGCAAGAGCAATCGCGCCGCCTATCTGTTGTTTCTTCAGGGCGAAAAGCTAGCAGAATTGGCACGCAGCCGCGGCATTGACCCCTATTGGCACGTCGCCCTGATGGACCGCCTCGCCCGGTTTACGACGACACAGGGGCAATGTGAGCGCATCAAGAACACACCGTTCCCCAGACAGGTTGCCGAGGTCGGTCGCGTCTTCAGTTGGATCTTCATCTTCATGCTGCCGCTGGCGTTCAACGACGAGCGATCAATCATCCCCGGGGCAGATATCTCTGTATGGCAGCTTGTTATTTTCGACTGGCTGACATTCGCGCCGGTTGGGGCGCTGGTTTGCTGGATCTTCTTTGTCACCGAACGCGTCAGCGCCTCGATGGAGGATCCGTTCGAAGGGGATGTGACCGATGTTCCGATCTCGGCCCTGTGTCGCAGCATCGAGATTGACTTACGGCAGATGACCGACTGCGGGGTTGCGCCTCAACCCGCACAACCCATCGAAAAAGTTCTGTTTTAGAGCGACCCGATTTGGCGTGTCCGCAACGCCATTTCAGGGTGCGTTCGATAATCTGCCCAATTTAGGGTATCATGCATCCAGAAACCCTGGGATCGGAGCCGTCAGATGCCCGAAATAGATTTTTGGTTTTCCATCGGTAGCACATACAGCTTCCTGACGATTATGCGCCTGGATGATTGGTGTGATGAGCATGACGCGACCGTCAATTGGCGACCGTTCAATGTGCGAACCGTGATGTCCGAACAGCAGAATATTCCCTTTGCAGGCAAACCGGCCAAATCCGCATATATGTGGCGTGATATCGAGCGGCGCGCCGCAAAGTACCACCTGCACGCCACGCTTCCAGCACCCTACCCGATCTCGGATCTTGCGCTGGCCAATCAGGTCGCTGTGCTGGGTATGTCGGATGGCTGGGGCAAATCCTTTACTCAAAACCTGTACCGCATCTGGTTCGAGGAAGGGATCGAGGCGGGCAGCGAAACCGCGTTATCAGAAGCGCTGCATCGGTGTCAGCAGGACCCGCGCCTGACGCTTGCCCGCGCACGCAGCCCGGACACGATCTCGGCCCTTGAAACCGAAACCGAACAGGCCACAAAGCTGGGCGTTTTTGGCGCCCCCAGCCTGGTCGTTCGCGGCGAGGTTTTCTGGGGCGATGACCGGCTGGACGACGCGTTATCCTGGGCCAGAGTTGGGCACGTCATCTGATCTTTCCTGTTAGACACCGGCAGGTGTTGCGCTATTTTTGCACCATGCCGTATCGATGGAATCAAACCTCAAGTTCCGAGCAAGAGTTGCGCCTGTGGCCGCATAACTCTCTGCCCCCACGCTGGGCGGTGCGTGTGGTGTTGGCGGTCTTTTTGTTTGGCTTGATTCCCCTGATGGCTGTACTTGGTTCGGTTTTGCTGTGGGGTTTGCTGCCATTCATGCTGTTGACCGTTCTGGGACTGTGGTTCGCGATCCAGTCCAATTACCGTGCACGCAGCGTTTTCGAGGTGTTGACCTTGACCAGATCGCAGGCCCGTCTGGTGCAGCATCACCCCCAACGGGGGCAGCAGGCGTGGTCGTGCAACCGCTATTGGGCGCGCCCCGAAATGCACGAGCGCGGCGGCCCGGTCCCGAATTATGTCACACTGACCGGTGACGGTCGCGAAGTTGAAATCGGCGCGTTTCTGTCTGAGGAAGAGCGGATTTCGCTGTTTGATGAGCTCACAAAAAAACTGCGCGAACCTGTCGCGCAGTCTTAGCATCTGGCAAAAGAAAAGGGCTTAGCAGCCGCCGCTTGCCCCAGCGCAAAGCTGGTCTTTGACCATCGGGCCAACCTTGCCGAAATCCATCTGGCCGGTGTAGCGAGTTTTCAGCTCACCCATCACTTTGCCCATGTCGCGGATCGACCCGGCACCGGTGGCCGTGATTGCGATCTGAATGGCTTTGCTCACCTCGTCATCGTCCAATTGCTTGGGCAGAAATTCCTCAATGACCTCGACCTCGCGTAGTTCCCGTTCGGCCAGATCCAAACGGCTGCCCTCTTCATAGGCACGGGCGCTCTCTTTGCGCTGCTTCGTCATTTTACCAAGAATTTCAAGCACCTCTGCGTCGCCGCAGCCTTTGGCTTCTTCGTTGTCAGACGCGCGCGAAGCGATGTCACGGTCCTTGATCGCAGCATTAATCAGGCGCAGCGTCGACAGACGCTCGGCATCCTTGTCTTTCATTGCTTGCTTCAGGGCAGTGTTCACCCGTGATCGCATATCCATATGTTCTGTCCATCCCCATGGCAAAGGAACCCCGACCATATCGAAACAAAAAGCGCGATACAACAGGGGACGCATGCATCTAACTTATTGATTTTAAACAATAGCCTAAAAATTGAATAGACTTGACCCGAGCGGACAACCCCCTTAGGTATGCGCCGGTTTACCTTGCAGGAGAGTCGCGCCATGGCCCAGAACGCCCCGTCCAAGCCCACCGCATGTCTGGCATTGGCCGACGGTACATTGTTCTACGGTATGGGCTTCGGTGCCACCGGCCAAACCGTGGCTGAACTGTGCTTTAACACCGCCATGACCGGATACCAGGAAATCATGACCGACCCCTCTTATGCGGGACAGATCGTGACCTTCACCTTCCCTCATATCGGCAATGTCGGCGTTAACCCCGAGGATGACGAGACCGGCGATCCGGTTGCCGCCGGGATGGTGGTCAAATGGGACCCGACCGAGCCATCGAACTGGCGCTCGGCCGAAGAGTTGAAAACCTGGCTGGCCCGCCGTGGCCGCATCGCCATCGGTGGCGTGGACACCCGCCGCCTGACCCGTGCCATCCGTCAGCAAGGCGCACCTCATGTCGCGTTGGCGCATGACCCCGACGGTAACTTTGATATAGAGGCACTGGTCGCCGCCGCGCGTGGCTTTGCCGGTCTGGAAGGCATGGATCTGGCCAAAGAGGTCACCTGCGCCCAAAGCTATCGCTGGGACGAAATGCGGTGGGCCTGGCCGGACGGGTATAAACGTCAGGAAGCTCCGGTGCATAAAGTAGTCGCCGTCGACTTTGGCGCAAAGCGCAATATCCTGCGCTGCCTCGCCTCGGCTGGTTGCGACGTCACGGTTTTGCCTGCAACGGCGACGGCTGCCGAGGTGCTGGCCCATAATCCCGATGGCGTGTTCCTGTCGAACGGCCCCGGAGACCCGGCAGCCACTGGTGAATACGCCGTACCGATGATCAAAGAGGTTCTAGACGCCACCGATCTGCCCGTCTTTGGCATCTGTCTGGGCCACCAGATGCTGGCGCTGGCTTTGGGCGGCCATACCGTCAAGATGAACCACGGCCACCACGGGGCCAACCATCCGGTCAAAGACCTGGATACCGGCAAGGTCGAGATCACCTCGATGAACCACGGCTTTGCGGTGGACGCCCAGTCCCTGCCCGACGGCGTTGTGGAAACCCACCGCTCGTTGTTTGATGGGTCCAACTGCGGCATCCGCATGACCGATCGCCCTGTCTATTCAGTGCAGCACCACCCCGAAGCCTCGCCCGGCCCACAGGACAGCTACTATCTGTTCGAACGCTTTGCCGAAGCAATGGCAGACAAGAAAGCACAGGCTTAACCACTCCATCGTTTAGTGTTAACGCGCTGTTAACCTTGATTGAGCCACCCTGACGCGGGTCACCGTGTCAGGGTATTTTTATGGTTGAACATAACCTGCAGCAATTCGCGCGCGCCGCGCCGATTTCCAATCGACCGCGGAAACCCCTAGGCACCTGTTTGGTCGAACGTGGATGCATCACCACCGCGCAACTGGAAATGGCGCTGCATCTGCAGTCCAGACAACAGGCCCCGCTGGGCGAGATCCTTGTCGGAGAGGGCTGGATCAGCCGTCAGGAAGTCATGGAAGCTTTATCTGAGCAGACCAACCTGCAAATTGCCGATCTGAAAAACACGCCCCCCTCCCCGACCTTATGTGACATCAAACCGGTCGAGTTCTGGCTGAAGCATAATGTGATCCCGTGGCAACGCATCGGCCCGATCCTGCTGATCGCGACCGCTGATCCGAACCGCTTTGCCGCGGTACGCGCCGCCCTGTCCCACACCGAACACACGATTGCACCGGTACTTGCATCGACCAGTCAGATTGATCACGCGATTGCCAGCGCATTTTCCGACACTTTGGCAAAAGGCGCGGAAACCCGGGTCGACAAGGATCAGAGCTGTCGATCATGGACGCCGACAAAGCGCGCGGGTCCCATCGCGGCCCTTGCGGGGCTTCTTTGCTTTTTTTCAGCCTTTCCTCTGGTTGGTCTGACTGTTCTTTTGACCACGGCCACGGTTTCGCTGCTTATGTTCATGATTTTGCGCATGGCAGGCTTGGTCTCATATCTTATGAGATACCGCCTAGTGTGCCCAACGCCCGAACCTGTCCCGCTGCGATTGCCACGCGTGTCGATGATGGTACCCCTTTACAAAGAACGAGAAATAGCAAGCGCTTTAATAAAGCGGCTACAACGCCTGACCTACCCAAAGGCGTTGTTGGATGTCATTCTGGTGCTGGAGGCCTCAGATGAGGTCACGCGCACCACATTAAGCCGAGTGGATCTACCCAGCTGGATCAGAACATTGGAAGTCCCGGAACTGAATGGACTGACGACAAAGCCCCGCGCGATGAACTACGCGCTGGATTATTGCCGTGGCGACATTCTGGGTGTGTGGGATGCCGAGGACGCCCCGCAATCGGATCAGATCGAACGGGTGGTCCGGCATTTTGCGCGGGCTGACGAAGACGTCGTCTGCCTGCAAGGTGTTCTGGATTATTACAACCCGCGCACAAATTGGCGGTCACGCTGTTTTACCATCGAATACAACAGCTGGTTTCGGATCATCCTGCAAGGCATTGCGAATCTGGGTCTGGTCGTCCCGCTTGGGGGCACAACATTCTTTTTCCGCAGGGACAAGCTGCTGGAGCTTGGCGGCTGGGATGCCCACAATGTAACGGAAGATGCCGATCTGGGCGTGCGCCTCAGCCGCGCGGGCTATCGAACCGAGATGGTTGATACCACCACCTATGAAGAGGCAAACTTTCGCGCCTGGCCCTGGGTCAAGCAGCGCTCGCGCTGGCTGAAGGGGTTCATGGTGACCTATCTGGTGCACATGCGTGCGCCGCGGCGCCTGCTTGGCGACATCGGGTTCAAGCGATTTCTTGGCGTTCAGGCGTTCTTCTTGGGCACTATTGGGCAGTTTCTACTGGCACCGGTCCTATGGCTATTTTGGTTGGCAACACTGGGCTTGCCTGGCCCGTTCGATCCGCTTTTGTCTGATTGGGCCTTCTACACACTCATCAGCCTGTTTCTGGTGGCCGAGATCACCAATCTGATCGTTGGAATGCTAGCCGTTGCAGCACAGGAAAGACGGTTCCTGATGCCGTGGGTTCCAACAATGCCATTGTATTTTCCGCTAGGCGTATTAGCCGCCTACAAAGCCCTGTGGGAGCTGGCCAGCAACCCGTTCTTCTGGGACAAAACTCAGCATGGGCAGGCCCGCGAAGAAGTACAGCCGCACTGACGGTCATTTCTCGCGCAACACCGCATCCTGTTTCAGCCGGGTCATGAACGCCACCGAGATATGTTCTTTCAGCGCGCGCTCTGCCGCCTCTTCATCACGGGCGGTGATCGCCTCGACAATGCCCTTATGCTCACTTTGCGCAATCTCGCCACGGCCCTGAACGGCAAGCGAGGTCGTAGCCATCAGAGCCATTGTGCGGTGCACAAGATTCAGCTGCTGCACCAGATACCGGTTGTGCGAAGCCAGATGGATCTGTTCATGAAACCGCCGGTTGGCCCGCGACAGTGCCGTCGGATCATTCACCAAAGCATCGTCAGCGGCGACCATGTCCTGCAGCACTTTTATCTCTTCCTCGGTGGCGTGTTTCGCGGCCAGCTTTGCGGCCAACCCTTCCAACTCGCGCCGGACCACATAAAGTTCGGCCATTTGGTTGTGATCCAATGAGGCCACGATCAGTGATCGTCCGTCACGCTCTAGCAGGGATTGCGTCTCAAGGCGCTGCAACGCTTCGCGGATCGGCGTGCGGGACACGCCAAATCGTTCTGCCAGCTCACTTTCGACCAATCGGTCGCCGGGCTTGTAAACGCCCACATCAATCGCTTCGAGAATAAGGCTATAGGCGTCTTTGTTGGGCTGACGGGATTGCGGCATGGGGTGTTATTTCTCCTCGTTCGGACATGTCTATCCGCCTCGGGCCAGTGCAATCAAGTGTAGCATTGAAAACCTGTGCATGGCGGCCTAAACCCAACCCATGGTCAAACCTTCCTTTTCGCACGTCACCCAATGGGTGTTCGACCTCGACAACACACTGTACCCGCCTCATATGCAACTATTCGACCAGATCGAGGTGCTGATGACGGACTATGTGGTGCAGGCCATTGGCGTCGACCGAGCCGAGGCGGATCGTCTGCGCTCGCACTATTGGCGGGAATACGGCACCACGCTGGCTGGCTTGATGGCTGAGCACGACCTGGACCCCGAACCCTATCTGTACGCCGTGCATCAGGTGGACATGAGCCATATGGACCCCGACGCCGAGTTGGCCGACCACATCCGATGCCTGCCTGGCCGTCGCATCGTTTACACCAACGGCAGCGCGCCTTATGCCGAACGTGTGCTAAAAGCACGCGGCCTAAGCGGTTTGTTCGATGCGGTTTATGGCGTAGAACACGCGGGCTATCGTCCAAAACCCGAACAGGCCGCGTTCGAGGCGATCTTTGCACAGGATGGCATCGACGCCGACAGGGCGGCCATGTTTGAAGATGATCCGCGCAATCTGGCTGCTCCGCACGCGATGGGAATGCGCACTGTTCACGTCGCGCCCGAGCAGCATAAGGCTGAGCATATCCACCATCATACCGACGATTTGACCGCGTTTCTGGCCCGCCTGCGATAGGCTGTCACACTGCGACGATCTGCACATTCTGCAGGTGCATCATCGACCCTATATGCGCCTCAGCGACGAACAGAATCGGAGACCCCATGAGCGCGATCGAGATGCCCGGACGCCTGCCCATCTGGCAGCGCCTGTTGTTTGCAGTTCCCCTGTTTGGCTGGCTGGCCAAGGATGCCGCTCATGCAAAGGGCGCAGATTGGGGTTATACAGCGGCCGCGATTTTCAGCATGTGGGGCTGTTCTGCCCTGTTGTTCGGTCTGCCGGGCCTGTACATGCCAGCCGTGATGATGGTGCCGGTGATGTTCCTGATCCTCATCCTGATTTCACGCGGCTGACACGCGGGACAGGATGTCACTTGGCACCCGATGCAGAACCGAACTAGGTTCTGCCCAACACTCGGAGGCCAAGGTCATGAAAGACAGCTGTGACATCCTGATTTCAGGCGGCGGAATCGCCGGTCTGACCGCTGCGGCAGCCTTTGGAACCGCCGGGTTCGACGTTATTTGTGTCGACCCGACGCTCCCGATAACCGAGCGCGACGTGGACGGCTCTGATTTGCGGACCACCGCCTTTTTGCAACCGGCGCACGGCTTGTTAGAGCAATGTGGGTTGTGGCAACGGCTGGACGCACACGCGGCCCCCTTGCAGATCATGCGGATTGTGGACGCAGGTGGAGATGTTCCTGAACCCCGCGTGGTACGCGATTTCAACGCCGCAGATATTTCGGATCTGCCCTTCGGCTGGAACCTGCCCAACTGGCTGTTGCGGCGCGAGATGGTGGCACGACTGGCCGAACTGCCCAACGTCGATTTCCGCCCCGGTACTGGCACTGTCAGTCTGTTCACCCGCACTGCCGAAGCGCGTGTCGGCCTGAGTGACGGCAGCCGCATTCGTTGCAAACTGGTGGTCGCCGCTGACGGGCGCAACTCTCCCATGCGCGAGGCGGCTGGGATCAACGTCCATACCACGCGCTATGGCCAGAAAGCATTGGCCTTTGCAGTCACACATCCCATCCCGCACGACAATGTTTCGACCGAAATTCACCGCTCGGGCGGGCCGTTCACCCTGGTCCCCCTGCCCGATTGGCAGGGGCAACCGTCTTCGGCGATTGTGTGGATGGAGCGCGGACCCCGCGCGGTTGAGTTGCTCAACACCGAGCCCGAGGCGTTTGAAGCGTTGATGACCGAACGGTCCTGTGGGTTGTTCGGACCGTTAAAACTGGCTTCGCGCCGGACCATCTGGCCGATCATCAGCCAGTCAGCAGAACGTCTGGCTGGCGAGCGAGTCGCGCTGATGGCAGAGGCCGCCCATGTGGTGCCGCCAATTGGTGCACAGGGATTGAACATGTCGCTGGGCGATCTGAGCAGTCTGCTGGAACTGGCGCAGGCCCGTCCTGAAGGTCTGGGCGATGCGCAGATGCTCGAGGCCTATCACAAGGCTCGCCACACCGAAATCGAGATGCGGGTCAAAGGCATCGACCTGTTGAACCGCGCCTCGATGATCGAGGCGCGGCCGTTAAGGGACGTCCGGGCAATGGGGCTAAATGCGCTCTATTCTCTACCGGCTGTTCGCAAGACCTTGATGCAAATGGGCCTCGGCGTACGCTAAGGCCCGAATGGTTTCACAGAACCTGATCCAGCACGCGCTTGAGCCGTCCGATGGTGCCGTCGACGTCGTACAGTTTGTCCAGACCAAACAGACCAAGGCGGAAGGTGCTGAACCCTTCAGGCTCATCACATTGCAGCGGCACACCTGCTGCGATCTGCATGCCCAACGTCGCAAACTTCTTACCATTCTGAACATCCGGGTCCGAGGTATAGCTGACCACGACACCCGGCGCGCCAAATCCGTCCGCTGCTACCGAGACGATGCCCTTGTCCCGCAGCATCGCCCGCAGTCCATCGCCCAACGCCCATTGGGCGTCCCGCAGCTTGTCGAACCCATAATCGCGGGTCTCGACCATCGTATCGCGGAACGCCTTCAACGCATCCGTTGGCATGGTCGCGTGATACGCATGCCCACCATTTTCATAGGCTTGCATGATCTGCCGCCATTTTTTCAGATCAACGGCAAAGCTGTCGGACGTCGTCTCCTCCAACCGCGCTTCGGCACGCTCAGATAGCATGACAAGGCCCGCGCAGGGCGATGCGCTCCACCCTTTCTGGGGGGCCGAGATCAGGACATCCACACCAGTGGCCTTCATATCGACCCAGGCACAACCCGACGCGATGCAGTCCAGCACCATTAACGCCCCAACCTCATGCGCCGCCGCGGCCATGGCGGTCACGTAAACGTCGGGCAGAATGACCCCGGCCGAGGTCTCTACATGTGGGGCAAATACAACATCCGGACGCTGTTCACGGATTGTTGAAACAACCTCGTCAATCGGTGCGGGGGCAAAGGGCGACGGGCTGGAATTGCCGGTTTCACGGGCTTTGAGAACCGTCGCTGACGCCGTCAGATCACCGGATTCGATAATCTGGCTCCAGCGGTAGGAAAACCACCCATTCCGAACGACAAGTACATTGGCGTTGCGTGCAAATTGCCGGGCGACGGCCTCCATCCCATAGGTGCCACCACCAGGGATAATCGCCACACCATCCGCATTATATACATCCTTCAACAAGCCCGATATGTCCCGCATCACCTGTTGAAACTGCACTGACATGTGGTTCAGAGACCGATCCGTAAACACGACCGAGAACTCTTCGAGCCCAGAGGGATCGACGGTGTCCAATAGCGCTGGCATGGTTTGTCCTTTCAAATTGTCGTCAGCGGCCTCGCGACCCGGGTTAATTTGCCGAGACCCGTACTGAACCCGAATATCTGGCCTAAGGGAACTAAAAACAAAACACTCAAATGATATTTTGTTGGTCGAATCTGGCAAGAAATGACGCCAATTAGTGTCAGCCGCCCTTTACACTCTGACGTGTTTCTGACCAGATGCACTCACTTTGCAGAAGAAAGGTATTTCGACAGGTGAATGCGCATAAGCGGATCAGTTTTCAAGTTGTACGGGACGAAGTCAAACGGCGGATCGAAAGCCGCATTTGGCCGCAGGGATCGCTTCTGCCAACCGAAACACAGCTTGCCGAGGAATTCAATTGCGCACGCGCGACAGTGAACCGTGCCCTGCGCGAGCTTTCTGATCAGGGCTTTGTCGAGCGCAAACGCAAAAGCGGGACCCGGGTCAAAAAGGAACCCAGCAAGCACGCCAAGCTAGAATTTTCGTTGGCTCGTCAAACGGTTGAAAGCCAAAATGCAACCTATCGGTACTCGCTGGTTGAACGCAACGTGGTCGCAAGCCCCGGTTGGCTGGCTTCACAGATCGGTGTTTCCGCGGACATTCGCGTCCTGCAAGTCATCTGCATGCATTATGCCGACAACCGTCCCTTCCAGTTGGAAGAACGCTGGATCAACATAGATGCGGTACCCGAAATCGAACATGCTGATCTGAGCACCCAGGGCCCCCATGAATGGCTATTGAACGCCTCTCCGTTTACCGAGGCTGAAGTCTCCTTTTGCGCGATCTCCGCGGACGGACGATTGGCGGAATTCATGGGAACTACCCCCGGAACGTCGATGATCCAGCTAGAGCGCACGACCTGGAAGAACGGAAATCCGATGGCATTTGCCCGGATGACACACCATCCCGGATATTGCATCCGCACGCGGTACTGAACGGGCTTATCCGATCGGTCCCGGCAAACGTTCCTCACTTAGCAGGACGTTGGCTTCGACATCTCCTGCGCCGGGCAAGGTCATTATCCGACGGCGCAGGACACGCTCAAAATCCGACAGGTCGCGGGCAACAACCCGCAGGCGATAATCGTACAGACCCAGCACATGCTCAACTGTCTGAACTTCGGGAATTGCACTAACCGCGCGCTCAAAATCCTCCAAACTGATCTGTCCCTTGCGTGCCAGTTTTACGCCTAGGAACACGGTCACGCCGAATCCCAACGCCTCGGCATTCAAGCGCAGCCGGCGACCTTTGATAATGCCCGAGGTTTCCAGCCGTCGAATTCGCCGCCATGTCGCGGGTTGTGACAATCCCAGCTTACGTCCCAACGCCCCCGCGCTTAGCGAAGCATCCTGCGCCAGCGCGCGCAGTATCTTTCGGTCAAGTTCATCCAGATCGGTCATACCGGCAGCACCTCTTCGCTTTTCACCCTCGCGATATGCATCAGGGCCTCGATATCCGCGATATGCGGCAGGGTCAGAATGCGGTCGCGGTAGAGTTGTTGATAATGCGCCATGTCCCTGGCTATCACCGACAGGCGCACATCCACCCTGCCCAGAAATGTTTGCAATTCGATCACCTCGGGCACTTGCCGGGCGGCGGCAGTAAATTCGTCAAACGCGCGCGATTGGGTCTTGTCCAGTGTGACCCGCAGCGAAACCTCGACCGCGTACCCAAGTGCCGCCCAGTCGATCACGGCCTCCTGCCCTTGGATGATGCCTGCGGCCTGCATCTTTTCGACCCGGCGCCAGCAGACACCCTGGCTGATACGGCAACGCTCGGCCAGTTCCGCAGCAGTCAGGCTGGGATCGGCCTGAAAGTGGCGCAGGATTCGGCGGTCTATGTCATCAAGCATGAATTCTTCGCATTTACGGTATTTCGAGAATTATTCTTCATCTTTTTCACAAATACTCAAGTACAACCCTATCGCCAATACAACATTCGGCAGGTAAAACCCTCGGCAATCTAACCAGAAAGGACCGGCGACATGCGCGTCTATTACGATCGCGATTGCGACATCAACCTGATCAAAGACAAGAAAGTGGCAATCCTGGGCTACGGCAGCCAAGGCCACGCCCACGCACTGAACCTGCGCGACTCAGGCGCGAAGAACCTTGTCGTCGCTCTGCGCGAAGGCTCGGCATCCGCCAAAAAAGCCGAAGCCGAAGGTCTGGAAGTCATGGGCATCGCCGAAGCGGCAGCCTGGTGCGACGTCATCATGTTCACCATGCCCGACGAACTGCAAGCCGAGACCTACAAGAAATACGTACATGACAACATCAAGCCCGGCTCGGCCATTGCCTTTGCCCATGGCTTGAACGTCCACTTCGGATTGATCGAGCCGAAAGAAGGCATCGACGTCATCATGATGGCCCCCAAAGGCCCCGGCCACACCGTGCGCGGCGAATACGTCAAAGGCGGCGGCGTGCCTTGCCTGGTTGCCGTGAACAACGACGCTACCGGCAAAGCGCTGGAAATCGGCCTGTCCTATTGCTCGGCCATCGGTGGCGGCCGCTCGGGCATCATCGAAACCAACTTCCGCGAAGAGTGCGAAACCGACCTGTTCGGCGAGCAGGCCGTTCTGTGCGGCGGTATCGTCGAACTGATCCGTTGTGGTTTCGAAACTCTGGTTGAGGCAGGTTATGCGCCCGAAATGGCCTATTTCGAGTGTCTGCACGAAACCAAGCTGATCGTTGACCTGATCTATGAAGGCGGTATCGCGAACATGGATTACTCGATCTCAAACACTGCCGAATACGGCCAGTACGTCACCGGCCCACGGATCCTGCCCTATGAGCAGACCAAGAAAGCGATGAAAGAGACGCTGTCGGACATCCAAACAGGGAAGTTCGTGCGTGACTTCATGCTGGAAAACGCCGTCGGTCAGCCGACCATCAAAGCGGCTCGCCGCCACAATGATGAGCATCAGATCGAGCAGGTTGGTAAGAAACTGCGCGACATGATGCCGTGGATCTCTGCTGGCAAGCTGGTCGATCAGGAAAAGAACTGATTCCACCAAGCGAATGCGAAAGGGCGGCCCATCAGGCCGCCCTTTTTTGTCCTTACCCCAAGCCGAGACGCAGATGGTTCAGCACCCCACATCCCGCGATTGGAGCGGCGTTATCACCCTTGGCCTGATCTGGGGCGGTACGTTCATGGTCGTCACCATGGCGCTGGAAGGGTATGGACCTATCACAGTCGCCACCGCGCGGACGACGCTGGGCGCAGTAATGTTGCTGGGGCTGATGGCCGCTACAAACCGCAAGCTACCATCGGGGTCGACCGCCCTGTGGGCTTCGGTCATCGTGATCGGTATCTTGTCCTCGGCCCTGCCCTTTGTTCTGCTAAGCTGGGGGCAGCAATACGTACCGTCCGCCTTCGCGGGTCTGTCCATGGCCGCAATCCCTCTGATGGTACTGCCGCTAGCGCATTTCTTTTCAGACGAGCCCCTGAACCTGAGAAAATTGGTGGGCGTGACCCTTGGATTCTGCGGTGCGTTGGTGCTGATCGGCCCCGGCTTGGCGCAACTCGGCCACGGGTCGGAACCTTTGGCGCAACTGGCCTGCATCGGGGCCGCTTTATGCTATTCCTGCGCGTCGATCTTCACCCGTCAATGTCCGCCCATTGATCCGGTGGTTCTGGCCGCCCTGACCCTGCTGGTCGGCGCAGTAATCCTGCTGCCGATCATGTTCGTGACCGAAGGCGTCCCGACATGGGAAGGTACCCGCCCAAGCATTGCCATCATCGTTTTGGGGCTGGTGCCTACGGCATTTGCCACATTGCTGCGGGTTTCCGTCATTCGCAGCGCAGGATCGGTGTTCATGACACTCGTTAACTACCAAGTGCCAATCTGGTCGATGGTGTTCGGCGCATGGGTCCTGTCCGAAGCGCTGCCGCTGCGGTTTTTTGTGGCGCTGGCCATGATTCTGACCGGGCTGGCCATCAGCCAGTGGTTCAGCCTGCGCAAAATATTAATCGGGCGCTAGCCTGTGACGGCCTCGACTTCGGCAACGATGCCGTCGACAACCTGGGTCAGCAGCGCATCATCTTCACATTCCGCCATGACGCGGATCAGAGGTTCCGTACCTGACTTGCGGATCAGCAACCGCCCCTGCCCGATCAGCCGCGCCTCGGCGTCAGAAATTGCAGCCTGCACACTGGCGGCCTCAAGCGGCGCTTGTCCTTCGCCATAACGCACATTCTTCAGCATTTGCGGTACGGTTTCGAACTGCACAGATAATTCCGATGCTTTGCGACCGGTATGAACCATCTCCGCCAGGAAATGGAGGCCTGCCATAAGGCCGTCGCCTGTGGTCGCATAGTCGCTCATGACGATGTGGCCTGATTGTTCGCCACCCAGGTTGAACCCGCCTTCGCGCATACGTTCAACGACATAGCGATCCCCGACGCCGGTGCGTTCCAGACGCAGGCCATGGCTTTCTAGATGACGTTCCAGGCCAAGGTTCGACATCACCGTTGCAACCAGCGCGCCGCCATTCAGGCGGTCTGCCTCGGCCCAACTGGTCGCCAAAAGCGCCATCAACTGATCGCCATCCGCGACTTGCCCATTCTCGTCGATCATGACGACGCGATCGGCATCACCGTCCAGACAAATCCCGACATCTGCACCATGGGCCACCACGGTTTCGGCAGCCAACTGCGGTTTGGTTGAGCCACAGTTGAGGTTGATATTCTTACCATTCGGCGTGATGCCGACCGGGATCACCTCGGCACCCAATTCCCACAAAACCTCGGGCGCCGTGCGGTGCGCGGCCCCATTGGCGCAATCGACTACAACTTTTAGCCCATCCAAACGCAAGTCACGCGACAGCGAAGATTTTACGCGTTCACCATATCGGAACCGCGCATCATCCACCCGTCTGGCACGGCCGATATTCCGTGCCTGCGCAGGTTTGACACCTTCTTCGATCAGCTTTTCAATCTCGAGTTCCGCCTGATCAGACAGCTTGTATCCGTCAGGACCAAAGAACTTGATTCCGTTGTCCTCGGCCGGGTTATGGCTGGCCGAGATCATCACCCCAAGATCCGCGCGCATCGACCGTGTCATCAGACCAACAGCGGGCGTCGGCACCGGTCCAAGCAGCAACACGTTCATCCCGGTCGAAGTCAATCCGGCAGTTAGGGCGTTTTCCACCATATAGCCGGACAGGCGCGTATCCTTACCGATCACAACACGGTGGACGTCGGATTGATCGCGGCGGAAGTAACGGCCAGCGGCGGCCCCGATGCGCAATGCCATTTCAGCCGTGATTGGATGGGTATTGGCTGTACCCCGCACCCCATCGGTTCCGAACAGCTTGCGCATAATGTCACTCCGTCATTTCTTGCCTGCCTCCGCCTTACCGGACGGCGGCCCAAAGGCGCAAGGCCTGAGCGGTTTCTGCAACATCGTGCACGCGCAGAATTTGAACGCCTTGTGACAATCCAGCCAGCCCGACGGCGATTGATCCCGGCGCGCGGGCGCCCTTGCGCGGCTCTTTGCCAATCTGCCCAATAATACCTTTTCGGGACACACCCAGCAGGATCGGGCAACCTAGACCATGAAACAGGCTGATCCCTTGCAGCAAGGCCAGGTTATGTGCCTCGGTCTTGCCAAACCCTATGCCTGGATCAACGATAATCTGATCCCGGTCCAACCCGAGTTTTTCGAGACGATCCACCTGCCCTTCAAGGAAATCGTAGACATCCAGCAGAACGTCGTCATAGGTCGGATTGTCTTGCATTGTGCCCGGATCGCCCTGCATGTGCATCACACAGACCGGAGCGCCAACTTGTGCGCAAAACGGCGCAAGCTGTGGGTCGAAGGTAAATCCTGTTACATCGTTGATCAGCCCTGCTCCGGCCTCCCACGCTGCTTTGGCGACGGCGGATTTGCGCGTATCTATGGATATCAACGCATCTGTGCGGGATTTGATCGCTTCGATCAGGGGGCGGGTCCGGGCGATCTCTTCATCTTCGGGCACGAAGGTTGCTCCGGGTCGGGTCGATTCGCCGCCGATATCCAGAATGGTTGCGTTTTGTGAAACCATCTGTTCAGCCGCAGATTGGGCCGCGCTGACCGAATTGTGCACACCGCCATCCGAGAAACTATCTGGGGTCGCATTCAGAATGCCCATAATGTGCGGGCGATCCATGGCAAGGCCCGCAGCATCGGCACGCGGACGCGTCAGTCGGTCCAGCGCATCACCTGGTACATCCTGCACGGCAATGATCATTGGACGTTCTTTTCGGCTTAACCGTTCAACATGGGTAAACCAAAGCGGCTGGCCAGCTAGCGGCACTGAACCCGGCGGACGGTTCGGACCATGCTGAACCAGAGGTCGAAAATAAGCGGTCACAGTTGTGCCTGATCCACCGAGATCGCACGCAAAGGGGTTTCAGGGGCGTCGGGCAGCGCGCCGCCGATCACCATCATCTCACTCGCCTCAAAAGTGGCAGCAAACCATGCCGCCAGCGCGACCGCATCCGAAGGTGCCGCCGATTGGCCGTCAACAGCATCCAGCACGATTTTCGAGGGCGCCCAGACGCAAATCTGACCATTTTTCATGGCCCAATCCAGCTCAGTCCGCGTTGAAACGACGACACAGCGGTGATCGCGGGCAGCTAAAACCCAGGCATTCTGTTCAATCGCCAACAGATCAATTCGGCGTTGGGTCATCGCGTAGCCAGTCTGTGAAACAGGCATATCCGCCGCACCGACGCACAGGATTAGGGGTCGTTCGCGGTTTTCCAACTGATCGATCCACCCGGTCAGATTGGGCGAGGCAATGGCCTCATTCGACAGGAAAGCCAGACGGGGATGCGGGCGTTCCTCTTCGACGACGTCGTGGTGAGTCTTGTCTTTTCCGCGCACGATCTCGACACCCAAAGCGCCAGGACCACGGTCCAGTTTTTCTATTCTGACAAAAGCTCTTACGGCCTGTGGCTCAAGTAAAATTCGCTCGGCCACCCGGTCTGCCAAAGTCTCAAGCAGGTTAAGCCGTTCCGCCGCAAGCTCATAAGCAATCGCCTCAGTCACCCGGTCGTAGGACAGGATGCGATCCACGTCATCGTCGATGGGATCACTCAAGGGGCGAACTTCCACTACTATGTTAAAACAAATACGCTGGGTCGTTCCACGCTCGGCCTGAAACGCGCCGATTTCAACCTCGACAATATGGTCGCGCAGAGAAATTCGATCCAACGGCCCCCGGGCAGCGGTCGCTTCGGACCGCTCGGACGGGTGCGCAAAGGCAAGACGGATTTCAGAGCTCATACAGGCGGACCTTTTCGGGCTTTGTGGACGTGTTTGCCCAAAATAAACGATGCGCGCGCGTATAGCACCGCAACATGCGTCTTTCCAGCCATCGAATGCGGCGTCAGCTGACGCGGAACCAGCTCATCATGCCCGAGGCGGCGTGTCCCAGCATGTGGCAATGCAGCAGCCAATCGCCTGGGTTATCTGTGACCAGAGCGATTTGACGGGTCTGGCCCCGGTCCACCAGTATAGTGTCGCGCCAAGGCCCCAAACTGCCATCCGGCAGGATGAGCCGGAAGTGGTGACCATGCAGGTGCATGGCATGAGGGAAAACGGTTTCGTTCACAAACTCGATCCGGTGCACCTGACCCAGACGCGCATCCAGAAACGGATCCTTGGGTCGCTCTGCGTATCCGTTCAACGCCCAGAACCGACCCAGTTGAGCCAACTCACGGCCTGTCAGGTCCTGATCGCCAAGCTTGGCCCCTTCCAGCCATCGCATCGCGCCGCCTTGCAGGGACATGCGATGCAGCGGTGCCTGATCATACTGAAATTCAGGCATATTGTTCGCAGGCAATGGTTCAATACCCTGCCTTTGCGATATGGAGGCCTCGGAAACTTGAAAGCGTACCAAGCCATAGCCGCCGTCCCGCTCGATACTGGCGAGACCCGCGACTTCCCCGGACGCGGACGTTACATCCACGACAAGGTCCGCCCGTTGTGCGGGCGCAAGTGGGAAGCTGTCCTCTACAGGCAATGGAACTGCCAGCGGCATCCCATCCAAAGCCACAATCCAACCTGCAAGCCCGTCCAACGCCAAATCAAATATCCGAGCGTTCGATGCGTTGATCAGACGTAATCGCAATCGTTCCCCCGATCCAACAGGGTATGCCGGATCGAAACCGCCATTGACGGACACCAGATTACCCAGCCGCCCCGCATGGCTAAGATCGTGCCCATTGTCAAAATCGTCCACGATATGCGCTGTTTCCGGGTCCAGCCGCCAGTCGTCCAGCATCAGCGTCAGATCCTGATCAACATCCGGCGGGCTGGATTCTTCAACAATCAGAGATCCATAGAGACCTCGGGCAACCTGTTCGGTAGACCGGTTATGCGAGTGATACCAATAGGTTCCTGCATCGGGTGCAACAAAGTCATAGTCGAAGGATTGGCCCGTCTCGACCGCGTCCTGCGTCAACCCCGGCACGCCATCCATGGCGTTGTCGATCCGAATTCCGTGCCAATGCACTGCCGTCGGTTGAGACAGGTTGTTTATTAGCTTGCGACTGACGCGCCCGCCCTGAAGCAACCGGATGTCGACACCGGGAACGCGACCGCCATAGGTCCAAACCGGCGTAGCTGGATATCCGTCAGGCGCAATCTGTTGCACCGCTTCTTGCGCAACCAGATCGGAGCTGGCCGCATGCGCCACCTTTGGCAGCAAGGCAAGCGCGGTCGAAGTTTGCAGAAACCGTCTGCGGGATAACATCATGGCGGACCTCCTGGTCCGCTACATAAGGCAGAAAACGCCCCGCGCCATCAAGGTTCCAGCGCGGGTGCGTCAATCAGTTGCTCGCGGTCCGATAGTTGTGGCGGTAGAAAATGTGAACGCCGATCCGGGCCGTTTCTTTGTAGACACGCGACCATGACGGGCGCACCGCCTTGGTGTGGTAATGGGTCGCCCCTTCGGTCAGCCCGACGCCAACGCCGTCGATTGCCGCACGGGCAACCTTGGACACACGCTCATAGGCTCTTTTCTCGCGAATAACTTCTTTCTGACCATCGCAGGTGTAGGTGAACTGGCATTGGTACTTCTTACCGGTTCCCTGCTTGATCACCCCGCACAGCGAACTTGGAAAGCGGCTACTTTTGACCCGATTCAGGATCACCTCGGCCACGGCAAACTGACCGCGAACGCTTTCGCCGCGCGCTTCGAAGTAAAGCGCCTCAGCCAGACATTTGAAATTCTCGTCACCAGCGGCAGTCGGCAGTTGATCCAGCCAATCCTTGGAATAGGACACCTGTTGCAGCACAGGTTCTTTACGTGGCTTAAACAGGCCTAAGTAATCACGAAACTTTTGCCCAGGCAATTCGCTCCGGGTTACTAGTTCGCGTTTGGCAGATTCGGTGGCTTCCCTCTCGGCGACGGAAACACTCGGCAGCACGGTTGCCGCCAATGTGGCAACAGCCAATATGTATCGTAGCATCAGATAACCTCGCACAGGCACAATTAGCGCCGTACCCTCCCCCGGCGGGCGCGATGAGGCTCATACCGAATTCAAACGGCGACGTCCAGTTCTGACGGAAAAGCAAGTGGAAAATCGCCGTTTCGTCAACAATATTTGACGACGGCGCTTTCTGTTACCTACTAATTCTAGAGTGCCGCCCTTCTGTCAACCCCCAAGTCTGGACGAAATCGCCAGTTGAGCGGCAGCCAGCCGAGCGACGGGCACCCGGAAGGGCGAACAGGACACATAGTCAAAGCCCAATTCCCGGCAAATGGCGATTGATTCGGGGTTCCCGCCATGTTCGCCGCAAACTGACAATGTGACTTCTGGTTGTGCTTGCCTGCCGCGTTCAGCCCCCAGTTTAAGCAATTCGCCAACTCCGTCCGCGTCCAACACATGAAACGGATCTTCGACAAAGACACCCTGCCGGACATAAGCCGACATGAACCGGCCTGCGTCATCGCGGGACAGGCCATAGGTCATCTGCGTCAGGTCGTTGGTTCCGAAACTTAAAAACGCGGTTTGCGGCGCGATCTCGGCTGCCCGCAAACAAGCCCGAGGGGTTTCGACCATCACGCCCAGCCGGTACTCAAATTCCTGCCCGCGTTCAGCGGCGACGGCTGCCGCCACGGAATCGATGCGCGCCTTGACCAGCTCGACTTCGCGCTTGGCAGAGACAAGCGGGATCATCACCTCGGGCACCACCGGTGCCCCGTCTTTGCTGGCTTCAAGCGTCGCCTCGAAAATCGCACGCGCCTGCATGTCGTATATTTCGGGAACCGTCACGCCCAGACGAACTCCGCGCAGGCCCAGCATCGGGTTGTATTCGGTCATGGCGTCGACCCTGCGTTCGACATCTGAGACCGGCAGGTCCAGCGCTTCGGCAAGTTCGCGTTGGCCGGTGCGCGTGGTCGGAAGAAACTCGTGCAACGGTGGATCGAATAGACGGATACAGACAGGCTGGCCTTCCATGATCCGGAATAGCTGCGCGAAATCATCGCGTTGCATCGGCAGCAAGCGTTCCAAGACCGCTTCGCGACCGGATGAGGTCTGCGCAAAGATCATTTCGCGCATCACGATCAGGCGGCCGGGGTCAAAGAACATGTGCTCGGTCCGGCACAACCCGATCCCTTGTGCCATGAAGTTCCGCGCGGTTTGCGCGTCTGCAGGTGTGTCCGCATTGGCGCGGATGGCAATATCCCGCTCTGCGTCCGCCCAGCCCATCAGGGTCTGGAAACAGTCATCCAGCGCAGCCTCCAGCATGGTCGGTTGCCCAGCCAACACCTGACCCGAGCTACCGTCGATGGTCAATGTGTCGCCTGTATTGAATACCCGCCCGTCGGGAGCCATCAGCTGTTTTTTCTTTGTCTGAAACCGCATCTCGGACGCGCCGACGATGCACGGCAGGCCCAAACCCCGGCCAATCACGGCCGCGTGGCTGGTCATGCCGCCCTTTTCCGTCAGGACCGCCACGGCGGCATGCATACCGCGCACATCTTCCGGGGAGGTTTCACGGCGCACCAAAATGCACGGCTCTCCCCGCGCGGCGCTTGCCTGCGCCTCGGCCGAGGTGAACACGATCTTGCCGGTCGCAGCACCCGGACTGGCGGCAATTCCGGTGGTCAGGATGTCCCGTTCCGCATCAGGGTGAACCTGTCGGTGCAACAGCTCGTTCAGGGAATGCGGATCCACCCGCATCACCGCCTCTTGCGGCGGGATGATCCCGTCTTCCGCAAGCCGCACGGCGATGCGCATCGCGGCCCGGGCACTGCGTTGCACCCGTACACCGTCCAAAATGTGAACGTGGCCGTTTTCGATCACGAACTCGACCTGCATTTCCTCGCGCAGCTTGACCCGCATCAGCGCTGCATGCGTCTTGAGGTCCGCAAAAGCCTCGGGCGCGACATCTTCCAAAGACACTCCGCGCGGGTCCTTTTCGAGGTACAGCGCCGCGACGCCTTCCCCTAGCGCATCCCGTCCCTGACTTTGACTCAGATACCGACCGGTGATCTGAGGCAATCCAGTGGTCGGGTCAATCAGTTGCAGCACGCCCGATCCGCATTCCCCCTGCCCAACGCCAGGGATCATCTCCTGGATCACAAGCCCCAAGCCTGCATCCGCTGGTGCACCCTTGGCCTGACGCAACAATCGGGCCGAGGTGCCCTCCCATGCGCGTGCCATCGAACGCAGCACGGCAATCAGCTGCTCACCGCGATCCTGCGGAAAGGCTTCGTCAGTCTCGTCTTCGTAAGCCCGCAGAGATTCCTGCAGCCCCTCACGGCCATCTGCATCGATCTCGTCAAACACATCCGGGTCCAGCCGCGCAACATGAACCGCGTAGCTTTGGACAAAGCGCAGATACAGCGCAGCCGCGGCCTCGACCCCCATCGAATCCGACAGGTCAACATAGCGCGCGTCATTCATGCCGATGTTCAGGATGGCACCCGGGCCGCCCCAATCGGGATCTTCTGAACTGGGCCGGACACACAGCAGCGCGGTCTGTTCAAACTGCTCAAGAACAGCGGCCAAATCCGGCACCTGCCCATCCGATATCTGATGCACCGCATCAAACGACAACGCGACCGTTCGTGGAACCGGCAGTTCCAGACGAACCAGACGTTGCAGACATTTCGCCCGCCCGCCATGCGTGTTGGCAGCAACGGGCGCTTCGGACGTGATAAGCGTAGTATGCGGATTATTCTGCACTGCGGCACCTTTTGATTTCACCGCAGCATAAGCCCCTGCACCAATGGCGCAAGGGCGTTCTGGATCAGCCTTCGATGCGGCTCAGATCAGCAACACTGGAGCAGACCTGACGGATCTGGCTTAGCAGGTTCAGGCGGTTACGGCGCAGGATGTCATTGTCGGTATTGACCTGAACATCCTCAAAAAACGCATCCACCGGGCCGCGCAGGTCGGCCATGGCCGACATCGCACTTGGGAAATCCTCGGCTTTCAGCGCCGGGTCGATCTTGGCCTGTGCAGCTTCTAACGCGCCGAACAGAGCCTTTTCACTGTCAGTCTCCGCAAATTTGATATCAGCGCCATAGGAATACTCGACCCCGTCCTTTTCCTCGGCCTGGGTCAGAATATTGTTGGCGCGCTTGAACCCCTGCACGAGGTTTTCGCCATCCTCGGTCGCGATCACGGCATTCAGCGCGCGGGCGCGCTTGACCAGCAGGTTGAGGTCATCATTGCCGTCCATCGCGATGCAGGCGTCGATGATGTCGTGGCGAATGCCCTCGTCGCGGAGGAAGGTTTTGAGTCGGTCGTGGAAGAAGGAGAGGAGATCGTCGGACGCGTCCGGGACTTTCTTCTCCAACCCCAGAAATTCAGCGGTCGGCTTGTCGCCGAGATTGTCTTTGACCGCTTTGAAGGCTGCACCGAAGACGCCGTGATCCGCGATTTCTTCCAGCAGGTCCTCGACATCTGATTTCGGCAACGCGTCATTGATGGCACCCTCTGCCCGAACCAACTGGCTATCAAAGAACCGATCCAATCTTAGACGCAAATCGTTTTCGAGTATCAATCGCGTCACGCCCAACGCCGCGCGGCGTAGGGCAAACGGGTCTTTCGATCCCGTGGGCTTTTCCTCAATCGCCCAGAACCCGGTCAGCGTGTCCAACTTGTCGGCCAGCGCCACAGTTACTGACAACGGCGCGGTGGGCACATCATCCGACGGCCCCAACGGCGAGTAATGTTCCTGCGCCACGGAGGCCACGGCGGCGTCCTCACCGGCGGATTCGACGTAATATCGACCCATAAGCCCCTGAAGTTCCGGGAATTCATAGACCATCTCGGAGCTTAAATCGGCCTTGGCCAGACGCGCGGCTTTCGCGGCCTGATCTGCATCCGCTCCGACCACCGGGGCCAGTTCACGGGCCAGTGCGGCGATACGGTCGATCCGCTCGGCCTGTGTGCCCAGCTTGTTGTGGAAGGTAACGTTCTCCAGCGCGCGGGTCCATTGGGCGATATCCGATTTGGCCACGCGCAGGTCGTTCTCCCAGAAGAACTTGGCATCCGCCAGACGCGCCGACAGAACCTTTTGGTTGCCTGCCAGAATGGTCGCGCCATTATCGGTGGTTTCGCGGTTTGCAACAGTAATGAACTGTTCGATCCGGCCGGTTTTGGGATTGCGGACCGAGAAGAATTTCTGATGCTCCTTCATCGAAGTCTGCAGCACCTCGGGCGGCAGTTCCAGGAACTCGTCGTCGATCTTCCCCATCAGGACGACCGGCCACTCGACCAGGCCGGCAACCTCGGCCAGGAGGCCCGCGTCATCGACCACTTCCAGACCCGCCGCAAAGGCAAGGTTCTGGGCGTCGTTCCAAATATGCTCAGCGCGTTCTGCAGGCGACAGCACAACGAACGCGCGTTTCAGCTTGGCGGCGTAATCCTCAAAGGAAGACACGGCGAACCGACCCGGCGCCATGAAACGATGACCCTCCGTGGTATCGCCGGACGTGATGCCTTCGATTTCCATCGGCACGACCTGCGCGCCGGTCTCATCAGTCAGGATGCACAGGATCGAGTGCAACGGACGCACCCAGCGCAGACCGCCACTGCCCCAGCGCATGGATTTGGGCCAGGGGAAGTTGCGGATCGTCGCCTCAAGCACCTCGGCCACGATCTCAGCCGCCGGACGGCCGGGCTTTTCGATAGTGGCGAAATAAACCGCGCCTTTGGGAGTTTCACGCTCTTCCAACTGATCGCGTGTCAGACCTGCGCCCCGCAGGAAACCTTCTATGGCTTTGTCCGGCGCGCCAACTTTCGGACCCTTGCGTTCTTCGCGGATCATCGGGCTTTCCGAAAGCAACCCTTCGACCGCCAGTGTCAGACGGCGCGGCGTCGTCAGAGAGGCAGCAGAGGCATATGTCAAACCGGCCTCGACCAAACCATCGGTGATCCGCTTTTTCAGGTCATCGCCGGCACGGGTCTGCATGCGCGCGGGGATTTCCTCGGAAAACAATTCGATCAGCAGGTCGGGCATTTTCTGTCCTTAGAAATTGACGATCGTCTGAATGACGATGGCATTAGCGATATCCACAAAGAATGCGGATACAAGGGGCAGCACGATAAAGGCAATAGGCGAAGGACCATATCGCTTGGTAACGGCGGTCATATTTGCGATTGCGGTCGGAGTCGCGCCCAGGGCGAAGCCCCCGAAACCTGCGGCCAGCACGGCAGCGCGATAGTTTGAGCCCATGACGGGAAATAGAACCCAGATCACGAAGGCGATGGCAAACAGTGTCTGGGCGGACATGATGACCACGATTGCCAGACCCAGTTCCGCGATGGTCCACAACTGCAGGCTCATCAACGACATCGCCAAAAACGCACCCAGCGAGAATTCCGAGATCAGCGCCAGTGAGGGTGTACGTTCAATCGGTGGACGGTTGGGGAAAAACGTTGCACGCAGATTTGCGATAACGATGCCCATGATCAGACAAGGCACAAACAGGGGCAGCTTCAGACCAGCGGCGCTGATCACCTCTCCCAAGAAATACCCCGCGATAATCGCCAGATTGAGAAACAACAAGACCCGCATGATTGTGACATGGTCGATCTTTACCGCCGTTTCGTCGGGATCCATCGGCAGGCCAACGGTGTGGTCCTCATCCGGGCGCGCGGGGCTAAGGTTGCGACCCTCAACCAAAAGCCTTGCGATCGGTCCGCCAATCAATGCGGCCAGAACAAGCCCAAGTGTTGCAACGGCAACGCCTAGCTCAGTTGCGCCGTCCAGGCCGGTGGCCTCGGCAACCTCGGGGGCCCAGGCAATCGCAGTTCCGTGCCCGCCGATCAGAGATGCCGAGCCGAACAGAACCCCAGCCTGCGCCGGATACCCGAACATAGACGCCCCAATTGCCCCGATCCCGTTTTGCGCGACAATCGTCGCCAAAGTCAGGATCAAAAGTAAAAACAGAGGCTTGCCGCCTGATATAAGGTCAGAGAGCCGCGCGTTTAACCCGATGCCCGCAAAGAACACCACTAACAGAAAATCCCGTGTGGCAAGGTCAAAGGACAGCTCAAGATCGAAGGCCAGATACAATATCAGCACGACCAGTGAGGCCAGCAGGCCACCCGTGACAGGTTCGGGAATGTTAAACTGGCGTAGTGCGGCGACGCGCGCATTGATCTCGACCCCCAAAAGATACACCGCAAAGCCCAACGTAGCGGTCAGGAAATCAGGTATCTGCAGGGTCTCGGCGGTCATCATATCCTCAATTCTGTGGCCGGTCCGGGCATTCTTCGCCAATCACGGTGCCGTCATAGGCCTTTTCGCCGCAATTGTTCAGCGCGTGCCAGACATAGCCTTTGCCGCCATTTGTAACGGCAACAATTCGGTCAACGCCAAAGTGGATGTTTTTGGCGCCCAGAAAGGCTTTGGCCTCACCTGATTTCAGTGCATCCGCCACCGCCACGGCGTCAAAGCAATCGAACCATCCGGGCGCGGTCAGCGGCTCTGCATTCTCGACCGCGACATGGGTTTCCTCAATCTGCGCAAGCGTCAGATCCGTTTCGAAACAGGCACGGTAGCGGATGGGTGAGCTGTCCGCGTCAATCGCCTGAAACGCACTGTAGGATATAGGCGTGGGCGCCTCGGCCCCTTCCGTCATCAACATGACATCCTGCCCGGGCTTGGATTCCACGTCATAATAAAATCCGTATATCTGCAGGTAATACATCCCAAAACCGGCTACTGCCGCCGAGATCAGCACTATGATCGCAAGCACTTTTCCTGTCATTGTCTTTTCCTTTTGCTCACGATGCCTCTTTCACGATCGGTAAAAATAGGACAGGTTCCAATTGATTACAGGCCGGAAAGAGACTTTTGAAATGGACAGCACCCTTGCCGTAGGATTCTTCGGAGCGCTTTTTGCGATCATGAATCCAATCACGAACCTGCCAGTATTCCTTAGCGTCACCGACGGCCTTGCCCCGGCTGAGCAACGCAAAGTGGCTACAAAGACGGCCCTCTACTGCCTGATCCTTGGCGCATCGTTTGCGGCTGTGGGAAGTCAAACGCTCAGCCTGTTCGGCATCAGCGTCGATGACCTGCGTGTCGCGGGTGGTCTGGTCGTTCTGATGATTGGCCTGAACATGCTGAACGGAAAGCCAAGCACGTCGCATCACGGAACCGAGGGGGAACGGCAATCCTACCCCGAACCTGATACGGTTGCCTTTTATCCGCTGGCTTTTCCGATCCTTGTCGGGCCGGGCACAATCACCACGTTGATCCTGTATGCAAGCCACATCCATAAACCGGTAGATGCCATTGTTTACGCTGGCGTTTTCCTGGCCGTCCTGCTGTTGCTGTTCGTGACATTCTGGAACGCCGCAGCCATTGCCAAACGTCTGTCTGACAATGCTCGTGTTATCATGAGCCGGTTCATGGGCATGATCCTGTCGGCCATCGCAATCAGCATGATCGCTGCTGGCCTTAAGGTTTTGCTGCCCGGACTGGCCTGAGCGGCGCATCAGGCCTGGAACCCGGCGGCCTCGGTCAGCAGGAATGCGTCTGCGCATTGCTTCGCCAAGGCCCGCACGCGGCCGATATAGGCCTGACGTTCGGTTACCGAGATCACGCCCCGCGCGTCCAGCAGGTTGAACACGTGACTGGCCTTGATGCATTGATCATAGGCCGGGTGGGCCATGATGATGCGCTTGCCGGTTTTCGGGTCGTCATGCTCTTGTGCCAGAATGGCGGCGCACTCAGCTTCGGCTTCTTCGAAGTGGCGCAACAACACTTCGGTGTTGGCCACGTCAAAGTTCCAGCGGGCGTATTCTTCTTCGGTCTGTTTGAAGATGTCGCCATAGGAAAGCGGGCTTGGTGACTGCGGATCATTGAATGGCATGTCCATCACGTGATCGATACCAAGTACATACATCGCCAGACGCTCCAGACCATAGGTCAGCTCGCCCGAGACCGGTGCGCAATCATGGCCACCGACCTGCTGGAAATACGTGAACTGGCTGACTTCCATGCCGTCGCACCAGACTTCCCAACCCAAACCCCAGGCACCCAGAGTGGGGCTTTCCCAGTCGTCTTCGACAAACCGGATGTCATGCAGGTTCATGTCGATGCCGATGGCTTCGAGGCTGCCGAGATACAGGTCCTGCAAATCCGGCGGGCTGGGTTTGATCAGCACCTGATACTGATAATAGTGCTGCAACCGGTTGGGGTTCTCGCCGTAGCGTCCGTCCGTCGGACGGCGCGAAGGCTGCACATAAGCTGCGGCCCAGGTTTTCGACCCCAACGCGCGCAAGGTGGTCGCCGGGTGGAACGTGCCTGCACCAACCTCCATGTCATAGGGCTGCAGAATAGCGCAGCCTTTCGAGGCCCAATAGGTCTGAAGCCGCAAGATAATCTCTTGAAAAGAACGTGGTGCGCTGGACTGGTCGGTCATGACATTCCCTTTGGACGCCACTGCGCCCGGTTCCGTTGGGTTTTGCCCTTCCTATGCAAGGGGCCGTTGGGCGTCAACGGGCGGCAAAGCCTATGCTGTCACTGCGCAGCCACACTGTAAATTCCCCGTATTCCGGGCATGGCTTTCGGTACGTGAGTTCGCGTAGGGTCCGGCAAAGATAAAACACTGCGGACACGGGCAGACAATGACTCGCATATTCACGGCAATTTTGTTTCTTTTTCTCATCGGCGCGCGCGCTGTTTTTGCACAGCAGGACGCAGGCGTCTGGGTGCAGGTCGAAGCGCAGCCCTCGCTGCGCGAAGCGCAGGAACGTGCGCGGGTCTATGCCAGCACCCTACCGGACGTAAACGGGTTTCGCTTGAACTCTGGTTGGTATGCCATTGTTATCGGGCCTTATTTACGCAACGATGCGGAACAGGTTCTAAGCGTTTACCGCGCCGAGGGGCAAATCCCTGCGGACAGCTACATCGCTTTTTCCAGCGCATTGGGACAGCAATTCTGGCCGGTTGGAGAGAACATTCTGGACCGGGGCGTCGTGACGCCACCAGTTGAATCCCAGCCTGAACAGCCTGCTGTTGGCGTAACCCCGCAGGCCTCGGACGAGACACGCTCACAAGCGTTGCAAAGCGAGCGTCTTCTAAGCACGCAGGAACGCATGAATTTGCAAACCGCCCTGCAGGCCGCGGGTTTTTACAATTCAACGATCGATGGCGCATTTGGCCAAGGCACGCGGCGCTCCATGGGCGACTGGCAACGGTTCAACGGCTTTGAAGCAACCGGCGTTCTGACGACCGCACAGCGCAAGGCGTTGATTGACGATTTTAATGCCCCCCTTCTGAGCGTCGGGATGGAGCGTTACTCCGACCCGCAGGCCGGTATCGATTTGGATCTGCCGCTGGGTGTCATCGCATTCGACCGTTATGAGGCCCCGTTTGTTCACTTCAAAAGCACAACCGATCTGGACGCCAAGGCCCTGTTGATCAGTCAGAAAGGCGACAAAGCCACGCTGCGCGCCCTTTATGAGGTGCTGCAATCGCTGGAAATCGTTCCGCTCGATGGCCCACGGCAGCTGCGTGGCGACAGCTTTACGCTGGAAGGGCGCGGTAATGGGATCGTGACCTATAGCGAAGCACGGCTGGACGATGGCCAGATCAAAGGCTTTGCACTGGTTTGGCCCGAGGGTGACGATGCCCGGCGCGCCAGAGTGCTAGCCGCAATGAAGAGCGGCTTTACCGCAACTGGCACCGTGCTGGACGCCGCAGCGGGTGCCAATGCCGAGCAGCGGATTGATCTGGTGTCCGGACTGCAGGTACGCACACCGCGCCTGTCCCGTTCGGGCTTCTTTGCTGATACCAGCGGCACGGTCCTGACCGTATTTGAGGCAGCGGACAGCTGCACACGCATCACGCTTGATGACGATCAGGAGTTCCAGGTCGCCTTGTCAGATGCAGATCTGGGCGTGGCGGTTCTGCGCCCCAGCCGCAATCTGGTTCCGGTCAACGTGGCAGAATTCAGCGCCGATGCGCCGCGTATTCAATCTGAGATCGCGGTGTCGGGTTTCTCGTATGAGGGCGCCTTGGGCGCACCGACGCTCACCTTTGGTCAGATCGCTGATGTGCGTGGCCTGAACGGAGAAGACGGCGTGAAACGTCTGGCATTGGCGGCCCAACCCGGCGATGCGGGCGGACCGGTTTTTGACGGCAATGGCCAGGTTGTTGGCATGCTGCTGCCAACCCCGACCGAAGGACGCACCCTGCCCGCGTCCGTCAGCCTTGCTGCAACGGCCAACAGCCTGAACGAAGTTCTGGCCAAGGCGGGCGTGTCCGGTCAATCGGGTCAGCCGACGGCGCAAATCTCGCCCAATGAACTCAGCCGCCGGGCGACCGGAATGACCGTATTGGTTCATTGCTGGGATTGATCTCTGCGCCAAATCGCACAAAGCGCCGCTCGTCCGAGCGGCGCTTTTTTGTTGGCTAAAGGATATCCGGCGTGACACGGATCAGTGTCGGGACCGGGGCCGTAAAGGCGGCTCGGACCGCCTCTTGCATCTCGGGCAAACTGGAGGGCGCAGAGGACAACGCGCCAAAGGCCTCGGCGAGTTTGCAGAAATCCGGGTTCCGCGCGACAACCGCATTTGGGGCGATCTGACCTCGGACCATGCTGTCCTCAATCTCTTTGAGCTTTCCGTTGTCCCAAAGAATAATCGGCAGAGACAGGCCCAGTTCGACTGCTGCCCCAAGCTCTTGCATCGTATAGTGAAAACCGTAGTCCCCGGCGATCACCGCTGTAGGCTTGCCTCGGCGCGCCACAGCCCCGCCAATTCCAGCCGGCAGCGCATAGCCAAGCGTGCCGAACCCGGTCGGATGGTGCCAGTGATAGGGATAGCCCATATCCCAAACCTCTTTGGCGACATAAGCGAACTGGGTCATGTCAGAATAGATCATAGTGTCGCCGGGCATCGCCGCGCGAAGGGCATCCAGGACCGGGACGATACCTGGCCGTTCCGCATCCACTTCGGCCCGCCAACGGCGGCGCGTGTCAGCTACGTCCTCCGCTGTCCACCCCGTTGCAGGTTTGACATGATCAATGGCAGCCCAAAGTGCATGGGCAAAGCTTTCCCCGTCAGCTTGCAGCTTGACCGCTGCGCGATGCTGATCCGACAGCACCTTCGGGTCCACATCTATACGCACCAGATTGCCCGTGTGGCCCAATGTGCTTCGCCACAAGTCGACCTCGCCCAATTCCGCGCCCACGACGACCACAAGATCGGCCGAGGCGATAACATCAGCGCTGCCCGGTCGTGGCAACATGGCTCCATAGTCCAAGGCATAGCCCAACCCCGCCATTCCGCGCCCGGCATACGTGGTGAAACAGGCCGCGCCCAACTGCGTCAGGATTTGCCGCCACAGATTCGACCGCGCGCCCCCACCCAGAATAAACAACGGGCGCCGTGCGATGTTCAGCATGGACATTACCGGAGCCAAATCCGGCGGCAAAACTTTTGAGCGCAAACCAGGTTGGTGGGGAAACGGTGCAGGATCAGCATCGGCCTCAAGCTGTGCAATCGGCACTTGGATGTGTTTTGGGCGTGGGCGGTTGAGTTCGAACTCCTCAAAAGCACGCTCGACCAGATTGTAGGCTGCCTGCGCCGTATTGGCCTGATGCGACCAGTCCGTCACGGTCTCAGCTGCGGCGCGCTGGTCTTTCATCTGGTGCAACTGCCCGTGCACCCCTTGCGTTTCATCAAGGCACGAGGACATCACCAGCATCGGGACCGAGTCCGCATAGGCCTGCCCCATCGGCGTCATGATATTGCACAACCCCGGTCCGGTGATGACATATGCAACACCCGGCTTGCCGGTCGCACGGGCATAGCCGTCGGCCATGAACCCTGCCCCCTGCTCGTGCCGGGCCAGCACATGGGTGATTCCGGCCTCTTCGATCCCGCGATACATTTCTTGATTGTGCACGCCGGGAATACCAAAGATCACATCCACTCCGCGATCCCGCAGCATATGCGAAAGCTGCGCACCAAGGGGTCTTTTCATCAATTCCTCCAGAACTGGACAGTGAAGAGTGCGTATACGGCCAAAAGCTCAAGCCGTCCCACCAGCATTCCGATTGAAAGCAGCCATTTCGCGGTGTCGCTGAGCCCTGCAAAATTGCCGGCCGGTCCGATTTGGTCTCCCAGTCCCGGCCCTACATTGGCCAGCGCTGTGGCCGCCCCGGAGACGGCAGTTATGAAATCCAATCCCGTCAATGCCAGCGCCCAGGCCAGCACGCCCAACGAGAGCACGAAAAACATGAAGAAGCTCATAACCGAGGTCAGGACGTCCGGACCAATCGAACGGCCATCATATTGCGGCTTAAAAACCCCATGAGGTGAGCGGATGCGGCGGATCTGGGTCTTGATCGAAGCAAACAGCAGTTGATACCGGAAGATCTTGATCGAACAGGCGGTTGAACCCGCGCAGCCGCCAATCAGACCGATCAGGAAGAACATCATGATCGGGAAACTGCCCCAACCCATGTAGTCGACGCTGGCATACCCGGTACCCGAAATGATCGAGGTGATATTGAACAGGGATTCCCGAACAGCTTGTTCCCAATGATGCGGGAAAACGGAGGTCAGAAAGACCGCCATAATGACCACCAGCACAAGAATGGTCGCCAGAAAGGTCCGTATCTGGCTGTCGCGGAAAATGGACCTCGTATTGCCATTGGCGAATTGGACGTAGCGCACGAAAGGCAGTGCAGCGAGAATCATGAAGACAGCGGCCGCATATTCTGCTGGGCCGGAAAACGTGCCAAAGGACGCGTCATAATTTGAAAACCCGCCCGTTGAGATCGTCGTCAGGGCGTGCACCACGGCATCAAAGAAGCCCATTCCCAGACCTGCATAGACCAACGCGCAAACAATCGTCAGAAAGACATAGATCAGGGAAATCTGGCCCGCGATCTCTTGCGCCCGTGGAAGAATTTTCCCCATGGTTTCAAATCCTTCCGAGCGGAAGATTTGCATCCCCCCGACGCGAAGCTCGGGCAAGAAGACCATGGCCACGACGATGATGCCGATGCCGCCCAGCCATTGCAGCAGGCCACGCCAAAGCAGCAACCCCTGTGGCAGGTTATCGAGGCCGGAAATCACGGTCGAGCCTGTCGTCGTCAGGCCCGACATCGCCTCGAAATACGCATCGACAAAGCGCAGTTCGGTCTCGCCCAAAAGAAACGGAATGGCGCCAAAAAATGGCAATGCGACCCAGACCCCTGTGGTCAGTAAAAAGGTCTGACGGATCGTCAGACCTTCGCCCACCCCGTTCGAGCAGCTCATCGCCAGAATGACGCCGGTCAGAATCGTGATGACGCCGCTTTCCAGAAAAACGTGCCATTCGCCCCGGCCTTCGATGAAGTCCGCAAGCATAGGCAGCAGCATGGTCGCCCCAAGAATGGCGACCAATAGGCCAATCACATATCCAACCGGGCGCATATCCGTCATGAGGCGCAGCGTTGGCGCGCCTGCACGACTGTGTCAAGCCGGTGTCGGGTTTTACCCGTCCGTTTTGCGGGCCGTTGTTGGCATCGCGGGCGGATTAGACGGGGCGCGCGGGCGACGCGCCGCAGCTGCCTGTGCCCCCTCGAGCTTTGTGGCAACGGCTTTTGCAGGCGCAGGCTGCGCCGCGACCGGCTTGCCGGGTGCTGGTTTCGCCGCGACCGGCTTGGGTGCGGCCGGTTTGGCCGGGGTCTTCGGCGCAGTGGTGTTTGCCGCCACAGGTTTCGGCTTGGCAACCGCTGCCGGTTTTGGCGCAGGTGTTTTTCTAGCAACGGCAGGCTTTGGTTTGGCTGCCGCTGCGGGTTTGGCCTCTGGCTGCCCTTTGGCGACGGCAGGATTGGCGGTAGGCTTTTCTGCAACTTCAGCCGATTTGGCTGCCACCGGTGTGGGTTTGGTTACAGCAGCCACCGTTTTGGGCGCGGTCGGCTTGGGTGATTCGACCTTGGGTTTTGCGGCGGCTTTCTTGCGGGCTACAGGCTTGGGCTTGGCCACCACCACAGGTTTTGCCTTGGCGACCGGTTTGGCCTTGGGCGCGGGTTTTGCCGAGGGTGCAGCCGGGGCCGGAGCAGCAGCCGACGCGTGCAAGGCACTAACCGACACAAACGGCAGCTCCATCGCCGAACGGGTCAAAATCTGCATAATTTTCATTTGGTTGCTAACCGCATAGCCGGCCATTCGGATGGCCGCAGCCTGAAATTCCAGCGGTTGGGAAATTGGATTCATACTTTAGTTCTCCTCTGAAAGCGATGCAGCCTGCAAAAGAGTGAATTGAGCTGCCCGTCCCGATTTTTCGGGCGGATCAAGCAGTCACGAAGTCCTGAGCGTCGCACGTCTCAGCTTCCTTTCAGAGTGGCAGACGCACGAACAGAAATTCGCCTGCCACGGCTGCATTCCACACCAGTGTTACTTGAACGATCGTGCAAATGCAGCACGAATTGCCGCGCTGCGGCGGAAAACCGCCCTTAGTCTAAAAGTGATACTTTTTTGATCCACCCTGCCCTGTCACCCGACGTGGAACAGTGTAGTGAACAGCCGCGGGTCCAGGCTGGGTGACACAAAGGTCGGACCTTCGGTCAGAACCGACACCGCATCGTGGCTGTGCAGGCTTTCCTGGTGGCTTGCGACCACGCGGAAATCGCCGATATGGTGATCGGCCAGCAATTCGGCACAGAACAGCCGGGCGGCGTCTTCGACAAAGATCGGATTGGCCGCGTTAAGCTCGGCAAAGGCCTGTTCATCCTCGCGTTTGACCATCACCTGCGTTTCTGTCGGAACGGCACGGCGGCACATGGCAATCAGATCCTCGAACCATAGGCAATCCGTGTCGCAGTCGACCACAACAGAAATCCGCGCCACTGAACGTTGCGAATGCGGTGTGGCCAGCTGTCCACGTGTTGCGCGTGCGTGCTCGCTAAGTTCCAGCGAACAGGGACATGTTGAGGAATAGACATAGTCCAGATGCATGATCTTTTGGCGCACTCCGCCCTGTTCAACCAGCTCAAGTGCGATGTCGTAATACTGGTACCCTTCCAAACCGGACCGCAGGCTTTGCACCCGGTCGGGATAGGAAAACCGCATCTGGATACGGGCGTCAAAGCTGTCCAGATCGGTCATATAGTCATCCAGCGCGGCCTCCATGACTTCAAAGCTGAACGTACGCTCGGCGTGTTTGTAAAACGAGCGCATGATCCGGGACATGTTGATGCCCTTCTTTTCGGCATCCAGACTGACAGTCCCGGTCACCGAGGTCTCCAGCGTCAGGTCATCGCCGCGCTTGCGATGAAAGCGGATCGGCAGGCGAAAGTTCGAGATACCAACATGCTGGATTTGCTGTTTTGCGCCCCGGATCAGACTGGACGGGCCATTCTGCAAATCCGGCAAGGACGCGCGATACGCACTGTCGACCGTGAACCCCTCGGGGTATTCGCGCGACAGGGACGGATAGTTCACGGGCACCAGACCGGGCACAAGGCGCGCAATCGCCGGGTCGAGCTGGCTGATCTCGGCCTCGGTTGCGGACTCGGCCCATTTGCGCAGCGTCTTTAGAGCGGCTGCGGCTTCGTCATTGTCGGGCATATCCTCAATGTCGCGGGGGTGCACGTTCATCGATCGGGTTCCTCGGTTGGTCGCCGAACCTTATTCGTGTTCGGCTTGCTTTCCAGTGTAGCTTTATACGCTGAAAAACACAGCCCGGATCGAAATTCGGCGAAAATCGCATGACTTACGTCATTTTCACCTAGGTTCGACCCGGTTGTCAGTAAACCACCGCCGCAATTTAACGTTGCGACACGTCCAGCGCATGCTTGATGTCTGCAAGCAGATCGCCCGCATCCTCCAACCCTACGGAAAAGCGGATCAGGCCGGGCGTGATGCCCAATTCGTCCTTCTGATCGTCGCTCAGACGCTGGTGCGTTGTCGTGGCCGGATGTGTCGCAATCGACTTGGCATCGCCCAGATTGTTCGAAATGACAGGGATCGTCAGCGCGTTCAGGAATGCAAACGCTGCGTCCTTGCCGCCCTTGATGTCCAGCGACAGAACAGTTCCGCCTTTGCCGCCCAATTGGGTTTGCACCAATGCGTTTTGCGCATGGGTTTTCAGGCCCGGATAAAGCGTGCGTTCCAGCGCCGGATGCCCCTCCAGTGCTTCGGCAATGGTCTGTGCCGTCTCTGCCTGAGCGTTAACGCGCAGCGCCATCGTTTCCAGACCTTTCAGCATGACCCAAGCGTTGAACGGGCTCAGCGCTCCACCGGTGTGTTTTAGATAAGGCTCAACTGTTCCCCGGATGAAATCCTTTGTGCCAATGATGACACCGCCTAAAGCACGCCCCTGCCCGTCGATATGTTTGGTCGCGGAATAGACCACGACATCCGCCCCTTGTTCGATCGCGCGCGAAAAAACCGGGGTGGAAAACACATTGTCCACGATGACAAGCGCGCCAACCGCATGGGCCAGTTTGGCAACCGCCTCGATATCAATGACCTCAAGCGTCGGGTTTGACATGGATTCAAAGAAAACCGCCTTGGTCTCAGGGCGGATCGCCGCTTTCCAGGCGTCCAGATCGGTGCCGTCAACAAAGGTGACGTCCACACCATAACGGGAAAGGATGTTTTCGAGGATATACAGGCAGGACCCGAACAATGCCTTGGCCGAAACCACATGGTCGCCCGCCTGCAACATGGAGGTCAACGCCGCGTTCACCGCAGCCATGCCGGACGCTGTGGCAAACGCGTCCTCGCCACCTTCCAGCGCGGCAATGCGCTGTTCGAACATCGAAACGGTCGGGTTGCCATAGCGGGCATAGATGAACTCATCCGGGCCGGATTCGATGAACCGCGCCTCGGCTTGTTCGGCTGTCTCATAGACAAAGCCCTGTGTCAGAAAAATTGCTTCGCTGACTTCGTTGTATTGGCTGCGACGGATGCCGCCATGGACGGCTTGGGTGCGTTTGTTCCAGCTCTCGCTCATCTCATTCCTCTCGACCCTTGTCTGGCAAGGGCATCAAAAAAACCCCAGACGCGGTCAAGCGAAAGGGGCCTTTCATCCTGACCTTTTAGCGGTGTTGTTTAGCGTGGCCCGCAATCCGGTAACAAATCGCCACGTAGCTTCTGCGATGCAAATACGCCGCGCATTCTTGGCCGTCAAGCCCGGTTGCCCTGTGTCACGCTTTCGTAACCGCCTCTTGCCGATTGCGCAGAATACCGCATCATCGCTTCAACCTGAGGAGGCACCATGATCGATCTATATTTCTGGCCCACGCCGAATGGCTGGAAGGCGTCCATCGCTTTGGAAGAGATGGACCTTCCCTACACCACTCACCTGATCAATATCGGCAAGGGTGATCAGTTCGACCCCGAGTTCCTTAAAATCGCGCCTAACAACCGGATGCCTGCCATCGTTGACCCGGACGGCCCGGATGGCGCGCCGATCTCGGTTTTTGAGAGCGGCGCGATCCTGATGTACCTGGCCCGCAAGACAGGTCGCTTTTACGGCAACACCGAGCGTGACCGGATCGCCGTCGAGGAATGGCTGATGTGGCAAATGGGCGGCGTCGGCCCAATGGCCGGTCAGGCGCATCACTTCTTGAAATACGCGCCAAACCTCGAGCCGCCGCAGGACCTGCCTTATGCCAAAGACCGCTACCGCACCGAGGTCGGGCGGCTGTACGGAGTATTGGACCGGCGGTTGGCCGAAAATGAATACGTCGCGGGCGATTTCTACTCGATCGCGGACATGTCGGTCTGGGGCTGGGCCAGCCTGTGGGAAGGTCAGCAGCAGGTATTGGATGACAAACCCCATTTCGCCCGCTGGCTTGAAACGGTAAGTGCCCGCCCCGGTGTTCAGGCCGGACGCGCGCTACATGCGGAGTTGCGCGGGGATCATCGGGACAAGCGAGCTCAGAGCAACCTTTTTAAACGGTGAAGCTCAATTCACTCTTGAAACACAACAAAACACTGTGCCATCGCTGGCATTGCAATGGCGCGACACATATTTGATTTAAAACACATTTTCAGGCGAGAAGTTTAAATGGCATATGTTTGTTACTACCCTGCAACCGGTCGTTACCTAAAAGGGTTCAAGTTGCCCGGTTGGAGCGAAAAGTACCACTCCGGCGAAATTGCGGATGATGTTGCGAGCGTCTTTCATACTGGTCAACGGCGCTTAGAACCTGGTGAGGCACCGAAAAAAGTGCTACTCAAGAAACAGGCGGCAAAGCTCCCAGACATATTCTCTGCGTCGGGTGGTGCTCGGATTATCACTGATCGCGTGCGTCAAATTTTGGAAGCATTCGATCCGGGTGTACACCAAATCCTTCCGATCGAAGCCTTTTACAGAGATGGGTCAAAGCCCGATACAGCATATTTTTTCATGAACGTGACCAAGCGCCTAGACACAGTCATCGATGAGGCATCCAGTGTTGAGATGTCTTGGCAATTTTCAGGTATCAAAACGACTGAGCGAATGGAGTTGTCCCCTCCATCCTCAAAAGACTTAGTTTTGCGAAAGGAGAAAACTGCTGGGAACAATCTTTGGCGTGAGAAAAGATACCTACATCTGCCACTGTTAATGTCCGACGAAATGCATGCCGAGTTCAAAGCCCAAAAGATCAAGGCCTACCATTTTTGGCGCGCTGAAGAGCGATAGTCTTATTCTGGGGTCAGCCCGACCCCTCTCCCCGCACCAGCATGTCCAGCATGCCCGAGATATCCTCGACCTCTTCCGCGATCACATCGGTCATCGAATGCGCCCGCTGAATGTTGATTTGAGCTCGGGCAACCGGGACAAGCAAGCGCAGAGCAGTTTGTTCAAGCGATAAGGTTTTTCTGCTATACTCTGGCTTTGTATAGGAAAAGGATTGTACAAAGCCCCGCCCTATCCGCACTTCGCGCAGACGTACCAAGGCCGGTCATGATACAATCGGTCCGAGCTGACAAGGGAACGAGTTATTTTATGCGAGTATTGGCCCCTCTGTTTGTATTATGCGCAGGCATGGCGAGTGCTACGCCGGATTGCGAAGAACCTGCGCAGGCTCAAGCGCATGAGCTTGTTGCGTTTGAACCGTCCACTGAACTGGACGTTCTCTTGGAGGAAGGCACCGCACCTGTTCCCCCTAAGCAAGAGCTGACTGTTTCCCCCAGACCGCGGCTGCGGCCCTGCAAGTTTCGTCAGATCGAAGTCGGCCGCGAAAGGATGCGCGAACGTGGTGCAGTCTGTGGCGACTGGACTATTCTCGGCGAAAAGCGAAAACCCTTTAGAGGAAAGTACCAGGGATGCGGCATTGCTGATCCCGTGCGCATCCGCATGGTATCTGACGTCCTTCTCAGCCAGTTGGCGTTGATGGATTGTGAAACCGCCGTCACACTCAAAACATGGTTGGAGAACACAGCCAAACCGGCCTTTGCGAATCTGGGCGGCGGCCTGAAAGGATTGCGTCTGGCTGGTCATTATGCGTGCAAGACGCAGAACAATCAGCCACGCGCGCGGATTTCGGAACATGCCCGTGGCCGCGCAATCGACATTTCATCCTTCATACTTTTGGATGGCACCGTGATCACTGTGCGCGACGGATGGGCAGCCGAAGATACAAGCGATGTTATGCACGAACTGCACGCAGGCGCCTGCGGTCTGTTTGGCACCGTGCTGGGTCCTGACGCCGATCGCTATCACAAAGGGCACTTCCATTTTGACACAGCGCGCCGCCGTAGTGGACCCGTTTGCCGCTGACGGACTACCCCTCCCCCCGCACCAGCACATCCAGCATGCCCGAGATATCCTCAACCTCTTCCGCGATCACATGGGTCACCGAATGCGCCCGCTGCATCCTGCCCGTGACCCGCAGCAGCCGCCCCGAGATCACCGCCCGGCGGAAACGTTCATAGATCTTGCGCCAAACCACCACGTTCACGATGCCGGTCTCATCCTCGAGCGTGACAAAGATCACCCCCTTGGCCGTCCCGGGCCGCTGCCGCAAGATCACCAGCCCCGCGACCGCCACCAGCGCGCCCTCGGGCGGGTCGTTCAACCGATTGGCGGGCAGACACGCGGGCGGCCGCGGCCAGTTCCGGTTCGTAGATATAGGGCGGGTAGGCAACACAATCATGAGAACAAAAATAGAACATCCGCAAGGAAAGTCCATAGACGGCGTGACGAGTCGCAAATGAGGCTGGAAAGACCTAAATGCCTTCACTAAGGAAGAATTCGACAAGCGAAAGAGGAAGACGCAAGCAATGGCAAAGATCACCTATGTCGAGCACGGCGGTACCGAACATACAGTCGAAGTCGCCAACGGCCTGACCGTCATGGAAGGGGCCCGTGACAACAATATCCCAGGCATCGAGGCCGATTGCGGCGGCGCCTGCGCCTGTTCGACCTGCCATGTCTACATCCACCCGGACTGGGTCGAGAAAGTTCCGGCCAAGGACGACATGGAAGAGGACATGTTGGACTTCGCCTTTGAACCCGACCCCGCCCGCTCACGTCTGACTTGCCAGATCAAGGTCACTGATGAATTGGACGGGCTGGTTGTTCAAATGCCCGAAAAGCAGATCTGATGCTTTTCAAAGCGATCGCGGCGGCCGCGATCGCAATTGGAATCTGTCCGAGCCAGACAAGATCTCAGCAGCCATGGCAGTATGAACCGCTGGGTTCGGCAGAGTACTCCGAACCCACTGCGCGATACCCGCACGGCGTACTCGGTGATCAGATTGAATACGGCGCTCTGATCCTGCAATATGCGCCGGAATGGGCGAAATACACAATCCGGCTGCCAAAAGAGCGCGTTTTCGAAGATATTCGTCCGCGCCTGATTGATGTTGACAATGATGGCCGTCGCGAAGCTTTGGTGGTTGAAAGCCATCGTGATAAAGGTGCACGGCTTGCAATCTACAATGGCGGCGGTCTGATCGCCGCTACGCCCTACATCGGCACCCGCTTTCGCTGGCTCGCTCCGGTCGGTGCCGCCGACCTGGATGGCGACGGCAACGTCGAGATCGCCTATGTTGATCGCCCTCACTTGGCCAAAACCCTGCGCATATGGCGATTTACAGACGGCGAATTGATCGAAATCGCATCGCTGCCCAATCTCACCAATCACCGCATTGGAGAAGATTTCATCTCCGGCGGTCTGCGCGATTGCGGCGGCACTCCGGAACTGATCCTTGCCAACGGCAACTGGACCCGCGTCATCAGCGTCACTTACGAAAACGACTGGACCACCCACGACCTCGGCGCGTTTACCCGCCACAAAAGCCTGAACAACGCACTCAAGTGCTGATCCGCCTCTTCATCTGGCTAAAAATTTCCTGTGAGTGAGGCGATAGGCCGAAGGGGCAAAGCCCCCTGACCTAGCGACTGTTCAAAGAGCCCGCCAGCCGATATCGCGGCGGTAAAAGCCTTCGGGCCAATCCACACCCTCAACCATCGCATATGCCCGGTCCCGCGCCTCTTGCAATGTATTCCCACGCGCGGTCACATTCAGCACGCGCCCGCCTGCGGCTTGCACTTGCCCATCAACGGCCTTGGTGCCCGCGTGGAAGATCATGTTGCTGCTGTCTTCAGGAAGCGCTTCCAACCCCTTGATCGCAGATCCTTTTACGTAGGAGCCCGGATACCCCTGTGCCGCCATCACAACAGTGATCGCATGATCGTCGGCCCAGTTTACCTGCGTCTCGCTCAAACGGCCCTCGGCCGCGGCATGAAGTAGGTCCAGAACCTGGGCACCAAGCCGCATCATCAGAACCTGGCATTCCGGGTCACCAAAGCGGACGTTGTATTCGACCAACCTCGGTTGGCCGTCCTTGATCATCAGGCCAGCATACAAAACGCCCTGAAACGGCATACCCCGGCGCTTCATCTCGGCCATAGTCGGACGCACGATCTCTTCCATCGCCCGCGCCTCAATCTCGGCGCTCAGAACGGGTGCAGGCGAATACGCCCCCATGCCGCCGGTGTTCAGACCCGTGTCGCCTTCTCCCACGCGTTTGTGGTCCTGCGCGGTGCCGATGGACAGGATGTCCTCACCATCACACAGCACGAACAAAGATGCCTCTTCGCCTTCCATAAACTCTTCGATAACGACCTCGGCACCCGCGCCCCCAAAAGCGCCGCCGAACATGTCGTCGATAGCCTCCAGCGCGGCCTGTTCGTCCATCGCGACGATCACACCCTTGCCTGCCGCCAAACCATCGGCTTTGACCACGATCGGCGCGCCCTGTTCGCGGATATAGGCTTTGGCAGGATCGGCCTCGGTGAACTTTGCATAAGCTGCGGTCGGAGCGTTCGACGCGTCACAGATTTCTTTGGTAAAACTCTTCGAGGCTTCCAGCTGTGCTGCATCGGCCGACGGCCCAAAGACCAGCACACCCGCTTCACGCAGACGATCTGCGACGCCAGCGGCCAATGGGGCCTCGGGGCCAACAATCACGAAATCAATCGCGTTCTCTTCAGCAAAGCTGACAACCGCGCCGCCGTTTTCAGTATCGAGCGCTGCGCACTCAGCGATCTGCGCAATTCCGGCATTTCCCGGCGCAACGATCAGACGGTCACATTTGGGGTTTTGCATCACCGCCCAGGCGAGGCTGTGTTCGCGCCCGCCGCTGCCGAGAATAAGGATGTTCATGAAGGTCTCCGATCTGCTTGGCCTCGCCTTCCGGGCGTTCTAAGCTGGCCGGGCATTTGACACAAGGCGCTGAAATGTCCGACCTGCTTGATGACCCGATCCCGGGCCAAAACACACCAGAATATACCGTTTCGGACATCTCGGGTGAGGTGAAACGCACGCTGGAAGGCACGTTCGGGCGAATCCGTGTGCGTGGTGAGGTCGGCCGCGTGTTCACGGCGCGGTCGGGCCACCTGTACTATGACATCAAGGATGACCGGAACGTGTTGGCCTGCACAACATGGAAAGGTCAGGTTTCCGGCCTATCGGTGGTGCCGGAAGAAGGTCTTGAGGTCGTGGTCACCGGTCGCCTGACGGCTTTTGGCGCGCAGTCGAAATACAACCTGAACGTCGATGAGGTCGCGGTCGCCGGGCAAGGCGCTTTGATGGCGCTGCTGGAAAAGCGCAAGAAACAGCTTGAGGCTGAAGGTTTGTTCGCACCCGAATGTAAAAAGCCTCTGCCCTACCTGCCCCAGATTATTGGCGTGGTGACATCACCATCTGGCGCTGTGATCCGTGACATCCTGCACCGCCTGCGGGATCGCTTCCCGCGCAAGGTGCTGATCTGGCCCGTCGCTGTACAGGGCTCCAACTGCGCACCAGAAGTTGCGCGGGCCATCGACGGTTTCAACAAACTGACGCCGGGCGGCTCGCTGCCCCGTCCCGACCTGATCATTGTCGCCCGGGGCGGCGGGTCGATCGAGGATCTTTGGGGCTTTAACGAAGAAATTGTCGCGCGAGCGACGGCCGCTTCGGACATTCCGCTGATTTCAGCCGTTGGTCACGAAACAGATACGACGCTGATCGACTTTGTATCAGACCGCCGCGCGCCAACACCGACCGCCGCGGCCGAGCTTGCCGTGCCGGTTCGAATGGAACTTCTGGCTTGGACGGGTGAGCAAGGCGCGCGTTTGTCTCGTGCCGCGACGGATGCGGTTCAAAGGCGGTCTCAACGGCTTCGCGACCTGTCCCGCGCGTTGCCGCGCCCGGAAAGCCTGTTGAACACCCCACGCCAACGACTTGATTTGATTGCAGATCGACTGGCGCCCGCACTGAATCGCGGCGTCCAGAACCGGCGTTTGCAGGTGGTCGAACTGTCTGCACATCTGCGCCCGTCGACTTTGCGCAACCTGGTGTCGACCAGAAACGAATCTTTGCGCAACCTGTCATCCCGTCTGTCCCTGCGCCCGATCCAGCGCGAGGTCGAACAGCAACGACATAATATCAACAGGTTGGCAGAACGAATGAACACGGCGCAGGCCACGCGACTGGATCGGATGCGACAACAGCTGGACGCCGCCGACCGCCTGCGTGAAACACTAAGCTATAAAGCTACACTGCAACGTGGTTATGCTGTGGTCCGGGCCGAGGGAGAGGTTCTTACAACCAAGAAACAGGCCTCAAAACACAGCACGTTCGAGATCGAATTCGCGGATGGCCTCCTAAATACCGGTCAGCCCACGGCTTCGCGGGCGGCACCAAAGAAACCGGCCAAGAAAGATGCACCTGATCAGGGCTCTCTGTTCTAGCGACCTTCAGACGCCAATCTCGGGGCCGAGACAGACCATCTCTTCATTGATATCTTCGGCCTCGTACAGCTCGGTGGCTTCCGAGTTGCCTTCGAACAAGGCGGTCAACCCCCTGTCGGTCTTGGAAAAGACCCAGCATTGCGGATCAATCCTGTCTTCATAGATGAAGCAGATCTGCCCTCCTTGTTCGTACCAAACGCCCTCTTTGCAATTGCCATCCAGAAACGACCAGATCACGCGTTTATTGGGCAAATAGCGTTCCACCCCGTACACCGTACCCTGAAACCCGTAGAACAGTGTTTTCCCACGCGTGTAGTTGTCAAACTCAGACCCGGACAAGGCCGGCTGGGCAACGGCCGCCTGCGCAGTGAGTGTCATAAGAATCGCAAGACGCGTCAGCATGAGATCATTTTGGCAGATGCAGTTCGGCATCGCCAATAAACAATTCCCCACAAACGGCTGCCTTCACGTCACCGGTTGAGTTGTTGTGGCGATCCCGGTGATGCTGCAGAAAAACCAACTGGGGGATAGCTTATGACAACCGCTCTTTTCTGGATCGCCGCCGCGTCTGCTCTGGCCTATTTGCCGATGTCACCACGCCCCGCAAGCGCCCTGCGATCCCTCTTCAAGACGGCCTCTGTCGCGCTTCTGGCGCTGACGGCGGTCCTAAGCGGTGCTCCGATGCTATTGACCCTTGCCTTGGCTCTATGTGCTCTGGGCGATGCGCTGCTATCACGCGAGACGGATTCAACCTTCATGGCAGGGATCGGCGCATTCGCAGCTGGCCATCTGGCCTATATCGCTCTGTTCCTAAGCCACCCAGCCAGCGACACTGCCCTGATCTTTGACAAGCCCGGTATCTTCTGGTCCCTAATCATCCTCGGCATCGTGGCCGCAACCCTGCTCGCCCCCCGCGCCGGAGAGCTCAAGATACCGGTGCTGGGCTATATCCCGATCATCCTTGGTATGGGCATCGCGGTTCTCACACTGCCCGAAACAGGCGCGCTGCGTTGGGCCCTGCCTGCCGCACTGGCCTTCATAGCCTCAGACCTGATCCTTGCGACCGAGAAGTTTCTGCTCCCCTCCAATCATCCGGCGCTGCGCTTAACGCCCTATATGATCTGGATCCTGTACTGGGGCGCTCAGGCGGGGCTTTTGATTGCGTTTTTGTGACCCTTTGCAACTGCCGCAAATCCGCATTAGGTGAGAGGAACACCTGCGGAGACCAAAAATGGCGTTTTTCTCAAAGCTCAAGGACAAGCTGTTCAAATCCTCGTCCCGCCTCGAACAGGGGCTGGATGCGATCGTCGAAGACGGTGGTGAGGAAACGACAGCCCCCGATCCGATAATACCCGAGCCCGAGCCGCAGCCAGAACCGGTTCCCGAAGTTCCACAGCCGGTGCCAGAGACACCTGAACCCGCCCCTGTGCCACAGCCGGTCGAAACACCTGAACCCGCACCGGTCGATCCAACCCCTGCTCCGCCACCGCCCGAGGCCGCGCCATCCAAAGGGGTGTTGGGACGGCTGTTTGGCCGCAACGAAGCCAAGGCAGTTGTCCGTCGCACGTTGGACGACGACATGCTTGAGCAGCTAGAGGAATTGCTGATCGCCTCGGATATGGGCGTCGACACCGCTTTGCGGGTCACATCCAACATGGCCGAGGGGCGGTTGGGTCGAAAGCTCTCCACGCAAGAGATCAAGCAATTGCTGGCCCAGGAAGTCGCCCGTGTGATGGAACCGGTTGCCAAGCCTCTGCCCATCTACCCCAAGCGCCCGCAAGTCGTGCTGGTCGTTGGCGTCAACGGGTCCGGCAAAACCACGACCATCGGCAAGCTCGCCAGCCAGTTCAAAGCCGCGGGCAAAAAAGTCGTCATCGCCGCCGGGGACACCTTCCGCGCCGCCGCCGTCGAACAGCTCCAGGTCTGGGGCGACCGCGCCGGTGTGCCGGTGCTGACCGCACCCGAGGGGTCAGACCCGGCCTCATTGGCTTTCGACGCCCTGACCCGCGCGCAGCAAGACGGCGCAGACCTGCTGATGATCGACACGGCCGGGCGCCTGCAAAACCGATCGGACCTGATGGAGGAACTGGCCAAGATCGTCCGCGTGATCCGCAAAATCGACGAGACCGCCCCGCACAACACGCTGCTGGTGCTGGACGCCACCACGGGCCAGAACGCGCTAAGCCAGGTTCGGACATTCCGCGACCTCGCTGACGTGTCAGGGCTGGTGATGACCAAACTCGACGGCACCGCCAAGGGTGGCGTATTGGTTGCACTGGCCGACAAATTCGGCCTGCCAATCCATGCCATCGGCGTTGGAGAACAGATCGACGACCTCGCCCCCTTCGACCCCGAAGAGTTCGCCGCCGCCCTCACTGGCCTGGACCAGGCCTGATCCCCCCTCTATCTGGCCCCAAATATCCTCCGGGGGTCTGGGGGCGGAAAGCCCCCGGCCTCTCCACCCAGCGAAAAGACTGACATTTGAGCGACTGGCTGATTTCTCTCGAAGGCACCGAAGCGGGCCATCAGCTGGCTCTTGGCCTCGCTCTGATGGCCGCCTTCCTGCATGCGGTATTTGGAGCGCTGCAGAAAGGCCGTCACGATCCCTGGCTGTCCCGTGGGGCAATCGACGCCTGCTATTGCCTGATGGCCGCCCCTTTTGCCTTTTTCGTGGTACCGTGGCCTGAACCCTACATGTGGTCCATCTTCGCCGTGGTCTGGGTGATCCACATCGCCTACAAAGTCCTTCAGGCCATGGCCTATACAAAGGGTTCATACACTGTCGTCTACCCGGTCGTACGCGGCACTGGCCCCCTATTCACGGTCATCGGCGCCTATCTGCTCTTTGGCGAGACCTTTACTGGGATTCAATGGTTTGGAGTTTTGGTCCTGCTGGCCGGTATCTTCGGCCTGGCCGCCTATAATTTGCGTTTTCTGGAAACCAACCGGGAAACGCTGGGCATAGCGCTGGTACTGGCCATCGCAACCGGCCTGTTCGTCGCGCTCTACACCACTTATGACGCCTATGGTATCCGGGCCACCGCCGACCCGTTCACCTTTCTGGCGTGGTTTTTCATGATCGACGGTTTTGCGATGCCGATTTACGCATTCCTAAGATGGCGCGCCATGATCAACCGCCCTGCCGTTGGCCCATTAATGTTGCGGGGCTTGGCCGGAGGCATCATCGCCCCTATGTCCTTCGGAGCAATCATGCTGGCCACCCGTCTGGACAAGGTCGGCGAAGCCGCCGTTCTGCGAGAAACCTCGACAGTCTTCGCGGCGCTTATCGGGTGGCTGGTGTTAAAAGAAACTGTGGGGCCAAGACGGGTCGCGCTGATGGCATTGATTGCATTGGGCGCCGTAATAGTTGAAATGGGCGGGTAAAAATCAGGAAACCGACATGCCAGGCAAAAAAGAAATCAATCCATTTCTGAAACAGGCGTTGGAGCTTGGGCCCCCACTGGCCTTTTTTTTCATCTACCTACGCCTGCGTGACGACAGTTTCCTGATCGGAGGTACCGAATATTCCGGCTTTATCGTCGCCACGATCATCTTCGTCCCGCTGATGCTGGCCGCTATGGGTATCCTCTGGTACTTGACCGGGAAACTGAGCCGGATGCAGATATTTACTGCCTTCATGGTCATCTTCTTTGGGGGCCTGACCGCGTGGTTCAATGATGAGCGGTTTTTCAAGATGAAAACCACGCTGGTTTACGGTTTCTTCTCGGTCATCCTTGGTATTGGCCTTCTGCAGGGGAAATCCTATCTAGCCTATGTCCTCGAAGATATGCTCCCGATGCGCCATGAGGGCTGGATGATCTTGACCCGCCGGTTGTGCGGCTGCTTTGCGGTTCTGGCCGTAGCCAATGAATTTGTCTGGCGTACCATGTCGACGGACTTATGGGTCAAAATCGAAACTTTCGCCTTTCCCATCGCGCTGATGGCGTTTCTGATGCTTCAGTTCAGTCTGCTGCAACGCTACATGGATGACCCCGACCACCAATAGGCGAACACCGATAAATGGCGCGCAGCTTAAGCGTTTGCTTTCATTTTGAGCCGTCACACAGCGCGCAATCAGGCAAACCAATAAAAACCTTGGAATAATAGCCCGGCTGTGGAACATTGGGGCACCACTCAACACCAGCAGCCGGAGACCCCTCAACCACATGAAGGCACTCCCAAACAGCGGATTCCTGTCCGAGGCATCAGACCGACTCAGGGCTATGCTTTCGGCACTCGCGACCGAGATTTCCTTGGATCAGGGCCAGGTGCTGTTTGAGCAGGGGGACGAAGGCGATGCGCTGTATGTGATTTCTGAAGGTACGCTTGAGGTTTCATTCCTTGCGATGAGCGGGCGCAAGCTGTCCTTGACACTTATGAAGCCGGGCGAAGTGTTTGGCGAAATCGCGTTGTTTGACAGCGGGCCGCGTACCGCCACGATCGCAGCGGCCGAGCCATCGAGTGTGCTGCGCGTGCGCCGCAGCGACGTCATGGACCAGATCCGCCAGCATCCCGATCTTGCCGTCGACATGATCCGTCTGGCGGGGCTGCGCATGCGCTGGATGGGGTCACAGCTAAACGAACAAGTGTTCTTGCCGATGCCCATTCGTCTGGCGCGCAAATTGCTGCATCTGTCTGCCCTTCAGGACGACCCCGCCATGCGCATCACCCTGTCCCAAAGCGAATTGGCCGAGTTCGTCGGTGCCACGCGCGAGGCTGTATCCAAGACGATTTCCACTTGGAAACGCGACAATGTTGTCGAGGCATCTCGCGGCGGGCTGATGATCCAGGACTTCAACGCCCTGAAAGAACTGGCCGAATCCGACTTAATCTGACCTTGTGACCTCCTTCACATACGGCGCATGCCAAAATAGCTAATGTCTTAGTTGTTACCGTAGGGGGCCAGAGAATCATCCCCGATATCTGTCCACTGGCCTCTCCCTGTACCAGAGCCATGCGCCTCCCCGGCGTGTGGCTCACTTACTTTCAGCGCCACGTAGAACGGAAAAGGCCGAGGCATTGCCCCGGCCTTGTCACAACGTCTGATGTGGTGCGTTACTCGCCCAGGCTCAGCGCCACAAAGCGGGGGTCGCCACCGCGACGTACAAGCAACAACAGCGATTTACGCCCGGCCTCACGCGCCTCTTCCATGCGTGCTTCCAAGTCTCCAATCGACGTTACCTTTTGCTGTCCAGCCTCGGTGATCAGATCGCCGGCGCGCAACCCTTTGGAAAACGCCTCAGAGGCTTCATCCACTTCGGTCACAACCAGCCCATCGGCGTCTTCTTCCAGACCAAGATCCGTGCGTAGCGTGTCCGTCAGCGGCGAAATGGTCAGACCAAGAATGTCAGCATTCTCTTCCGTTGGAGCCTCAGACGTTTCCTCGTCGCCCTGATCGGCCCGTTCGGCATCCTCACGACGCCCCAGAGTAACCAGGACGGTCTGTGTTCCGCCATCGCGATGCACGACAACACGCACGGCTTTGCCCACGGTTGTCTCGCCGACCTGACGCACAAGGCCGCGTGTATCTTCGACCTCGACCCCATCAAAACTGAGGATCACGTCACCAGCCAGCAGACCAGCATCTTTCGCCGGCCCATCCGGAACATCGCTGATCAGCGCACCGCCCGGTTTGGCCAACCCCATTGCCTCGGCCATGTCCTCGGTTACGTCCTGAATGCGAACGCCCAGCCAACCACGGCGGGTTTCGCCGAATTCACGCAGTTGGTCGACCACCTTGACCACGACGTTGGACGCCATTGAAAAGCCGATCCCGATCGAGCCGCCGTTGGGCGACAAAATCGCTGTATTCACACCAATCACTTCGCCATTCATGTTGAACAGCGGACCGCCCGAGTTGCCCCGGTTGATGGCCGCGTCGGTCTGGATGTAGTCGTCATACGAGCCGCTCAGCGCCCTGTTGCGGGCCGAAACGATCCCGGCCGAAACCGAGAAGCCCTGCCCCAAAGGGTTGCCCATGGCAATAACCCAATCACCGACACGGGCGACGTCACTGTCGCCAAACTGTACGTATTGCAGCGGGCCCGGGGCCTCGACCTTCAGCAACGCAATATCGGTTTTCTCGTCCGTGCCTATCACCTTGGCAGGCAGTTCTTCAGGCGGCTGTCCATCACCGGGGAAGAACTCCACCAGGATTTCATCGGCCTCGGCGATCACGTGATTGTTGGTGACGATGTAGCCGTCCTCGGAAATCACGAACCCCGAACCCAGCGCGTTGCTGCGGCGCGGGCGATTTTCATCATCACCGTTCCGGTCCTGAAAATCGCGAAAGAAATCTTCGAACGGTGATCCCTCGGGCACTATGCCCTGCGGGCCGGTCTGGCCTTCAATCAACGTTGAGGTGGTAATGTTGACCACGGCCGGGCTGATCTTTTCTGCCAGCGGCGCCAAGCTTTCGCTCCGCGCCTGTGCTGCGACGGTTTGGGCCAGAACAAGAATCATCCCCGCAATGGCCAGCCACATCAGCCGCATGAAACCAACACCCTCGTCCTGCCGGACTGAAATACTGCGTGCTTGTGCCTGCACTTGGGAACTCCTTGTCAACAAGTCTTGTAAAACTGCCCTCGGGCAAATCTTCTCAGGAACCAATGTAGTCGGTTTGTCCTTGCCCGCAACTCGGGATCGCGGGGAAATCACCTGCAAGTGAGGTCACCGCATCAAAACCCAACCTGATAAGCCCCCCATAGCAGGACAAACCCACTAACTACGCTCAGCAGACCGACCAGCCGCCGCGCCTGCTCGGGCAATGACCGCAATGCCTCTAACATGCGCTCAATAAGCGAAGGGGCCAGCGCATAGGCCAGCCCCTCTACAATCAATACCAGCCCGAAAGCCAGAAGGATCAGCCCCATTATTCGGAGGCCGCAGCAGCCGGAGCTTGCCGTCCGGTTGGCGAACCGAGGTAGTTGAAGAACTCGGAATCCGGGCTCAGAACCAACGAGCTATTGCCGCCCTGCAACGCGTTCTCATACGCGGTCAGCGAACGGTAGAATTCAAAGAACTCCGGGTCCGCGCCATAGGCTTCGGCAAAGATCGCGTTGCGTTCGGCGTCCGCTACACCACGGGTGATTTCGGCCTCACGACGTGCATCTGAAACCAGTTCGACCACCGTCCGGTCAGCTTGCGCACGCACACGCTGCGCCGCCTCGTTACCACGGGCACGCTCGTCTGTTGCTTCACGCTCCCGCTCGGCCTTCATGCGATCGAAAGTCGCCTCAAGGTTGGCCTGTGGCAAGTCGGTCGCCTTCAATCGCACGTCGATTACAGTCACGCCCAGCGCCTGTGCTTCGGCAATCGCGCTGTTTCGGATGCGCAACATCAACGCTGCACGGTCCGAGCTCAGGATATCACGGGACGATACCGAACCCAGCACTTCGCGGGTTTCGGCCCGCAAAATACGATCCAGGCGATCCTCGGCAACCGGAATACCGCCGACACCAACGGCCTGACGGAACTGGTTCAGATCGGAAATCCGATAACGTGCGAATGCATCAACAACCAGACGCCGATCGTCCAGAGGGGTCACCTCAAGGGGCTGTACGTCAATTGACAGGATACGGTCGTCATAGCGGACAACTTCTTGAATCACCGGGATTTTGAACGCCAGACCGGGATCTTCCTTGACCGCGACAACACGACCAAATTGCAAGACCAGCGCACGTTCACGTTCATCCACGATAAAGATCGAAGACAGGCCAACGACGCCAAGGATCACGACAAGAATGAGGATAATGGGTGATTTACGCATCAGTTGCTCTCCCCGGCTGGGCTACGACGCAGCTCGTTCAGCGGCAGATAGGGCACGACACCCTGCCCTTGCCCGGATGAGTTCTGGTCCAGAATGATTTTGTCAACGTCACCCAGAATCTGCTCCATTCGCTCCAGATACAGACGCTTCCGCGTCACATCGGGTGCTTTGGAGTATTCTTCCAGAACTGCGCTAAAGCGGCTGGCTTCACCCCGCGCACTGTTGATCTGTTGGGCGCGATATCCTTCCGCCTCTTCCAGAACCTGCGCAGCTTCGCCGCGCGCTTCTGCCAACACCTTGTTCGCATAGGCATCGGCTACGTTCTGCAACCGGTCCCGTTCCTGCGCAGCAGCCTGAACGTCGCGGAAGGCGGCGATCACATCCTGAGGCGGGTCGGCTTTGTCAAAGTTGACGCGGACAATGTTGATCCCTGAATCATAACTGTCCATCGTGGATTGGATCAGTTCCTGCAAGCGATCCGCGATAACACCACGATCCCGGTTCAGGATTGGTGCAAGCTCGCTTTGAGCGATAATCTCGCGCATCGCTGATTCCGACACCGCACGGATCGTTTGGCGCGGATCACGCAAGTTGAACAGGAACTTCGCAGGGTCGTTGATGTTCCAGACGACTTGATAGTCGATATCGACCACGTTTTCGTCGCCGGTCAGCATCAAGCCATCATCGCTGCCGCGCGCGCCGCCCATATCTTCGTTCTGTTCACGGGTGACCGGGATGACTTCGGCGGTAACGAAAGGCCACGGCGCAAAGTTTAGACCCGGATTTCCGACGGCCGAGAATTCGCCGAGGAACAACTCAACCGACTGTTCTTCGGGCTTGACCGTGTAAAAACTGGCCGCCCCCCACAATACCGCCGCGACGACGACACCAATAAGAACCGTACCTTTTGTGAAGATGGGGCCACCGCCGCCAGAGCCCTGACCGTTGCCACCGCGGCCTGAACCACCGCGGCCGCCCATCAGGACGCGCAGCTGTTCCTGGCCTTTCTTCATCAATTCATCAATCTCGGGGATTTGCGGACCATCGCCTTCGGGGGGCTTGCGCCCATCACCGTTATCACCCCGATTTCCTCCGCCGCCCGAAGAGCCTCCGCCCCCCCAGGGGCCGCCGCTATTGCCCGCCATATGTATCTATTCCCTTGTGTTGGACCGTGTGATCACGGGTTCCCTTGTAACTTGTGTGCGCGCGGTTGCAAATCAAGCAGTGCGCACAGGTTGCCGCATTGTTACCAATTCCTCTGCCATCACCGGATGAACGGCAACCGTGCGGTCGAAATCTTCCTTGGTTGCGCCCATTTTAACGGCGATGCCAGCCAGCTGGATCATCTCACCCGCGCCCGGCGCGACGATGTGGCAACCCAGAACCTTACGGGTCGCCTGGCTGACAATCAGCTTCATCAACACGCGCTGCGTTCCACCGGCAAAGGCCTTTTGCATCGGCTTGAACGATGTCGCGTAAACCTCAATCGGTTCCTGTGCCGCGCCTTCTTCTTCGCTTAGGCCCACAGTGCCGAATTCCGGTTGGGTGAAGATCGCGGTCGGGATCAGTTCATGATCCACCGGAGTCGGGTTGCCTTTGAAAACGGTCTCTACAAACGCCATGCCTTCACGGATCGCAACCGGCGTCAGATTTACGCGGTCGGTAACATCGCCAATGGCATAGATCGAGGGCACGCCTGTCTGGCTGTACTCATCGACTACAATCTCACCTTTGCGGCCACGTTCCACGCCCAGCGCCTCAAGGCCCAGGTTGTCTGCATTCGGCGCACGCCCTGTGGCGTACATGACCACGTCGAACTGATCCTCGGTGCCATCGGTGGCCTTGACGCGGATCTTGTCGCCTTCCTTGGTCATTTCCAGCACGTTGGTGCCCAGACGAACATCAATGCCGTTCTGGCGCATCTCTTCGCAGATCAGGCCACGTGCTTCTTCGTCGAAGCCACGCAGGATTTGCGCACCGCGATAGAACTGAGTGGTCTGGACTCCCAACCCGTTCATGATTCCGGCAAACTCGCTGGCAATGTAGCCGCCACCGACGATCAGAATGCTTTGGGGCAGTTTTTCAAGGTGAAAGATCTCGTTCGACGTAATCGCCAAGTCCGATCCCGGGAACTCAGGCACGACCGGACGACCACCTGTGGCGATCAGGATGTGCTTGGCTGTCTTGCGTGTCCCATCCGCCAATTCGACCGTATGTGGATCGACTACGGTTGCACGTTGATCAAAGCTTTCGACGCCGTTGTTTTTCAGGATATTGCGGTAGATGCCTTCAAGCCGGTCCAGTTCGGTCACCAGCTTGCCGTGAAAGGTATCCCAATTCAAAGCACCGGTCTGAATGTCCCAGCCATAGGCCTGCGCATCACCGACCATGCCCGAGAATTCACTGGCGAAGACCATCAGCTTCTTGGGCACACAGCCCCGGATGACACAGGTTCCGCCATAGCGATCCTCTTCGGCCAGCGCCACTTTGGCACCGTTTTCGCCAGCTGCCACACGCGCCGCACGGACCCCGCCTGAGCCTCCGCCGATAACGAACAGATCATAATCAAAGCTCATTTGTCCCGCCTCTTTCAAATTTCCGCAAGCGCCCGCAGGCCTTGCATGGGGTGTACTCTATCTCGCGCTGCTGTCCAGAGTGATCCATGGTTGGCTAGCCACCCGTGATTTCACGAACTTCCACTGGGAATTGCTGCAACGCTGCAAGCAATCGTTCAGATATAGAACCGTCGAGCAGATTCAACGGTAACCGGATCGTCTTTGGCCGATCTTTTGTCGTGTTGAAGTGAACAAGGCAGAAATCGCGTGAAGGCCCCACTTCAATCGTGTCAATGCGGGACCAGGGGATGGAGCGATAGACGGTGTTCAGTGCGCGAAACCTGAGCGCATGATCAGTCAGGATGACCAAACGAGGGTCCCGCAATACCCCAACTAAACCGGCAAAGGAAATACTTAGCAACGCCGTTATCAATAGTAAGCCTGCCAATTGCCAAGCAACGTTCATTATATCACCGGACAACGTTTGCAACATGATGAGCCACATCAACAACAAGAACCAGAACCCAGCAGGCGCGCGCCAAAGTGCGGTCGAGCGCGACATTAGGAATTCTGTGGGCTTAACACTCAATCCGCCAGATCCGAAAACAGGTTTTCACCACCATCGACCAAATGATCCAAGTCGACCATTCCATCGTTGATATCGCGCAGCTCGACCCGGCCATCGCCGTGGCCGATCACAACTTTGTCACAGATGTCGATGAATAAACCATTTTCGACCACACCCGGCACCTGATTCAGCACCAGCGCCAGTTGCCTGGCATTTCCGATGCGCTGAAGGTGAAGGTCCAGAATGTGATTGCCCTCGTCCGTGACACACGGTGCTTCGCCGTTCATACGCAACACCGCCGAAGTGCCAAGAACGTCCATCGTATCGAGCGCTTCTTGAATCAGAGTTCGCGTGGTCTGCCAGCCAAAAGGGATCACCTCAACCGGCAACGGGAATGCGCCCAGCGTTTCGACCTCTTTCCCGGCATCTGCAATAACGATCATCTGATCGCTGGCCGTGGCTACAATCTTTTCCTGCAGATGCGCGCCGCCTCCACCTTTGATCAGGTTCAGATCGCCGTCAAATTCATCTGCGCCGTCGATGGTCAGGTCCAGCCAGCCCGCCTGATCCAGCGAGACGACCTCAATCCCCAACTCACGGGCCAGTTGCGCGGTGCGGGTTGAGGTCGGAACAGCCTTGATCCGCAAACCTTCCTGCTGCACCCGCTCTCCCAGACGGCGGACCATCCAGGCGGCCGTTGATCCGGTGCCCAGCCCAACGCGCATCCCGTCCTGAACCATGTCAGCGGCCTGCCGCGCCGCGGCATATTTGGCTTTGTCTATAGGTGACAAATCTCCGGTCATTGTTGCATTCCCCCTTGGTATTGCGGAATTTATACGGAATGTCCGACCCAACTGCGAGCGCCAATTCGCCGATCCAACAGGCCAACTTGTCGCGAAACTACGCGTTTCCTATTGGAAACGTCGCAATCGAGACGTTCGACATCTCTGCTGGTGTATACATACAGCCCATGAACGCGCCCTACAGATTGCACTTTGCCCCCGACAATGCCTCTCTGGTGATCAGACTGGTGCTGGAAGAGATGGGCCTGCCTTATGAGACGGCTTTGGTGGATCGTCGGCAAAACGCACAGGATGGCGCGGCTTACAGAGGGTTGAACCCGAACGGTCTGATCCCTGTTCTTGAAACGCCGCACGGCCCGATCTTTGAAACAGCCGCCATCCTTTTGTGGCTGGCAGATACGCATGCGCAACTGGCCCCCACTGCGGACAACCCGGATCGGGCTGCGTTCCTGAAATGGCTTTTCTTCGCGTCGAACACGTTACATGCCGATCTGCGCATCCTGTTCTATGCCGAAAAATACATTGATCCGGCACATGCTGAACCTTTGCGCAACGGTATCCGCCCGCGCCTGCGCCAACATCTTCGGGTTCTGGATGACGTGGCCAAAACTGCGCCCAGCTGGTTGAACGCGGATCAGCCCTCGGTTCTTACATACTACCTTGCCTGCCAGATGAGGTGGATGGCCCTTTACCCGGAGCGCGCTGATCGCAGTTGGTATCAATTGGCGGATACGCCATACCTGCAATCCATTCTGATGCGCCTGGAAAGCCGTCCCGCAACCCGGGCTGCCATCGCGGCCGAGGGGTTGGGGGTTACCCCCTTCACCAGCCCATCTTATGCTCACCCTCCAGAAGGCTCTGCTACCTGATATGTTCTTGTCTGTTTTTGATATGTTCAAAGTGGGCATCGGCCCGTCCTCGTCACACACAATGGGGCCGATGGTTGCCGCCGCTCGGTTTCTGGACCTGATGCGCGCCTCACCGTTTGAATTCGCTGGTCTTCGCGGATCGCTGCACGGATCGCTGGCCTTTACTGGCGTAGGTCACGCAACAGACCGGGCTACGATCCTTGGGCTGGCCGGGTTTGTTCCTGACACCTATGACAACGACAAGGCCGAGGCCGCGTTGGCTGCTATTGCTGAAACGCACTCAGTCACGCCCGAGGGGTTGCCGACCCTGCAATTCGATCCAAAGGCCGATCTGATCTTTGACTACGACCACAACCTGCCCGGCCATGCTAATGGGATGATCCTGATGGCCACCGATGCGCAGGGCGACGTGATCCTGCGGCAGGTCTATTATTCCGTAGGCGGCGGTTTTGTCCTGACCGAGGAAGAACTGGCCGAAGGCAAATCCACCAATGACGGCCCTGCCGTGCCTTTCCCGTTCCACTCGGCGGCCGAAATGCTTGAGATGGCAAACGCTAGCGGCAAAAGCATCGCCCAGATGAAGCGCGAGAATGAAATCGCGCGTGGCTGTGCGGACAGTTTCGCCAAAGGCACCGCCCGGCTTTGGGAAGTCATGAACAACTGTATCGAACGTGGACTGAAGACGGATGGCATTCTGCCCGGCGGCCTGAAAGTGCGCCGCCGCGCCAAGGGCATCCATGACGCGTTGTTGGCCGAACGGGGTATGAACTTGAACGCGCCGCACACCATCAACGACTGGATGAGCGTCTATGCGATGGCGATAAACGAGGAAAACGCGGCTGGCGGGCAAGTCGTCACTGCTCCCACAAACGGGGCAGCTGGTACGATGCCTGCCGTACTGCGCTATTACCTCGACCACGTTCCGGGTGCCTCGGAAAGCCATATCGAGGACTTCCTCCTTACGGCAGCGGCCATTGGCGGGCTGGTCAAATACAACGCCTCGATCTCGGGTGCAGAAGCCGGTTGTCAGGCCGAAGTTGGCAGCGCCTCGGCAATGGCTGCAGCGGGCCTCTGCGCTGTGATGGGTGGTACGCCCGAGCAGGTCGAAAACGCCGCCGAAATTGCATTGGAGCATCATCTGGGCATGACCTGCGACCCGGTCGCTGGTCTGGTGCAAGTTCCTTGCATCGAACGCAACGGTTTGGCGGCCATCAAAGCTGTCTCGGCTGCTTCACTTGCGCTGCGTGGCGATGGGAAACACTTCGTACCGCTGGATTCAGTGATCGAAACCATGCGCCAGACCGGGCATGATATGCATGAGAAGTACAAGGAAACGTCTCTGGGCGGGTTGGCCGTAAACGTGCCAAACTGCTGACAGTGAAAGCAACGGAGGTCAACGATGCAAGGACATTGCCTGTGCGGCACCATCCGCTACGAGGTTGATCCTCCGGTCCTGTCCTGCGTGAGCTGCCATTGCGATAGTTGCCGCAGGCAATGTGCGGCCCCGATGACGACCTATTTTGGCGTGCGCGACGGGCAATGGCGCTGGACTGGCGAGCCGCCGAAAACCTTTAATTCCTCGCCCGGTGTCGAGCGCAGCTTTTGTCCCGATTGCGGCACGCCGATCTCGTTTCGATCGCAAGCCATGTCGGACGTGCTGCATCTGTATGTCGCCACATTAGAGGATCCCAATCAATTGCAGCCCACACTGCACGTGGCTCATGAGGAACGGCTGAATTGGCTGAAACTGGATGACGACCTGCCCGTCTGCATCGGACCCGACTACACAAAGGTGCAGACGATTTCATAGACGCTTTCAACCGGGTGCCAAAACCCGTAGCGTCGCCGCATGACCCAGGATCGTCCCGTCTTTGGCATCTTCTTGATGCTGTGTTTTTGCGTGATTGCACCGATGGGCGATTCCATCGCCAAGCTGTTGGGTGGGACGACACCGGTCGGCGTTTTGGTGTTCATCCGCTTTGCCGTTCAGTCGTTGATCCTGATACCCTTGGTGGCCCTGACCGGTCGGCACTGGCGCATGCGCGGACATCTTGTCTGGCTGGCGCTTATCCGAACAGTTCTGCACATCATTGCTATCGCGGCAATGTTCAGCGCACTGCAGTACCTGCCGCTGGCGGACGCTGTCGCCATCGCCTTTGTCATGCCCTTCATCATGCTGTTGCTGGGCAAGTGCGTGCTGGGTGAAGAGGTTGGTATGCGCCGCCTGATCGCCTGCGGTGTCGGGTTCGCGGGCACTCTGCTGGTCATCCAGCCCAGCTTTGTTCAGGTTGGCGCCGCAGCTCTGTTGCCCTTGGTCGTTGCGGTGGCCTTTGCCCTTTTCATGCTGGTGACACGACAGATTGCCAAGGACACCGATCCGATTGCCTTGCAGGCTGTATCCGGAGTGATGGCGACGGTTCTGCTGCTGCCGGTTCTAGCGCTGGGAACACTCGGCAATATTTGGGAGCTGTCCTTCATTGTTCCCGAGCGCGAAAGCCACCTGCTGCTGATCGGGGTCGGTGTCTTGGGCACAGTCGCGCATCTGTTCATGACTTGGTCCTTGCGCTATGCGCCGTCCGCCACGCTGGCCCCCATGCAATATCTTGAGATCCCAGTGGCCACGTTCTTTGGCTGGTTGATTTTCCATGACCTTCCGGACAGCATGGCCGCCGTCGGCATCGGCATCACCGTCGCCGCGGGCCTGTATGTCATTCTGCGCGAGCGGGCCAGCGCCCGGTCTGCCCCGACACAAACGCCTGCATAACCTGATCCAGCGCATACCTTGGCACCATCACCAGCAATCCCGGCGCATCCACCGTCAGCTCAACATCTGCCAGCGCACGGTTGGATGTGCCTACTTGCCCGCCGGGTTCCATAACCAGATCGTCGATGGCCCATTCAAGGCCTTTGCTGGCACCGGTTACCCGTTGGAACGGAAACAGTGAAACGACATCGCCGGGTGTGATACTAAGGGAAACCCGCGGCGGCGCGTGAAAGACGACCTCAGTCTCACCCAATAAGACGCAGGGGCGATCCTGCCTCAGGACCAATGTGTTAAGAACAGCAAGCTGATGATCCAGCCGCCCGCCCAGGAACCCGGCCCCCAACACGACAGGCGCTTCGATGCTGCGCAGAGCCTTGTCAAAATCCGTGCTGTTTTGTTCCCGTATAGGATACAACCGGTCCACCGGAATTTGGTCTTTGTGCCGGCTGTCCAGCGAATCGAAATCGCCAATCACGGCATCCGGAATGCGACCTGATTCTACCAAAGGGGCGGCCCCACCATCGGCCGCCACAACCGTCTTGGCGCGAATCAGCATCACATTTAGGTCGTCAGGGCCGATTTCCCCGCCTCCGACCAGTGCAATTGGCTCAAATGACCGCACAATTGGGCGTTTTTTACTTAGATTGACCATTTTTTCCGGATTTGGACACATTGAGACCACAAAATGATAGGTTCATGCAAAGAGTTCCGAGCCAATAGGTGTGCCTGCATAAGGTGGTTGGCTCTCGTAGTTTGTAGAGGACGTGCGTCTGATGGTACAGAACAACAAGGTATTGACCGTTTCTTATGGAACCTTCTCCTGCACTTTGGAAGGATTCGACGATTCATTCGAAACGATGAAGGCAATCGCTGAATACTTCCGCGATCTTTCTGCCGATGATCGGTATTTTGGTTCTGAACCCCCGCAACCTGACGCAGAAATGCTGACCCGGATCGCACAGCGCGACGCCGCAAAACATGTAGAAGCCAGCCAGAGCGATTCCGGCCTGTTGCTGCGTGCAACCCAGCAGGCTGCAAAGCCAGCCCCTGCTGCGGTTACAACCGCTGCGCAAACAGACCCCCATGTGATGAGCCCCAATGCCACCCCCCCTGCACAAGGGGCCGACTCGTTTTTCGCTGACGCCGAGCCGGTCGAAAGCGCGCCTGCCCCGGCTGCGGACAGCATTGCCGCCAAACTGCAGCGCATCCGCGCCGTCGTTTCGCATTCCGAAGAAAACTCGGTGATTTATACAGAAGACGAGGACGCAAGCCTGGGTAATCAGCCAGCTGCACCGATGGATGCGATCGCCGCCGCGTTCGAGGCAGGCTCGCTCGACGCATCGGACCTTTCGGAAACGGACAAGGCTGACGCAGCCGTTGAACCGATGGCACCGGCTTTTGAAGCAGAAGAAATCGCGGATACCCCCGCCGTGGCAGCGCCAGCGGCAGAGGCCGAAGCAACGGAAGAACCGGTAGAATCCGTGCAGCCATTCTCGATGCAGCAGGACGCAGATTATGAAGACGAGGAAGAGGCGCCTGCACCCTCGGCGCTGTTCACCGATCTTGAGGAAACGACCGAAACTGATGAGCCCGTCAATATCCTGAGCGAAGAGACCGAAGAGGATCTGATAGATGAAGTCGCAGAGACCCAAGAGGGTTATCTGACCGCCGAGGATGAGGCCAATGTTCTAAGCGAGATCTCGAAGGTTGAGGCCGCAATGGGTGGTCAATCACCGAACGAAACGGCCCTGGATCAGGATTTGTCCCGCCTGATGGACAAGGCGGACAGCCAGATGGATGACCCGGCGACCAGCACGCAGCGCGAAACATATTCACATCTGCGCACGGCAGTCGCTGCGACCGAAGCTGAGCGCGGGAACCAGCCGCGGGACGAAGACTCCGAAGAAAGCGGATATCGTGGCGATCTGACGTCGGTCGTAAGCCCGCGCCGCCCCGAGATTCAAGTCACCAGCATGCGCCCGCAATCCGACACTTCATCCCCCTTGAAGCTGGTTGCAGAACAGCGGGTTGACACAAATGAACAGGACGCCGGCCCCGTGACCCCCCGCCGCGTCACGTCCAAATCAGAAGACGAAGCCGACGATTCCAACGAAGAAGGTGGTTTTGCCCTTTTTGCACAGGAACAAGGTGCACAATCTCTGCCTGACCTGTTAGAGGCTGCCGCCGCTTACCTGTCGTTCATCGAAGGTCAGGAACAATTCTCGCGCCCGCAGCTGATGAATAAGATCCGCTCACTCAAGCAGGACGACTTCAACCGCGAAGAAAGCCTGCGCTCGTTCGGTCAATTGCTTCGGGACGGCAAGATCGAAAAAGCCGGTGGTGGTCGTTTTGCCGCCTCAACACAGATCGGGTTCCGCCCCGATGACGAGCGCGCTGCAGGCTGAACTTAAGAAAATCAAAAGAAACGGGGCCGATGCAATCATCGGCCCTTTTTTGTACGGGAAATGAATCGCCCTCTCAGTCTTGCGACTGATCCGGGTCTGCTTGCCCAACGCCTTTGAACACGAATTTGAAAGGCAAGGCCCACACGATGCCCAGACCGATATAGACTAGCAGCTCAAGCCAGAGCGGCGGGCGGTCTAGCCAATTCACAACCGTCACGACCGCCACAATATAAAGAGGCAACCCAACCAGCAGCAGCACTAGTGACCAGCGACGGCGCGCTTTATAGCTGAGGCCTCGTTTCTGTTCCTCTGCCATCAGTCTGCAAACGGGTCAGTCACCAAAATGGTGTCATCCCGCTCCGGGCTGGTGGACAAAAGGGCGACAGGGCAATCGATCAGCTCTTCGACCCGGCGCACGTATTTGATGGCATTGGCCGGCAGATCCGCCCAGCTGCGCGCCCCTTCGGTGGATTCGCTCCAACCCGGCATCTCTTCGTAAATCGGTTTGCAGCGCGCCTGTTGATCCGCGGCCGTCGGAAGGTAGTCCAGACGTTCGCCGTCCAGCTCATACCCAACGCAGATTTTCAGGGTCTCGAAACCGTCCAGAACATCCAGCTTGGTCAGCGAGATGCCGTTCACACCGCTGGTCGCACAGGTCTGGCGCACAAGGCAGGCGTCAAACCACCCACAACGGCGCTTACGGCCCGTGGTGGTCCCGAACTCGTGCCCGCGCTCACCAAGCCGCTGACCATCGTCGTCGTCCAACTCGGTTGGGAACGGGCCCTCACCCACGCGGGTTGTATAGGCTTTGACAATGCCCAGAACGAAGTCAATCGAACCGGGACCGATGCCGACGCCTGTTGATGCCTGACCGGCAATGACGTTGGACGAGGTTACAAACGGATATGTACCGAAGTCGATATCCAGCAGCGCCCCCTGTGCGCCCTCGAACAGGATGCGTTTGCCAGCCTTGCGCTTTTCGTTCAGCACTTTCCAAACCGGCGCGGCAAAGGGTAGGATTTTTGGCGCGATCTCTTTCAGCTGGGCAATCAGTGCATTTCGGTCAATTGGCTCCAGTCCAAGCCCGTTTCGCAGCGCATTGTGGTGAACCAGAGCGCGATCAACTCGCAATGCCAGCGTTGCATCGTCAGCCAGATCAGCCACACGGATCACGCGGCGACCAACCTTGTCTTCGTAACAAGGACCAATTCCGCGACCGGTCGTCCCGATTTTCGCAACCGAGTTTTGACTTTCACGTGCCCGATCCAGTTCCCCGTGGAAGGGCAGGATCAACGGTGTGTTTTCCGCAATCATCAGGTTTTCAGGGGTGATTTCAACGCCCTGCGCCTGGATGGTTCCGATCTCTTTGATTAGGTGCCATGGGTCCAGAACGACACCGTTGCCGATGACACTCAACTTGCCGCCACGCACAACACCCGACGGCAGCGCGTGCAGCTTGTATACTTCTCCGTCGATGACCAGCGTGTGCCCGGCGTTATGTCCGCCCTGAAAGCGTGCAATCACGTCTGCACGCTCGCTGAGCCAGTCGACGATCTTGCCTTTTCCTTCGTCACCCCACTGGGCGCCGACAACAACCACATTGGCCATATCCGGTCCTTTTGCGCTGAGTTATCAAACTCGGCTCGTATAACGGGGGGAAAGCGACAGGGAAACCGGTAATTCGACGCATGCAGAGATCGTGCTGCGCACGATGCCTCCGGCGGGGATATTTTTGGCCAGGTGAAGAAACGGATCCCCCGCTTCATCTGGCTGAAGATACCCCCGGGGGAAGTGCCCGGCACGGGCAACGAGTGCAGAGCCCCCTACCCCTTGGCCAACCGCACCGGCTGTCCATGAGAGGTGGTCAAATAAGCCTCTTCCCACTTGTCGCGAAATTGGACCACTTCATCTGGAGCTGCGACACCTTGCTCGGCCAAAAACACCTCGAGCGTTTCCAGCCAGGCAAAAAAGTAGTCATCCCCTCCATTCAGTTCGCGATCCAAACCGTTCTGTTTCAAGCTGGCCGAAAAGCGCGCCGCCCAATCCGGCCAGTCGAACCGTCCGGCCTCGTTTAAGGCAACCGTCACAGCAAAGACCTGAGCGTGCCAGGGCTCTGCGAAGGCTGGTTCGGGAGCAGTATGAGTTATGCAGTCGCTCATGCGAGTTCCAGATAGCTTTGCCAAAGATCCAAAACGACTTCATCCTGCGAGTGTTCGGGATTGGCCCAAAGCTCGGATGCCGGAAAGACCACGGCGTAAAGCGGCTCGGGTGCATCCCCCAACCTATGAGCACTAGAGTCCGGCAGCACATGCGTTCCGTGCATCATAAGGATGCGCCCTTTTGCCCCGGTGGCGTACATGGGCAAACGCGTATGCCCGCCGCCGACAAGGCGGTTCGCGGCTTGACGGGCGGTCACAACTTTTTGCCCCGGTTCAAATTTCACCCGCACATTTGAAGGGCGATCCGCAGGCCCGCCGCTGGCCAACACTTTCGCAACCGCGTCAGACTTCAGCACGCGGCTTGCCAGGGGGTGATTGTCGCCGTCTGTCTCGCCGCGCAGATCCTCATCTGTCAGCACGCCTGTTTCGACGAGAAGGTCCGCAAGCCCCGAAATCCATTTCTCGTAATAAGAAAAACGGGCGTAGTCCTTAGGCGACAATCTCTCGCGCGCATGCCGGGATACGTCGATGTTCCACTGCCCAAGCGATCCCGCTGCCAGTGTTACGGCCAATGCCCTTGCATGCCAGTCTTCGGCAAAGACCGGGGCATCTTCGGGTTCAGGGAGCACAGGCCCATCGCCAAAGCGCCCGCCCATATCGTGAACTCGGGTCATGATGGCACCTTTGGCAAACCGGTTCCGATCATGCTGTCGCGTGTGACAAGCGCCGCCAACTCGTCTTCTGTTAAGCCATCCGTGTCTTCTGGCCGCATCGGAAGTACAAGGTACCGCACCTCGGCCGTCGAATCCCAAACGCGAACCGAGGACGTCTCGGGCAGGGTCACCCCGAACTCAGCCAGAACCTTGCGCGGCTCACGCACAGCCCGCGCCCTATAGGCATCTGATTTGTACCAACCCGGCGGAATACCAAGCAGCGGCCACGGGTAACAACTGCACAGGGTGCACACGACCATGTTGTGCTGTTCAGGTGTGTTTTCGACGACAACCATGTGTTCGCCCTGACGCCCGTAATAACCCAGATCGGCGACAACCGATGTGGCATCTTTCAGCAACGCGGCTTTGAAGTCCGGGTCAGTCCAGGCTTTGGCAACGACGCGGGCGCCGTTCTGCGGGCCGATCTTGTTCTGATAGGTATCAATAATTTCATCCAGCGCCGCCGGATCGATCAGTCCCTTGCGAGTCAGAATCGTTTCCAGCGCCTTTACCCGCAGCGCAGGATCAGGTGGCAAAAGGGTGTGCGGGTGGTCGTGATCATCATGTGGCATGGCCGCAGCCTGCGCGAGGTGCGGCCATGCTGTCCAGTCCCTTTGCCGTGATCCGGAACATCACCGATCTTGATGCCAACTCCTCACTTGCCCCCGCTGGCAAACTTGCATAAGTACCACGCGATACACGCCACGCTGTACAGGAACACCATGGAAAACGTCGTTCTCATCATCCACCTCCTCCTGGCCTTGGGCCTGATTGCCGTTGTTCTGATGCAGCGGTCCGAAGGCGGTGGCCTTGGCATGGGCGGCGGGGGCGGCGGCGCCATGACCGGACGCGCCGCAGCGACTGCTTTGGGCAAGGTGACGTGGATCCTGGCCGCTTGTTTCATCGTGACTTCAATCACGCTGACCATTCTGGCCGCTCAGAAATCCTCGGGCAGTTCGGTGATCGACCGTTTGGGCGTTCCGGCCCCGGCACCAACCGAGGAAAGCACACCTGCGGTTCCGTCGGCTGACGATCTGCTGCCTCCGGCAGATGGCGACAACGCGCCGCTGATCCCACAAGCCAACTGATCCACAAAACCTAGAAACCTGAAAGAGAACTGCAACAGCATCTTGCGGTTCTCTTGCGCTATTGGCGCGAATCCTTTATATGTGAAGTCCCGTGGTGCAGCGGTTTTTCGGAACCGTCGGGCAGCTGATTTTGACGTCTCACGGGAGCAGCCGAAAACATGGCGCGTTTTATTTTCATCACTGGTGGTGTGGTTTCGTCTTTGGGCAAAGGACTGGCTTCGGCGGCTTTGGGCGCGCTGTTGCAGGCCCGAGGGTATTCGGTGCGTCTGCGCAAGCTGGACCCCTATCTGAACGTTGACCCCGGCACGATGTCGCCGTTCGAGCATGGCGAAGTGTTCGTGACCGATGACGGGGCCGAAACCGACCTGGATCTTGGTCACTACGAACGATTCACCGGCGTGGCGGCCCGCAAGACCGACTCGGTTAGTTCAGGTCGGATTTATTCCAACGTGCTCGAGAAAGAGCGCCGCGGCGACTATCTGGGCAAGACCATTCAGGTGATTCCGCACGTCACCAACGAGATCAAAGACTTTATCTCGATCGGTGAGGATGAGGTCGATTTCATGCTGTGCGAGATTGGCGGCACCGTCGGCGATATCGAAGGCCTGCCCTTCTTTGAAGCTATCCGTCAGTTCAGCCAGGACAAGCCGCGCGGCCAATGCCTGTTCATGCACCTGACCCTGCTGCCCTACATCAAAGCCTCGGGCGAACTGAAAACCAAGCCGACCCAGCACTCGGTGAAAGAGCTGCGCTCGATCGGTCTGGCCCCTGACATTCTGGTCTGTCGCTCCGAGGGTCCCATCCCGGTCAAAGAACGCGAAAAGTTGGCGTTGTTCTGTAACGTGCGCCCCGACAGCGTGATCGCGGCACAGGATCTGTCGACCATTTATGACGCCCCGCTGGCCTATCACCGCGAAGGATTGGATCAGGCGGTTCTGGATGCGTTTCAGATCAGCCCTGCCCCCAAGCCCGATCTGGCCAAATGGGAAGACGTCAGCGACCGCATCCACAATGCCGAAGGCGAAGTCAAAGTCGCCATCGTTGGAAAATACACTCAGCTTGAAGATGCCTATAAGTCGATTGCCGAGGCCCTGACCCATGGCGGTATGGCCAACCGGGTTCGCGTCAAGGTCGAATGGGTCGATGCCGAGGTATTTGATACCGAAGACGCAGCCCCGCATCTGGAAGGTTTCCACGCGATCCTCGTTCCCGGCGGATTTGGCGAACGCGGCACCGAAGGCAAGATCAAAGCCGCGCAATACGCGCGCGAACACAAAGTGCCCTATCTGGGAATCTGCCTTGGTATGCAGATGGCTGTAATCGAAGCAGCCCGCAACGCCGCTGGCATCACAGAGGCGGGCTCAGAAGAGTTCGACCACGAAGCGGGCAAAAAACGTTTTGAGCCTGTTGTTTATCACCTGAAAGAATGGGTGCAGGGCAATCACAAGGTCGAACGCAAGGTCGGTGACGATAAAGGCGGTACCATGCGTTTGGGCGCCTATGACGCGGTACTGGCCGATGGCTCGAAAGTGGCAGAGGTATACGGCGGCACCAATATCGAAGAACGCCACCGGCACCGCTATGAGGTGGACATCAAGTACCGCGACAAGCTGGAAAAAGCTGGCTTGAACTTCTCGGGGATGTCGCCCGATGGCCGTCTGCCGGAAATCGTAGAATGGTCAGACCATCCGTGGTTCATCGGCGTACAGTACCATCCGGAACTGAAGTCCAAGCCATTTGATCCACACCCCCTGTTCCGCGACTTTGTGCGCGCAGCGAAAGACACCTCGCGCCTCGTTTAAGTGGTGTCTGTGTCGGACTGTCACCCCGCATTGTTTTGTGGGGTGTAACCTCCTAACTATTTGAACAAGCAGGTCCACCTGCCGTGCACCATGGATGCAGTTCAAAGATTTAGGAGTTTTCAGATGAGCAATGCGACAACGATCACAAACCTCCAACAAGCGCTTCACATGGAAATGACCGCAGCGCATCAGTACCAGTTGCATTCGCATGTACTGAACGATTGGGGTTTGGACATCCTGGCCGAGAAGATGCGCGGCGAGATGCAGGAAGAGTTGGGGCATTCTGATGCCTATATCGAACGCATTCTTTTCCTTGGCGCAAAGCCAGAGCTTGAGCTTCAGAAAAACCCAAAGGCGGCGGACGACCTGGAAGAGATGTTTACCGCGGACCTGAAGGATGAAATGGAAGCCATCGACTTCTACACCCAAGCTGCGGCACAGGCGGCTGAGGCCGGTGACGTGGGAACCCGAACCCTGTTTGAGCGAATTCTGTTGGAAGAAGAAGGTCACAAGGCGTGGCTGGAGACCGAGTTGTCGCTGCTCAAACGATTGGGTGAGCCGGCGTTCAGCGCTCGATACGTGTCGAGCACAGCCGGCGAAGACTGATTCCTCAGCAACTGATCTCACCATGTCGAAGAATTCGGGCCAACAAATGTTGGCCCATTTTCGTTCGTCACCGCAAAGTGACGCTGTGCGGCCAAAAAACACTACTCGGGCACAGTTCCAAGTGGTTACTGTTAAGTAAATGATGACAGGAGAGGCCCAAATGACCGATCAAATCCAAAACGCAGAAACCTTTGCGGCCCTGCACAAAAAGGGCGATCCGGTCATCCTTTTTAACATCTGGGACGCTGGCAGCGCCGGTGCCGTGCGGGATGCAGGCGCCATGGCATTGGCGACCGGCAGCGCGCCAGTGGCAATGGCGCAGGGGTTTGGCGACGGCCAGAATATCCCCTTGGATGTCGCCCTGGACAACGCCCGCCGAATCGTCAGTGCCGTTGATCTTCCTGTCTCATTAGATTTCGAAGGGGCCTATGCCGAGGACGCGGTGGGGGTTATCGCCAATGTCCAGAACGCGCTTGAAACAGGTGTCGTTGGCTTCAACTTCGAAGACCAGATTGTCGGCACCAAGGACCTATACGACATCGAAACCCAAGCCGCCCGCGTTGGTGCGATGCGCGAAGGGTGTGACGTCGCTGGCGTCCCTGCTTTTATCAACGCCAGAACGGACATCTTCCTGAAGGCTGCGCCGGAAACGCATGACGAGGCGATGCTGGACGATGCGATGGCCCGCGCCAAAGCCTATGCCGATGCGGGTGCCAACGGGTTCTTTGCACCCGGCCTCAAGGATGAGGACATGATCGCCCGGCTTTGCGAATCGACTGATCTACCTGTGAATATCATTGCCCTGCCCGGGACGCCGGATACCGCGACGCTTGCGTCGCTGGGCGTCGCCCGGATCAGTTATGGGCCTGTGCCGTATCGGAAGATGCTGGGCTGGCTGCAGGAACAAGCGAAACAGGCACTGCAGTCAGGCGCCTAGCCAGCGGGTAGATACCGATACAAGCGGATACCGGCAAAGTTGTGACCATTCAGGGCTATGACGGGTAGTCAGCGCTTGGCGGGCCACAAAATATGGAATAACCTCGCGGCATGTTGAAAAAATTCCTTCAGGCGTTTCGCCCGCCACAGCACGACCATTTGCCCGATCCTGACGCCGAACTGGCTTTGGGTGCTTTGATGGTGCGCGTGGCGCAGGCGGATCGGGATTACAAACTGGAAGAAATCAGCCTGATCGACCGCATTCTTGCGCGGCTCTATCAGCACAACGCGATCGAGGCCGCCAAGGTCCGCGCCACCTGCGAAAAATTGCACGCCGCCGCGCCAGACACCGATACATTCGGCAAGTTGATCCGCGAAACAACCGACCTGCAGGAACGTCTGGCCGCGCTGGACGCTTTGTGGGAGGTCGTTCTGGCCGATGGCAATTCGGACGAAGGCGAAATGAAGATCGTCGAAGAAGCCCGCATCGCCATGGGCCTGAGCTTTAAAGACAGCCAAGAAGCGCATGAACGGGTACAAACGCGCTTGGAACAGAAGTAGTCCGCTTCTATAACCAATTCATGTTCAGCGATTTTCTGTCCCGGCTCACGCAGCCGCAGCCCGACCCACTTGCCGATAACGACGCCCGTTTGGCCCTTACGGCCCTTCTGGTTCGCATCGCCAGATCCGACAACGACTATGCCGACACGGAAATGGCCCGAATCGACCGGATTTCGACGGAACGCTATGGCCTGTCCCCTTTTGAGGCCGCAGCCCTTCGCGCTAGCGCCGAGGATCTAGAAGCCGAAGCCCCCGATACTGTCCGCTTTACCCGCGCGATCAAAGAGGCTGTCGCTTACGATGACCGATTGGCCGTGGTTCAGGCGATGTGGTCGGTCGCACTGGCCGATGGGCATCGGACCGGCGAAGAAGACTCGCTGCTGCGTCTGGTAGTCAGCCTGCTGGGTGTCAGCGATGTCGATTCTGCCCTGGCCCGGCAAAAGGCAGCCAAATCGTGATTGCAATGCTGGGCATGTATGACATGCCCGCGCTGCAACCAGCCAATGATCGTTTCTGGTCGTTGATTCGGGCGCATCTTGGATTTGGCGCCGCGCATCTGACACGTGGCGCTGACGTTTGGGATGTCTGGCATAGCCCTGACCTTGTTTTCTCCCAAACCTGCGGCATGCCTTACCGCACCCGATTGCATGGGAAGGCTCAGCTTGTCGGCACGCCGGACTACGGTTTGGCAGGCTGTCCGCCAGGGTACTACCGGTCTGTTATCGTGGCCCGAAGAGACGATACCCGCGATCTGGACCAGCTTGCCGACGGCACCTTTGCTTACAATGAATCGCTTTCTCAGTCCGGTTGGGCTGCGCCAATGGTCCATCTGTCACGTCACAGCCGCCTTCCAAGTTCCGTGCTGGAAACTGGCGGTCATGCCCTTTCGGCAGCCGCTGTTGCGGAAGGCCGCGCGGATTATGCCGCGCTGGATGCGCTTACGTGGGAATTACTCAAGGAACACTCGAATTTGGGGACTGAGCTTCGCGAGGTCGCAGCAACCGAACCTTCGCCCGCCCTGCCCTACATCACGGCCAATGGTCAGGATGCGCCCCAGATTGCAAAGGCGGTTCGTGCAGCCATCAACGATCTTTCCCCCGCCGACCAAAAGATGCTGCACTTGCGTGGTCTGATCAACATTTCAGCCGAGCATTACCTTGCCGTTCCCGACCCGTCCCCTGAGGCTGCCAAATTGATCGATCCGTGACCACTTTGGTCAGAACGTCTGGTCATTTTGACAGTTTGTGGCCCGTTCCGTGTCATTTGCGCATTGCATTGATCTGAAATTTCAGCCCTAGTACCGCACCAACACCAATAGCAGCTGGACCACCCGTGACAGATTCCACTCCGGTCATCGAGATCAAGAACCTACACAAGAGCTTTGGCAATCTTGAGGTATTGAAAGGGGTGGATATCACCGCCAGACGCGGTGATGTCGTCTCACTCATCGGTTCGTCCGGTTCTGGCAAATCGACACTTCTGCGTTGCTGCAACCTGTTGGAAGACAGCCAAGAGGGCGAAATTCTGTTCAAGGGCGAACCGGTCCGCTGGACTGGCAACGCACATAACCGCCGTCCGGCCGATCCCAAACAGGTCCTGCGCATTCGCACAAACCTGTCGATGGTGTTTCAGCAGTTCAATCTGTGGGCTCATATGACCATCCTGCAAAACGTGATGGAGGCCCCAGTAACCGTCATGGGTCGCGACAAGGCCGAGGCTGAAGACAGCGCCCGTAGGTATCTGGAAAAGGTCGGCATCGGCGACAAATGCGACGCGTACCCTGCGCAACTGTCAGGCGGTCAGCAGCAACGCGCCGCGATTGCGCGCGGCCTGTGCATGGAGCCTCAGGCCCTGCTGTTCGACGAACCAACTTCGGCGCTGGACCCCGAACTGGAACAGGAAGTGATCAAAGTGATCAAGGATCTGGCCGCCGAAGGCCGCACCATGATCATCGTGACACACGATATGAAAATGGCTGCCGATATCTCGAGCCATGTGGTGTTCCTGCATCAAGGCCTCATCGAAGAAGAAGGCCTGCCGGAAGACATCTTCACGACCCCTGAATCCACGCGACTTCAGGGTTTTCTCTCCGCCACCATGGCGGCATAAATTCAGGACAGAACCAAAAAGGGGAGTAACAATGAAAAACCTGATTCTGACCACAGCAGCACTGGCGCTGAGCGCCGGTATGGCCATGGCCGATACGGTCCGCATGGGCACCGAAGGCGCCTACCCTCCGTGGAACTTCATCAATGACGCCGGCGAGATCGACGGTTTTGAGCGTGAGCTGGGTGATGAGCTGTGCAAGCGCGCAAATCTGGAATGCGAATGGGTCAAGAACGACTGGGATTCGATCATTCCGAACCTGGTGTCGGGCAACTATGATGTCATCATCGCGGGCATGTCGATCACTGACGAGCGCGACGAAGTGATTGATTTCACTCAGAACTACACACCACCTGATCCGTCGGCTTATGTCGCGACCTCTGACGACGTTGACGTCGCGAACGGCGTGATTGCGGCGCAGACCGGTACCATTCAGGCCGGTTATATTGCCGAATCCGGTGCAACTCTGGTTGAGTTCGCCAGCCCCGAGGAAACCATCGCAGCCGTGCGCAATGGTGAAGCTGACGCCGTTCTGGCCGACAAGTCTTTCCTTGCACCGATTGCAGATGAAGACGCGGACCTGCGCTTTGTCGCCGAAGATGTCCCGCTGGGCGGTGGTGTCGGCATCGGTGTGCGCGAGTCGGACGGTGATCTGAAAGAAAAGCTCAACACTGCCATCCAGTCCATGAAGGATGACGGCAGCCTGAACGAGCTGATCACCAAATGGGAAGTGTCCTCGACCTTCTGATCTGAATCAGGTTGCGCGCCCCAATACCGGGGCGGGCTGCCCCTGCGCCTTAGCACCTCAAGAGGCCCGCCATTTTCTCGTTTTGCACTGATCCCGATACGCTGGGCACGTTCCGCTGGTTTTCCTGCTATCTGACCAACGGCGTACACTGGTCGTTCTACCTGTCGTTCCTGAAGGTCCTGCTGTTGCTGGCCGTCACAGCGCCCGTAGCGTTGAGTTTCGGGTTCGTTGGTGCCATGGCCGCCCGCTCGCATATCCCCCCCGTCAGCTGGCTGGGCAAGGGCTATATCGCGATTGTACGGGGTGTGCCGGACATCGCCTTCTTCATGTTCTTTGTGATCGCGCTGGATCAAGCTTTTGAATGGACGCGCCATAAGATCCTTTGCCCTGACTGGACGGACCCGATCCGGCAGGGCAATGACTTCATCGTCTGTCAGGCGGCGAAACTGCCGCTCAGCACCGCGCCGGAGATTGTGCATGAAACCTACGGTTTCTTCCTTGCGGTCATCACATTCTCGATTGTCTTTGGTGCCTTCGCGGCCAATGTGCTGTTCGGCGGCATGCGGGCGGTGCCCCATGCGCAGCTGGAAACAGCCGCCGCATATGGTCTGACCCCCAGCCAGACATTCTGGCGTATTCTGGTGCCGCAAATGTGGGTCTATGCCCTGCCCGGCCTGTCGAACCTGTGGATGGTGCTGATCAAAGCCACTCCATTGCTGTTCCTGCTTGGTATCGAAGACATCGTCTATTGGGCCCGCGAATTGGGCGGCACGAAAACCACAAAATTCACACAATACCCCCATGGCGATTGGCGCATGTGGTACTTCCTGGCTCTGCTGATCTTCTACCTCGGCATGACCCGCGTCTCGGAAATCGGGCTTGAAAAGCTGATGCGCCGCCTGTCCCACGGTCAGGCCACGTCGGGCGGAGAGCTTCTGCGCAAGGAGACCACCGCATGAGCTGCATCCAGACCATCCAAGATTACGGCCTGCGTTCCCTGGGCCTTGGTGAGCGGCTACTGCCGCGCAACGACTTTACCCTGTGCGAGCAATTCACCCTGATCGGTTCAGGTATGATCTGGAATATCTATTTCGGCATCATGGCACTGGTCACCGGGTTCTTTCTGGCAACCGCCGTGGCAATGGGCAAAGCATCCACCAACAAGTGGCTGCGCAAACCGTCCGAGTGGTTTATCTTTATCTTCCGCGGCTCACCGCTATTCATCCAGTTCTTCTTTGCCTATTTCTTCTTCCTGTCGCTGAAGAAGTCCTATCCCATGTTCGACGCCCTGACATCGGCATGGCTGGGGGCGTTGATCGTTCTGTTCCTGAACACCGCCGCCTATACCGGTGAGATCTTCTATGGCGCGCTGCGCTCGATCCCCAAGGGTGATATCGAGGCCGCTGATGCCTATGGCATGTCGGGCTGGTCGCGGTTCCGTCGGATCATCTGGCCCACCATGCTGCGTCTGGCCTGGCCTGCCTATACGAACGAAGCAATCTTCCTGTTTCACGCCACCACGCTGGTCTTCTTCTCGGCCTTCCCCGCCTGGCAGCAACGTGGCGACGCGCTGTACTACGCCAGCTATTTCGCCGACAAGACGTTCAATCCGTTCATTCCCTACCCGATTCTGGCCTTTTACTTCATCCTGCTGACACTAGTAGTTGTCGGGGTGTTCGGGCAGATCAACAAACGGCTGAACCGCCACTTGCCAGCGGCCAGAAAGGCCAAGATGAGGTTCCGTCTGAACCTGGCGCGCTAAGTCAGGCAACCACACAATTCGACAGCCGGGCTTGTTTTTGGCCCGGTTTTTTCTTGCCGAGAATCTCAGGAAAGTACTGAGAAAGCGTTATGAATAAGGGAAAATGGTACCGCCTGCTGGATTCGAACCGGCGACCTCTGGATCCACAATCCAGCGCTCTAACCAACTGAGCTAAGGCGGCACTCGTGAGGGGCGATGTACCGAACACGCGCAGGGAATGCAAGAGAATTAAAGACGAATTTCCCAGCTTTGTTCGACAAGATCACAGCCAAAGGAATGAACCTTTTTGCTGCCGGTTAATTGCCATCCGGAAGCCCTGTAAAGTGCACAAGCTGCCCGATGGCTTTCATGGGTCCATAAGGCCATATCACGATAACCGGAATCGCGGGCGAACCCCATGCATGTGTTGAGCATGCGTTTACCCAAGCCCTGTCCACGGGCCTCTGGCATCAACAGAAACAACCTCAATTTTGCGGTGTGGTCGTTCAGCGCGACACAAAAGATACTGCCAAGGCGCACGCCATCCCGCACCGCGATCCAGCCCTTCTCACGTGTTGGATCGTGTGATGCCATGAAATCCGCCAGAATCCTTTCAACCAGTGGCGCGAATGTGTCATCAAACCCCTCGTTCCGCTGATAGAGGCAGCCGTGCTGTTCTACCAACCAGGGCGCATCATCTGGCCGGAATGGTCTGATCAGAATATCATTCATACCTTACCTGACCTCAAAGGCGGCTTGATTCTCAACCCTTTGCGCGCTAGCAGGAACGCTCAGTCCCGGAGGCGCAAATGGGCATTAACACCGAACGTGACATTCAGGCGAACCTTCAGATCGGCCCGACCGACCATGGCATGGTGCGCCTGTTCATCGAGGCCGACGGCGTCGAAATTCCAATGGACTTCGAACCTGAAGAAGCGGAAGAAATCGCTGACGAAATCCTCGCCGCTGTGCAAGCTGCCCGGATCGTAAAAGACTGACAGTTCAAATTCTTGGATCACGCAATGCCTGCAATCTGCGGGCTGTGTCTGTTGCAAACTTCTGAATCATCTTCTTGCGCCGCGCTGGCGCCAGCTTATCTTCCGGTGCCATTCGGATGATTTCGGCGTCATAGGCATCTGCGATGATCAGACCGGTCTCTACTGGCAACAAGTCTGTCGGGAAATCGGTGTCCACCGCCCAGAAAAAGCGATCACACCAATCCAGATACCCCTGCCATTTAGAATCCGTCAGATAATCTGCGCGGCTGGATTTGCACTCGATCACCCACAGTTCCCCCTTGGGACCCAATCCCATGACGTCGACTCGCAGACCGCGGGTGGGGACAAATTCCTCAACAGATACAAAGCCATGCGCCAATAAATGGCGCGAAACCCCACGGGCCAGTTTTTGTCCGGGCTGTAAATCCAGTGTCATTCCCGAAATGTGAACAATTCGTGAACAAAAATCAAGCGCCTGAAAGACTCTTGACGTGATACCATTTGGTATCCCATAAACTACAATACCAAATGGTATCACTATTGAGGTGACGAATGCAGACGCAAATTCAAAACGCGTTCCGCGCCCTTGCGGACCCGACCCGACGGGAGATCGTCCAGATCCTTGCCTCTGGCGACATGACGATCGCGCAGCTGACCGATCAGTTCGATATGACCCGTGCAGCGGTCAAAAAGCACCTGACCGTTCTTTCCGATGGCGGCCTCATCACCGTCGAGGCACGTGGACGTGAGCGCATTAACCGGCTGGAGCCGAATGGAATGGCCCCCATCCTCGACTGGTTCAGCTATTTTGACCAGTTCTGGGATGATCGCCTGAATAATCTGAAGGAAGCTATTGAAAGGAATAAAAAATGACGAATGCAGTTCTGCAAAAACAGATTTTCCTGAGGGCCACGCCGGAAACCGTATGGGCCTATTTGACCGAACCCGCCCGCTTGGCAGAGTGGTTTCACAAACCAGAGCGTCCGTTGGCCACCGGTCAGAAACTTGAGATGTTCGGGACTACCAGTGGCGATCTTCTGATCTGGGGTGAGGTACGCGCTGCCCGTCCGCCCGAATATCTGGAATATACATTCACCATCAAACCCATGGGAGACGCTGTTAGTGTCGTAAAATGGACGCTGGACCCTGTACCGGGCGGTACCCGGCTGGGCTTGGTTCACGAAAGGCTGCCGCAAGGCGCAGAGGCATTTGGCCTGATCCTTGCACTCGATGACGGTTGGGACGAACATTTGGGCAAGATGCGCAATGCGCTGCACGAAACTGTTGACGCCTGACCCCTTGTGCAAACCCGCCGCAACCCCTACTTAGGCCCGTGGCGGGTTCTGCCCTTCTTGTGATTGGTAGCATTCTGGTGGCCTTAAGCAATTCCGAGGGGGCTGGCTCTGTTCAGGTCCTGGCCTGATTACCTGGCGCCCACCTGTACATACAGGTCCTCGGGAATCACACCGCACGGTTGACTGGCGGTCCCGCCACATAAACTTATCTCTCGCCCGGTCTGGGAGAGTCTTCATTTTCCGAAATAGGTTGGCTCAGCCCTTGTCCACCGCAACGCGGGCGGGTTCGAACTTGGCCGCAACGGGTGTACCGCGCCTGGGGCCTGTTGGCTTTTCCGCCAAGCTCATGATCGCGTAGGCGAACTGAACACCGGCGAACACGATGCCGTTCATGAACCAGATCATTGCCAGAGCGATCAACCCGATCTCGGATCCGAAAATCAGGCCGCGCAAGTTGGCCACGTTCAGGGCCAGCAGCACCCCGACAAACAGGGCCGAGATGACAAATCCCCATGCAACTTGCGTGATGTAAAGGCGGATCAGTTTGGGCACGACAAAGCTCCTTGTCTGATACCGTGATGATAGCGCATGGTCGTGCTGAGTAAACCGCGGCCTCAACGGGTGCGACACTATATTCGGAGTCTCTATGAATGCCCTCAGCCTGTTCACGCTTGATCTTCTCGAAGAGCTGTCATTGCGCCATGATGATCAGGAACGTTGGGAGTTCACGTTAGACCGTCTGAATGAGATCGGGTTTAACGCCCTGAACATGCTTTGCTTCACACCCGAGACTGGCGCCATTCATTGGGTTCGAAGTTCAATGTCCAAAGGTTGGCTGAACCGCTATGACAGCCAAGGTTACGCCGAAGCAGATCCGATGCTGGCGCAGGTTCAAAATGGCAAGGAAAGCCTCTACGTGCAGGCCGCAAGCCTCCGGTCTGCGGACGGCCATTCCTCCAAGGCGCTGGGTCTGAACCACGATCTGGAAAAGGCCGGATATATTCACCTTTACTCTCTGGTGGTTCCCTGCCCCGACAACGAGGCCAAGCTGGTGGTTCTGTCATCGGACCGACCGGACGCCCAGGTTCAGATGACTGAACGGCAGCGCGAAATGCGTGTCCTGGCAACCGTGCTGGCCACCAATCTGGGATCGGATATCCCCAGCAATCACGGTCGTGTGTACGACATCACAAGCATTGCTCCAACCGCTCCGGACCTGACGCCACGAGAGCTGCAGGTCCTGAACCTTTTGGCTCTTGGGCACCGAAACGATAGAATCGCCGAACTTTTGAACCTCTCGGAAGTTACGGTACGAACCCATTTGAAGAATGCGCGCGAAAAATTGAGAGCCCCGACCCGAGAATCCGCACTGGTCCGTGCGATGCAACTTGGCCTGATCAATCCGCCGGGCTATCGGAATCGATAGGTGGCACGCCGGCTACGTTCCGGTAAAATGTTGGTGTCTTTGGAAAAAACTGTGAGTGGTGGAGGCCGAAGACTTGTTTGAACAAGTGTATTTTTAGATTTCAGGCGCAGCGCTTTGTGTGGCTGCGCCTTATTCAACTGGACTAAGGCTTAACTCAAAACGCCTCTGGCTGTGCTTCGCGGGCCATGTGATCCAAAACTGCGTTGACGAATTTCGGTTCTTTACCTTCCGGGAAGAACGCGCGCGCCACATCAACGAACTCGGTGATGACGACCTTTGGTGGCGTATCGCCTTGGGTCAGTTCGGCCCCGGCTGCACGGAAGGTGGCGCGCAGGGTCGGGTCGATGCGCGCGATCGGCCATTTGGCGACCAAAGCGCGGTCGGTCATCTGGTCAATCGGCGCCTGATAATTCACCGCGTCTTCAACCAACTTGCGGAACACGCGGATATCGCCGTCCAGCATTTCCTCACCCTCATAGACAGCGCCAAACCGATGATCCAAAAACTCGTTCACGACTGCTTCCGTCGTTTGGCCCGATTGCTCCATCTGGAACAGCGCCTGCACGGCATAAAGCCGGGCGGCGGATTTCATCAGGCGTTTCTGGTTGGCCGGTTTCGGCGCGTCTGTCTGGGTCATGCTGTTGTGGGTCCGTTGTTGTCGCCCGCCACAAGGATGGACTCGGACGGCGGCTTGAACCCGACGCCCTTTTTGGAAGAGCCCCACTTACGGCTGAGTGCGATCAGATGCAAGGCCGCAGCGGCCGCACCACCGCCTTTATTCATCTTTTCGGGATTTGCGCGTACTTCGGCCTGATCGTCATTCTCGACCGTCAGGATGCCGTTGCCGATGCACACGCCTTGCAGGCCCATCAACTGGATCGCTCGGCTGGAATCGTTGCACACCGTTTCATAATGCGTGGTTTCACCCCGGATGACACAGCCTAGCGCCACGTAGCCATCATAGTTGCACTGGCGATCCGCCATGGCGATGGCGGTCGGGATTTCCAGCGCGCCCGGAACCTCAACAACTTCGCAGGTGCCGCCAGCGGCTTCGATCTCGGCCTTTGCACCAGAAACCAGATTGTCGGCAATGGCGCGATAGAACGGGGCCACCACGATCAAAAGTTTCACAGGCTTGTCGAATGTCGGCGTTGGCAGTACGCCGTGTTTGTCTTGTTCAGCCACGATCAATCATCCTTGAGAATGGAACGGGTTCCGACGATGGAGATTCCAAACGCGTCGAGACCCAGATATTTCGTTTCCGGTGTATCGGTCAGCAGCACCAGTTCCTGGATGCCCAGTTTGGACAAGATCTGCGCCCCAAGACCTGTTTGTTTGATGGTGCGCGGGCCTTCGTCATCGGTTGCGTAAAGCGCATTGCGCGGTTCACGAAACAGGCAAACTACGCCACGTCCTTCGGCGGCGATCTTTTCCATAGCACGCGGCAGTTCCTGTGGCGATTTCGGCCCCAGGCCCAGAACATCAGGCGCTTCATGCAGTGCATGGGTTCGGGTCAAAACCGGCTCGGGCGTGGTGATGTCACCCTTGATCATGACGACGTGTTCGATGCCATGTGTCTGATCCGTGAACAGGCGCATTTCCCATTCGCCGCCATATTCAGACGCCACCGTCCTGCGCGAGGTTTCGACAACCAGATTGTCGTTGCGCGAGCGATATGTGATCAGGTCGCTGATCGTGCCGATCTTCATGTCATGTTCTTTGGCGAACGCGACCAGATCAGGTAGGCGCGCCATGGTGCCGTCGGGCTTCATGATCTCGCAGATCACCCCCGATGGGTTCAACCCGGCCAGCCGAGAGATATCGACCGCCGCCTCTGTATGACCGGCGCGCACCAGCACCCCGCCCCTCTTGGCGCGCAGCGGAAAGATATGGCCTGGTGTCGCGATGTGCGCCATCGTATTTTGCTCGTTGATCGCCGTTTCAACGGTCAGAGCGCGATCTGCTGCCGAGATGCCGGTTGACACGCCTTCGCGCGCCTCGATGGACACGGTGAATGCGGTTTCGTGACGGGATGAGTTGTTCACGGCCATCATCGGCAGGCCAAGGGCTTCGACGCGCTCCGCCGTCATCGGCAGGCAGATCAGCCCGCGCCCATGGGTGGCCATAAAGTTGATCGCCTCGGCATCCGCAAACTCGGCCGCAATGACCAGATCACCCTCGTTCTCGCGATCTTCATGATCGACCAGAATATACATCCGGCCCTTGCGCGCCTCTTCGATGATATCTTCGATCGGACTGATCGCGTCGCGCAGCAGGGCCTCGACGGGACCGGGGGTTTCAAAGCTCATGGGGCAGCCTTTCACAAGAGCGTGTCTGGACGGCTGGATAGACCACCAAGCACTCAAATACCAGAGCGCTTGCTGCTACACTCCGCCGAAACGCGACGTCTCAACCTGTGGTTCAGGACATCTCAGCCAAGCGGGCGACGTAGCGGGCCAGGGTGTCGATCTCAAGGTTTACCTGATCTCCGACCGAGACATCGCCCCAGGTCGTCACTTCTTTGGTGTGGGGGATGAAATTGATCCCGAAATCGCAGCCGTCCACATCATTGACCGTCAACGATGTGCCATTCAGCGCAACCGATCCCTTTGGCGCTATAAAGCGGGCCAATTCCTTGGGCGCACGCAACGTTACACGGGTGCTGTCGCCTTCGTTCTGCAGGGCAACAACTTCGGCCACGCCGTCGATATGGCCGGAAACGATGTGCCCCCCCAGTTCGTCCCCAACCTTGAGGGCGCGTTCAAGGTTCACGCGTTTGCCAACTTGCCATGTGTTGAGATTGGTTTTCGACACCGTCTCGGCGCTGATCTGCACGTCGTACCAATCATCCCCAAGGGCGATCACGGTCAGACAGACGCCGTCACTGGCGATGGATGCGCCAATATCGATACCCGCAGTGTCATAGCCGGTTTTGATCCGGGCGCGCAGATCCCCTTGCTGGTCCAACTCGGTAACAATTCCGATATCGGTGACGATCCCTGTGAACATTGCTTTCACCCTTAGCTTATAACCTGTGCGTATGTGTAACCGCCGAGGTAAGCCCAAGAAACGCTGCGGGCAAGCCCTGCCTTGCCCGGATTGATGTATACAGGCATAATTTTGGTACCAAACGATAAAGAGCAGACCAGGATGCATCCACTCGCCTCGCGCTCGCATCGCCGTGTATTCCTGTTTTTGCAGGGACCGCATGGCCCTTTCTTTAGCGCACTGGCACGCGCTTTGCGCGCCGCCGGGGCTGATGTTTTGCGCGTGGGGTTTAATGCGGGCGATCAGGCGTTCTGGTTTGACCGCAGCACCTACATCCCGTTTTTGGACAATTCCGAGCAATGGCCCGAAACCCTTAGGGAACTGATCCGGTCACAGTCGGTCACAGATATCGTCCTATACGGCGACACCCGTCCGGTTCATGCCAATGCTGTGGATATTGCGCGCGAAATGGGAGTGACTGTCCATGTTTTCGAAGAGGGGTATCTGCGCCCGTGGTGGGTCACTTACGAACGGAACGGATCAAATGGACACTCACGACTGATGTCTTTGGACGTCGCGCAGATGCAGGATGCGCTTGACCAGTCCGAGGCGCCGGTTCCACCACCACCATCCCATTGGGGCGATATGCGGCAACACATATTCTACGGCGCGCTTTATCACTGGTTTGTCCTGTTCCTGAACCGGAGGTACTCCAACTTCAAGACGCACCGGGAATTGCCCGTTTCAAAAGAGTTTCGCCTGTACTTCAAACGACTTGCACTGATGCCTTTCCACAGGATTAGGCGTCGCTGGGCCACCATGCGCGTTCGGCAAAACGGTGCACCCTATCACTTGGCCCTGTTGCAACTGGGTCATGACAGTTCGGTGCAGGCCCATTCAGACTATACCTGCATGTCGGATTTTCTGGAGCATGTCATATCAGGTTTCGCCAAAGGCGCTCCGGCCCATCACCTTCTGGTTCTGAAGGAACATCCGCTCGAAAACCACCGCGAGCCGCTGCGCCGCAGGGCGCGCGAAATAGCCCGCGCGCACCAAGTGGCGGATCGCGTGCACTACGTTCCCGGCGGCAAACTGGCCGGATTGCTGGATGACGCGAACACAGCCGTGACGATCAATTCCACAGCCGGTCAACAAGTTCTGTGGCGCGGAATCCCGTTGCGCAGTTTTGGAAAGTCCGTCTACGACAAACCCGAGTTTGTCTCGCAACAACCCATTGCCCAGTTCTTTGCCGACCCGGACGTACCAGACCACGAATCCTACCAAGCTTACCGGAAATTTCTATTGAAAACCAGTCAGTTACCCGGCGGCTTTTATTCGCTGCGTGGGCGACGGCAACTGCTGCGCCGCGCCGCCGACATGCTGCTGCAGGCGCATGACCCCTATCAGTCCGTTCTGTCCGACAACGAGGCGTCGACGCCACAGTTGAAACTCGTCGATTAAGCCGGGTTGGTTGGTGCTGGATGTTGGACCCCGAACAAGCTAACTTGACGCAAACAAAAGACGACTGAGGATAATCGGCAGTGCAGTGCTTTCCAATTCGCTGGGTGCGAGGGGCCGCCCTTGTGGCTGTATGTGGCGTGCTGGCCGCGTGCCAGCTCCCTAAATCTGGCCCCAACAAGTCCGAGATTTTGGCGGGTTCAGTTGAAAATGGTGGCAATGCCTTTGTCGTCGAGGTGGATGACAGGGTCGCACGAGCGACATCCAAAATCCCCCAATTCGGTTTCTCGTCTTCCTTCACCAGCGCGCAAAGCCTGACGGCGGATACCGTTCGCCCTGGAGACGTGTTGGGATTGACGATCTGGGAAAACGTCGATGATGGCCTGCTGTCAGGTGACGTCGGTTCTGCCACATCACTCAATGAAGTTCAGGTAGACGCCGATGGCTTCATCTTTGTGCCCTATGCAGGACGTGTGCGCGCCGCTGGAAACACGCCCGAGCAACTCCGTCAAATAATTACTGGAAAATTGCAGGACCAGACTCCTGACCCCCAAGTCGAAGTCCGCCGGGCTGCGGGAGATGGTGCGACCGTTTCACTAACAGGAAGCATTGGGTCGGCGGGGATCTATCCAATTGAACTTCCTACTCGTACCCTCTCAGGCATGCTGTCACGTGCAGGTGGCGTATCCGTTGGTTCCGACATAGCGGTTGTGACGCTACTCAGGGGCAACCAAAAAGGGACGGTGTGGTACGACGACCTGTTCAGCAACCCAAAGCTGGATGTCGCTCTGCGCGGCGGCGATCGCATTCTGGTTGAAGCCGACAGCCGGTCGTACATTGCGCTTGGCGCAACTGGTGGCCAATCCCGGGTTGCGTTTGACACCCAGGACCTTTCGGCGCTTGAAGCATTGGCGCAGGTTGGCGGATTGCTGCCCCTATCCTCGGACCCTACCGGCATATTCGTGTTGCGAAAGGAACGTCAGGATATCGCACGCTCGGTGATGGGCCGTCCGGACCTGCAGGGCGATCAGCGTATGATTTACCTGCTGAACCTGACGGCACCAAACGGTCTGTTCATTGCACGGGATTTCGTCATTCGCGATGATGACACTATTTACGTGACCGAAGCACCATATGCGCAGTGGACCAAGTCTATTTCCCTGATCTCCGGTGGCCTTACACCCCTGGCCAATGTCGCCACGCTGACAGGCAACTGATGTCGCCTGAAACAACAGCCGGGTCTGAACGTACCCGGCTGCTTGTCTACAATGGTGGTTTCCTGACATCCCGCCGAATTCGCCGAATATTGTCCCTGTCCGGTTACGACATCCGGATTGGCCTGCCAAAAGGCGGTGATGCCGTCGGGGTTTGGGGCAATAGCCCGACGGCCCATCGCGGCCTTGCTGTCGCGGATCGGCACAATGCCCCGGTGCTGCGCGTTGAAGATGCCTTTCTTCGGTCTTTGCATCCAGGTCGCAGCGGAGAGCCGCCTCTTGGCCTGTTGCTTGATCGATCCGGCTTACATTTCGATGCGGCTCAGACGTCCGATCTGGAAACGCTGTTGGCCACCGATCCTTTGGACGACACCGCCCTGCTGAACCGCGCACGGGGCGGGATTGAACGGATGCGCGACCTGCATCTCAGCAAGTACTCGGCCTTTGATCTGACCGCTCCGCCCCCTGACCCCGGCTACGTACTGGTGGTTGATCAGGTCCGCGACGACGCGGCTGTGACGGCCAGCGCCGGGGATGAGGCCCGGTTTCGCGAAATGCTGGTCATGGCGCAGGAAGAGAATCCCGGCGCCAAAGTTCTGATCAAGACACATCCCGACACCATCGCCGGGCATCGTTCAGGTTATTTCTCCACCGCTGACCAATCCGATCGCGTCTCGGTCATCAGCACACCGGTCAGCCCGTGGTCTTTGTTGGAAGGTGCGGTTGGCGTTTACACCCTATCCTCACAGATGGGGTTCGAGGCAATTTTGGCCGGGCATAAACCGCGTGTTTTCGGCCAGCCCTTCTATGCAGGCTGGGGGCTGACGCAGGATGAAGCACACCTGCCACGCCGCCAACGCAACCTGACGCGCGCGCAATTGTTTGCTGCAGCGATGATCCTCTATCCAACCTGGTACGATCCATACCGGGACCAGCTGTGCGAGTTGGAAACCGTTCTGGACACGCTTGAGGCGAGAACCCGCGCCTGGCGGCAGGATCACAAGGGATGGACCGCCTCGGGTATGCGCCTGTGGAAACGCAAACACCTGCAACGGATGTTTGGGCGCGAGAAAACGGTCCGCTTCACTGACGATCAACCAGCGCAGTCAGATCGTCCTCATATGGTCTGGGCAAGTAAAGCCAAGGGCACGGAAAGTGCCGTCAGGGTAGAAGATGGATTTCTGCGCTCGCGCGGGCTGGGCGCAGATCTTGTTCCGCCCCTGTCATTGGCAACGGACAATCAGGGGATTTACTACGACCCGACGCATCCCAGCCAACTGGAAGGGTTTATTGCCGCCCGGGAAACTCTGCGGCCAGATCAGGAATTGCGTGTCGAAAGGTTGATCGCTCAAATCGTGTCCGCCCAAATCACCAAGTACAACACGGGGGTCGGCGCACCGGATTTGCCAGTTGGGCATCGCATACTGGTGCCCGGTCAGGTCGAAGACGATGCTTCGATCCAGTTGGGCACCAGCACTGTTCGCACAAATACCGATCTGTTGCGCGTCGTTCGCGAGGCTAACCCAAACGCCATTCTGGTCTACAAACCGCACCCCGATGTCGAAGCGGGCCTGCGCGATGGGGCAATCGAGGCCGCAGACCTCGCCGATGTCATCGCCACCCATTGCGACCCGGCAGCTCTGCTGCCGCAGGTCCAAGAAGTCTGGACCATGACCTCATTGCTGGGGTTTGAGGCTTTGATGCGCGGTGTCGGTGTTACCACCCTGGGCGCGCCTTTCTATGCGGGTTGGGGGCTGACAAACGATTTGGGAACCGTCCCAGTCCGCAGGGGCGCTCGACCACCGGTTTTAGGTTTGGTCCACGCGGCGCTGATCGACTATCCCCGGTACTTGGACCCTGTGACAGGTGAGCCCTGTCCCGTAGAAGTTGCGGTTGAACGGCTGTCACAAGGTGCTGCACCCGCAGGCGGTCCACTGCTTCGAGTTCTATCAAAACTACAAGGCGCATTCGCGACCCATGCACATATCTGGCGTCGTTAACGCAGCGCCCGCGCCCAACGGTGCATGATGTCCGGCCCGATGACCTGGGTCTCGATCAACTCAAAACGCGAGGCATTGTCCAACTTGTCCAGCCCCAGCGTGCCGATGGCTGACAACCCTTCGACACCGATCGCAAGCCCGGCGGTGAACCCGACCAATTCATCGACCATATCCGCGGCAAGTAACGACGCGGCCAAAGCCGCTCCGCCCTCGCAGAACACGCGGGTCAGACCTGCTTTACCCAACTGCTGCAACAAGTCCGCTGCATCGATCTGGTGGTCGTCCAGCGCGCAGGGCAGCAAGCGCGCGCCCAGCCCTTCCCACGCGCGGGCACGCTCGGCATCCGGGGATGGGCCATGACATAGCCAAACGGGTATCTCAGCAGCCGTGCGCGCCAGCTGCCCCAATAAGGGAATGTCCAAATGGCGCGAGACCACAATTCGCACAGGCTGAGCGTCGACCCCAATATCCCGAACGGTCAGGGATGGGTCATCGGCGCGCGCGGTTCCCGCCCCGACCATCACCGCATCATGACGCGCACGCATGGCATGCACCGCACGCCGCGCCTTTGGGCCGGTGATCCATTGGCTATGCCCCGTCGCGGTGGCAATGCGCCCGTCAAAACTGCTGGCCAGTTTCAGGGTGACGAAAGGGCGCCCCTGTTCGGTTTTCAGGAAGAACCCCGCAAGATCCTGGGCTGCTTGGTCGGCCAGAACACCGGTGACAACTTCGATCCCCGCCTCGCGCAGCATGGCAAAGCCCTGCCCCGCAACACGCGGATCGCTGTCTTCGATGGCCGCGACAACACGGGCCACACCGGCAGCGATCAGGGCCTCGGCGCATGGGGGTGTTTTGCCGTGGTGGGCGCAGGGTTCAAGCGTGACATAGGCCGTTGCACCCCGCGCCGCGTCTCCGGCTTGAGCCAGCGCTTGGGGTTCGGCGTGTGGGCGGCCACCCGGCTGGGTCCAGCCGCGCCCCATAATGCGCTCATCACGTACGATCACGCAACCGACGGCTGGGTTTGGCCAGCACGTTCCTTGACCGCGCCGCCCCAAAGACAGGGCAAGCGCCATATATCGCTTATCTGTTTCGCTCACTCGTCCGTCGAAGGCTGCGGCGGGCGCAGTTCGTGGACAAACTCCTCGAAGTCATCGGCCGCCTGGAAATTCTTGTATACGCTCGCAAAGCGAACATAGGCGACGGTGTCGATCCGCGCCAGAGCTTCCATGACGATCTCGCCAATTTTGCTGGACGGGATGTCGGTCTCACCCATGCTTTCCAGACGACGCACAATTCCAGAAATCATCTGGTCAATACGTTCCGGATCAATCGGGCGTTTCTGCATCGAAATGCGGATCGAACGCTCCAACTTGTCCCGATCGAAGTCTTCGCGTTTGCCGTTGGTTTTGATCACCACCAGGTCGCGCAACTGGACACGTTCGTAAGTCGTAAAACGTCCGCCGCAAGCAGGGCAGAACCGGCGTCTGCGGATCGCGACGTGATCCTCTGCCGGGCGTGAATCTTTGACTTGAGTATCGATATTTCCGCAAAACGGGCAGCGCATCCACCGTCTCCTCGTCCCTGGTTCCGCCTCTTTTTGTAAGCACTACGACCTACTTATCCACAACTATAGGGTAGCCGCTAGGATTTGGGTAGTCGGAAATTTCCACCGCAACATAAAGGGGTCAGGCGAAGTGCGCAGCGACCTTTCGCACATGCGCTGCGGTGCGGTGTTCAAACAAGTAAATGCCCTGCCAAGTTCCCAGCACCGGTTGCCCCGCGGACACGGGAACAGAAAGCGAAACAGGCAAGAGAGCCGCCTTAATATGGGCGGGCATGTCGTCTGGGCCTTCGTAGGTATGGCGCAGATAGGCCATAGCGGGGTTGTCGGACGGCGGCACCAAACGTTCAAAAAATGCGTGCAGATCTGTTTGCACCTCAGGATCAGCATTTTCCTGAATGGTCAGCGAACAGGACGTATGTCGTACGAAAAGCGTAAGTAATCCATCGCCTGAGACCGAGTTAAGCCAGTTGCGCACGTCCCGGGTAAATTCGTACAACCCTGGTCCGTTCGTCGAAATAATAAACTCGGTCTGCATATGGCGATCAGTCCTCGATCAGTCGCGGAACGGGCGGATGTTGCAACGTCCGTTTGCCCCCTGAACCGACATGCTTTCGCCAGCCTTAAAGCCGACCGAGATCGAGCTGCTTTGCTGGGCAACGTTTGTAGGTTGCTGCAGCGAGAATTGAACGGCTGTGCGGCGACCCGTCGCTTCGCTGGGGCCATAGCCGCGCCAGACGTAAATTCGCTGCTGCCAACCGGCACCCAAAGTTCGACGCGCATAGTCCGCAGCCGCGCACCAATACCCATCCACATCCTGTCGTGCCCGCGGGATCACTTCGAACACAGTGTTGTTGACTGAAACCGTCTGATACCCGTTTCGTGCGGCCGAAGCCGATGACACTGGCACGGTCAGCAAGATCGCGGCGGAAACCGCCAAAGTCATAACCTTTTTCATAATCATACTCTCATTCGCTTCGAGGTAATTTTTCAAATAGTATACATTCTTACCGGGCAAAGCTGGTTCACAATCATTTCAGTTCAGGCTGGCCAGCGCGTGATCGTACGTAAGCCAGCCCTTGTACCGGATCAAGTCCCCGACAAAGGGCATTCGGGCCGCAACATCAAACCGGAATCGTCCGTCATCATCCTGCCATTCCGCGGTCTTTGATTGCGGCAGAAGCACCTTTGGGAAAGGTACTCGCAGCAGGCTGAGGCGCAGGATCTGGATCTCTAACCGCTCGTTCGCAACAACCGGTTTCAGCCAAACGCAAACCTGTCCAAACTGCTCGCGGACGCATCCCATGTCCTGGTCCAAAGTCAGCTGCGATCGGGTGATGTGACCATCGAAATCGCGCGTCCAGATCCAAGCGCTCCCTTCTTTCTCGACGCCGAGCCGCACCGGGATATCGTCGCACCCAAACGGCATACCGGCAAAGCGCAACGCGAGTTTGGCCAGCCATCCCCTGCCCGGCGTGACCGAACATCGCCCGGAATAAAACCCGCCCGTACTATGCAATGCCTGCAACGCTTTGGGCAGGCTTGTTCCCATCGGCAACGTTTGCAAAAAAGGATCAGGCTGCACTCAGAACCCCTCGGGCAGGAAACGAGCCCGCAGAGCTTTGTCCGGGACCATGCAGGTCGGTGAACGCCCAAAGATGGCATACCGGTTTCTGGCGATCGCGTAGTACAGGGGGTCTTTGATGATACTTGGAAGGTATTTGCAGATCGAAAGAGCACGCCAGAACCCTGGCAGCTTGTGAATCGCGGCAGCGAAAGCATCCAACCGTTGATGCACCACGCCATCGGTCACAACGAGATTGGTTTCAAAATCCCGGGTCGGCAGTCCAAGTTCTTTGTATAGCCTTTGTCCCAAAGGCGATTGCGCGGTGGCAAATTTGAACTGTTGCACTTTATCCCGCGCGACGATGAAACGAAAGAAGCCCGAACACAGAACGCATTCGCCGTCAAAGACGATGAAATCCTGACCATCTGCCGCATCGGTTCCCAGTGTGGTCATATCAGTTACGCCCGCTAACCCAATTTGACGCACATTCCCACCACTGCGCCTTTCCGGCAATGCGACACTGGGCCATCTTTGCGAATTGATATGTGTCGGGGAGCCTCGGGTCATCTGCGCGACAAGTTTCCTGGGCTCTGGCCTCATCCCCACAAGGCCTAACCCGACAGCACGCGGAAAATACGCTTGATGGTCACTGTAGTCTTGCGAAGTTCAGCCATTGTCATTTGAATAGGTGACAACACTGTCACCAGCGGCCGGAACTTCGGCTGTGATAAGAAACATGCTGCTAACTCGGGTTTGAACATGGACGTCGATATTGCGCGCATTCAAGTGTTGTCCAAAACGTTGGATCAACGGGCAAAAGATCCTTCGATTGGTGACCGCGTTCTGGCCAAATCCGGTTTGAGCCGCAGCGATATTGCGCCACCTGCAACAGCCTATAGCGCGCACAAAGAGGCGTTGTTTGTCCGCTACGCCTGCGACGCGCTGAATGACATCACCTTTTCGGCCAGTGCTGGGCTTGGCTTCAGGTCATCCTCCAGCCTGACGGCGTATATCAGTAAATACTCGCGTGATCTGAAGCAGGTGATCGAAAACTCGTCGCGATTTCACGGGATGATAGACCCGGCGCTATACTTCAGTCTGCGCGTTTCTGGAAATTTTGCTTCAATCGAAGCCGACTGGAAGGATGCCAGTTTTGCCCGATATCACCGTCGTACCGAATTTTTGATTTTCGCGGCCCTCGCCCGCATTCGCTCGTTAACGCAGACAAGTTTCTTTCCTATCGAAATCCGCTTTCAGCACGAGGTCGGCGAAGCCAGAAAAGAGTTTCAGAAACTAGCGGGCTTTCCTGTGTCCTTTGGTGCAGAACGGTTGGAATTAATACTGACGCTGTCTTCATTGGATCTGCCGGTGCCGACATATGACCCCTCTCTGCGCGAGCATCTTCTGTCATATGGCGACAGGGTTCAGGCCGAAAATGACCAGCCTGCGCAAAAACTTAGGGCGCAAGTTGAGGGGCTTATCACCCGGTCGATGCCCGGCGCGATTATTCAAGCGGACGACGCAGCCTCGAACCTTGGGATGAGCCCGCGCACCTTTGCCAGACGGTTGAATGACGAAGGCACAAGCTATCGTGAGATTGTCGAAGACCTGAGATGTGATCTGGCGCAGACTTTTATCACCAACGGGATGCCCTTATCGGAAATCGCCTATTCGCTGGGTTATGCGGATCAACCTGCGTTTTCTACGGCTTTCAAACGCTGGACCGGTCAGGCACCCAGCACGTTCCGCACTCGGTTGGAACCGTAACACGGAAAGGGTGGCCGGGGGTCGTCAGCGGCACAGCCTCGCCCCGGCCTGTCCCATGAGTGGACAAGTCAGAAATAGGGGCCGCAACGTCGCTTGCCTTGTGAGTTCTCGCCAATTTGAGGTTTGAACCGGTCACCGTGATCATCGCGTGAACGGATAAGAAAAAGGCGCCTCGGTTGAGGCGCCTTTTCGATTACTGATCCAGGAACGACCGCAGTTTGCGCGATCGGCTAGGATGTTTGAGTTTGCGCAGCGCTTTCGCCTCGATCTGGCGAATACGCTCGCGGGTCACGCTGAACTGTTGACCAACCTCTTCCAGAGTGTGGTCGGTATTCATACCGATGCCAAAACGCATCCGCAGAACACGTTCCTCACGCGGCGTGAGCGAGGCCAGAACCCGTGTAGTCGTTTCCTTGAGGTTTTCCTGAATGGCGCTGTCCAAAGGCAGCACGGCATTCTTATCCTCGATGAAATCGCCCAGTTGGCTGTCTTCCTCGTCGCCAATCGGCGTTTCAAGGCTGATCGGTTCCTTGGCGATCTTCATCACCTTGCGAACCTTCTCAAGCGGCATCTGCAGCTTTTCGGCCAGTTCTTCCGGCGTCGGCTCACGTCCGATTTCGTGCAGCATCTGACGACCGGTCCGGACCAGCTTGTTGATCGTTTCGATCATGTGAACCGGGATACGGATCGTACGGGCCTGATCCGCGATGGAACGCGTGATCGCCTGACGGATCCACCAGGTCGCGTAGGTCGAGAACTTGTACCCGCGACGGTATTCGAACTTGTCGACTGCCTTCATCAGGCCGATATTGCCTTCCTGAATAAGATCAAGGAATTGCAGGCCACGGTTCGTGTACTTTTTGGCAATCGAGATCACCAGACGCAGGTTGGCTTCGACCATTTCCTTCTTGGCCTGACGCGCCTCTTTTTCACCCTTTTGAACTTGCTGCACGATACGGCGGAATTCAGGGATATCCAGACCGACATACTGACCGACCTGAGCCATATCGTTGCGCAGTTCCTCGACCTTGGCGGTCGAACGTTCGATGAACATCTGCCAACCTCGGCCCGGCTTTTCTGCCATCTCGGTCAGCCAGTTCGGGTCCAGTTCGCGTCCACGATAGGCGTCGATAAACTCACGACGGTTGATGCGCGCCTGATCCGCCAGTTTCACCATCGAGCTGTCCAAAGACATGATGCGACGGTTAATGCCGTACAGCTGGTCAATCAGCGCTTCGATACGGTTGTTATGCAGATGCAGACCGTTCACCAATTCGACGATCTCAGACCGCAGCTGTTGATAGGTCGCCTCTTGTTTTTCCGAGAACGTGTCGTCTTCGTTCAGGGTCGCCGAGATCCGGCTATCCTGCATTTCCGAAAGCATCGAGAAGTCGGTCGAGATCCGTTCCAGCGTGGTAAGAACCTGATCTTTCAGCGCGGCTTCCATCGCTGCCAACGACATGTTGGCCTGCTCGTCGTCGTCATCGTCGTCGTCGTTGTTCAGCGGGTTGCCGTCGGCGTCCAGCTCGGGGCCGGTATCCTTGGCGGGTTTCGCCGCCTGAACCGCAGACGTGTCGACAACCGGCTCTTCAACATCCCCGTCTTCGTCTAATTGGTTGCCAAACGTGGCCTCCAGATCAATGACGTCGCGCAACAGAATGTCTTCGGACAACAATTCGTCGTGCCAGATGGTGATCGCCTGGAAGGTCAGCGGGCTTTCGCACAGACCGGCAATCATGGTGTTGCGACCGGCTTCGATCCGCTTGGCGATGGCAATCTCGCCTTCGCGGCTCAGCAGTTCGACGCTGCCCATCTCGCGCAAATACATGCGGACCGGGTCATCTGTGCGATCCAGCTTTTCAGCACCAGCACCCGCCAGCGCAACCTCTCGGTTGCTTTCTGCAGCAACCAGTTCGGTCGAGCCTTTGTTCTCTTCTTCCTCGGCCTCTTCATCTTCGATGATGTTGATGCCCATCTCGGACAGCATCGACATAACGTCTTCGATCTGTTCCGAGCTGACCTGATCAGGCGGCAGAACCTGATTGAGCTGGTCGTAGGTGATGTAACCTTTCTCGCGGGCCTCGGCGATCATTTTCTTGACGTTGGCCTGGCTCATGTCCAGCGAGATTTCCTGTTCCTGCTCGTCGGATTTGCGGTCTTCGTTTGTATCCTTGGCGGCCATTCAATGCTCCTGCAGGGATGGGTGATTCGTTTGTACCGAATCATTAGCGCGTAGAAGTGATTCGGCCACCCGTTTACCCGTTTTTCTTTTCCAGTGCCTTACGAAAACACCACTTTAGCGACGTTTCCGTTCAAAATTGATGCCAGACATGATCGCCTGAAACGCGTCTTTCTCGTCGCGGTTGATTCGTGCGCCGTTATCGGCGATGTCAAAAACCGCTCTATCCTCGTTCTGACTGCGGCTTGTGCGGTTACGCTCTTCGGCGGCTTGGGCCAGCCGGTATGTCAGCGCTTCATCAGCCAGATCAGACAGTTCCTCTGCAGCTTCGGCAATCTCGGCATCCAATCCCCGGAGCGCTTTGATTTTCGCGAGTTCCTCGGCCAGAGTCATCTCGGCCTTTTCGACGTCGCCTGGTTTGAACACACAAGGGATTACTGCGACATGGCGAAGGGCCAGCAGGTTTTCAAGGATTTCGCCGCCCAAAGTTTCAAAAATGTGGTCTTTCAGATGCTCTGGGTCGTCGATCGCATGTCGAAGGATGGCGGCGCGCAAGGCGGCATGATCGGGATCGTGGCACTCCATCTCTTCAAGTTGATGTTCGAATTGGACCACAACAGTGGGGTTCAGGATGGCGATTGCCAGAATCGCAGCCTCGCGCATCTGGATATCCGCAGTTTCTGAAGACGCCAGAAAAGATGAGCGCGCACCGGGGGTTGCTGGCTGTTTCGGAGGTTGCCACTTGCCGCGTGGCTGCCATTGGCGATTTTGCGGCTGACGTTGCGGGCGGAACAATTGCCAGCGCAGGTCTTTGATCTCTTGCCCGTAATGCGCCCGGATCGAGGGGTCGCGGATCAGTTTGATCTTGTCCCTCAGCGACTTATCCAACGCAGCTTTGCGTTCCGGGCTGTCGAACACCTTGCCCTCTGTCTCACGCTGCCACAGCAGCTTGACCATCGGAATCGCGCCTTCAAGCACTGTTTTCACGGCTGCCGGTCCCTCGGCCCGTAGTAAATCATCGGGATCCTTGCCCTCGGGCATCAGGGCAAAGCGCAGAGATTTCCCGGCCTCTAACAGTGGCAACGCCAGATCAACGGCCCGCATCGCGGCACGCAGGCCGGCCGTGTCGCCATCCAACGCGATGATCGGCTCATCCGAGATGCGCCACAGGAGCTGCAACTGATGTTCGGTGATCGCCGTGCCCAATGGGGCGACCGACGCCCCGAATCCGGCTTCGGCCAGTGCGATCACATCCATGTACCCTTCGGCCACGATCAGAGGTTGCCCTTTGCCTGCGCCCTGACGCGCAGGGCCGTGGTTATAAAGACTGCGCCCCTTGTCGAACAATTCCGTTTCGGGAGAGTTCAGGTATTTCGCATTGTCATTGGGGTCCAATGCCCGACCGCCAAACGCGATGCACCGCCCGCGCGGATCGCGGATAGGGTACATGATCCGGTTGCGGAACGTATCATAAGGCTTTTTGCCCTTGTTTGAAGGTTTGGCCAGCCCTGCCCCAAGGATCAGGTCCTCGGCCACATTCTTTCCGCGCAGGTGATCCCACAAACCTTGCCAGCCATCAGGCGCAAACCCGATCTCCCACCGGTCCAACGCCTGTGCATCCAATCCTCGACGCGTCAGGTAGTCTCGCGCCGCGCCCCCTGCCCCGGTCTTGAGTTGCAAGCGGAAGAATTGCGCGGCCTGCTCCATGACGTCGGCCAGTTGCGACCGGCGATCTTTTTTTTCCTGTGCCTTTGGATCACGTGCGGGCATCGGCATGCCCGCCTCACGTGCTAGAATCTCCACCGCTTCGATGAACGAGACGTTCTCGGTCTCTTTCACAAAGCTGATCGCATCGCCTTTGGCGTGACAACCAAAGCAGTAATAAAACCCCTTTTGGTCATCTACGTGGAAGGACGCGGTCTTTTCGTGGTGAAACGGGCATGGCGCCCACATGTCCCCCTTGCCTTGATTGGACTTGCGCTGATCCCACATGACTTTGCGCCCGACGACCTGAGACAGGCTTAGGCGGGTGCGCAGTTCATCCAGAAATCCGGGGGGCAGTGACATGGGTCAAACCTGACAGAAACAAGAACGCGCGCCAAGGGTATGACGCGCGTTTGTCCACAGGGAAATGATGGGGCTGTGGATTATTGCTGCAAACACAGCTCAAGCCAGGCGGCGCCCAGATCCTTTTTGCGCACGTCGCGCATCTTTTGTTCGTAGACCCAAGGCGCGATCAACGGGATGGCAGCATTGTAATTTTCGGGCCAAGTCGGGCTGGTTTCGGCAACTGCCTGGGGCACGTTGCGCTCTTTTACACGGTCCAGCCGTGCCTTCTGGATCGCCGCAACAACGTCTGCCTGATATTTGCAGCTTTGCTCTTTGGTCTCTTCCGCAGCTAATGGGGTAGCCAGCAAAGCGGCTGCAATGGCGATACGCAACATAGAAAACTCCGGTAATCGATTCTGTCGCTGCAGCTTACCTGTCGCAGGCACGGCCCGCCATTACCGTTTTCGGCGTATCTGCCGGGGTTGAGGCCGCCAGCCCTTATCGTAGGGGCAGCCTGACAAAGCCAGGCTGCCCCTGATTTCAAACCATCATAGCCCTTTAGCGCGATAGCTTTTGGACACACGGTCGATGGCCACAATATAGGCCGCCGTCCGCAGATCCTCGACATCATCACGGCTGTGCCAGACTTCGCGCATGGATTGATAGGCAATGCGCATCGTGTCATCGAGGCCCGAGCGCACCAGTTCCAACTCGTCCGCACCGCGAAGGTACTTGGCCTTAAAGTCCGGCGACATCGACCAGGCATCGCCTAGGTAACGATCCAGCCGCTCCAGTTCGCTGACGATCAACTCATGCCGCGCCTCTTCTTGACGGCGCTGCATACGGCCAAAGCGAATATGGCTGAGGTTCTTGACCCATTCGAAATAGGAAACCGTCACACCACCCGCGTTTGCGTACATGTCCGGAATGATCACCGTGCCCTTCTTGCGCAGAATCTCATCCGCACCGGCAGTCACCGGGCCATTCGCAGCCTCAATGATCAAAGGCGCTTTGATCCGGTCTGCATTAGACAGGTTGATAACCGCTTCCAGAGCAGCCGGGATGAGGATATCGCATTCTTCTTCAAGAACTGCACCACCCTCGGCCGAGTGCGTCGCATCTGGATAGTCACTGACACCGCCATGCTTGACGATCCACTGGCGTACGGATTCCACGTCGATCCCGTCGGGATTATACAGCGCACCATCCCATTCGATGATGCCGACAATTCTGGATCCGTCCTCCTCGCTCAGGAACTTTGCGGCGTGATAGCCCACATTGCCCAGTCCCTGAACAATGATACGTTTCCCATCCAGCTTGCCGGACAACCCTGCCTTTTGCATGTCTTCCGGGTGGCGGAAGAACTCTCGCAGAGCGTATTGGATGCCACGGCCCGTTGCTTCGACCCGGCCGGCGATGCCGCCCGCATTCAGCGGTTTACCGGTCACACAGGCGCGCGCATTGATGTCCGTCGTGTTCATCCGGGCGTATTGGTCCGCCATCCACGCCATCTCACGCTCACCCGTTCCCATGTCGGGAGCGGGAACGTTTTGCGAGGGGTTGATCAGATCGCGCTTGGCCAGCTCATAGGCAAAGCGGCGGGTGATCTGCTCCAACTCGTGCTCTTCGTATTTACGGGGATCGATGCACAATCCCCCTTTGGATCCGCCAAAGGGTGTTTCGACCAGAGCACATTTGTAAGTCATCAGAGCGGCAAGCGCCTCGACCTCGTCCTGGTTCACAGCAAGGGCGTAACGAATACCGCCCTTTACAGGCTCCATATGCTCGGAATGAACCGAGCGGTAGCCGGTGAAAGTATGAATATCGCCGCGCAGGCGGACGCCGAACCGAACGGTGTAGGTGGCGTTGCAGACACGGATCTTTTCCTCAAGCCCCGGCGGCAGGTCCATAAGGGACGCCGCCCTGTTAAACATCAAATCTACACTTTCGCGAAAGCTTGGTTCATTAATGGCCGTCATGTAATCCTCCGTGCCGACGAACGACGAGCGTTCTGACGTTTTGTCGCACCCATTGGCTAAACGATCAATAATTAAGCAACAATAAAACTCGAAATCGTCATTAAGGCGCTCAGACCGGGCTGAGTCGCGCGTTGGGCTCAACACCTGAGAAATTGTCGCTCGCCCGAAAACAGAGGCGATAAAGTCGTTCAATTATCTACGGTTCCAGCCCAAAGTTGCCATAACTCTGGCGCTTCCGCCCAATTCACGCCACGATTCGCCGTTAGTTTTCATACGTTAACTTTTCCTTAGCAGCGTCGGATATCTGCTCAGCGAGGTCGGCTAGATGAAAATGCGCGTATTTAAGTGCAACGCCAAGAATTATAGGAACGCAGCCGCTGCTGCTCGTCGTTTTTCACGCGACGAGGACGGTGGCGTATTCACGATCTTTGTGGTTGTTGGGTTTTTGCTCATATTTGCGACGGCAGGTATCGGCGTTGACATTATGAATTTTGAGCGTGACCGAGCGAGCCTTCAAGGAACTCTGGACCGTGCGGTTCTTGCAGCGGCCAACGTCAAACAAAAACTCGCCCCAAAAGATGTAGTCATTTCTTACATTGAGAAATCCGACGTCCGCGGCGATCTTACCGAAGAACCTATCGTTTTTGATGATCCGACCATCGGATCAAGAAAAGTTACCGCAAACGCTAAAGTCGACGTCCCTACACACTTCATGTGGTTTTTTGGGTATCCCACACTGACAGCTTCGGTAACAAGCGTCGCTGAAGAGGCCATTGGGTCGCTCGAAATCGCGTTGGTTCTGGATATTTCCGGCTCTATGGGCGATCCATCCGCAACGGCGGGTAAAACAAAGATACAGGCGCTTCGAGAGGCCGCCGTACAATTCGTGGATACGATCTATCTTGGCGAAGACCCGGACAAGATTTCTATCTCGATCATACCCTACAACAACCAGGTGAACGCTGGCGCGAACCTTCTGGACAACATGCCGGGTGTTACGACGGAACACAGTTATTCCCATTGCGTGGATTTCAAGGACACTTCAATCGAAGACCAATTCAAAGAATCTTGGATTGATCCGAACAAAACACTCAATCGGACGGCCCATTTCGACCCCTTTGGCAAAAGTGACCGATATAATCGAGAAGCCCCCACCTCTTCAGTCTGCACTACCCGAGCCGGCAGTTCCATCACGCCGGTAACCAATATCGTCACTGACCTGCACAAACAGATAAACGCCATGACTGCGGGCGGAAACACGTCGATTGATATCGGAGTCAAATGGGGTGCCGCGCTGCTGGATCCCCAATTCCAGCCGGTCATCAGCAGACTGTCAACGCAGAACGCCGACCCGAATGTCGTAGTTGATCCGGAAACGGGAAAAGACGCGGATGGAAACATTCCCCCCAAAGTCGTTCCACCGACTTTTAGCAACCGCCCACTGGCATATGAATCTAATGTCAAAAAGATCATGATTGTCATGACAGACGGACAGAACACCAGCAATTGGATTTTGGACGAGGACTTGCGCGATGGATTGTCGGATGTTTGGTACAATCCCAGCACAAGTTATGAAAGGGAATATAGGAACTGTCGCGAGTATTACGACTGGGGCGCCGGATTATGGATTAAATACGACTGCACCAGAACGCTTACCCGCTCCGGTGAGTACAGTGTTCAAATCTCGGAAAACCCACCTGAGTATTTATATACCCGACGCGGAACAAGAGGGCACTCGGAACCCTTCAATGAAGAGGGTGAATCCGTCCGACTGACCTACCCGGAACTGTGGAATCGTGTGAACTTGGACTGGAACGCCGAGTATAACTATGCATTCGAATACCAGCGCACTCGAGACTGGTACAATAATGCCTTCACAACGATTGGTAGCGGAACCAAAAACACTAGGGTGAGTGATATTTGCGGTGCGATCAAGGCTAAGAACGTTGATGTCTATGGCATTGCATTCGAGGCACCGGAAGCAGGTGCCACGGTCATCGATAACTGTTCTAGCGGCGACGGCTTCTTTTTCAAAGTCAACGACGGCGGCGGCCTGGGCGACGATAACCTCTCGCTTTCACAAGTTTTTGACTCCATTGCCGTTTCAATCAAACAACTGAGACTGACGCAATGATCCGCAAAGCTCTGGGAAAAGTGATCAGGTTCAAACGAACTGAGGACGGTTCGTTGACCGTCGAGTTCGCCATACTGTTCCCTTTGTACATATTCTTCATTCTAGGCGTCATCGAATACTCGTTGGTCACGATTCAGAAAGCGATGCTGGATCGCTCTATGGATCTGGTCGTGCGCGACATTCGACTTGGGATCAATTTGCCGGATACTGAGCACGATACAATCAAGAATGCCATCTGCGACCATATGGTTGTTATGCACGCATGCTCTGACAACCTGCTATTGGAGATGATTGTTCAGAATCCGCGTGGCGTTTTGGATTTTCCGGTCGAGCCCACCTGCGTTGACAGAGCGGAAGAGGTTCAACCTGTTACCGTGTTCCAAAACGGCGGATCCAACGCACTGATGATCATGCGCGCCTGTGCAAAGGTCGATCCAGTATTTCCCACGACGGCAATGGGGCGAGCTCTGTCAGGCGAAGATGGTCTGGTCACTCTTACGTCGACGACGACCTTTGTTCAGGAGCCTTAAAATGACGCGTATTGCTTCACGTATCCGTCACTCGCTTGGCACTTTTGCGAGCAACGAAAACGGCAACCTGTCCGTGGAGACGGCTATTATTTTACCTCTCCTCGTATGGACTGTTACACTTACATATACGTACTTTGATGGTTTTCGCGAAAACACCGCCAACCTAAAAGCTGCGTACACAGTAAGTGACTTGATTTCACGCGAAGGTGAGGATGCAATTACCGATAACTATGCGGAATCTATGTATTTGGTATACAACCGTATGGTGACCGACAATTCACCGCTAAAAATGCGTTTGTCGGTAATCCAGTACATCGCTGCAGATGTAGATGCGGGTACAGAAGAGCGCTATAGAATTGAGTGGTCGACAACTTGCGGGTTCGAGGGCAATTGGACCAATGACAACCTCGACCCTTTGGTTGAATTGCTTCCGGAAATGGCGGATTTGGACACTATGATCATTGTCGAAACGTCGAAAGACTACGTTCCATTGCTGAACACCACTTGGCTGGACAGAGATCACACATTCAATAACTTTGTTTTCACGCGTCCGCGTTTTGTTCCAATCGTCAAGGGGAACGTTTCTGATCACTTCTGTCAGCAGGATGTAGAGCCAGTGGGTGTAGCACCTGTATCATGAATTTTGTTTCGGCGGCTGTGGTCAGGCCGCCGATGCCAACACGGCGCCCCAATCGCCACCACAGTCCCGGTGCCCAGCTGTTTCCTGCGCTTTCCGTAGTCTTCAACAAAAATCCATTTGACGGCTTGAACGCAAACACCCCCTGATCGATCGACTCGATATCTTCGACACGCGCAATCACCTGCCCTGAACCGGTCCGCAATTCAGTCTCGGTCAGCTCGATCCAGTCACTGGTGGCTTGCCACATGCGATAGGCCAGCCAGAACGCCGCCACACCAACGACAAGTAAAAAGACCAGCCAGGCCGGTTCCGGTGGCGTGGTCAAAGCGACATAGATGACCAGCACACCCACGGTCGACAGCATCCCCACCCCTATCCAACGTCTGGATGATGAAGGTCGGACCGTGGCCAGAATTTCTTGTTGCATTGACGTCCCCTGCTCTGCTCGGTCCGGGTTTATCCGCTTTGTCTGCCGAAAAACAGAGGGAAGCCGACTATGGAATTGCGCACAGCACCCGTGTTTGCACGCAAATTGACGCATATCGCCAACAGCATACATGATCCCCACAAATTCAGGAGGCCATCATGTCCCTTAGACCAACATTGGAAACCCGCAAAGCCATGCCAACCATGGAAGGCGCAGGCGTCAAATTGCACCGGGCCTTTGGATTTCAGGACCCGTCCGAGCTTGACCCGTTCCTGTTGTTCGACGACTTCCGCAATGATCACCCCAAGGATTATCAGGCAGGCTTCCCCTGGCATCCGCATCGCGGCATCGAAACCATCACTTATGTCCTGTCCGGCTCGGTCGAGCATGCGGATTCGCTGGGCAACACCGGCACTTTGGGCGCAGGCGACGTTCAGTGGATGACCGCCGGGTCCGGAATCCTGCATCAGGAAATGCCCAAGGGAAACGGTGCGGGCCAAATGCACGGTTTCCAGCTGTGGGGCAATCTGCCGTCAGATCAAAAGATGACAGCCCCCCGCTATCAGGATGTCCAAAGCAAAGAGATCCCCGAGGTCATTGATGATGACGGCACCACTGTGCGCGTTATTGTTGGTGAGTTCTGGGGCAAAACCGGCCCGGTAGTCGGTATTGCCGCCGACCCGCAGTACTTGGATATTCAGGTTCCGGCCGGTGTGAGAAAGACCTTTCGCATCGACACCTACCGGCGGGCGTTTGCCTATGTGTTCCAAGGACAGGCGGCCTTTGCCGATGCATCACAACCTACCGGCGTGCTTTTGGAAAAAGAGGTCGCGGGCCAAGAGGTCAACATCCGCGATCTGTCCGGTGACCGCACTCTGGTTCGGTTTGGCACCGGTGATGAGGTCACGGTTCAAGCTGGTCCGGAAGGTGTCCGGTTTCTGTTGATCTCGGGTGCGCCGATTGATGAGCCTGTCGCATGGCATGGTCCAATTGTTATGAACACGCGTGCCGAGCTGGAACTGGCGTTCAAAGAACTGCGCAATGGCACATTCATCCGCGCCGCGCACTGATTAAGCAAAGTTGGTCAGGCGGTTACGGCGCGTCTGACCATATCCCAATAAACCTGCTCTACTTCGTCCAGCGACAAGCGTCCGCCTGCACGGTACCAGGTCATCACACCATTCAGCATCGCGATCACGGCCAGGGTCGCGATTTTGGTATCGGCAACCGAAAAGAGCCCAGACTTCTGCCCATCCTGCAAGATGGCTTCAAGCGAATCCTCATAAGCCCGGCGCAGGCCTTCGATTTCCGAGAAGTTTTCGGGCGTGAGGTTGCGCAGCTCCATATAGGCGATAAAGACTTCATCCGGTCGCTCCATATGAAACCGAATGTGAAAGCCGACAAAGCGGCGCAGCGCGGTCTCGGCATCGGCGGGTTTTTCAAGTTCACCATAAGCGGCCAACAGATCCTGCATGTGATCCTGCATCAGGCGAAACAGCAGGCTTTGCTTGTCGGGCGTGTAGTTGTACAGCGCCCCCGCCTGCACACCCACGTCTTTTGCGATCTGGCGCATGGACACGGCTGCATAGCCATGTCGGGCAAACAGCCCCAGCGCTGCTTTTCGAATGCGCGGGCCGGTGATATCCGAGTGTGAGCCTTGGGTACGTGCCATACTGCCATCGTATATGAACAAGCGTTCATATAGAACCCCGCTTGAACGACCGCCGCAAAAGGTGCATCACGGGGTCAGTCTCCATTGAAAGGGTTCGGTATGAAGCCCCTGCCACTTTTGGTTCTGCTTCTGACTTGCGCAGCCTGCACGGACTTCCCGGAATTGGAAGGACGCGAACAGCCGAATGTGCGCTCGGCCGCGTATCCGAAGCTGGTCCCACTTCAGAACATTCTTGGCCCGCCCATAGATCCCGTGAACGAAGCGGCCGAGGTTGAAGAAGACCTGACCGCGCGCCGCGAAGCGCTGGCCAAAAGGGCCGAAGCGCTGCAGAACGCGCAAACCAACTGACCTTTCGCGTTTCAACCGACTGTTACCGCTGTCCCGGATTGCGCCTCGACGCCGAACCCGTTAAGGCACCTTTGAACGGGCAAACAGCCCGAAACCAAGGACATTCGAGCGGAAAGGAACCCACGGGATGACACAGGCGCTGCGGCTGGGAATTGCCGGCTTGGGAACAGTTGGCGTGGGTGTCGTGCGGATCGTGCGCCGCCATGCCGAACTGCTGCAGGCGCGTACAGGTCGCGCGATCGAAATCACCGCTGTTTCTGCGCGCGACGCAAACAAAGACCGTGGCGTAAACCTGTCGGAGTATGCATGGGAGACTGATCCCGTCTCATTGGCGCAGCGCGACGATGTCGATATTTTTGTCGAACTTATGGGCGGCGAAAACGGCCCCGCCAAAGCATCTGTCGAGGCCGCGTTGGCCGCTGGCAAGGATGTGGTGACCGCAAACAAGGCTTTGTTGGCCATTCACGGTCAGGAGCTGGCTGAACAAGCGGAGGCCGCAGGCCGTGTGATCCGTTTTGAGGCCGCCGTAGCAGGCGGTATCCCCGTGATCAAATCCCTGACCGAGGGGCTGGCCGGGAACGAGATCACCCGCGTCATGGGCGTGATGAACGGCACCTGCAACTATATCCTGACGCGGATGCAATCGCAGGAACTAGGGTATAACGCGCTGTTCGAAGAATGCGCGGAACTGGGCTACCTCGAGGCTGACCCGAACTTGGACGTGGGCGGCATCGACGCGGCGCATAAGCTGGCGCTGTTGTCCTCGATCGCATTTGGCACCAAACCGAATTTCGACGGCATTCAGATCGAAGGCATCCAGCATATCAGTCTGGATGACATTCATCAGGCAGCCGACATGGGCTATCGTATCAAGTTGCTGGGTGTCACTCAACGCTCGGCACGCGGTCTGGAACAGCGGATGCAGCCGTGCCTTGTCCCCAGCGGCTCGCCCTTGGGTCAGCTGGAAGGCGGCACCAACATGGTGGTGATCGAAGGCGACGCGGTCGATCAGGTCGTCCTGCGCGGCCCTGGTGCGGGCGAAGGTCCAACGGCAAGCGCCGTTATGGGCGACGTCTGCGATCTGGCGCGGGGATTGCAGATCCCAACTTTTGGCCGTCCCGCCACGACACTGGAAGAGGCAAAACCTGCCATAACCGGCCTGCCCGCCCCCTACTATCTGCGCCTTGCACTGTTCGACAAACCGGGTGCTCTGGCGAAAGTGGCGGCTATTCTGGGTGATGCAGGCGTCTCAATTGATCGAATGCGCCAGTACGGGCACACCGAAGCCACCGCGCCGGTTCTGATTGTTACGCACAAGACCACACGTGCCACGCTGGATGTCGCTTTGGAAGGCCTCCGGACGACCGATGTCGTGTCGGGTGAGCCCGTTGCACTGCGGATTGAAGAGGTTTGACCCTTGCGGCTTGCACAAAACGCAGGCTATGCCCGATGAAACGCCTTTATTGACCTGAGGATACGAAAAATGAGCGCTGCCAAAATCGATTTCAACGACCGCCTGTTGTCTCTGGGCCTTGCACGGGTCGCAGAGCAGGCCGCACTTGCCTCGGCCTCGCTGGTCGGACGTGGTGACGAAAAGGCTGCGGATCAGGCGGCTGTAAACGCGATGCGCGAACAGCTGAATCTGCTGGACATTGCCGGCGTGGTTGTCATCGGCGAAGGCGAGCGTGACGAAGCACCGATGCTGTATATTGGCGAAGAGGTCGGCACCGGAAACGGCCCCGGTGTGGATATCGCACTGGACCCGCTTGAGGGCACGACTCTGACCGCCAAGGACATGCCGAACGCGCTGACCGTGATCGCGATGGGCCCGCGCGGCTCGATGCTGCACGCACCCGATGTTTATATGGACAAGCTGGCCATTGGTCCGGGCTTTCCGGAAGGCGTCGTGAACCTCGACATGAGCCCACGCGAGCGTGTTGAAGCGTTGGCCAATGCCAAAGGCTGCAAGCCTGCCGACATCACCGTCTGCATTCTGGAGCGTCCCCGCCACGAAGCGATGATCGCTGAAGTGCGCGAAACCGGCGCCTCGATCCGCCTGATCACCGATGGTGATGTGGCCGGCGTGATGCACTGTGCCGAAAGCGAAGAGACCGGCATCGATATGTACATGGGGCAAGGCGGAGCACCCGAGGGCGTTCTGGCCGCTGCCGCGCTGAAATGCATGGGTGGGCAGATCTTTGGCCGCCTGCTGTTCCGCAATGATGACGAGCGCGGTCGTGCCGCCAAGGCGGGTATCACCGATCTGGACCGCGTTTATTCTCGCGATGAGATGGTGACCGCAGACGTGATCTTTGCCGCAACTGGCGTGACCGGTGGCTCTTTGCTGCCGCGGATCAAACGCCAGCCGGGTTGGGTTGAAACCACCACCCTGCTGATGCGTTCCAAAACCGGTTCGGTGCGCCGCATGTCCTACCGCACGCCAACCTGGCCGCACGACAACGCGTGATGGCTTGCACCTTTGCCTTTGGCAGAGGTTTCGATAGATACAATGAGGCCGGACCCGAGAGGGTCCGGCCTTAGCATATGAGAGGCAGGCATGAGCTTTTTAGGGGTTGAGCAGTCACTGACCGGGCGGCGTTGGATCGGACCGGAGGCCGAGGTCGAACGGGCCACGGAAATGCTGGTGCAACAGTCCGGGCTGCCACGTGCGCTATGTCAGGTTCTGGCACGGCGCGGAGTGCCACCCATGGAAGCCGAAAGCTTTCTTGAACCAAAGCTGAAGGAATTGCTGCCCGATCCCCGGTCCATGAAAGATATGGAGACCGCCGCAACGCGGTTTTTGGAAGCTGTCCGAAACAAGCAGCGGATCGCGGTTTTTGCCGATTACGACGTCGATGGGGGCAGTTCGGCGGCTTTGTTGCTTGTCTGGATGCGTCAGATGGGGCTGCAAGCCACGCTGTATGTGCCAGATCGAATTGATGAGGGTTATGGGCCGAACGTGCCTGCAATGCAGGAACTGGCGGCTGCGCATGACCTAATCATCTGCGTGGATTGCGGAACGCTTAGCCATGAACCTATCGCGGCGGCAAAAGGCGCGGATGTCATTGTGTTGGACCACCACCTTGGTGGTGAAACGCTGCCGGATTGCGTGGCGGTAGTGAACCCGAACCGGCAGGATGAAAGCGGCGACCTGGGTTATTTCTGCGCTGCTGCGGTGGTGTTTCTGATGCTGGTTGAGGCCGGACGGCAACTGCGTGAGGCTGAGGTTAAGGGTCCCGACCTGATCGGGTTGCTGGATCTTGTGGCATTGGCAACCGTTGCAGACGTGGCCCCGCTGATTGACGCGAACCGGGCGCTGGTGCGGCAAGGCCTTAAGGTCATGGCACAGAGGCAACGACCAGGATTAGTGGCGCTGTCGGATGTGGCGCGTATGGATTCAGCGCCTACCAGCTATCACCTGGGTTTTCTTCTGGGTCCGCGCGTCAATGCGGGCGGGCGGATCGGTCAAGCGGATCTGGGCGCGCGACTGCTCAGCACGGACTCGATGACCGAAGCCGAAGCGCTTTCTCAAAGATTGGATGAGTTGAACACCGAGCGTCGTGATATCGAAAACGCAGTCCGTGCAGCGGCGCTGGAACAGGCCGAGGAACGTGGGCTGGATGCCCCCTTAGTCTGGGCGGCGGGCGAAGGGTGGCATCCCGGCGTTGTCGGCATCGTGGCATCCCGCCTCAAGGAAAGCGCCAACAGACCCGCCATTGTCATCGGCTTTGATGGTGATGAAGGAAAGGGTTCAGGGCGGTCGGTTTCTGGCGTTGATCTGGGGGCATCAATCCAACGGTTGGCGGCCGAGGGGCTTTTGGTTAAAGGCGGCGGGCACAAGATGGCCGCAGGGCTGACCGTTATGCGGGATCAGTTGGAACCGGCCATGGAACGCCTCAGCGAGTTGTTGGCCAAGCAAGGCGCGGGCAAGGGCGGTCCTGCAGACATGAAGCTAGACGGAGCGCTTATGCCGGGCGCAGCTTCGGTCGATCTGATCGAACAGATAGAAAAAGCCGGTCCTTTCGGGGCCAGCGCCCCTGCCCCGCGCTATGCGTTGCCGGACTTGCAGGTGCGATTTGCCAAGCGCGTGGGGGAATCGCATCTGAAACTGTCGCTGTCCGACGGGGTTGGTGGTGGTCTTGATGCCATTGCCTTTGGAGCCTTTGACGGACCAATGGGTGAAAAGCTGTCCAACCATGGCGGCGCGCGCTTTCATTTCGCCGGACGGCTTGAAGTGAACACATGGGGTGGACGGCAAAGCGTTCAGCTGAGGTTGGAGGACGCGGCAGAGGCAAACTGAGCCCATTTCCGGCCCTGCCAAAAAAGTTTCGCATCCCTGCATTTTTCGGCTTGCGGGGGTCAGAGGTAAACCGTAAAAGGCCCTCCACAAGCCAGCGTGGCCCGTTCGTCTATCGGTTAGGACGCCAGGTTTTCAACCTGGAAAGAGGGGTTCGATTCCCCTACGGGCTACCACTTGTGCTAATGCCACTACCAGATGGCCCGTTCGTCTATCGGTTAGGACGCCAGGTTTTCAACCTGGAAAGAGGGGTTCGATTCCCCTACGGGCTACCATATCCCTGACCTACACTCCAAATTTTCCACGACTCAGGTCCTGTATCTGTCCCCACAGCGACTTGAATTCCGGCGTGTTTTCCGCGGCGTAGTGGAAGTTCTTCATAAGACCTGTGAGCTGGGTGAACACCTGACGCACTTCACCCTTATCTTCGAATTCCGCAGTTGATTGCGTAACATCATAGACCAGCTTGAATGTCATCTTCTGACGCTCTAGCGGGACGGTTGCGTCGACTTTGTCAAAGGCATCCTGCTGTAGGTACACCATGTCCACGAACAGCGCTTTTTGCTGCGTGACGAAGTCCTCGATGGTGACACCTTCTTCGCCGGTCACCTGCATCATCTGGTCGACCTGTTCGCCTTTTTCAATTAGGGCCAGCAGATCGCGCACCTTGCCTGTCCAACCGGGCTCAGCGTTATTGTCGTACCAATCCGAGAGCTGATCGGTATATCGCGACCAGCTAAGCATTGGGTCAACCGCAGGATAGAACCGTTTGTAAGCCCGTTCCGAGGACAGCCCCAGAAAGCACTTCACGGTAGACAACGTGGACTGCGTCACTGGCTCGTCAAAATTGCCACCCGCGGGGGAAACTGTGCCAATCAGCGTAAGGCTGCCCAGATCGCCGTCATTTGTTTTCAATGCGCCCGCGCGCTCGTAAAGGCCCTTGATCGAGCTTTCCAGATACGCTGGAAAGCCCTCCTCACCCGGAATTTCCTCGAGCTTGCCCGAAGTTTCGCGCATCGCTTGCGCCCAGCGGCTGGTGCTGTCGGCAATCAGCAGCACATCATAGCCCATCTGCCGGTAATACTCGCCCAGTGTAATTCCGGTGAAGATTGATGCCTCGCGGGCCGCAACGGGCATGGAAGAGGTGTTGCAAATGATGATCGTCCGATCCATCAGACTGCCGCCCGACATCGGATCGGTCATCTTGGGGAATTCGTGTATCGTTTCAACAACCTCGCCCGCGCGTTCACCACAGGCAACGACGATCACGATATCCACTTTGGAGTTCCGCGCGATCAGGTTTTGCAGCACGGTTTTGCCCGCCCCAAACGGACCGGGAATGCAGGCCGTGCCGCCGCGGGCAATGGGAAAGAACGTGTCGATTAGGCGTTGCGAGGTCAGCACCGGCTCGGTTGGGTACAGGCGTTCTGACAGGGAGCGCTTCAAGATGCTTTCGGGCAAAGGTCGCCGAACTGGCCACTTCTGACACAGCGTCAATGTGTGCTCACCCCCCTGCTCGTCTTCAAGTCGGGCAACAATCTCATGGATCGACGCGGCCCCTTTCTGAACCCAAACGACCTTGTATTCGCCAACCCAATTGAAGGGCAGCATAATTTTATGGGTGAACCGGCCTTCCGGAACTGTCCCAATGCTGTCGCCTGCCGTGACTGTATCTCCGACCTTAACCGAAGGCGTGAAGGACCATTTCGCCTGATCGTCCAGCGGCGCCACATCAGCACCGCGCGGCAGGAAGGTCCCAAACTCGGCCGCAACCTTCGGCAAAGGCGATTGTAGGCCGTCAAAGACCTGACCCAACAGCCCCGGCCCCAGTTCTACGGACAGCAACTGACCCGATTGTTCCACCGGATCGCCAACGGCCACGCCGTCTGTGCTTTCATACACCTGTACATCAGCTGTGTCCCCGCGCACGCGCAGCACCTCGGCTTTGAGCCGTTCCTGTCGCCCGCCCGGTCCAGCACGGGTCGGCAGGATGAACACCACCTCGTTCTTGACCAGTTGCCCGGGAACTCCGGCTGCATCTTGGTTGGCCTGAATCTGCACCAGCCCTTCCTGGACCGAGACGACACGGGCGGTTGCGGTTTGAACTGGAGGTGTTTGGGCAGTCATGCGCTTACTCTCTCAAAATCGAATTCTTCGACATTGGCCATGGCCTGCTGGGCCAGTTTCTCAAACCTGGTGGCTGCGTCCTGAGCGTTGCTTTGCGCCCATCGATCAAAAATGTTCCAGATCAGGACGTATATTGCCACGGCCTCAAAATCGAACAGGTGGCGGGCGGCGTATCGTTTCAGTTGCTTGTGGTTGACCGACAGCAACAGCCGTTCCAGACCCAAAGGGTCCTCGGCTTCTAGCAGCTGACGCGCTTCCCTGATCCACGGCATCGGCACCGAAAGGCGGAAATCCGGGTCCCCCCAGTTGGCTGGAATATGGCGGCTCCAACGTCCAATGCCGTACGCTCCCGAGGGCGGATTGCCTCCACGCGCGCGCAAGCGCAGTGCAGCAACAACAGTGCGCAAGTCCATCCGCTCAAGGAACAGTCTACGCAAGGTTGGTTGCGGAATTTTGCCCAACGCCTGATTGCATCGCTGTACTGCCTGCGCATCCGTGACATCCATGTCATATGCACTCCAGTTCAGCGCCTGCTCCAACGCTTTCAGAACACGCGCATCCTCAGATGCAAGCGCGGTCAGGCGACGATCCAACCGCAGCCGTGACAGCGGTGGCTGCTTGGCCACAAACAGCCGTTCAGATCCCGGCAGGCTGCTGATCAGCGCGATATAGGCGTCAGGGTCTGACATCTCAGCGGATCACACCTTCCAGCACGGCACGGAACCGCGGCTGAAGATGCTCCATCAGCAGTGAGGCGACCGCCTTGTCCGTCAGGTCCAGCACAACGCCCTGATCTTCGGCCCGAACGCGGATACCATCTTGGTTGTCGTCCGATGCATGCAGCTCTACCTGTTCGCGCAACATTTCAGCTGTCAGCCCAAGAACATATTTGGTCAGCTTGCCAGACTGGATGTCATCCGCGTTCTGCTTGATGTCTTCCTGCGTCGCGACTTTGGCAGGCAGAATGACCTGGACCTTGCCATCCAGATTGACGCCATCAGCCTCTTGACCGACGACCTCCAAAATCATCTGTTTCAGCAATTTCGGGTCAGCCATTTCCTTGGTCACCAGACGTTCGACATCTTCACGAAACCGGTCGGTCAATCCACCTTTCATGGTCAGAACTGCATCACGCATGGCGGTATTCAACGCCTCTTCTCCCGCCGCGCGGTATTTGTCGGAATCGCTGCGCGCCTTTTTCTGATAGTCGTCCGCTTCGCGTTTCGCGTCAGCCAAGATTTTGGCGGCTTCGGCCTTGGCCTCTGACCGCAGTTTTTCAGCGTCAGCCTGACCAGCCGCCACGCCATCATTTCGCAGCTTATCGATCAGGGCATCCACACCGTGTGAAATCATGCCATCCTGCGCCATCAGCTGATCCCCGCGCTGATCACCAGAGCAAAGACAAAGGCAAAGACGCCGAACCCTTCGATGATCGCCGCCGGAGCCAGTGCCAGGCCAAAGATCTCGGGCTTTTCCTTGGTGGCGTTGATCGCCGCAGCACAGGCCCGACCCTGCCAGATCCCGCAATACATCAATGCGATGCCTGACAGGATACCTATCCCGAACAAGCCGCCCGCGTTTTCGGGTGTCACATCTCGGTTCAAGGTAAACATGATGACGATGCCGTAAATCACCATGGTCGACGGAAAGGCTGATACGCCAACAAAGCGACCATAGCCGCCTTCAGTTTCTGTCATGGCGCCAATACTGGCCATGCCGGCGATGGAGCACCCGATCGCGCTGGAGGCCGCGCCCAACGCCATAGGCGCGTAAATGCCCAGCCAACCCAATGTCAAAACAAGCTCATTCATTCCTGAACCTCCTTGCGGGCGAACGGGCGAAAGACAACGCCTTCGTCCGGCAGACCCCATTTAAAGAATTCGATGTAATTGAGACGTAATCCGTGGACGACGCCGCTCATCATGGCGAGGGCGAAGTTGAGAATATGGCCGATGATTAGGATCAGCAGGGCAAGCAGAACGCCGAGCCCCTTGAGGGACTGCATCACCGACCCCGCCAGATCGTTGAACGTGATCGCCAATGAGGCTGAGGCCAGACCTAACGCAAACAGCCGCATGTAGCTAAGCACATCGCCAAATGCACCCATCGCCCCGGCAAGGCTTTGCAGCCCTTCGATCAGCCGCCATAACCAGTCGGTTGGTTTCTTGATGACCCGCTCGCTTGAGAACCAGACGATGGCCAGAACCCCGATCCCCATCAAGGCCGCACCCGGCACCGGAGAATTGCCCTTCATGTAGCTAAGCCACAAAATGAATCCTCCAATCAGCGCCGCGATCCAGCCCAGATTGGCAATGGCGTTTCGGTGCCCCCAAGCCGCGCGGGCGGCAAGCGCATTGGCCAGCACCAGATGCAATACGCCAACGACAATCGAAACCATCATCATCGCGCCGAAATTGTTCAGGTCGAGCAGTTTGAGCTTGGACCAGAACGACCCCTCAGTTGGCGATACGCCGAAATAGCTGCCGACCAATATGCCGTACAGGATCGTCGCCCCCGAGATGATCACGCCAAAGCGTCGCCAGGAACGCTCATGTGGTGTGCGATCAAGGCGTTTCCAAAACAACAAGAGCCCCGCCAAGATAATTGCCCCGTACCCGGCATCGGCCACGATCATCGCAAAGAAGATCGCGAACGAAACGGCGACGATGACGCTAGGGTCCCAATCCTTGTAACCCGGCACTTGATAAAACAGTGCCAAGTCTACAGCAGCACTGCGCTTTTCTGGTTGTTCTAACAAGGTGGGCGGGCTGTCTTCGGGGCCGGGTTCTTCGATCAGCACAGCGGCATCCTTGGCGTTTGCCATGTCCAGAACCGCATCTATACGATCCTCGGGCACCCAGCCCTGAAGGGCAAACATCGCCTCTTCGTCGCGCACCTTTTGGGTAGCATGGGCCAGCTCAGCCGCACTTTCGGCAACCGACAGGTTCCGGCGCATCAGTGTCAGGTATCGGGTCTGCGCGACGCGCTCAGCCTCAAGCGCTTCGATGGCGATCTCAGCCTCTTCCAGTTGCGCCTCAAGCTCGTGAATGGGCAGCGATCCTGTGTGCGTGCGCGGGACTGGAAGGATATCGTCATCCGGCTCATCCGGGTCGATCAGCACGGCATAGATGAACCTATGGTCCTGCTCGAGTATAGCCCAGGGCATATCCAGGGCTTCCAACGCATCGCGATGCTTGAGCGGCAGTTGATAGAACCACAATCGGTTCCCTGCTAATACATCGTCGGGTGGAAAATCCAGGTCACCCCAAGGGCGAACCTGCGCGATCCGGTTGGCCAGAAAATCCCTTTGGTCCGTCATGTCACGGGTCCGTTGCATCAGGTCCAGCACATCCTTGACGAACTGCTCCATGTCAAAACCGGGGTCGCGCTGGATTTGTCGGCGCGGTTCGGACACGTCATGCAGGAACCGCAGCGCCTTATAGGCGTCCCGCGCACCACGCTCGCTGATCTTTTCCGGTTCAGAGGGCGGCGGGACCAGCGGCAGGACGTGCATGCATCCCAATTCCTGCAGCGCCTCAAGCGTTTCGGTCTTTTGATTTGATCGCCCGACCAGTGACAGTTTCTTGAGGCGCGCGACACTCATGACACCGCCTCCTGCGCATGTTTGCGCTTTGAGATTTTCGACCGGACCACGGCCTGCATCTGTTCATCACTCAGATAAATGCGGATTTTCTTTATGTTCGCTTTGGCGCGCGGGATCAGAACCTTTTCGAACAGATTGACACGCTGGGTGATGGTGGCCACAGCCCTATCGAATATCTTCACCCGCTCTTCGGCCACTTTGACCCGTAGACGCGCCTCGATCATATCGTGCAGCAACCGGGCCGCCGCATCGACCCAATGAGGTTTGGCCAGATAGGAATACAGACGCACCGCGACCTCGATCCGGTCTAGCGCAGGCATCTTTACGCCCACGACGTTGACCTCTTTGACTTTGTAGTCTTTCAGCGCGACCAACCCGTCCAGATCAACGCCTTGCTGCGCCAGCATCGGCAGTTTTTCTCCAACCTTTTGCGCCAGTTCCTGCACCTCATCCTGAAGGCGCTGCACATCTTCGCGCGCCTTCGCGCGCTCGGCCATCAATTGCTGACGCTTAAGGTCCAGCGATGGCAAGAACCGCTCATAGCTTTTCAGCTGCGTCTGCTCGCGCGCGAGCGACGATTTATTCAGCTGCAACCGCGCCATCGGCATCCTTTGGGAAATACTTTTCGATCAGGGCCTGTTTCATCAGTAGCTGCTCAGGTGCGAAACACTCGGCCAGAGTTTTCCACCCCAAATCCAGCGCATCTTCCAGCGAGATTGAAACGTTGATGTCCATGAACCGGGTTTTGAACAGGTCACCAAACTTCAACAACTGATGGTCGTAATCCGAAAGGTCGAACGCCATTGCCTGTTTCTGCGCGGCGTCGCGGCTTTCTGAATAGAACCGGATCATGGTGTTCATGATCTGCCCGTGATCCTCGCGCGTCGTCTTGCCGATCACGTTCTGCTTGAGCCGCGAGAGGCTGCCGAACGGGTCAATCACACCCGAGTGCAAATAGATCTGCCCCTCGGTGATATAGCCCGTGTTATCCGGCACAGGATGGGTCACGTCATTACCGGGCATCGTCGTCACGGTCAGCACAGTGACCGATCCGCCCTTGGCATAATCACAGGCCTTTTCGTACCGACGGGCTAATTGGGAATAGAGGTCACCCATATAGCCACGCTGCGACGGCACGCGTTCCTGGCTGATCCCGACCTCTTTCATCGCATCAGCATAGGCGGTCATATCGGTCAGCAGGACCAGAACGCGCTTACCTTCCTCCACCGCGAATTTTTCGGCCACGGCCAGCACCATATCGGGTACCAGCAGCCGTTCGACCAGCGGATCCATCGCCTGATTGACGAACATCACCGTTCGGGAAAACACGCCTGCATCCTCGAAGGACGTCCTGAAGGTAAAGTAGTCGTCAAAGATCAACCCCAGCCCGCCAAACACCACGATATCCGCGTCCGCCTGAATGCCGATACGACTGAGGAACGCGTTGAACGGCTCACCTGAAACCGAAAAGATCGGGATTTTCTGACTTTCGACCAGCGTGTTGAACACGTCGATCATGGGCACATCGGTTCGGATCATCTTGTTGGGAACGGCGCGTTCCGCCGGGTTCACGGTTGGCCCGCCAATATCCACGCGCGGCTCAGACGACAGGTCAGGTCCACCATCAATAGATACACCCGCGCCGTCAAAAACGCGGCCCAGTATGTTCTGTGAATATGGCGTCTGCATCGGGTGGCCCAGGAACGTCGCCGTCGCCTCGGTCGAGATGCCCTTGGTGCCGGAAAACACCTGCAGGGTGACAACATCCCGGTCAATGAAAATGGCCTGCGCCAGCGTCTTGTGGCCGTCCACGGTTTCGATTACGGCCAGATCATTGAAACGCACCGCTGCGTCGGTCGATCCGTCCAGAGGCACCCTGACTTTGATCGTGTCTCCGACAATCTCAAGAACACGCGTGTACTTCAAAAGACTTCCGGACATTGCTCATCCTCGGTCGTTAAAGGTGTTTTTTGAAATCAACGCCCCGTAATAACTTGGCGTTTTTTGCAATCATAAGCTCAGCTTACAACGAATTCATGAATTGGCAAATGAGGATGTCTTTGTTGCGACAAAGGAGACGAAAACTGCCTCTGGTGACCAAAAACGTTGGTATTCAAACGCGCTGGGAAGGCTCACCACCCCCTGCGCCCGAACAGGGATTGCAGCCGGCTTTGCCCGGCAAAAGGATCGACCTCTGATGGCGCAGTCAGGCCCGAGACAACGCGGCGCACCATTACCCAGCAGATTACAGCAAATATCACACCGCCCAGCGCCTGCCCCAACAACACTCCCGGAGCGCCTGCGAAATAGGCTCCGGCCACTGCAAATGGCCACGTGCCCAGCGTATGTCGCCCCCAGTTAACCCACGTGGAGTAAATGGGATAGCCAAGGTTGTTGAAGCTGGCATTCGCAACAAAGATCACCCCGTTGAAGAAGGACGCAAGGGCCAGCGGCCCGCAAAACAGATAGATCAGCGCCCGCGTCTCGCCTTGGGCCTGAAACAAGTCGGCGATGGGGGCACGCAGGACGAACAGCACCGCAGCCATCAGAACCACATAGACGGCAGTAAATTTCACGCCCGCCAGGAACGCGCCCTTCACCCTGTCATACTGCCCTGCCCCAAAGTTCTGCCCGACAATCGGGCCTATCGCCCCGGATAGAGCAAATACCACGGAGAATGCGACGGGCATCAACCGCCCTATTACCGCCATGCCAGCCACGGCGTCTGTTCCAAACTGTGCAACCTCACGGATCACGATGGCGTTGCCGACCGGCGTGGCGACATTGGTCAGAACTGCCGGTATTGCAATCGCCCGAACCGGTTGGAGGTCATCCATCACTTGCCTCAGCGACGGTCGCGCAAATCCATGGTGCACGCGCACTGCGGGCCGGACCGCCGCTATCAGCATACAGATACGTGCAATAACCGAGGCAATCGCCGCCCCGTCCAGGCCAAGACCGACAGCGAAAATCAGGATCGGATCCAGAACCGCGTTCGCAAGCCCGCCATAAATCGTGGCCTGCATAGACCGGCGCGCATCACCATGCGCACGTAGCACAGCCATACCCGTCATTGCCACTGCCATCACCCACATGGTCGGCAGAATAATGCTGACATACCGTGCGGCCAGTTGCAGAACCTCGCCCTGCGCGCCCAGCAAGGACAGCAAAAACTTGATGTTGATCATGACTATGGCAGACACAATCAATCCCATCAGAATACCAAGAAGGGCAACGCTTGTACCGAATTGCCGGGCTTTTTCGAGCCGCCCGGCCCCCAACTCGCGGGCGACAAGAGCCCCGGCTGCGATGGACAGCCCCACATTGATCGAGTTGGTGAAAAACAAAAGCGTGCCCGCATAGCCGACCGCTGCGGCCAAGGCGTCATTGCCCAGCATTGAGATGAACACCATGTCCACGAAATCCACGGCAAAGATTGCCATAAGACCAATGCTGGTGGTCAGCGACATTCGGGTCACATGCCGCATCAGACTGCCGGTCAAAAAGACAGCCATGCCCGTGGATTGTTGTGTCATTGGCTGGTCCGTCCCTTTGTCCTGGAAATCAATCTGCCCGCGATGGGCACTAGTCAGCAACCTCAAACTTGTGCCGTGCGCGCCGATTACAGCCCTACCTTTTTTGGCAATCCGCATTTTGCGCCGCTGCGATGATGTTGCAGTACGAAAATCCTTACCGCTTTGGATATCGGCGTCCGCCGCTGCGTCCACTGGCGCCTCGCATCCAGCATTATAAGTCAACGGATTTTGCCGGGAATGCCTGATCGACGGGAAGGTTGCCGTTCTCAACGAACAGGACAAACTCACCCAACCCGGCGCGTACTACCTTTTCGGCGCATACGTTCGCGCAGTGTTTATCAAGGGCGGGCACGCAAGTGGCCGCCGTGCGAAACGGTCGATGGCGGTGAGGTACTCTGACCGCGGGTACCGCCACGCGGGGCATGAGCCTGCACTGGACGAGGTCTAAAGATAGAAAAATCAGTACCAAAACTCGCTCAATACATTATAAGAAATGAATATACTGAGTTTACGATATTCGATTAGCGCGAAGACCTGGGGAGGGTTCAATGCTTCGACTTACAACCTGTTTGATCTCTTTGCTGACACTACCAGCGCTTGTTTGGGCAGACGCGGTCCCCAGCAAAGAGGCTGCTGAAGGCACCTTTGCTGACCGCCCATATTCGCCCTACGCCAACCGATCGTTCCCCGAACGGCCGCTTTGGGGTGATACACACCTGCACACCGGTTTGTCGCTGGATGCGGGCGCATTCGGAAACACCTTGCTTCCTGATGAGGCATGGCGGTTCGCAAAGGGGGAACAAGTTATTTCGTCAACCGGTCAGGCCGTCAGGCTGGCGCGGCCCCTGGATTGGATGGTGCTGACGGATCATACTGATTTGATGGGTTTCGCCCCGGACCTGCAGGCCGGTAAACCTGGCGTTATTGGTGACCCAAAAGGCTTGGAGTGGTACGAAGGTTACAAGGCGGGTGGTGAAGAAGCCGGGAAAGCGGCCTTCGACATTATTACTAATTTCTCTCAAATGACCCTGCCGGAAATCCTACTTGAGTCATACAGCCCAGGCGCGGACGCATTCGCATTTACATGGGAAAACATCGTTATGGCAGCGGAACGGCATAACGACCCCGGCAATTTCACCGCCTTTATTGGGTTTGAATGGACGTCCGTTCCCAAGGGATTCAACCTGCACCGCAATGTCATGCTACGTGACGGACCAATTCGGGCACTGCAAATGGTGCCGCCGGTGACTCAGCCTCCTTACGGCGACACCGACCCCAAGGCGCTTTATGCGTGGCTTGAAGAATATCAGGGTAAAACCGGCGGTCGCGCGGTTGCTTTTGCACATAATGGCAACCTGTCAAATGGCTGGATGTTCCCCACTGAGGATACTTATCACGGCGGCAAGGTAGACGAAGAATACGTGCAGAACCGCGCCAAGTGGGAGCCGCATTATGAGGTCACCCAAATCAAAGGCGACGGAGAAGCACACCCCTTCCTTAGCCCGGAAGACGAATTTGCGGACTATGAAAACTGGGACGTCGGCAACCTCGATATTACCGAGCTGAAAACAGAGGACATGCTGGCCGGTGAATATGCCAGGGAAGCCTTGAAACGTGGCCTGATGCTGGAAGAAAAATTCGGGGTGAACCCTTATAAGTTCGGAATGGGTGGGGCAACAGACAGCCACACATCGCTGGCAACAGCTGAAGAGGACAACTTTTTCGGAAAATCCGTCAGCGTTGAACCGTCGGCCACAAGAATCCAGCACCCCTTCATCGCCAATGATCTTGGCGAAATCCCCGGCGACCTTCTTGTCGCATCTGGTTACACTGCCGTCTGGGCCACCGAGAACACGCGTTCGGCGATCTTTGATGCTTTCAAACGGCGTGAAACCTATGCCACGACTGGTCCTCGGATCGGTCTGCGGTTCTTTGGTGGATGGGAATTTGACGAAGCAGATCTTGAGACCCGGTTCCTTGCGGACGTTGGCTACACCAAAGGCGTTCCGATGGGCTCGGACTTACGCCCTAACGAAGGTGATGGAGCGCCTTCATTCCTGATTGCAGCGCTACGCGATCCGGTTGGGGCCAATCTGGACCGGGTACAGGTCGTAAAAGGGTGGCTCGATGGCGAAGGAGAATTGCACGAGAAAGTCTACGACGTTGCATGGTCGGATGACCGGGCTGCTGATGAAAACGGCAAAGTCCCGGCTGTCGGCAACACCGTCGATATCGAAACCGCCAGCTGGAGTAACACGATTGGCACCGCCGAGCTTGTGTCGGTTTGGGCCGATCCAGACTTTGATCCAAATGCGCGGGCCTTCTACTATGTCCGGGCGCTTGAAATTCCCACACCCCGTTGGGTCCTGTACGACAAGGTCCGGTTCGGTATTGAATTGCCGGAAGAGGCGCAACTGGTTCATCAGGAGCGCGCATACTCCTCGCCGATCTGGTACACTCCTAGCGAGTAACCGAACAATACACTAAAGACATTGCCGGGCGGCCAACCCCGCCCGGCAATATTGCGACACGACATTGAGAACCCGCATGCAAATTTTAAAACAACCTTTAGTCCACTTCATTTTGATCGGGGTTGCCATTTTCGGTTGGTTTGCATGGATTTCCCCGCAACAGGACATCGTTGAAGAAACCGACACGATCACAGTCGATGGTAACGATGTCGCCCTACTGAAAACACGTTTCCAAAACAGCTGGAACCGCCCACCGACGGAAGATGAGTTACAGGCCCTGATTGACGGGGCGATCCGCGAAGAAGTTCTTGTGCGCGAAGCACGCAAGCTTGGGCTGGATCAAGGTGATCAGGTCATCCGTGCACGTCTGGCGCAGAAGATGGATTTTCTGACTGACGCAATCGCAGCTTCGATCGAGCCCGAGCCCGAAGTGTTGCAGACCTTTCTAAACGAAAACCCGGAACGGTTCACCAAACCGGCACAGATCGCTTTTGACCAGATCTATCTGGGCGAGAACGCTGATCCGGATGCCATCGAACGCACGATCGAGGCTGCAAACACTCAGCAGGACTGGAGCAGCATCGGACCGACAACTTTGCTTCCAAAGTCGATGCCTCTGACAGTAGTGCGCGTGGTGGACGCAAACTTTGGCACTGGCTTTTCGGCGGCTCTGAATTCGTTGGAGCCAGGCAGCTGGTCCGGCCCTGTCCGATCCGCATATGGCATCCACGTGGTTCGTGTTACGGACAAACAAGAACCCATATTGCCAAAGCTGGAAGATATCCGCGATACCGTTTTACTGGAATGGCGCCGCGAAGCCGGGTCGGATCTGGCGCAGGCACAATATGAAAGCCTGGCGTCGAATTACCAGGTCGAAACACCCGACATGGACAAGGCGGTCGAATGAAGCGGCTCTTTTGCCTGTTATTCTCGGGCTGGCTGATGTTCGCCGCACAAGCGGGACATGCACATGCACTTGACCCCGGTTATTTGGACCTGCGGCAATTGGCGAGCAACACCTGGCAAGTGTTATGGCGCAAGCCTGATGTGAATGGCCGCCCCATGGGTATCGATGCCATACTACCCGCTCAATGTGCCCAAAACCGAGGACCCGAGCCACGATCCGACGGAACAGCTTGGATCACGACCTGGGTTCTTGAGTGCGAGGAGGATATCGCCGGTCACACCATCACCATTGAAGGGCTGGAGCAACAACGAAACGACGTTCTGCTGCGCATCCAACCCATATCGTCGGAACCCTCCACCTTGCGGTTCACACCCGAGACGCCTGCTTTGATCATACCAGAACAGCCAACGACCTGGTCGGTTCTGAGCAGTTACTTCCGCCTTGGGTTCGAGCATATCCTGGAGGGTTGGGATCACCTTCTGTTTGTTTTCGCTTTATTTGTGCTGGTGCGCGACCCATGGCGGTTGGTCGGGGCGGTTACAGCCTTTACCGTCGCGCATTCCATTACGCTGGCGCTTGCCACGCTGGGCGTTCTGAACGTGCCCGGTCCACCGGTCGAAGCCGTGATCGCCTTGTCGATCGTGTTCCTCGCTTTGGAAATCCTCAACCGAAAGGATGGTGAGCTGCGCCTGTCCGAACAATATCCCTGGATCGTCTGCTTTTGCTTCGGATTGTTGCACGGACTGGGATTTGCTGGCGCGCTGGCCGATATCGGAGTTCCAACAGAGGATATCTTCGCGGCACTGCTGGCCTTCAACATCGGGGTCGAGACCGGTCAGCTTCTGTTCATCGCCGCACTGTCGGGCCTGATCCTGTTATGGCGTCTTGCGCTGCCAACGATTTCGCAAAAGGCTGGCGTCGTCGCAGTACCCGTCACCGGATATACCATCGGCTGCGTGTCGCTGTACTGGTTAGTTGAACGCGTCAGCGGGTTTTGATTGGCGTGTCCGCTAATTCGCGGCCTCTTGCAGCAGCAGTAAACACGCCTGAACCCGGTCCGTTTCGACCTGCGCCCAGCCTTCGTTTGTTAGTTTCTGGTGCTGGCGCGCCTCGATCAACACCTGCTGGGCGCCCTCGGGATCACCGGCCGAAAAAAATCAGCTTGGCGATCAAAATCAACGGGTACGGTTGTAGTTCCCTGCACCACTGACCCACCTGGCCTCGGCCGCCTGACGCACCCCACTGATGTTGTCAAAGGTCGGCGCATCATAGCCAGTCACCTAGCTACGCTCGGAAAATCGCAATTGCTGGTCCAGTTACCGGCGTCACCGACGGGACATGTCACCATCAAGGACGACACCAAAGCTTTGGCCAAGTGCTACGACAAGGGCGGGTCGACGGGCGCATTTGGTCGGAACCTACGCGACGGAAAGGTGGCAACCAAAGCCGATACGCTCTTAACTCGGACGAAATCCGGAGAGAAACGGGAGGGGGCCGGTACGACCGGTTCAGAAAATCGATTGATCATCAAAGCGCTGAAAATTATCGCGGGCACGCTTATTCTGGGTGTCGTCGCAATTGTGGGCTATCTGCTGATCGCCCCGCCTGACCTTTTGAAGGTGGGAACAAACTATTCGGCCAAGATCGTCTGCTCCAATGTCTTCATTGCCGGGCGCGACCCGGAAGAGGTTTTGACCGTCGATGTTCAGGCCCCGGGGCATCCATTGCTTAAGCAGATATCGATCGACGTGGACGCCGAGGCCCAAACCGTGACAGCGCGGATATTCCGGTTCTTTGCCCCCGCGACCTCGCAATATCGCGAGGGGCTTGGCTGCACCAATATCCATGACGCGACACTCAGCACTGCGACCTTAGCCGCAATCGAGCCCTTGCCTACTGGTCTCTGGCCCGCCGGCGACGAAGTTCAATTGTCACAAGATCCTGAAGTTGCGCGTATCCTGGCAGATAGCACCCTTCTGGGCGAAGGATACCGCGCCGTGGTTGTCGTGCGGGGTGGGCGTATCGTTGGCGAGACCTATGCGGAGGGGTTTGACGAAAACACGCCTTTGCTTGGGTGGTCGATGACCAAGACGGTTACTGCGGGCTTGATCGGTACCCTGATCAAATCCGGCCAGATGTCGCTGGAGGATACGCTGACCGACAGTTATCCGGACTGGGCACAGGACGGACGCAAAAACATCACCCTTAAGGACATGCTGGCCATGTCCAGCGGTCTGCAATGGAATGAAGAATATGGCGACGTCTCGGACGTGACCAAGATGCTGTATCTTAATGATGACATGGCAGGTTTTGTCTCGGGCCGTCCGGCGGAAAGTGAGGTTGGGGCGGACTTCAACTACTCATCGGGGACGACCACAGCCTTGTCGCGCGTCTGGCAGAACAAGCTGACCGATGGCAGCCTAACCTATCCGCAAGAGGCTCTGTTCGAACCATTGGGCATGACATCCGTCGTGCTCGAGACCGACGCGGCGGACACATTTGTCGGGTCCAGCTATATGTATGCCACTGCGCGTGACTGGGCGCGTTTTGGGCAACTGCTATTGCAGAAAGGCGAATGGAACGACCAACAAATCCTGCCCGAGGGCTTTACGGACTGGATGTTTGAGCCGGTTGCCGCATCTGACGGGATGTATGCCAAAGGTCATCTGTGGCTGGACTCTCCGGGAGGGTTGCCGCCCTATGAGGACGCCGTCTGGCTTCAGGGGCATGACGGGCAGTTCATCGGTGTATTCCCATCCCAAGACATGGTCGTTGTGCGGTTGGGTTTGACGCCCTCCCGGCACGGATATTCCTCGTTACCGCTGGCCGAGGCGCTCATCTCTGCCTTGCAGAATTGATAAGAACGGCCCGCTGGTCCGGCCTTTGCTCTATTCCAGAATTTGCGTTGCAATACCGGTGCTTGCCAGCTCATCTTCTACAAGGGCCTAGATCTGATCCGGCGGCGTGTTCAGAGAATAAAGCATCAAAGCAGGATCGACGCCCAATTCGATCAGTTGCTGCATTGCTTCGCCTTGCCCCTTTTGGATGCTTTCAACGGCAAAGACCACGGGGATCAGGCGTGGTTGGTCTTAGTAATGCTGATGAAGTCCGACAATGCCTTGCAATGACACGATACGCGCGACCCCATCGGCCAGAACATATGGACAGGCGGACGTGCAGACCGCGCCCGGCTGTACAGCCGATGACAACCCGGTCTCGCGAATCTGCGCGCCGATCAACAAAGCTTCGGACACGTGGCCGCCCGGGCTGAGCAGCGCGACCATGTCGGGTTGTTCTTGCATCTCGGACAAATAAGTTTCGAACCTTTCGGCATCGCCCGTTTCGATCTGACCACTCATCAGAAGGACACGCCGCAGATCACCGGCTTACTCCAGCTCAGCCAGATCTTCGAAGCTTTGACGCGCGCGCTCGACCTCTTGCCCCAGCGCCTGACCGCTAAGTGCAATGTCATGCGCTTGCTCAAGCGCTGCCTGGTAGTCGCGCACGGTGTTTTCCAAGTGCTGTTCGACCGCTGCGGCACCAGCCAGTGCAGTGGCGTTAAGCCAGCTGGACATGGCTATAATTGCAACGGATCCAACGATCGTCGACAACGTCAGGCCAACGAACCGCTGGCCGTGCAAATCGACGGAAGTAACCGCAGCATATGGCTCCAGAACAAAAAGATGCCGACGGACACCGCGATCGAGTATGCGACCGCTGCGAAAAAGATTACCGCACCATTGTCTTCCAACAGTAACGAAACACCAAGGTAAGTGTAGATTCCCTAAGCGATCGCCAAAACACCCAAAGCGGCTGGCGTGAACGTGTCCAACCAGGCCAGATGCGCCTCAAGCTCTTTGGCCGTCCGCAGCCCCCTCGCCTCCTCCGCGGTCAGGCGGTCCCTTTTCTCTGTCATGTCACCCCACGCTCCCAATCGATAAACTTGGATAATCACTAGATAATAACGCATGCGACCATTTGATTTGGTCCCATGCGTAACTTCAAGTTGAGCGGGTTGGGGCGAAGTGTTGTGATCGTTCCAAGATTACCGCGACGGGTTCAAAACACCGGCGAGCCCAGCATGACAGAACTGCAACAGGTTCCCGATTGCGCCCTCGGCGTCGCGTTTTTGGTCAGGGCCGGAAAGTGCCCCAATCCGCCACTCCGACGTGCACAACGCCAGCATGGACGACACTGAAAAGACCAACGCCCCGGCAACGTTCGCCGGGTCGGCCTTGGGATATTTTGTGCACAGCTTGTGAACGACCAGCGAAGCGACGGGATCAAAATGGGTTTTGGCCAGCGCATGCCAGCGCGCATCAGCGGAAACAATCGCCACAATGCGCGCGTACGCCAGCCACTGCGGGTCATTACTGAATGCGCGGGCCAAAAACGGCCTCATGAAGGCTGACATCAGGTCCGCGGCGTCCCAATCGCCGCACTCCTCCAATCGGCTGATGGTTTCACGGCGCTCTTGCGATAGTTCACTGGCGCGACGCGCAACGATGCGTTCAAAAAGCTCATCCTTTGGACCGCCGTGAAAGTTCACGTTGGCCTTCTGAACCTGCGCCCGCTCGGCGATGTCGCGAATCGAGGCACCGTCGAATCCCTGCTCGGCAAAGACCAGTTCCGCAGCGTCAAGAATACGCTCCCGTGCCGCAATGGATCGCTGCGAAGGCGCCCTTTTTCTTTCTTTTACAGCGTGTTGTGCCATTTCAAAAACTAATTTGCCTTATTTCGAACGATCGTTCAAGATAAATAGTGTCGCAGGAGGAGAAACGAATGGAACAGGTGCAAGTCGGAGCGGGCCAGCCGGTCACGGTGAAGGCCCGCCCGGAAGAGTGTTTTGCTCTGATCGGAGCCGGGCCCATGGGTCTGGCAATGGCCAAGACACTTGTCGAGCAGGGAGTGCCATTTCAAGGATTTGAACTGGCTGATGATGTGGGTGGCCTGTGGAACATCGATGCCCCTCGGTCTACGATGTACGAGACCGCCCACCTCATATCGTCCAAGAAAATGACCGAATTCACCGACTTCCCTATGCAGGAAGAAACGGCGGAGTATCCATCACATCGCGAGCTCAAGACGTATTTCCACGACTTCGCAAACGCATTTGACCTGTACCAGCACTATCACTTTGGTGCCGAGGTCCTGAGTACCTCACCGCTGGATGCAGGCGGATGGGAGGTGAAATGGCGTGACAAGGCAGGCACTGAGCACTGCCAGATCTTTGCGGGTATCCTGATCGCCAACGGCACATTGTCCGAACCCAACCTACCCAAGTTTGAGGGAGAGTTTTCAGGCGAGCTGATCCACGCCTCGGACTATCGTTATCCGACGCAATTCACAGGCAAGCGGGTTCTGGTCATCGGGGCCGGAAACTCGGGCTGCGATATCGCGGTTGACGCCATTCACCACGGGCAGTCCTGCGATATCTCGATGCGCCGGGGGTACTATTTTGTACCCAAATACGTCTTCGGTGTTCCGGCCGACACGATGGGTGGGAAGATCAAACTGCCCATGTGGCTGAAACGAAAAGTCGACGGTGCAATCCTGAAATGGTTCGTGGGTGATCCGCAGAAATATGGCTTTCCCAAGCCAGATTACGCCCTCTACGAGTCCCACCCCGTCGTCAACTCGCTGATCCTGTTCCACGCCGGGCATGGCGATTTGAAGGTGCGCCCTGACATTGAAAGATTTGACGGCAAGACGGTCCATTTCCGTGATGGCACCAGTGCTGAATACGACATGGTTCTGGCCGCGACCGGATATAAACTGCACTACCCGTTCATCGATAAGTCACACTTGAATTGGCAGGGCGACGCCCCGCATCTGTACCTGAACTGCATGCACCCGACCCGCGATGATCTGTTCATTCTGGGAATGATCGAGGCGTCGGGCCTTGGGTGGCAAGGACGGCACGAACAGGCCGAGATGGTGGCGCGCTATATCGCGGGACTAAGATCCGGAAACTCTGCCGCAAAGGCCATTCACGCGACCAAATCCCAAAAATTCGAACGTGCGACCGGCGGCATGAACTATATCGACCTGCCCCGGATGGCCTATTATGTCGACAAAGCGACCTACCGCGGTGAAGTGACCCGACAGATCGCGGCGTTAAAAGCGGCCCAGTCATGAACGGGATCGACGATGTCGCGCTGAACTTCGATGCAGGCAACCTAAAGCTGCTGAACGTCATCCTTGCCGTCGTGATGTTCTCAATCGCGCTGGATCTTAGGATGGATGACTTTCGCCGGATCCTGCGCGGACCGAAACCGTTGCTTGTTGGGCTGGCGTCCCAGTTTTTGGTTCTACCCGCACTCACGTTTCTGATGCTGCTGGTGGTCAATCCACTACCGTCGGTCGCGATGGGGCTGATCCTTGTAGCGGCCTGCCCGGGAGGGAACATCTCGAATTTCATGACGCACCGTGCTGGCGGAAACGTGGCGCTTTCGGTGTCGATGACAGCGTTCGCAACCGTCGGCGCGATCATCATCACGCCCGCTAATGTTGCGTTGTGGGGGAATCTTTACGCCCCAACACGAGAAATCCTGCAAAGGACAGAAATCGACCCGGTCGCAGTGGCCATTACGGTCGGCTTCATGCTGATCCTACCGCTGATCCTTGGCATGCTGGTCAATGCGCGTTTCACAGCCGTCGCCGATAAAATCCGCCGCCCGATGCAGTGGCTCTCGATGGCGATCTTCATCACTTTCATCCTGGTGGCGCTCGCTGCGAACTGGGGAATTTTCCAACATTTTGCGACCGCGATCATCGGAATCGTCATCCTGCATAACGCGCTGGCTTTTATGGGCGGGTATCTGACCGCGACGGCCGCCAACCTGTCGGAACGCGACCGCCGATCTGTCACAATCGAAACTGGGATACAGAACTCGGGCCTTGGCCTCATCCTGATTTTCGCCTTTTTCGGAGGGCTTGGCGGAATGGCGGTGGCCGCCGCACTTTGGGGCATCTGGCACGCAATCTCGGGGTTGGCTCTGGCCGCCTTCTTCGCAAGACGAGAGGTGCCCGAATGCGCCACATCCTGATCACCGGGGCCGCCGGTGCGGTGGGAACTGCCTTGCTGCAACGGTTGGGCGGTCGGGCCGACATCAAGATCACTGCAACCGATATTCAAGAGCCCGCCAACTTGCCGAAAAATGCACGGTTCGTACGGATGGATGTCACCGGCAACGCGCCTCTCAACGTCATTCTGGCCGAAGAACCGGACACCATTGTTCATCTGGCGTCCATCGTGACCCCCGGTCCGAGCTCGACCAGAGACCATGAATATCAGGTTGATGTCGAAGGTACCCGAAATGTGCTGAGTGCGGCGATTGCCGCCGGGGTCAAGCGTCTGGTGGTTACCTCTTCGGGGGCCGCTTATGGGTATCATGCCGATAACCCGGTTCCCTTGCGCGAAACGGATACGATACGAGGCAATAAGGAGTTTGCCTATTCCTGGCACAAGCGGCTGGTCGAAGAAATGCTGGCCGAAGCCAGACAAAGCGCGCCCGACCTCGAACAGGTTGTTCTGCGCGTGGGCACAGTATTGGGGCCCAAGGTCGAAAACCAGATAACGGCTCTGTTCCACAAGCCCAGTCTGCTGGGCTTGAAAGGCTCCGACAGCCCTTTCGTGTTCATTTGGGACGAAGACTTGGCCGATATACTGGTTCGTGCGGCCACGGACGGGCCTGCCGGCGTTTTCAACGTTGCGGGTGACGGCGCGCTGACCATCTCACAGATCGCGTCACAAATGGGCAAATCGGTGCGTTGGCTGTCCCCTGCGGTGGTCAAAATCGCCCTGTCCATTGCCCGCCCGCTGGGTTTGTCGCGCTATGGGCCAGAACAAGTGCGTTTCCTTCTATACCGTCCCGTGTTGAACAATGCCGCGCTGAAAGGCGAATTCGGCTATCACCCCAAATTCACAAGTGCCGAGGCGTTTGATCGCTGGTGGGAGGCTGCCCAATGAAACCAACCGCTGTCATCACCGGAGGCGCTGGCGGTTTGGGCCGTGCGCTGTCCGCCGCGCTGAGGGCCGACGGCTGGCACACGGCGTTGATCGATTTACCGGGGCCAGAGCTTGACGCGCTTGCCAATCAGGATGAAGTCAGCATCTATGCCTGTGATCTGACCGACGCTGATCAATGCAAAGACACCTGCACCCGGATCATTGCGGCAAGAGACTCCATAGATCTGGTTATTTATAATGCGGGCGTCTCGCAGATTTCTGCGTTTTCTGACAGCGATATGACATCTCACCGAAACCTGTTCGAAATCAATTACTTCGCTGCGGTTACTTGCGCCCAGAATTTTCTGGAGGCGATCAGGCAGGCCAAGGGAACGCACCTTGCAATCTCTTCCGTCGCGGGTTTTGCACCGCTCATCCATCGAACCGCCTATGCAGCCAGCAAACACGCGATGGAGGGGTTCTTTAAGTCCCTTCGCGCCGAAGAATCCGCCCACGGGGTTCGCGTTTCCATCGCCGCGCCATCCTTTGTTGCGACCAATATCGGGCGACCCGAAACTGCTGACGCTGGGTTCGTTCGTCCCGGCTCAGCCTCAGATGGCATCGACTACATGGAGCCGGAAGCAGCGGCGCAGGTGATTTTGCAAGGTTATCGGCGACGTAAAGACTACATCCCTGTCGGACGGATCGCACGGATCGCCAATTTGGTGAACCGTCTGGCGCCAAAGTTCTACGTCCGGCAGATGATGCGCACAGTCGGCAAAGGACCAACGCCCTGACCTGTCAACTGACCGAAGCCTCTAACACTGATTTTAGCTTTTGTGCATCAATCGGCTTATGCAGCAAAAGGTAGCCTGCCGTTTTGCAAGAGGTCGCCAATTCGGTCGAACGATCAGCGGAAATGATGCAACCGGGCAGTTGCCCGAATTCGCGCTCCAGTTCGGCAATGGCATCGGTCCCGGTCTTGCCGCCGTCCAGCTGATAATCGGCGACAATGACATCCGGTAGGATCCCGATCTCGCGCAGCAGGTTTGCAGCCTCATCTTTGCTGGCCGCTTCCAATACCTGAACGCCCCAGTTTTCCATCGTCATGCACAGCGCGCCGCGCAGGTTGTCATCGTTTTCAATCAGCAAGGCGACCGTCCTGTGCAGCACGTCCGAGCGCGGCGGTATCGACGGTTCACCACTATTCAGCGCGTCGCGTGCCTGGCCTGCTGATGGAACCGTGATTGAGAAAACGGTTCCGCGCCCCAGTTCGGACTGCAGACGTATCGGATGTTTCAACAAACCACAGGCGCGTTCCACAATGGCAAGGCCCAAACCCATCCCTTCGGCCGCACTGGCGTCTGAATGAATACGTTTAAATTCTTGAAAAACAACGTCTCTTTGGTCAGGTGCGATCCCAATGCCGGTATCCCAGACCTGAATCGATATGGTTTTCCCCTGTCGTCTTACACCGACCAGAACCCTGCCCGTTTCCGTGTACCGGATCGCGTTCGACAAAAGGTTTTGCAGAATACGCCGCAAGTAACTGGCATCGCTTCTGACAACCGCATCGGTACCCACAAATCCCAATCCAAGCCCTTTTGCTTGCGCCATAGGCCTAAAGGCGTCCTCCATCTGGAAAAAAAGCTCTCCGACCGGGACGGAAGACAAGTGAACCGATGCCCGCCCGGAATCCAGTTTCGATATGTCCAGCAGCGCCTCAAGAATGTGTTCTACACTGTTGAGCGCGCTTTCCGCCTTCGCAGCGACATCCCGCGCGTCAGCCTTGTCCAATCCACTGCCCAGCGTCGAGACGTAGAGTTTTGCAGCCGACAGAGGTTGCAACAGGTCGTGGCTGGCCGCCGCAACAAAGCGCGATTTTGATGCGTTCGCGCGTTCTGCCTCGTTCAGCGCGTCCGCGAGCTCCATTGTCCGCGATGCAACGCGCTGTTCCAACAGTTCCTTGGCCTCGACCAGGGCTTGCGCGGATTTTCTGTCTTCCGTCACATCAGTGAAAGAAATCACAAATCCCTGATCCGGCATTTCCTGCGCAAAGACTGACAAAATCTTGGCACGACCGCTGTGCATCTGGAATTGCAGCGGCGGACGTTCGGTCGAGCGATTGACCCAGGCCAGCAGGTCAGCGTCGCTCACACCGCCCTCAAAACTGATTGTCGCGCTTAACCGGTGAAACAACGTCTGGAACGGTGCGCCAATCTGAAATTGCGCATTGGGAATGGCCAGAAGTTCGCTGGCGCGGTTGTTCCACCCGACCAGACGCAGCTTGCTGTCAAAGATACAGACCCCCTGATCGATATGTTCCAGTGTCGCGCGGATCAGGCGCGCTTTGTCATCGAGGATACGGTCCCTTTCCTGCCGCTCGAACCGCATGATGTCGGTCACATCCGTCTGCAGGATCACCGTGCCGCCATCCGGCGTCCGGTGTTCGGATACCTGCATCCAGCGGTTGCCGCTAAGGCGGATGTTAAAGACAACGTGATCTTCAGCATGGCGTGCCATGCGCCGCTGTACCCAGTCCTTTGGGGAAACGACCCCGGGCAAGGACAGGAACCTGGACTGGCTGACCAACCAGACATAATCGGTGAACCGCAACCCCGGTGTCAGCTTGGTCTGAATGTCGGGCATATGCAGGCCAAAGCGGCTATTGCACAGGACCATTTCTTCATCCCGATTGAACAGCGCAAACCCTTCCTGTACCGCCTCGATCGCATTGGCGAGGTTTGCGCGGGCGGCTTCGGTTTCCTGATTGGCCTGCGCCAAGCGCGCGTTCGAGTCGTTGAGCAAGTCCAACGCCCGCTCAAGGTCATCTGTTCGGGCCCGCACTTCCTGTTCAAGCATGGCAGCCCGCTGAAACTGTGCGTAAGCCGCGCCCGAGGCGTCAGTGGATTCCTCGACCCGCCGCATCAGGGCCGCGACGATCTTCAGCAGCTTTTCATTCTGCCGATCAAGCGGATCATTGGGGTCGGTCAGGGATTCAATCATCGCCTACCCGTCTTCCGGAGGGTAAATCGCGACGCCGGTCAGCGTCTGATTCACATGGATCGAATTGAATTGCTCGCCATAGGTCGAAAACCCGACGACATGGTTCTCGGCCAGCAGGCGCGAAATTTCGCCCGTCTTTTGCTTTTCCTGTGCCTCCAGCCGGCGCAGGATGCAATCGCAGCCCAGGATCGTGTCCGGACGGGTGGTCTGTGTCAGCGCAGCGATTTCTTCCTCGAGATGCGAAACCATGTCGCGAGGTTCGGCCAGCGTCAGCACCAGCCCCTCATCAATCGCGGAAAAGAACACAAGGTCACCATTGCCCGCGACGCGCTGGATGGCCCGTACATGATGCTGGCCGCCGATCTGCACAACCAGCGGGTGGGCCGCAAAGGTAAAGGTCGTCAACTGTTCAGGATCTTTACCAAGCAGACGGGCATATTCGCGCGCGGCTGGCTCGGCGTTGATTTCCTGCACGATACGGTTTGCCGGATCGGCCTTGGTGACGACCATACGCCGCGCCGTTGGCAACAGGTGATCCGTCTTGAACACTTTGATCGGACAGCGCGTGCGAACCTGCGTCAGGATCGCCGCGTTCTGCATGGCCTGACCGTCCATCAACACATAAGTCGCGCCGAAATAGGTTCCGTCCCCTGCGGACCCGCCGAACAAGGGCACCGGCCCCAGTCCAACAGCGAGTTCCGACGTCAGCGCATCCTCTTTCGTCGACAAACCGTCGATCATCAAAAAGGAAAACTCGTGCTTCCAATCCGGTACGGACGCCGCCATATCGTTACGGTTGCGGATCATCTGGTCGATGATGTCCTGCGCCGAGAAATTCCCAAGGTCGGGCACCAACAGAGTGCGCACCTCGAAATGCGAAGACGGTAATCCGATGGCGACAATCTGATCTTCGCCATAGCCGCAATCTGCAAGCTCGCCCGCTGTGGTGCATCCGATTACAGGCGTTGGCGCAAAGGCAACTACTGCCTCGGAAATAACCGCCGCCGCATCCGCGCCGGAGCTCACGAACATAATAACCAAGGACAAAAGATCATCGCCCAAGGATCCCGCGAGTTTTTCAATCGCGTGATCCGTGTTGCGATGTACAAAGCCCGTTTTGACGATACCTGGCGCACGGGCGGCAGCTGTCGCCCACCCGACTGCTTGGTTCATCCTGCCCTCCTCCCTGAAGCGCAACGTTTTCATATGATATGGCGCGAGGGCTTATTCTTGCAAGACGCTGGCAAGAGAAGCCTTCTTGGCAAGCAGCACGGCTTGCGTACGGCTTTGCACGCCGAGTTTACGCATGATTGCAGTTACATGCGCCTTGACCGTGGTTTCGGCAATGGACAGATCAAACGCAATCTGCTTGTTCAGCTTACCCTCACAAATAAGCTGCAGAATGCGCGATTGCTGATTGGTCAATGTGGCAAGCCGATTGGCGGCGTCGCTGTGTTCGGTTTCCGCATCGTCGTCAATCAGTGCAAAACCGTCCGGCACAAAGACGCCCCCGGAATGAACTGTCTCGAAAGCTGTACGAAACACATCTCGCTGGCTGTGCTTGGGGACATAGCCTGAGGCACCCGCACGGATCACCTGACTGATCACGCGGTTCTCTGAAATCGACGACACCACGATGACCGGTGCATCGGTGGCCGCTTTGACGCGCACCAAACCTTCAAGCCCGTCCACATCCGGCAGGTTGAGGTCCAGTATAACCGCATCTGGTCGCAACCCACTGGCAATCAGAGCAATCGCGTTTTCCAATCGATCTGCGGTGTGGATTTCACCAATTCGAGTGACACTTTGCAACGTCATCGACAAAGCATCACAAAACAATGGATGGTCATCGACGATCAGGACCTTGCCAAAATCAATCTGTCCGGAGGTTTTTGCAAACATGAAACTTGGCCTTCGCAATCTGGTTGTCCCAACCCTAGCAACCGGCGGGTGCCGCGCCTACTGGCGAAACGTCGTATACCCGGAACCCATGCTTAGTTAACATTCCTTTTTTTAGGCAAAATCGACTGACGTAGTACTGCTGTCACCTTGGCTCCGATTTGGGGGGCTTCGCTTTCTCTGGGACCCGCGACGTTCAATACCGCATTGGGTCTCGCCATAACCCAATGCTTTACTTGGCGCGCGCACGCCTCAAGCCCCTGCCCTAGATCAACGACCAGATTAGGCTTTCCGATCTCTTGCGCGAAATCGATGGTCAACTGCGTTCCCGGACTGGTCGATCCATCCAAAAACACCAGCAACGCGTCGCAGGACAAAACGTTCATCCTTGTTCGCTCGGCAACATCTTCAGACTGCGTTTCAGACAAATTGGTGAAGCGATCCGGAATGCGGCCCGCCTCATTCAAGCGGCCTTTCGGAACCCAGCCGCCATAGGGAATCTCGTTTTCCAAAGCGAACTGGAAAGCCGCCAGATCAACGCCCGTTTGTCCGCCGGTCATGATTTTCACAAAACGCTCCTTGCCCTAAATCGGCGTCTCGCTAGCCCAACAGACCGATTTCATGCCCGTCAATGATAATCGCCAGGTCCCAGTATTTTCTGATTTCTTCCTCGGCGGCCTGGGCTGCAGCGGCCTCCTCGGGAACGCGTTCGACACGAAACCCGAACCGTTCAAGACCGCAATAATCAACGCGGCTGAGAATGACCGGAAAAACCTCCCGCTCCATCGCGGCGGCGGCCAAAAGCCTGGCGATGCGATACGGTATCTCTGGCGGTTCATGCACCCGCACGCCGATATGCACCGGACCACCGGGTTCGCGGTCCCACAGCATAAGCGACGGTGCCAGCCGCATGTTCGGAAAGACAACCTTGCCAAGCGGCTTGGCGCCGTGATCCTCATTGATCAGATCGTCCAGCGGCACGGGCCGATTTGGCGACGTTCGGCTGAGGATTTCGAACCATAGATCACTGGTCATATCCGGCCCCCAATTCGGTCAACAATTCGGCGGCCTTGACTGCCCCCGTTTTTGGCAGCTCAAAATCATTCAAAGCGGATCGGTACAATTCGGCTCCGTCATGATCCAACCAATCTGCGACCGTGCGTTCAAGCTTCATGAATTCGCGCTCTGTGATAGCGGCGCACAAGTCACGGTCGGCCATGGCTGTGGCGCGCCGTTCCTGATCGTCCAGATAGGGTGCTGACTGCGGAATAAATATCGCCGGGATGCGATGGTACAGCATCTCAAGGACCGAGTTGTAACCGGCTGCAGATATAACCACATCCGCGGCAAGACAAAGCTTGGTCGCCTCTAACGTCTGAACCACCTGGGTGTTTTTCCAACCAAATGTGGCAGGCTGAACCGTGCTTCCGGGCCACGTTACAACAAGGTGCAGGCAATCTTTGCGCGCCTCTAGCATGCCCGAGATCGCCTGCAATTGTGCAGACCTGTCCGAGGCAACCCCACCCCCTAACATGCTGACAACCAGTTGCTTGAAGTCGCGCCCGAAACGTTCCGCCAGCCGGGTCTTGAGCTGTTCTATTTCCGCGGCGGATTGTTCCACCTGACGCACGATTGGCCCGACATAATGGACATGGTCACCATAGCTGTAAGCGTCGTTCAGCTCGTCTAATGCCTCGGAGGGCACGATGACACGGTCAAACACGCTTTCGCGGCGCAGCATGGTCTGCCTTGACCGGCCTTCGGGCCACAACCCGCGCCGGATCCAAGCCGCCGACAGTTTGCGTTCACGGATCACCCGGTAGACGGAGTCAAACACATAGCCGCCGTCAAAAACCAACGTGTCGTTTTCCTGAAGTACCCCACCAAGACGCCGATAGGTCAGCACGTCATTGCCATCAGAATTGGTCTTTGTATCGGTGCGCTGAACCAGCGGGATGCAGTCGATACCTTCACGGCGAACAAGCGGAATGCAGCTGGGAAAGGCCGCGAACATTTTTGTCATGGTGTCCGGCATTTCACGGGCAATGATACTACACCGCTGCGCGTGGCCCAGCCCCACCCCGTTTGTCGGGAAAAACAGGGTTTTGGGCTTGTCCTGTTCCGTCTGACGCCGTTTCGGTTTCAGACCTGCAGCCGTTTCCAGACGAGAAATATCAACTGTGTGCAACCATTGCGATTTTGAGGCCTGTTCGACAATTTGCGGCACGTTCCCGATCACATTGCCGATCAGATACCCATCCAATGCGAAAGGAGTCTTGGGGCCCAGCAATGCAGGTGCGCCCGAGGACATCAGAACCTCATCGTCGGTACAGTCAATGGCAACGCCGCCCGTTGCAATCAGCTCAACCGCAAAAGCGGCCATGCGAACTCCGGCAATTCCATTACCGAACATCGCCAGAATATCCGTCGAAATTGCCAAAGTCAGCGGCGACAGTCCGGTATACAAGTAGGTCGGCAAATCGTGAAACGGCGACGCCTTGATCGCCTCATTCTGTGCGCCGCTAACAATGAGTTTCAGGTTATAGCCACTCTGGCTGCTCATCCGGGAAAAACAAGACAGCGTCTCGGGGTTGTCCAACTCCATCGAACCCAGAACAACAGTCACGTTCGGCACCACCCGTTTGGACCGCCGCGATACGGGCCGAACATCCGCCACCAAAGGACTTGAGGTCGATGGCAACACCGGTCGCGGTTGAAAGTCTGTCAGGTCGATCACCTGGGCTTCGCGCCCAAGCGCATAGGCCAGCCGGGCCTTGGCCGCGATATAGCTTTGCTGAGTCACAAAGCGGCCCGTCGCAACAACCGGGACACTCGGGTCGAGCTGTTTGTTGCGCAACGACGCAAGAAGAAAATCATCGATCTCTTCTGCACCCAGTACGAATACGCTCTGCGCCTTGTTCTCGCCCGGGTCGACAAGAAACTTGGCTGCCTCGTAAATCCTGCCACGCCCTGCATCCTCGGGCAGATAATCGGCATCAATGCACACATTGAAGCCACGTGCGGCAAGCTGCTCGGCAAAGATCAACTGCGTGTCAAACGACCGCAATGAGCGTGTGCCCACTTCGACATAGATCATTTGTTCACCCCGCTATCGGCGGACAAAACCCCCGACAGCATCGCTTTGAATTTCCCTGCAGAGTAGTTCTGCAGCGCCGATTGCGATCTGGCCACCTGATCATGATATTTCTGCGGCTGGGCGATCAGGTCGGCAATGATTGTGTCCACCTGAGATGGCTGGCAAGCCAAGACAGCATTTCCGAACGTAGCGCCAGTATCAGTGTTGGTTAGAACCACCTTACCCGCGGCAACCGCTTCGGCCACAACGCGACCAAAGCTTTCCTGCCAGGTCGGCGCGGTGAAATATACAAAAAAGTCAATCATTCCAAAGAACTCTTGCACAGTTATGGCATCAAAGGGAAGCAAGGTCCAATGCGCACGAAGAACACGGGCATTCAACAAAGCATCCGCCCCGAGAATTACATTGCACTGCGAATGGCTTGGAAAACAGCTGTCCAAATCAGCAATAACCGGGAACTTCTCGAATCCGGGTCGTGAATGACGCCCACGGCGGTCCTGTGGTGTTTCACATGGGGCGCTCATCTCGGTCTCGCAAATGTTGAACCAGTCAGAGCCCAAAACGTCCCACTGTCGCGCCACACGAGAAGTTGCCAACCAGTCGACGACGCCGCTTCGATTAAACGGTGATATCGGCGCGAGTGTTTTCCTGAGCGAAATTGTCGAGGCTTCAATCTGGCTTAAACAGCTTGAAACATCAAACCCCTCTGCCCCACCCGGACGCAGAAAATTCTCATGCGTGATCACGTACAGCTCGCGCGCAATGATCCTTGTGCCAAGCGTGTCCTGAAATTTCAAAAAAGACGGGTTGTGCAAAAACACGAAATCCGCGCTGATCCGGGGTGCATCCCAAATGATCGGAATGTTCAGCTCGTCCAGCACCTGCCGCAAAACCGGTGAAACGTGTTGGTTGGTGCCAAACGTCCTGGACGTGATCGCGTGCACGACCACCTGCCCGCATTCGGCGGCCACCGGCAATTCGGCCGCCACAGCCGCAGAAGTCCCGCCAGAGAACCGCGGCTCGATGACATAGGCGATCGTTGGTGTGTTCGATCGCCCGAAGGCAAGCATTTCTGACATCCGACTCAGTGTTGCCGCGAGGCATCGAATGCCTCGTTAGCCGCACGGTTCTCGCTGCTGGCCGGTGCACTGGTGGCATAGCTGAAATCCAGATTGCCAACAGATGCGACCTCGTGAAAGCTCCGCAGCTCCAGCGACAGTTCATCTTCGCCGGTCAATAGCTCCGGGTTTTTGTCGAGGTAGGAATACAGTGCCTGAATGTCATTGGTGGACAGCATTTGGTCGATGGCCAGCAGATGCTCAAGCGTAATTTCGGCACGCGCGTTTTGGGTCGTCGATAAGAATAGCAGAGCAGTTACGATGCCGATAAGTCGTCTATCCGTCATTTTGGATACCTCGTCGGAAACAATTAACAGTACAAAATCTTGTATCAGCCTTTTCAGTATAGCTTAAAAATACAGTCATTGGGTCGTCGCTTTCTTAAGTTTGCTCAGGACCTGACTTTTCAGTTGATTGACGCGGTTAGGGGCCTGGGTTCTGGCCGTGCTGCGTGTGTTGGTTCGCTTGACACTGGCGACGCCAGAGCCTTTTCCTGCCAACCATAACTCTACGATTCCACTAGGAGTTTTGTTGTTGGACCCTGTGAAATCCCGCAGCAATGCACCGGAGTCTCTGGCAAGGGCGGCGGCTCTTTCCTCGTCCTGCTTGTGATAGAAGCGAACGTTTGACTGGGTGATCTTAAACCCCACGCGGGCTTGCCCGTTAAGCTCATGTCCGGTCGAAGTCAGGTTGGACACAACAGAATCCACAACGCTCTGCGGAACATTGGTCGGCGCATAGATCCGGAAGGTCACGGACATGTTTGCCGGGGCAGGCTCTGGTTCCGGGGGTGTGATTGCATCATTCAGCAGAGCCGGTGCCCGAGGCAAGACCGGTGGTTCCAGTGGGCTTGGTGTCACCGAAAGGACCGGTGCCCGTAAAGCCAATGATGTCTCGTAAGCGGCCGGTGTGATCAATGGGGCCGGCGCGTCGATTGGCTTTGGCGCGATTGGCAATGCCGCCAATTCGACAGGCTCGGGCTGGGGTTCGTATGGCAACGGTTGCGCAATCTCGGCAGCAAGGTTTGTTCCCTCTGGTCGCACGGCAATGTCCGAACCGGTTGCTTCGCTTGTCTGAAAACCCTGTTCCGGCTGAGTACCATTCTCGGGCTCGGTCAAGAGGACATCCAAAGATACTTGCGTCACTGTATAGTCCAGTACACCGGGCTGGATCGGAACTACAGGCGGACGCATTGTTTTTGGGGTTGCTGCTACGTTTACGCCTTTCAAAAACTCTTCGGGTTTAACCACAGTCACCGTTGTTTCAAGCAAAGCGACAGAAGTGCTGAAAATTTCCGCCGTGGATTGAAGCCGGACAAAACCAAGATTCAACTCTTCCCGAGGTCGATAGCTTGGCAGGGTTATCGGCAATGGTGGCTGGACAAGGGTCGGCACGAAAGACCGAACACTAGGTGCCAAGCGCGACAATTCTGGTTTGAAACCGCCCGGTTGCTCGGACAAATCTAACAAGGGTCGCGACAACGAGGCCAAATCCTGTGACGCGGCTGCGTCACCGTCAGGCAAATTCGATTCAGATGGTACATCGAACACGGTTTCAGAAGTTACAGTCGGGTCCGCCGCATCACCTGTAATGTCGGACGGCGGCACCGATCGCTCGGCGAGTTCCGCGTCTTGTTGCATGATCGCGCCTGTTGCCGCGGTCTCTTGGCTCACCAAACCTGCGTTTTCGGTTGGACCGGGGGCGTTCAACCCAGACAAAATCAAAAAAACCGACGACGACGCAACAACACCGATGCCGCATCCTGCCGCGACCAGTCCCAACCGCATCTTGAGACGCTTGCGATTCTGATCGTCTGTTCTTTCCTGAAGGGTTCTGCGCAATCGATCCGCGAACCCTTCCTCGGGAAGCTTTTGACCTGATTTCGGGTCGGCTAGATCCTCTGGCGTGTTGTCGGGATGGATGCCCGGCGCGGGCCTGCCATCGGGCGGCACAGTGTGTGCTTCTCCTCGAGCATCGCGTGTCACGTTTTCAGTCGCGCGACTGTCATCATTGACGGTTTGACTGTCAAATCGTCCTGCCGTCGCTTTTTGAACCGACTCACCAGATTGGTGAGAGCTGGTAGCTTGGGCAGACTTACCAAAGGTTCCCGACAGCCCCGCCGCTGCGTTTAGCGCGTTCGCTGGTTGCGCACCATCGGTTGAGTTCGTGGCTTTGGGTTGGTCTGGATCAGATGACTGTGAAGCAGCGGCTTTTGCCTTGCGAGTGGCGATGTTTATTTCTCGTTGTTTCCGAGCATTTTCAAGCATCTCCTGCCAGTCAGGAGATTGCACAAAGTCATAAACACCCGACACTTTGTTAGCGTCATTTTTGGCAACTTCAGGGCGAGCTTTTGGATCGCTGGCCTTTGTCATCAATACCCCCGAACTGGCCGCCGGAACACGCTCTTTGCTGTCGCAACTCGGGCAAACCAAATACACTCGTGAACATCAAAAAATTCAAAAAAATGTACAAAGTAGTATAAAAAATTGACCGCTTGAAGACAAGTAACCCGGTGTTCGACGTACATCTATTGCCATTTTCGCAAGGGCAGAATGCGCCGCCGTTCGCCCCTTCTGCGCCCTAACGCTATCTGCGTTGGCGACGCGAATTCAGTAAAATTGGGTCCGTCAAATCATTGGTGATCAAGCTGATCAGGGCTGTTTCCGCAGATCAAAAATCTTGCCGTCGAACGGTTACAGGGACACAGGCGCGCGGCGCCACGCTGCGACGGTCAGCACACCGTTTCAGTCAGCCATTCGGAATCTGGTTAAACCCGCTTTACTGTCTCAGACCTCTAAATCCAGGACCAGAATTCCGTCGATGCCGCCCACGGCGTTTTCGACCAACTGCGCGCCCAGCGCTTTGTGCCTCTCGTTGCTTTGATAGCTTGCCAATGCGGCCCAATCATCGAAATCAATCACAAACCCATGCTTGTAACCGCGTTCGATCTGTTCAGGGCTTTCGCTGCGGCCACCGGCAAACCCGCCTGCACCCGGCAGGGCGTCGGTTAGGTCCGACAGGCCCCTGTAAATCTTCCCGATGGTTTCTTCGGTCACGTCGGACCGGAATTTTGTCAGGACTATATGGCGGATCAAAGTTAGCTGCCTTTATCATGAGTGCAGGAGCGCAAGCGTCCGAAGAATTCGAGCGTCACCATAACTAAGGCGTTTGCAACCAGAATGTTCCTAAGACTTCGAGCCTGCCTTAGATCGCCAAATACTCCTCGCGAAGGCCGGTGTCTTGAAGCACCTCGTTCGCCGTCCCATCAAATACGATAGTGCCGGTGTCCAGAATGATCGCGCGATCGGCTAACTCCAATGCTCGGACGGCGTTCTGTTCGACGATGATCGTAGTCATACCCTGTTGCTTGACGTGAGCCAGTGTTTTTTCAATCTCGTCGACAATGACCGGCGCCAGACCTTCGTAAGGCTCATCCAGAAGCAGGACTTTGATATCCCGAGCAAGGGCTCTTGCGATTGACAGCATTTGCTGTTCGCCACCCGACAAGGTAATCCCCTCTTGCTTTCTGCGTTCGCCTAGGCGCGGGAACAACTCATACAGCCGCTCCAGAGACCAACCGACAGGCGGGGCAATCTGGGCAAGCTGCAGGTTTTCCTCAACGGTCAGCCCTGGGATAATTCGTCTGTCTTCCGGCACAAGGCCAAGGCCAACAGACGCCGCTTCGTAGCTTGTCATATTGTGTAGCGGCTGATGATCCAGCCAGATTTCACCGTGCCTTACTTCAGGATCGCCTACCCGCGCTATCGACCGGAGTGTCGAGGTTTTGCCAGCGCCGTTCCGTCCAAGCAGGGCCAGAATCTCGCCTTCGTGCACGTTAAAGCTGACGCCTTGCACGATATAGCTTTCTCCGTAGTACGAATGCATGTCCCATACAGACAGGAACGCAGGCGCGGTGCTTGCCCTATTGGCGTTTTTTGAAAAGTCGGGTTTCTCGTTCATAGCTTTTCCTTACGCCGCCTCGCCCAAATAGGCTTCACGAACCTTGGGATGTCCACGGATTTTCTCTGGAGTATCTTCGACCAGCGGCGTCCCTTGCGCCAGAACTGTGATGCGTTCCGCAAGGCTGAAGACCACATGCATGTCATGCTCGATAATAGCGATGGTTATGTCGCGCTCATCCTTGATCTGTTTTAGCAAATCAATGGTGTTGTTGGTGTCCGCCCGTGCCATGCCAGCCGTAGGTTCGTCCAGCAACAACAGCCGCGGATTTTGACTAAGGCACATGCCAATCTCAAGTCGCCGCTTGTCGCCCCGGGACAGCGACGCCGCGTGCATTTCGCGTTTGTCGGCCATGTTCATTTCTTCCAGCATGACTTCGGCCTGTTCGACGACCTCACGTTCGCTAGCGATGGTCTCATAGGCATGCATCCGGAATGCCCCATCCCGCATCGCGAAGATCGGGATCAGCATGTTCTCCATCACAGTCAACTCGCCAAAGATCTCAGGCGTTTGGAACACGCGGCTGATGCCCATCTGGTTGATCTGGAACGGCTCGAGTCCCAGAACCGAGTTGTTGTTGAACAACACCGATCCGGTGTCTGGCATCAGCTTGCCCACCAGACAGTTCAGCAGTGTCGATTTTCCCGCGCCATTGGGGCCGATGATCGCATGAACCGAGTTCTCTTCGATATTGAGGTTCACATCTGTCAGCGCCTTGAGGCCACCGAAGCGTTTGCTGACGTCTTTCACTCTTAGAATTGCCATTTCTCGCCCCTTATTCGGCCGGTTCTGTTTTGCCCGAGGGCGCATCGTCGGTGTCTTTATTCTTGCGCTTGAAGCGCTTGAGCAAACGTTGCCCACCTTCGACAAGACCACCCGGCAGATAGATGACAACCAGCATGAACAGGATGCCCAGCGTCAGGTGCCAGCCTTTGCCGATGAACGGGTGGATCACGAACACCACGGCGTCCTCCAGTCCGTCAGGCAGGAATGCGAACCAGCTATGCAGGACGTTGTCGTTGATCTTCGAGAAGATGTTCTCGAAATACTTGATGAAACCTGCGCCCAGAACCGGGCCGATCAACGTGCCCGTACCACCGAGGATCGTCATCAGAACCACCTCGCCCGAGGCCGTCCATTGCATCCGCTCGGCACCTGCCAGCGGGTCCATGGCGGCCATCAGACCACCGGCCAGACCGGCGTACATGCCAGAAATCACAAAGGCCGCGAGCGTATATGGCTTGGAGTTCAGACCCGTATAGTTCATCCGCTGTTGGTTCGACTTCACCGCACGCAACATCATGCCAAAGGGTGAGCGGAAGATGCGGATCGACAAGTAGAAAACGACCATCATGATCACTGCACACAGATAGTAGCCTGCGTTGAAGTCAAAGCTCCACGCGCCGACGTCCATCGTGTACGTCGCGCGCATTGGTAAGCCGAACAGATGCGGTAGGTCGGGCGCGTTGGCGCCCTGCAGAATCTGCGGATCGTCTGCATAAACCTGCAAGCCAGTTTCCCCGTTTGTCAGGTTAAACTTGGGGTTTGACAGCACCGAGTAGGCCAGCGCAAAACTCATTTGTGCGAAGGCCAGCGTGAGGATCGAGAAATAGATCCCCGACCGCCGCAGGCTGATGAACCCGATAAGTAGTGAGAACAGGCCCGCGACGACGACACTCAGCGCGATGGCTGGAATGACGTTGTAGCTGAGCAGTTTGAACATCCAAACTGCCGAGTATGATCCTACGCCCAGAAAGGCCGCGTGACCGAAGGACAAGTACCCGGTCAGGCCAAACAGAATGTTGAACCCGATGGCAAAGATCCCGAAAATCACGAACCTCTGCATCAAATCCGGGTAACCCGCGTTGAACTGCGCCATGGCGCTGCCCTCTGGAAACGGGTTCAGGATGAAAGGCGCCAGCAAGGTCAGGAGTGCGACGACGATCAGCAGGCTGGTGTCTTTTTTATTCAGTCCCAACATTGATTATTCCTCCATCACGCCCTTGCGCCCCATCAGCCCGCGCGGACGCGTCAGCAGCACGATGATGGCGACAAGGTAGATGATGATCTGATTGATGCCTGGGATCGTTGTGGTGGCCCAGGTGGTCGAGGCAAAGCTTTCCAGAATGCCCAGCAAAAAGCCTGCCAGAACGGCGCCTGGCAATGACCCCATTCCGCCAACAACAACCACGACGAAGCTAAGGACCAGAAAGTCCATTCCCATGTGATAGTTCGGCGGGTTGAGCGGCCCGTACATCACACCGGCCAGACCGGCGACACCGGCGGCAATGCCAAACATAATGGTAAACCGGCGGTCAATATTGATGCCCAGCAGGCCCACCGTTTCCCTGTCAGCCATTCCGGCGCGGACAACCATCCCGAAAGTGGTGAACTGCAGGAACGAAAACACTGCCCCGATTATGCCCACGGCAAAGCCAAAATAGACCAATCGCCAGATCGGGTAGATGATTGCATTGGGATCAAAACCAACCATGGTGCCCAGATCGACAGATCCGCTCAGCACATCGGGCGGCGGGGTCTGGATCGGGTTGGCGCCAAAGAAATACTTGACGATTTCCTGCAGAACGATCGCAAGACCAAAGGTCACCAGGATCTGGTCTGCATGCGGGCGCTTATAGAAGTGTTTGATCAGCCCGCGTTCCATCACATAGCCAACCAGCAGCATGATCGGGATCGCAAACAGGATGGCCAACGGGACGGACCAGTCGATGATCGTTGCGCCGACTTCGGGGCCGAACCAGGCCTCGATATAAGGGGTTTCGACCTTCAGCGGATTACCCAAAAAGTCTTTTTGGGTTTCATCCAGGGTCACGAAACTCAGGTTCAGCAGCTTTTGCAAAGTAACGGCGCAGAACGCGCCAATCATGAACAAAGCCCCGTGGGCAAAGTTCACGACGCCGAGCGTCCCGAAGATCAGAGTCAGACCCAGCGCGATCAGCGCATAAGCCGAGCCCTTGTCCAGACCGTTGAGTATTTGCAGTAGGATGGCGTCCATTGGGCCCACCTCAGGGTTGGTCAGTGTGGATTGAGTGGTTGGGACCAGGCCCACAGGCCTGGCCGTAAGTCGCCTGACCGCCGAGAACGACGGTCAGACATGCCCCAAAAGGCTTACGCGCCCGGATTGCACTTGCCCAGTTCGCCACCGGCGAACATTGGGTGCTCGGGATCGTATTCGACCTGCGAACGCGGCGTGATCTCGACGATTTCAAGCGTGTCATAGGCGTTGGTCGGGTTCTCGTTGCCCCGCACAACCAGCACGTCCTTGAAGCACTGGTGATCGGCACCGCGATACCATGTCGGACCGTTGCCCAATCCGTCGAACTCAAAGTCTTCCAGAGCTTCGGCAACACCACATGGATTGAAGGTGCCCGCACGCTCACATGCATCCGCATAAAGCAGCACTTGTGCATAACAGGTCTGAGCGGAGTTGGACGGCGGCTTGCCGTATTTCTCACCAAAGGACTTCACGAAGGCCTTGGTGCCCTCATCCTGCAGCTGCCAGTTCCAGTTCATCGAACCCAGCACGCCCTTGATGTTCTCGCCCGCACCAGCGGCCATCAGCTCGGAATACAGCGGCACGACGATCTTGAAGTCCTTGCCGTTTGCAACCTTGTCGAGCAGACCGAACTGGATCGCGTTGGTCAGCGAGTTTACCATGTTCCCGCCATAGTGGTTCAGAACCAGCACGTCCGCGCCAGAGTTCAGAACCGGTGCGATGTAGGACGAGAAGTCGGTCGACGCCAGCGGTGTTTTGACCGTGTTGACCGTTTCCCATCCCAGGGCTTCGGTCGAGGCAACGATCGACTCTTCCTGGGTCCAGCCCCAGTTGTAGTCCGCCGTCAGGTGATAGGCACGACGTTCCTTGCCCATCTCAGCCGCCAGAACTGGCGCCAGCGCCGCACCCGACATGTAGGCATTGAAGAAGTGACGGAAACCGTTGGCCTTCTTGTCCTTACCCGTAGTGTCGTTTGCATGGGTCAGGCCGGCCATGAAGATCACGCCCGCCTCTTGGCACAGGCCCTGAACCGCAACAGCCACGCCCGAGGACGAACCACCGTTGATCATGATTGCGCCGTCTTTTTCGATCATCGACTTGGCCGATGCGCGGGCTGCATCCGATTTGGTCTGGGTGTCGCCGGTGACGAACCCGACCTTCTTGCCGAGGATACCGTTCCCCTGCAGCGCCTTCGACGAGAAAGTGTTCAGGCAACCACCGTCGCCTTCGCCGTTCAGATGTTCGACCGCCAGCTGTTGCGCCAGCAGTTCATCATTGCCTTCGTCGGCATAAGGTCCGGTTTGCGGAACATTGAAGCCCAGAGTGACGGATGACCCTGTCGGCTCATTAGTAAAGGCAGCGGCCGACGAAGCCGTAAAGATCGTAGGCAGGGCCAGACCGGTACCTGCAACGGCACCGGACTTTAGCACGCCGCGGCGCGTGACATTTTTCTTAGTCATTTATTCCTCCCATTTCCATTTTTCGTCCTTTGGCTCCTCTTCCAGCAGACGAAAGCGCACTTTTGTGCATTCCAATAATGGAAATCGGACAGAAAATTTCTCAATAAATTACTAGTCTTGAAACAAAATTTTGTAAATTTGTTCACGAAATTTGGGATTTTTTGTAAAGAAAGTAACAGTCAGCTATGCCCAGGCATTGTCGCGCAAATCATCGTGGGGGGCTTATCTTGTGCCTCCAGCATGGTAGCCGGAGCGCTTTAGCAGTTGGGTTCAAGCTGAGCATGAGACCAAGAACTGGTCCCCCCTACGGAACTGCATCAAAGCAACGCGGCTCGCTGTCTGTTTCGATTAATCCTGATGTAAACCGGGCGCTCAGGCCAATCGGCAATGGGATTGGGTTGCGCGAATCCGGACTGCAGTGAATTTGCCGTCACCCGAAACGTGATAGTTCGAGCGCGCCGATATTTGGGTAAGGTCTTGCGGCGGAAAGCACATTTGAATTGAGGCGGGTATGAGTGGCGGTGCCGTCAGACAAATTCGAACTAGTCTCAGCTAAGCCAATATAGGTGCCCTTTATGCCATACCAAGTTCGCGCCACTCGGCAAGAGCGACGGTGCGTGTCAGCTTGAAGGTGTCTCGGCTGGCGAGCGATCTTTCCTGGTTGAAGTGGTTATAGACTGAGGAATGGACGGAGGCGAGTTTTTGCAAACTTCGCATACGCCTGAAACACTGCATTGCGCGTTCGTGTCGCCGGAACGGCAGGTGCGAGCTCTCGAACCGGTTATTGAGCCACCTGCCCGTCTGCTTTTTTTCGGTAGCACCAAGCTCTCTGAGAGCGGCCCCATACGATGCGAAGCGATCCATGACGACGTTTTCCGCTTTACCATGTCGCTTCACCAGTTTCTTGAAGAATTTCAATGCTGCAGCTTTGCTTCGACGTTTGGTTACGACGCCTTCCAGCACGTCGCTCTCGTGATCAACAGCCCGCCAAAGTAATGCCGCTTGCCATTCACCTTCACAAAAACCTCATCCACGTGCCATTTCATTTGGTGTATGCGAAGTCGCGGAACAGGCTTCCTTCTGATCTCAACAGTAAACATCGGGCCAAACCTGTTCCACCAGTATCTGACAGTTTCATGGCTTACTTCGATACCTCGCTCATGCAGCAGTTCTTCGACACGCCGAAGCGAGAGCGGGAAACGGATGTACAGCATCACTGTCAGGCGGATGATCTCGGGGCTGGTCTTAAAGTATTTGAAAGAGGCAGGTCTGGTCATGGGCAAAAGCTACGCAACACCCCTGCCCCGCTCAAGCAAAATTCTTCTGACAAGACCCTCCGAAGTTGGTAAAAAATTTCGCAATAAAGCTTCTAGTGGAACATATCTGCTGTGATGGCGGCGTACCAAATCTCGGATTCTTCGTAGGTTGTCTTGCGCAGGTTAGCGTCCTCACCGACTTGGCTGACAAAGCCGTCAACTCGTGCTATCTTTTCTTCAGTCGCTTCGTATGTCGCACCGACTTTGACACCGTCATTTACAGCGATCAATGACCAGCACGTGTTTGCGTATCTAGGCGGGAATATTCGGGACCCGGTCAGCGAACCCCGGACAGCATTGGCGCAGACCTTGGCTTGCGAATTGGCCGAGAATCCAGATTTTGGCATGTCGCCCTGTTGACAGGCATCGCCCAGAACATAAACATCCGGGTCGGTTTTTGACGACATGTCAGCCGAATTGACCGGCGCCCATCGGCCATCCGTAACACCCGCAAGTTCGGCAATACGTCCGGCTTTCATCGCAGGGATGACATTGCAAACATCAACAGCCATTTCTTCGCCGTCAATCGTCAGAGTCATCTGATCCGGGTCTACCGATACGTCTCCGCCGCCAAAGTCTTCGCCGATCCAGTCGATCATGCCCGGATAGTGCGTGGCCCAGCCATCCTCGAACAGAGCCATTTTAGAGAATTTTGGTTTAGGGTCGGCAATAACAATTTTGGCCGTAGGGTTGGTGGTTTTCAGAACATGCGCCACCATCGAAATACGCTCGTATGGACCGGGTGGGCAGCGATAAGGGTTTGGTGGCGCAACCATTGCATACACCCCGCCTTCCGGCATGTTATCGATCTGGGCACGCAGAAGCTGAGACTGAGAACCGGCCTCATAAGCGTGGGGCATTTTATTCTGCGCCGATAGATCCCAGCCTGGAACAGACCCTTCGATGAAATCGATACCGGGTGACAGGATCAGCTTATCATAGGGCAGCACCTGACCACCTGCCAAAGTCACATTTTTGTCGACCCGATCGACCGCAACGGCCCAGTCATGGATAACGTTGATACCATAATTTGCAGCAAGCGCACCGTAAGTGTGCCCGATCTCATCGATCGATTTCAGGCCGCCGATGTAGAGATTAGAGAAGAAGCAGCTGAAATACACCTGTGACGGCTCGATAAGAGTGACATCGATTGCACCATCGCTATCCTTGGCAATGTATCGCGCGACCGTGCCCCCCCCGGCCCCACCACCAACGACGACGACACGGGGCTTTCCGCTGCCCTCCGCCAGAACTGCTGGTGCTGACAAAGCGCCCGTCGCGGCACCCAGAAATTCGCGTCTGTTCCAGGTCATCTGAACCCCTCCCTGCGGCCCATGTCACTCTAACGTGCTAAAGTAGGCCGCCAACGCCACTATTTCGTCATCATTTAAACGCCCGGCCATCATCTGCATGATGGGATGTTCACGCTGTTTGGCCTTATACGCCAGCATCGCGGCCACAAAAGCGTTGGGATCAAGCCCGACAATCTGTGGGATTTCGTCCGTCTGCGCATTTGCCTGATGGCAAGTCACACATTCCGCAGACAGATATGCCCCAAGCTCCACGTCCCCGTCCTTCGCTTCTGCCCTTAACCCGGCAACGGGGAGAATGCCAAAGCAGGCACAGGTGGCGAGCATGGCCTTCCGCACTTTTGATCCACAGTCTTTCAACGCCCAACGCTTGCAAATTCCACGCTCGATCAGAACCACCACTTTCGTCGGCATCATGACACGACCGAAATTGCGCGGCTATCGGTGTAGATCGCGCCGTCATCGTCAAACCAACTGAAGGTAAAAACGCCAGGTCCTGGAACAAGTGCCTGGAACTCAAAAAACGGGTTTGTAGAAATGCCCGGGCCGGTGTCGAGGTCGATGACCACCTCGCCTTCGAATTCGCACAGAAAACGATGGATGATCGACCGGGGTATAGGCTGGTTTTCTGAATCAAGGCGATGCCCAGACTCCATACGGTGGGTGATCAAGGTCTTGATCGTGACCACCTCACCGGCTCGGACCCGTTTGGGTAGCTTGACACGGGTTTTGACGCCTGCGGCCATGTCACAGCACCTCTGTCATGCGCAACCGCCAACAATAACTGACACTGCCTGTGCACCACGGTTGACACTGCCGTCCGGCAGGCGCGCGAGGGCAAAAACCTCTTGAGATTGCCCCAGGCGCATGCGCGTTGCGATAGACTGTGCGCCAGCCAAAGGTCCGAACCGCGCCCTAAGAACCGGAAGAACCGGATTGCCCGGCGCGATCAACATGACCTCCTCTGCTGAGGGAGCGTAAATTGTCACCGGTACCCGATAGCCATCCTCGGCAATGGCTTCCATACCGATGAAGACGCCACCTTTCTCAGGCGTTGCATCACCTGCAAAACTGTAGATTAGTTCTTCCAGCGTCGCGACGTTTGGCAGAGCCACCAAATCCTGCGCGCGTAACGGCGAAGCGAGGCACATCAAAGCCCAAAGGCTCACCTGCATTGCATCGCGCCGATTTAGGGTCATTGCGGCTCTTTCTTTCTGGTCAGACTCTGATGTTACCTGCGCCATCTCTTTTCGGATACATAACATATCCGTGAACCTTCACATACTTAAGTCGCGGTTACACATCGGACTGCAAGGTTGAGAAACGTGACCCGACATTGCAAGCTGCCGTCAAAACCCACTGTTCGGGACGGAGGAAGTATGCCAAACACGCGGTCCCCGGCAGAAGCCAACCCCGGTCTCGCCGTACGCGAGCTAAGCTTTCACTTTGGTGCCAAAGCGGCGCTGGATTCTGTCTCGTTCGACGTGGTGCCTGGGACCTTTTGCGCCCTGCTCGGGCCGAATGGTGCCGGGAAGTCGACCTTGGTGTCTCTACTTACAAGGCTTCTTGTGGCGCCAGATGGTGAAATCAGTGTGGCGGGCTATGACCTTCGCCGAGCACCGCGTAAAGCGTTGGCAAAACTCGGCGTGATTTTTCAGCAGCCGACTTTGGATATGGGACTGACGGTGCGCCAGAACATGACCTATTTCGCCGCCCTGCACGGGTTGCCGCGATCAGCGGTTCCAACCCGGGTCGACGCAGCACTAGACCGGTTGAACATGCGGGAACGGGCCGGGGAACGCGTGAGCGACCTGAATGGAGGTCATCGACGCCGAATGGAACTGGCGCGCGCGCTGATGCACAACCCTTCGGTTTTGCTGTTGGATGAGCCAACCGTCGGACTTGATACTGCGGCGCGGCGGTCAATAACCGACCATGTACACGATCTGGCGGCACAGGGGCTTTGTGTTTTGTGGGCCACGCACCTCACAGATGAAGTGCGCGACGATGACCAATTGTTGGTGCTGCATCGCGGTCGGATTCTGGCCCGCGGACAGTCGGGCGACCTGCGCGGTGATCAAACGCTGTCCAATTGGTTCTTGTCCCAAACCGAGGTCCAAGCATGAGCGGGTTCTGGGGTGTCGCCCGGGCTATTATCGGGCGCGAGTTTCTGCGCTTCGTCCATCAACGCGAACGGTTTCTTGCAGCTCTGGTCCGGCCAATGGTGTGGCTAGTGATCTTCGCCGCCGGGTTTCGCGCGGCCCTCGGCCTATCGATCATCCCGCCCTATCAGACTTACATCACGTATGAGACCTACATCGTACCCGGCCTGTGTGCGATGGTCCTGCTGTTCAACGGGATGCAAAGTTCGCTCAGCCTTGTCTATGACCGCGAGATGGGTTCGATGCGCCTATTGCTGACCAGTTCGTTCCCGCGCTGGTGGCTGTTGTTCTGCCGCCTGCTGGGATCAACGGCAATCTCGATCCTACAAGTCTATACTTTTCTGGCTTTGGCGGCGCTGTTTGGAATTGTCCTCCCCCTGCCCGGCTATGTTGCAGTACTGCCGGGTTTGGTTCTGGGTGGTCTGATGCTGGGGGCGCTGGGTCTGGTGCTGTCCAGTTTCGTCAAACAACTGGAGAATTTCGCCGGTGTAATGAACTTTGTCATCTTCCCTATGTTCTTCCTGTCATCAGCACTCTACCCCCTGTGGAAAATGGCCGAAAGTTCGCCCTTGCTGCGCAATATTTGCGCCTTCAACCCTTTTACGCATGTGGTCGAGTTGATCAGGTTCTTGCTTTACCTGCAGATCAATTGGGCGGCCTTAGTCTGGGTTCTTGGGTCCACAGTTGTTTTTTGCACGATTGCCGTTTGGGGATATGATCCGGCCCGTGGTCTTATGAAGCGGAAGTCATGAAGAACCAGCTCAAAACCACGAAACGCAGCCTGCTTCTGAAAACCCGTTTAGGTCTCGGTGCGGTTGTGCTTGGATCTGGCACCTTGTTGACTGCTGCTATTCTCTATTTCGGGATGCAAACCGTCGCCAACCGTTTGGAGACCGCGCTGGCTTCAGAAACACGGATGGCGCGCTATGCCGCTTTGTCGGCACAGGCCGCCACATTTCTTGTGATCGTTACCGAGTCGATCCAGACCGATCAATCCGTCGAAACCCGACTGGAACGCCTATCCCCGATCCGGGACCAGATCGGGACAACCTTTTTGCAACTGCGCTCCGATGTGGAGGAGGCCGTAGCCGCCGTTCAGTCGCTCGGACTGGACGAGCAATCTCGGTATGGAACCCAATCCCTCGGCCTGGCTAGGATGGAGGCGCTGCTGGCCAATACGCTGGACGGGCTTGCTGATACAGATGCCGATCAAGCACGGCTGCGTGCCCATATCGACTCGTTTGCATCCGCTTTCGATCCCTTGCTCAGTCAGGCAGTCAATACCGAGGTTCTGTTTCGAAACGCGACATTGGCCGGAATCGAACGGACCCGCCTGACGCTGACCTGGGTCGCATTGGCACTTGCGCTATTTGCTTTGCTCAGCACGGCATGGTTTTACTTTGGTCTGGTAAGGCCACAGTTTTCTCGTCTGGACCGGCTGCACAATGCCGCAGTTCAGGTTGGCCAATCAGAGTTTGCTATTTCGCTGCCAAAAACCCGCAACGATGAGATCGGTCAATTGTATGGTGAGACCAACCGAATGGCGGCTGCGTTGAAGCAGCGTCAGGATGAGGTTGATGCGGAATGGGCCGGATTGAACGAAACGATTGATCAGCGGACGCGGGAACTCAGCGCGGCGAATGATACCTTGTCCAGGATTGATGAAAACCGTCGTCGCTTTTTTGCAGATATCAGCCACGAATTACGCACACCGTTGACAGTTATCATGATGGAGTCGCAGATTGGCCAACGGGACAGCCAGACCGCGCCAGAGGCTTTGGAAACTATCGAAACCAGTGCGGCAAAACTGAACCAGCGTATTGACGATTTGCTGCGTGTTGCGCGGTCTGAAACCGGGGAATTGGCTTTGGAACCGCGAGATGTTGCGTTGCGCGCGTTGATACAAACCGTTGTGGGTGACATCCAGCCCGAAATCGACAACGCTAATATGCAGCTCGAGGTCGAAAAATTCCCGGATTGTGCATTGCATTGCGATCCGAACTGGATGCGTCAAGTTTTGCTCAGCCTGTTGCGCAATGCGATCCGGCACGCGCGCGATGGAAAAGCATTGTCACTTTCCGGCCAATCAAAAGATGGGAGTGCTCAGATAAAGATAATCGACAACGGTCCGGGAATTCCTGAAGGCGCACAAGATCAGATATTTGAACGGTTTGTTCAAGGTGCTGCAGCGAACAGTCAGGGATTTGGCGTCGGGCTAGCTCTGGCCAGATGGGTCGTCGAGGCGCACGAAGGATCGATCTCGATCACCAGCCCGGTCGCGCGTGAACGTTCCTTAGGCGTAAATCCCGGTACAAATGTCTGCATTCGATTGCCGTTGGCAGAGGCTTAGTGTGGTCCCATGGCTTCGAGACTCTTGATCATTGATGACGACCCAAAAATTGCTTCGGCGCTTGTGCGGGGCCTCTCGCTGCACGGCTACTCTGCCGAAGCAGAAAATCGCGCCGTTCAAGGGCTGGAGCGGTTGAAGAGCGGTGAATACTCTGGTGCAATTGTCGATGTCATGCTGGGCGCAGACAGTGGTATCGAGCTGGTTCAATCTGCGCGCGCGGCCGGTGTCGCGATTCCTATCCTGATGTTGTCGGCCCTCTCTCACGTCGATCATCGCGCCGCCGGGCTTGAGGCCGGAGCTGATGACTATGTCGTGAAACCCTTCAGCTTTGACGAGCTTGTTGCCCGGCTGCAGGTACAGGAACACCGCGTAGCATCGCAACGCCCCGATCCAGCGCGGATTTCAACAAAAGACAGAACGCTCACTATCCGCGGAACATGCATCGCGCTAACAGAGCGCGAATTCGATCTGCTCATGCTGCTCAATAGCAAAGCGGGATCGCCCATCTCACGCGGTGAGCTCTTTGACACGCTCTGGTCGCAGGAGGGGTCCAGTAACGAAAACGTGGTCGACGTCTACATCGGGTATCTGCGAAAAAAGCTGGCGTCTGATGATTTTGGGTTTGAAATCATAACAATACGCAATCAAGGTTTTTGCCTACAAGGGCTTACTCCGTTGTTGGATGACACCTGAGTACCGACCAAAGTCTAAATCCTTCTTATGAATTAAGAGTCGCACGGGCGCACCGGACCTGCCACATTGATTGAAAGCACATCTTAGGAGGAGGACCCCGATATGGCTTGGAGCAAACCTGTTATCCGCGAAATCGAGTGCGGCATGGAAATCAACATGTACGGCCCAGATCATGATGATGAGCGTGGCGGCGGCCTGATCTGATCAGCCGTAAGCGCCAACACTAGATGACGTTGCGCGCGATAATTCTTGGGGCCGCTGCTGGCGGCGGCCTTCCGCAATGGAACTGCGGATGTGAAAACTGCAATCTTGCGCGACGCGGAGAAATTCCTGCGCAAACGCAGTCATCTCTGGCCGTGTCCCCCGATGGCCGAAACTGGGCTATCCTGAACGCTTCTCCAGATATTCGCATACAGCTGGGCAACACGCCCGTCCTGTTTCCAACAGGATTGCGAGAGATGCCGGTTCAATCGGTGTTGGTGACAAACGGGGATATCGACCATGTGGCGGGTTTGCTTACGCTGCGCGAGATGCAACCTTTCTCGCTGTTTGCGACCAACGGCATTCATGACGTGATTGCAGAAAACCCGATTTTCGATGCCTTGAATGCCTCGGTCGTGAAACGCAGGCCGGTCTTGCTGAATGAGTCCTTTGAACTGGTTACAAACCTTACTGCGACCCTTTTTCCAGTACCCGGAAAAGTGCCTCTGTATCTGGAAGGTGAACAGGTCCAAACGGATCTGGTCGGCGAACAGACCGTCGGGGTGGCGCTGCGCACGCAAGGAAAGACAGCCTATTACATCCCAGGATGCGCTGCTTTGACGCCGGAATTGCGCGCGCAGCTTGAGGGAGCCGACCTTCTGTTTTTTGATGGCACGCTTTGGCAGAATGATGAGATGGTGCGCGCCGGGCTGGGTCAGAAAACGGGCAAGCGTATGGGGCATATGTCTATGGATGGCCCCGACGGCTCGATCGCGGGATTTGCTAATATGCAGATCGGACGCAAAGTGTTCGTCCATATGAACAACACCAACCCAGTTCTGCGTCCGGGCAGTACCGAAAACGCCCAGGCGCAGGCCAAAGGCTGGACGATCGGTCAAGATGGAATGGAGATCACGCTATGACTCAAAGCCGCGACGGTTTTGAAGCCCGGCTGCGCCAGATCGGAGCCGAGCGCTATCACGACCTGCATCCGTTCCATCATCGCCTGCATGGCGGTCAGTGTACCCCCAATGAAGTCCGCGCCTGGGTGATCAACCGGTATTATTATCAGCATTCCATCCCGATGAAGGACGCGGCCTTCATGTCGCGCGTTGAAGATCCGTCCCTACGCCGCGCCTGGCGGTCACGGATCGAAGATCATGACGGCACGGATGAGAACGAAGGGGGCATCCGGCGTTGGTTGCGGCTGGCCGAAGCGGTCGGGCTTGATCCGGACTACGTTGCCTCGTGCGAGGGCGTCTTGCCTGCCACCAAATTCGCGGTGGATGCCTATGTGCGATTTGTCCGTGAAAAGACATTGCTTGAGGCGGTTGCTGCTTCGCTCACTGAACTTTTCGCGCCAAAAATTCACGCCAACAGGATCGAAGGTTTGCTTCAGCACTACGATTTTGCAGATGACAGATCCTTGTCCTATTTCCGCAATCGCCTGAAAGAAGCCCCGAAAGACGTGGCTTTTGGTCTGGCGTGGGTATTGGATCATTCGGATACTGCTGAAAAGCAGGATGCGGCAGCCAAGGCCCTAATTTTCAAGACAGATGTTCTGTGGTCACAACTGGATGCCCTGTGGGGTGCCTATGTCGAGCCCGCCCGCACTCCACCGGGTGCCTGGAAACCGGACACAGGTCTTCTGATGCGGCGGGCATCGTGATGCTGGCGCAGGAGGTCCCATTGCTCCCGCGTGGTGTGCGCATCCATTTCGATTCCGTACGGGATAAATGGGTTTTATTGGCACCAGAAAGGGCCGTGACGTTGGATCAGGTTGGACATGCGATTTTGACTGAAGTCGACGGCCAGCGCAGTTTTGGCCAAATTACAGCGATTTTGTCGAAAAAATTTAACGCCCCGAAAGATCAGATCGCCGAAGACAGTTCTGGTTTTCTGGATGCCCTGCGGGCGCGGCGTTTCCTGGATGTGATGTGATGCAGGCCAATCCCCCACCACCCATCGCCATGCTGGCCGAATTGACCCATCGTTGCCCGCTATCCTGTCCCTATTGCTCCAATCCGGTCGAAATGGCGAAGCTCGACAGCGAGTTGGATACTGAGACCTGGACAAGTGTTTTCCAAGAGGCTGCTGCACTTGGCGTGTTGCAATTGCACCTGTCAGGTGGTGAACCCGCATCGCGCCGCGATCTGGTCGCTTTGGTCAAATCCGCGCGCGAGGCTGGGTTATATACTAACCTGATCACATCGGCGATCGGCCTGTCTGAACGTCGTCTGAATGAATTAGACGAGGCTGGTCTGGACCATATCCAACTGTCCCTTCAAGGCACCGACGCGGTGATTGCGGATAAGGTTGGCGGTTATCGGGGCGGTTTTGACCGAAAGATGAAGACGGTCGAATGGATCAAACAGATCGGGTTCCCACTCACCTTGAACTTTGTCCTGCACCGTCACAACGCGCACCAACTGCCGCGCGCGTTGCAACTGGCACAGGAGATGGGCGCTCGGCGGATTGAGGTTGCAACGGTGCAATTCCACGGCTGGGCTTTGAAGAACCGGGACGCTTTGATGCCCACACGGGAACAGGCGCAGCAGGTGACGAAGCTGGTAACCGAGGCGCGAAGAGACCTGAAAGGACAATTGGTCATCGACTATGTCCCGGCGGACTATCATGATGACTATCCCAAGCGATGTATGGGCGGTTGGGGCACCACCGGGCTGAACGTGGCACCGGATGGTCAGGTTCTGCCCTGCCATGCGGCACAATCCATACCGCATCTTACATTTGATAAGGTACAGGACAAACCGCTTGCAGATATCTGGTACAATAGCTCCGCGTTCAATGCTTATCGCGGGACGGACTGGATGGCAGATCCCTGCAAATCCTGCGAGCGAAAAACCATAGATTTCGGTGGCTGCCGCTGTCAGGCTATGGCCATTGTCGGAGACGCAAGCGCCACTGACCCGGTCTGCATCAAATCGCCCCATCATCGGGCCTTGCAGGATCAGGCGAACGAACATGCCGCCAAAGCGGACGCGCCTTTCGTCTATCGCCTTTCACCCGGAGCAGCAACCGAGCCTGCAGAGTAAACCCTAACCCAAAACGGCCCCGTCCGGCCCGGATATCAGGTTGAGTATCAGGTTGGAAAGACGTTGTGCTTCGGATTGGGAGTGGGTCACGAACAGGGTGGCAGGGCCATGCTGTGCGATCAGATCCTCGGTCAAGGTCAGCATCGTTTCGGCTGTTTCGGCGTCCAGAGACACAAAGGGCTCGTCCATAATCAAAAACTCGGGCTGCCCGGCAAAGGCACGCGCCAGCGACAAGCGACGCTGCTGACCCAGGGACAACTGACCGGGAAACAGATTCCCCTTTCCGTCCAAACCGACGTCTGTCAGAGCGGCCTCAACATCAGCGCGAGACAAGCTCGGGTGGACCAGGATCAGATTATCAAAAGCCGAACGCCAGGGCAGCAAGGTGGGTTCTTGAAACACAATCGCCAGCCGATCCGGCCGTACGATTTGGCCGTCAAAGTCAGGATCAATACCGGCCACCAACCGGAGCAGAGTGGTCTTGCCGATACCCGATGGTCCTGTCAGCGCGATCGTTTCCCCCGCAGCGATATCAAAAGAGACGGGTCCCAAGACGACATCGTTGCCAAAGCGTTTCTGTCGGATGTCAATGCGGATCATGCTACTCTCCACCGCCGTGCCTTACGCTCCCATGGTTGCAAAACCAGCCATTCGACGATCAGCATGACCGCAATGAAGGAAAACGCATAGACAAGCACCATCGCCACATCAAATAGCTGAAAATACAAGTGGATTTGAAATCCAACGCCAGATGAACGTCCCAGAAATTCGACCACAAGCACGATCTTCCAGATCAGGGAAAGCCCCGACCTTGCAGCAGCGGCGATAAAAGGGGCCAGCTGCGGCAGGATCACATGTCGCAGTCGCGTTTGCCTCGGCAGCCGGTAGACTTGGGCCATCGCGTCCAAATCCGGGCTCAGCGCTCTGCCGCCTTCGCGCAGGATCGTCGCGACATTGGGAATTTTGTTCAATGTCACGGCTGTGATTGCCGCTGCCTCGGTCAATCCGATCCAGAGATAGCACAGCACGATCAATACCAACGCGGGCAGGTTCAGGAAAATGACCAACCACGGGTCGAGCCAGCGGTTCAGCGTATCCGAACGCCCCATGGACAGCCCAATGATCGTTCCCATGGTCATCGCCAATGCGAAAGCCCAGATCACGCGCACCAAAGTCACACCAAGGCTGCGCTGCAATTCGCCCGATACCAGTTCCTGTTTAAAACGTGGGATCAGGTCCCAAGGCTGTGGCAGAATCTGAGGGTCTGCCGTAAGAATGGCCGCAACTATCCACAACGCCACAAGGCCCGCGATGGACAAAAGCGGCGTGAGGCGCGTGTCTTGCATCGCTTCTTATTCCACGTCTGCAAACAGACTTTGTGGCACTGTTGTTGCTTCGCCCACCAGCTCGGCCCCACCCAACTCGGCCATCAGTTCCAGCATCTTGTTGGCGGCTTCCGCGTCGACTGGGCTGCGATCAGGAATCCCGGCGATCCAATCGGATTTGAGCTGTTCAAATTGCGCATCGGACTTGGCGTTCATAAGAGGGCGGATCGCCTCCCACGCCTCAGGAGAATTGGCCAACAGATCCTTGGCTTCTCGGCTGGCGGCGAACAGGTTTTGCGCAATATCTGGATTTTCAGTCAGAAAACTCTCTTTCATGTAATAGCCCAGCAGCGGCGTATTTGTATCAAGGCCAAGCGCCTGCCCGGCGTCTTCCACCGAGATCAACTCTTTCATACCTGACGCTTTCATCTTGGCCAGGAAGTGCCAGAAATTGATTGCCCCCGCATAATCTCCCCCGAGAGCGGACTTAAAGATCAGTGGCGGAGCACCGAACACCTGCTCGGTGTCGGTTTTCAGATCCATCCCATATTCCTGCGCTGCATATGCACGCAGGATCAGCCAGGATTTGTCCAGCGGTCCACCGGCAATGCCGATCTTGCCACCTGCCAAATCCTTCAAACTGGTCGCCGGGCTGTCAGCAGGTACAACAACCCCACCGACAGCTTTGGAATAAGGGATGAATACATAATCCTTGCCAGCAGCCCTTTGGCGGGCAACCCAGATCCAGTCAGCGACGGCCAGATCCGCTTCGTCACCTTCAACAGCGATGCGGGTCGCGCCATTGTCGGCAAAGGGTTGAACATCAAGAATGAAGCCATGTTTCTTGTCCAGACCGTTCTGGCGAATGGTCTCCAGCTCCCAATTCACCGTCCCGATCTTGAGCACCGCTGCGCGAATGGTCGGCAAAGTATCTGCGGCCAGAGCGCCCGCCGTGAAGGTCAGCGCAAGACATGCTGCAATCAAATTCATCATGGCTTCAACCCGCTATTCCGCCTTGCGGCTCACTTCATTCAGGTCCTTGTCCAACTTAATGTCGAACTGGTTGCCACCCTTACAGATGACGTCGTCCAGATCGTAACCGTCAACTTCAACCTCGATATCATCCGGGTCCATTTGACACGCAATGGATGCAAGATAGGCTTCGATCTTTTCGACCGTTGCCGCATCAATTTCGTCGGCGAAAGCCGGTGCCGCTATAAGTCCAGCGATCAACAAAATCCCAAGCTTTTTCATAATGCTATCCTTTCTCTATTGAATGCTGACCGTGATGCGTTGCGATTCTCCGGTGGAACCGGGGATGCGGATTTCATGGCTGCCAGGTTTGATTGCGATAAACGACAGTTCCGCCACACCGGCCTTGTCAAACTCGATACTATCCACCGCCATTGGGCGGATTTCGATCTTGTTGATCACGATCTCATTCATCCAGATCGCACGAAAGAACGAAGGCCCCTCGATCGCCAATTCCGCCGAGCCATCGGCAGTGATCTCAAGTTTGTAATACGCGCCGGATTGCAGAACTACGTCCTCGCCCAGTGGCTGCCCCGAGGCGAGCGTCAGCTTGATGGTGTCACCGCGATTGCATTTCGCCAGAAGTCCGGCAAATCCCAGATCGTCACAGAGCGGTGCCGCCGAGACCGGCCCACCGAACGCCGCGACCATCGCTGCGATCATAAGTTTCTTCATTCCCGTCCCTCCTAGAACTTCAGTCAATGGTCACCACGCCCCAAGGCTGTTGACCGACCTGTACCGATTTGATCGCCTTTTCCGCCGCTACATCGATAATTGTAATGTCGTTTGAATTGCCATTTGTGGTCAGCAGGTATTTCTCATCCGGCGTGAAATCGAGCTGCCAGACCCGCTGCCCCACAAGGATGTAGTCCAGAACCTCAAGGCTTTGCGCGTCGACGACGGCAACCCGGTTTGCAGGTCCCAGAGCAACAAACAGACGCTTGCCGTCCGAAGTTACCTTGGCCCCGACGGGCTGCAGCCATTCCGGTTGCACGCCGGGCACCTCAAAGCCGATCTTGCCAACCACCGTGGGCGCTCCGTCCTCTGCAATATCCATGACCGAGACGGTTCCGCCAATTTCCGACGTTACAAACAGCCGTTTGCCATCGGCGGTGTACTGGGCATAACGTGGACGCTGGTCGACCAAAATGTTATGCTTGATGGTGTAATCCTCGGTGGAGATGAAATGCGCCATGTTGGTGGTTTCAGAGGTGTTGACCACAAATTTTGCGTCCGGGCTCATCCCCATGCCTTCGGGTTCGACGCCAACTGGCACCTCAGCCAGAATGGTGCGAGTTTCGGTGTCTGTGACCGTCACCAGATTGTCGTCCTCATTGGCGATGTAGAGCCGCTTGCCAGAGGGTTCGAGGATGAAAAGCTCGGGGTCCGGACCAGAGGGCAGACTGGGCAGTTCCTCGTAGGTCTCGGTATCAAACACCCGGATGATATTGTCGTCCGAGGCACAGACATAGAGCGTCTTGCCGTCCGGGCTGACGGTAATGCCACGCGGGCGGTTGCCGCCGGGAAATTCGGTGATCACCTCCCAGGTTGCGGTATCCACCACGGTAATGGTGTTACCCCGCTCGTTTGAGACAAAAGCCTTGCCCGCCAGTGCAGGACCCGAGGTCAGCGCAGCGCAGGCGACGGTCAGCAATAGTCGTTTCATCAAAACCTCCGGTTATTCAAATGCCTGACAGCTGGATTCCGTCCGATCCAAACCCAGCGTATCGAGCGGTGAGACCTGGTGCAGAAACCCCTCTTGCGGGCTGACGCTGACGGTGATCGATCCGTCATACAGAAGGATCGGTTGGCGCAACTGCCCATTCCAGTCGCGGAACGTTACCTTTTGCCCTTTGAAGGCAGCCAGTTCGAATTCCTCCGACAAGGCATAGTCACGCACTCCATCGGGGTCAGCTGTGCTGGCACGGGTCACGGCCTCGCCAATCACACGCAGCGCAAGCCAGGTGTTGTAGTCCTCTGGCTGAACATATCGGCCGGTCAGTTCCTCAAAACGGGTCTGGAACTGGGTTGCCCCCCATGCCTCATGGGCACCGTGAAACGTCGTCGGGCGCAACCCGCCTGATCCCATCACCGGGCGCGGGGTCCAAAGGTGGTAAGACAGGTAACGCCCGAAGTAATCGGTTTCGTCAGCAGCAATCACCACGTCATGATCTCGCACGTCCTGCGTATCCAGTGGCAATTGACGCTGAACCAGAACATGACCGGAATCCGTCCGCCGAGAGCCTCCGGTATCCGCAAAGATTCGATCCTCGGCAATCTTTGCGCCAAACTTGGTAGCCGCGCGGCGATAGGCATCTGCCAGTTTCACATCTTCGGGGTTTGAACCGGCCAGCAGGAACCAATCCCCCCATTTTTTCCAGACCGCAAACTGCGCCACTGCATCGGCTGTCATGGCACGGGACGGCGCAATATGCAGCAGGTTGCCGCGACAGTTCACGTCCCGCAAATCGATATCCGGTGCCGATACATTGAACACCAGCACCCCGGCCTCAGCCGCCTTATCCGTCAGGCGCAAAATGTCGGGGGCTTCGGCCATCAGAACGATTAGGCGTACTCCGTCGGCGATGATCTGATCCATCGCGGCGTCGGCCTCTTCCGGCGAAACTGCAACAGTTGCAGTTTCATAGGTATGCCCCAGAAATCCGCCGGTGGTGCCGTTATCCTCGTCCCCAAGCGCGGCACCGGCAAAGCCCAGATCGTCCGGCTTCAGATCATAGCGTGAGATCGGCAGAAGCGACGGATAGTCGATCCGCAGCACCGCAGCTTTCACATCGATCGCCGCAGCTGTCACTGCGGACACACACCAGAAAAGCGCCGCAAACAGCGGCAGCACGCGCATAGTCAAGATGCCCTCCCGTTCACCGAAAGATCAGGCTGGCTCATCAAGGTCGAAACGCCCCAAGAACGGAACCGATACTTTTGGCCGTGTTGTATAACAAAGCCTATCAGCTTCATGATTAAGCTCGATTCTTATTTTATAAGAATGCGCGTATGCGGTTGATCTTGCTATGGTTTCCCGCGGCCAACTGCGTTTTTGCAGGGGGGTCGTATAGGGTGGCCGTTTCAGTGTGTTTGATTGTTGGAATTAACAGGGAACGCACGATCGGGAGACGGGCCAACGACCGCCAAGCGCATTCAGGGAGGATACAGAATGAATCGACGAGTGCTTCTTGTGACGACCGCTGCGCTATTGGTTCCGGGCATGGGCTGGGCGCACGGACCAACCCGGCAAAAGGTCACGTTGACCGCCGAAGTCGCAGCTTCACCCGAAGAGGTTTGGACCGTCGTCGGGAACTTCGATGACATGTCTTGGCATCCCGCGGTGTTCTCGACCGAGGGCAAAGGCGGCAATGAGATTGACGCGACGCGGTTGCTGACGTTGGGTCAAGAAGATGGGCCGGCGATTGACGAAGTCCTCTACAAATTCAGCGACGATAAGATGAGCTATTCCTACCGGATCACCGATGTCGCGGTTGAGGTACTGCCAGTAACCAATTACTCGTCGCATCTGACAGTCAAACCGCGTGACGGGGGCGGTTCGATCATCGAATGGCGCGGGGCCTTTTATCGTGGCTATCCAAACAATGACCCGCCAGCCGAATTGAATGATGAGGCCGCCATCGCCGCCGTGACCGGAGTGTATCAGGCCGGACTGGATGCGCTGGTCGAGCGTTTTGGTGCGGCAAGCTAGCCGATTGTTCACGTTGCTTGCGGCGATCTCTGCTAGCATGGCGCTGGCAGAGACGGCATTCATAACTTGTCAAAACGGCGAGGAACTCAGCCGGATTGATCTCTCCGAAATGCAGGAAACCGCCCGTTGGCCCCTGCCCGGCAAGCCTGCGGGCGTGGCCGTTGGGTTGGACGGAACGCTGTTCACCGTGTCCCCGGACAGCAAAACGGTGCGGCGTTTGTCCACTGAGACGGGTGAGACGATAGCGCAGATTGCGCTCAATGGCGGACCCATCGGAATCGCATTGGACTCAGAACGCGGACGGGTATTCGTGTCGGATTGGTACAACGCCCGTCTTTGGGTGCTGGACAGCGAAAACTTGGAGGTTCTGACGGAACTGCCAACAGGCGCCGCCCCGGCCGGGATCGCGATTTCAGCCGATGGTCGTTTTCTAGCGTCGGCTGACAAGGACGCAGATCAGGTGTCGGTTTTTGATGCTGAAACTCTGCAACCACTTCATCGAATAACCATCGGCACCCGCCCCTTCGGATTGCGCTTTGCCCCTGATGCGAGGCTGTTTATCGGCAATGTCGGCAACAATGATGTCAGCGTTATCGATGTTGAAACCGGCGCAGTCACCGCCACGGTCACTGTTGGCGAACGTCCCTATGGGATCGCCTTTGCCCATGGTCGAGCATTCGTCACGAACCAATATTCCAATACGCTCAGCGTGATCTCTCTTAAGACGTTGGAGCATGAAGCACTGATTGAGGTCGGAGAGTACCCGGAAGGCATCGATGCAACCGCCAGCGAGAATCTGGTGGTGGTCGCAAACTGGTTCGACAACACTGTCAGCATCGTGGACCCAAAGGCGCTCTCCGTGATAGAAACGATAGAAACCTGCGACGGGCCGCGTGCCTTTGGCAGATTTCTGCAAGGAGGAAGACAATGAAGGCTTCTCACCTGATTGCATCTGTATTTTTTGTGCTGGCCGCGCCGACCTGGGCATCAAATGAGGCCTGGGAAAATGTCAAAGCGCTGCTTTACGGCGACCGGCCAATGGAAAATGGCGATGCGTTGATCGCAATTGATGCGCCTTATCGCACACCCGATGACGCGCGAGCCGAACTGGCCGCTCAGGTCATCGCCCCCCGAGGGACAGATGTAGCCAAAGTGACCCTGGTGCTGGACGAAAATCCAATGCCGGTTTCTGCAGTGTTCGAGTTGGAAGAACCGCTGCCGAGCTTCTACTTCGACGTGACCATGCGCGTAAACGGCCCGACGCCGATGCATGTCATCGCTGAAACTACGGATGGACGCCTTTGGGTGTCGGAAACCTTTGTCAAAACATCCGGCGTTGGGGCCTGCGCCGCACCTCCCGGGACGGATCCGAAACTGGCGTTGGAAAATCTGGGAACGATGGAGGCCGAATTGGTCGGTCGTGTACCCGCGCTGGATACGTTGACACGCCTGTCCAATTTGGGTGCAGATCGCGCAAACAAGATGGACCTGAACATTGATCACCCATCGCATTCGGGAATGCAGATGGACCAGATTTCCCTGTTGTTCATCCCGATGCGATATGTCGAAAGCGTGGATATTGATCTTGATGGCGTGGGCTATGTCCAGATGACCGGATCAATTTCTCTGTCTGAAAACCCACGTGTCGGTATTTCCGTCCCAAGCCGGGCGCAAGCGGTCGACGTGACGATGACAGACACGGACGGAACGGTCAGTCATTTGCACAAGAGGCTGGCGGGCTTCTAGGTCAGCCGCCCCCGGTTACGGGCTGACCTGGAAAGGGTTCGACCCATTCCAATGGATACCCCCACAAGGCCCAGCCATCCGTGCCTTCTGGGAACCAATAGATGTTGGTATAGCCCCATTCGATTGCGCGGCGGGCTGCGTTCCAACTCATCCAGCAGTCTTCAAGACAGAAGAATACAACTCCGTGGTCAACGTCGCCACGGGTGCCGGCCTCCAACCCCGATCGAAAATAGTCCGCTGTGACATCCGCGATTGCACCATAGCCCACATTGGGCAACCAGGTTGTTCCTGGAATGCTGTCGCGCGGCTTGTCGCGCCAAATCGTGCCCTCAGGCAGATTGGCAGGTTTGGGGGGCTGGGGCAAAACGTCGATAAACGCTGCACTCTGATCTTGCCAAAGGTTGTGGGCGTCTTCCGGGCCGATGGTTGTGCCGCCGGTTATCCGGTCCGGCACTGGCGCGCGGTAGTGATCCATGCGGTAGTCACTGGGTTCGGGGACGGTTTGCGCCGTCGCGGCGGTTGAGATCAGCGCGATTGTAACTGTTGCGCGTATCATTGCGACAGGTCCAGAACCTCGGTCCCCAGATCATTCACCAGCGGAACACCGGCCCCGGCCAACACAACGTTGATCTCCTCCTGACTGCGCCGGATCAATGAATTCAACTGCCGCTGCCAAACCTTTTCGCCCTGCCGCACACCCATGGTGATGCGGTAGAACAAACGTGGAGGCAGGTCTTCGCCAATCAGCGGAATCACTTTGAAACCTGGGTAGTCCGCCTTGACCAATGGTCCGCCCAACGGGCCCCAGAGGATGGCCGCGTCAATCTCGCCCGATTGCAGATCATCCAACATATCGATAGCCGGACTTTCTACGCGCCGATCGACGAAAAGGTTGTATGGCTTGGCCTGACCGATCAACCCGTTTCGCGCCATATGCGCGGCCGGAGGAGTACCTGCTACAATCCCGATCTTTCGCCCCTTGAGCGCCGGGTCATTCAATCGATCCACCTCTGTCAGATCGCTGTCCATCGGCACGATAAGCGCATAGGCGGACGTATAGTAGTGATTGGTGTTCTGCACCAACTCATGACCCTGCGCGTAGCCGATCACCACATCGCAACGTTTAGCGGCCAAAGTATTTCGAATGAACCCCGTCGCTTGGGGAAACCAGACATACTGAACAGGCAATTCCAACTTAGCAGCAATTAGCTCGGCCAGTTGGTTTTCGTACCCCGATCCGTCCTCGGTCGACACAGGGTAGTTGGCGGGGTCCGCGCAAACGCGAAAGGCTGTCTTTGATACTAGGTCAGAAGTTTGGGCCTGCGTAGGCAGCGCCTGACCGAGCCACATGCCAAGTGCCGTCAGAGCAATACAAGCATTAACCCATGCACGCATCTTCATCCTCGCGGATCACGTCAGATTTCGCCTCTTTTTTGGGTGGGCGACCGCGCGGAATCGCGCCCGATCCATGAGCCTTCAAGTATACATAGATGTCATCCAGAAAGCACATCACATTCGGGTTGTCGCCAAATCCCGGCATCACCGAGTTTTCAGCGGCGTTCACCACTTGGCGACCGTTCGTAGCGATGTCGACAAAGTCGTAGTAATCCATATCTAACGCCGACTCTTTCAAAGCAGGCGCATAGGTCGAACCTTCACCATCTGGTCCGTGACAAACATGGCATTCCGCGTGATAGCGCCGGAAGCCGGAAAAGGTCATCCAGTCCACCGTTCCATCCTCGGCCACGTTGAATGTCGGAATATCGTCTTCGGTGTAGTACCGCCCATCCTCGGAATACGAGACTGCCAGATTATCTGCGGCCGCAGCAACAGGAAGGCAAGACACAAGAACAGATGCAAGAAGACGTACAGAGTGGTTCATTGAAAGCTCGTTTCTTTACAGGTGAAAACCGGCGCGGTCCGTTTGGGCCGCGCCGGTCGGTTCTTTGGCTTAGTTCGGCAGCGCGAACACAGTCAGCTGACCGCCAAGCGCGGTGTAGTCGCTGAGAGCAGCATAGCCACCCACGGCGCCAAGACCGTCATTCGGGTTGGTCAGACCAGCCGCCAGACCAATTCCGGCCCAGCCACCAACACCCGACAGGATGCCGATATACTGCTTGCCACCTTGCTCATACGTCATGACGTTTCCGATGATGCCAGAGGGTGTTTTGAACTTGTACAGTTCTTCACCGGTTTCAGCATGAACGGCCTTCAGATACCCTTCGAGAGTTCCGTAGAAGACAACGTCACCTGCTGTTGCCAGTGCACCGGACCAGACCGAGAATTGCTCGGGCAGCGACCACTTGATGCTTCCATCAGTGTTGTCCCAAGCAATGAAGTTACCCATACCACCATGGCTTTCAGGTGCTGGATACATCGCCAGCGTCGCACCTACATAGGGCTGACCAGCGGTGTAGGACACGCGGAACGGCTCATAATCCATGCAGACATGGTTGGTCGGCACGTACATCAGCTGAGTCTTCGGCGAATAGGCTGCAGGCTGTTGGTCTTTGGTACCCAGAGCCGCCGGGCAGATACCGGTCGAGTTTACGTCCTCGCCGTTCTGTTCCGTCGAATACTGCGCAACCACAGCCGGACGACCATAGGTGTCGCTGCTAGGATCCATGTCGACGCCTGTTGTCCAGTTCACAACCGGGTCGAATTTTTCGGCCACCAGCAGTTCACCTGTGACGCGGTCCATCGTGTACCCCAGACCGTTGCGGTCGAAATGGGTCAGCAGCTTGCGCTCGGTGCCATCAATTTCCTGTTCTGTAAGGATCATTTCATTGATGCCGTCATAGTCCCATTCATCATGTGGCGTCATCTGGTAGAACCATCTTGCCACACCGGTGTCGATATCGCGCGCCATGACGGTCATGGACCAACGATTGTCACCGGGGCGCTGCGCCGGGTTCCAGGTCGACGGGTTACCCGTGCCATAATACATCAGGTTCTCGTCCAGATCGGCAGAATACCAGCCCCAAGTGGTGCCGCCACCGATCTTCCACTGATCGCCTTCCCAGGTATTGGTGCCCGAGTCCGCGCCAACCGGCTTGCCCAGATGAGTGGTTTTGTCCGGATCAACCAGGATGTCCGAATCCGGCCCCATGGAATAGGCGCGCCAGACTTGCTCACCCGAGTTCATATCGTAGGCCGTAACCGACCCGCGCACACCGAACTCACCACCTGAAATGCCGACGATGACCTTGTCCTTGATAGGCAGAACCGTAGCGGTGTTCGTTTCACCAATCGCCGGGTCACCATTTTGGACTTCCCAAACAACATCACCGGATTTGGCATCCAGCGCCACAACCTTGGTGTCCGCCTGATGCAGGAAGATCTTGCCGTCTGCGTAGGCCACACCACGGTTAACAGTGTCACAGCACATCACCGGAATTACATCCGGGTCCTGCTTGGGCTCGTACTTCCAGACGATCTTGCCGTCATTGGCCAGATCCAGAGCATAGACAATATTCGGGAACGGCGTGTGGACATACATCATGTCGCCAATCACCAGCGGCGAACCTTCGTGCCCGCGCAGAACGCCGGTCGAGAAAGTCCACGCCACCTGCAGATCACCAACGTTGTCTGCGTTGATCTGATCCAATGCCGAATAGCGCTGATTTTTGTAGTCGCCCGTCTGGATCGCCCATTGTTTCGAGTTCTCCATCTGGGCAACCAGGTCGTCATTGGCATAAGCCGCAGTGGCCAGTGCAACGGCAATCCCGGAGGTCCAAAGCGATAGATTTTTCATTCAATCTCCTCCCTTTCGTGCAGCGATCTCGCTGCATTGCAACACCTCACCCAGGTCGGATTGCGGTGTCTGTTTATGCTCGCCCAGACCGGCCCTTTTCCGGTCACATCGACGGGCAAGCAACTCGATCTCTTACGACCCGGTGTCCTCAAAGGTCGCAAGATATGCGATGATATTGGTGCGATCGTCCTCCTTACGCAGCCCAGCAAAGGTCATCTTGATCCCCTTCGCATAGTCGCGTGGTTTGGTCAGAAACGCGTCCAGTTCTTCGGGTGTCCAAACCAGCCCTTCTTCGGACAGGGAAATCAGCACTGGTGAATAGCCAAACCCCTCAACGGTGGCAGCCTGACGGCCAACGATACCATTCAGCATTGGACCCACCTTATTTTCGGCCCCCTCGCCCACAGCGTGACAGGCTTTGCACTTGCGGAAAACTTTCTCACCCGCTTCGGGATCGCCTTCGGCACTTGCGAAGGTGGGTGCAAGCATGAGGCAGGTTGCCATGAATACCGTTCTGAACACTATCATTCTTTCCTTTCTGTTTTCATTGGCTTAGACGTTCGGCGTGCCATTCGACGTGGTCCCGCGCAAAGCTATTCACGAAGAAATACGAATGGTCATACCCTTCCTGAATTCTGATCTGTCCGGGTTGGCGGCGCTTGGCCATCATGTTGGCCAGGGCCTCGGGTTTGAGCAAATCGAGAAACTGATCATCCGCACCCTGATCAATCAGCAGATCGCCTTTCCAGCCGTGTTCTTCCAACAAAAGAGTTGCATCATGCTCGACCCAGGTGTTTTCGTCGTCACCCAGATAGCTGCTGAGCTGTTTGCGGCCCCAATCCGAACGCGTCGGATGAGCAATCGGTGCAAATGCTGAAAGAGATCCGAATTTGTCGGCGTTCCGTATCGCGATCGTAATCGCGCCGTGCCCCCCCATGGAATGACCCGTGATCCCATGTCGATCCTGAACCGGGAAGTTCCTCACAACAATGTCGCGCAACTCGTCGACGATGTAATCATACATCCTGAAATGTGACCGCCACGGATCGCGGGTGGCGTTCACATAAAACCCTGCCCCCTGCCCCAAATCATAGGCGTCGTCATCCGCAACGTTGTCGCCGCGCGGAGAGGTGTCAGGAAACACCACAGCAACGCCGTAATCCGCCGCGGCCTCCTGAAAGCCGCCTTTGGTCATCGCGTTTTCATGGGTGCAGGTCAGGCCGGACAAATACCACAACACCGGCACCGGACCGGATTTTGCCTGAGGCGGCAGGTAGATGGCAAAGATCATCTCACAATCGCATGTCTCGGAGGAGTGTGAGAAGACAGTCTGCTCCCCTCCGAAACTGCGATTTTGTGAGATGGCCTTTAGATCCATGTTAGTACTCCACTACCGCTCTGATCGACTTACCTTCGTGCATCAGGTCAAAGCCCTGATTGATCTCATCTAGCGTCAGCTTGTGGGTGATCATGGGATCGATCTCGATCTTGCCGTCCATGTACCAGTCGACGATTTTTGGGACATCCGTCCGACCCTTAGCGCCGCCAAACGCCGTTCCGCGCCACGTCCGGCCGGTGACCAGTTGGAAGGGACGGGTCGAAATTTCGGCTCCAGCTGGCGCAACACCGATAATGATGCTTTCACCCCACCCTTTGTGCGCGCATTCCAAAGCGATGCGCATCACTCCAACGTTGCCCGTGGCGTCAAAGGTGTAGTCTGAACCACCCCCAGTCAATTCAACCAGATGCGCCACCAGATCGCCTTCGACATTTGCTGGGTTGACGAAATCGGTCATCCCGAAACGCGTCGCCATTTCTGCCTTGCCATCGTTCAGATCGACACCAACGATCTGATCCGCGCCAGCCATGCGAAGTCCCTGAATGACGTTCAGGCCGATACCTCCGAGACCGAACACAACACCGCGCGAACCGATCTCGACCTTGGCGGTGTTGATTACCGCCCCGATACCAGTGGTGACGCCACAGCCGATGTAGCAAATCTTGTCGAAGGGCGCGTCTTTGCGCACTTTGGCCAACGCGATTTCTGGCACCACCGTGTGATTGGCGAAGGTCGAACAGCCCATGTAGTGATGGATCGGCGTGCCATCCAACATGCTGAACCGGGTTGTTCCATCCGGCAACAGACCCGCCCCCTGCGTCGCGCGGACTTTCTGACACAGGTTCGTCTTGGGGTTCAGGCAATATTCGCACTCGCGGCATTCGGGGGTGTAAAGCGGGATCACATGGTCCCCAACCTCAAGGCTGGTCACACCTTCCCCAACCTCCAGAACAACTCCAGCACCTTCATGTCCCAGAATTGCAGGAAATATCCCTTCGGGGTCATCGCCCGAACGGGTAAACTCGTCGGTATGGCATAGACCGGTCGCCTTCACCTCGATCAGGACTTCGCCTGCTTTCGGGCCATCAAGTTCAACCTCCATTATTTCCAAAGGTTGGCCTGCCGCCACAGCAACCGCCGCGCGTGTTCTCATTTCTGTCGGTCCTCCCCTGCGCCGGAATCATTCAGACCGGCAGCTTGGGTCGAGTATGAGGGTCAGCCCCTTGTTCAAACAATTAAGACAATGGTGTGTATTGGGTTAAATGGACTTAGCGCGCAGATTTCATGCATAATATCCGCGTGGAGGAGAGCTGCGATGTCGAACGGCAAGCTGATTGTTATGGCACTGGCTTGGCTCGGTACGGCTGGTCCAAGTATTGCAGCGGATTTTTCCGATCCAACCTGGCCGTGTGTTCAACGCAAAGTCGAAGATCTGTCGTTGGGTCTTATGTGGCCGCACCAGGTTAGTGAGAGTGAATCCACACAAAACAGCGCCGACATTGACGAAATCGTCGGACTGCTGGCCCTGAGACGGATCGAACTGGAAGACCTGAAGCCCCAAGTCGCGGATTTTGCAGCGCGCTACAGCGGGGATTCGGATGTATTAGGAATGGTGTTCCAGCGTGTCTTCGAAACCTTGTCGAAACGACGCAAGCGCATCATCGCCGGGATCGGAGAGTTTTCACTGAATCAGATCGACATAGCCAAAAAAATTGATCTGGCCCGAGTGGAAATGGAGCAAGCCCTTTCTGCTGACCCGCCGGATTATGACCGCGTCGATGCCCTTGAAGAGCAGTTGGATTGGGACCAGTTGATTTATACAGACCGTCAGCGCTCGATCACCTATCTCTGCGAAACTCCTCAAATAATTGAGCGCCGTCTGTTTGCGATCTCGCAAATGCTGCAGCAGTTGACGTCGGATCAGGGTTAAAGCGCCAGCCAAAAACGGAGGGATACATGAGACCCTTACTGATCATCTTGTTAGCTCTTACGCCACCATACGCTTTTGGCCAGTCACCGCTCAGTGGCGTTGACATGACATTGCCTAAAATGACCGAAACGCAGATGACCCGCGCCGACGTTGTCGCCCGGTTGGACACCGCCATGACCGACAAACCCGCCGATTTCACCCGGGTTTGGCTAAACAATCTGGACTTGTCCGAACTGGATTTCAGCAATGCGATTCTAAGGGCGGCGTCAATGAACGGCGCGGATTTGTCCGGATCAACTCTCGACGGTGCGATTCTGAGCCAGGCCTGGATGATAGGCGCTAACCTTTCTGGCGCATCGCTTATTGGGGCGGAGCTCTTTCAGACCCAGCTCAGCAAGGCAGACCTGAGCGACACTGATTTCACAAATGCCAGAACGGCTGCTGACTTCACCAAGGCGAACCTGACCCGCGCAGTGTTCAGAGGGGCAGATTTCTCGGCTGATATGCGCAATCAGTCCATGGGGCTAATGCGCGGCGTTTTAACTTCGGCTCGTGGATCGGACGTGGATTTCACCGACGCGAATATGTCCCGCGCCGATCTGGAATTTGCCAAGCTGCCAAACGCGAATTTCACCGGGGCAGACCTGTCGATGGCCACATTGGGCGGCGCAGACCTGTCTGGAGCCACGTTGTCTGGTGCTGATTTTAGAAACGCTGATCTAACCTCAACACGGCTGACGGATGTCCAGGACGCAGATCAGACCAACCTGGAAGCAGCAAAAAACCTGACGCGCGCCATTCGTTAACGGGTTATTCCCATTCAAGTTCGGTAAACGCGACCGTTGCGTTGCGCGGATTATAAGCCTCAAACAGTTCCCAGTTTGCCTCTTCGCCTTGCGCAATTGTTTCAACCGCATCGCCCAGACGTTCGCCGCCGTCAATTGCTGCCCGCGTGTCCGCCTCGAGCACAACCAGATAGCGAACCATATCCTCGGCACCTACCGGCCAGGCCAGGACCGGCCCGCCATGACCAGGCACGATTTGGGCGACATCCATCCCGGTCATCTTTTTGAGAACACGCTGCCAACCGATCAAAGCGCCATCCAGGGCCGGAGTGTGCCGATGAAACACCAGATCGCCGGTGAACATAACACCGGTGTTCACATCCAATACCGTCAGATCATTCCCGGTATGGGCCCTCTCCCAGGCCCGCAGGATCAGTTTCCGCCCGCCCAAATCAATCTCTTCCTCGGATTTAACCGCGATATCGACTGTAATTGGCCCAACACCCACATAAGCGTCGGGGCCGATCGCGGCGCTCAGGCTTTCGACGTAGTTGCCGAGCCTGTCCAGAAGCGCTCTTTCCAAGCCCACATGACCAACAACCAGCGCCCCTGAAAGAGTCAAAGGTGCCGTTCCGAGTGTGTGATCGGGATGCATATGGGTCAATATTACGTGACTGACGGGTTTGTCCGTCTCTGCCCGAACGGCACGCCAGACGGCCTCGCCCATCCAGGGTGCTGTTCCCGTATCGATCACCGCAACACTGTCTTGGCCGACGACAAATCCGATATTCGAGACGTCGCCCAGATTGTCCGCGTTCGGCTCCTCGATCAAACCACGATGCACAAACAGGCCGGGTGCAACTTCATCGAATTTCAATTCCACCCCAATAACTTGGCAGAAGGGATCACCTCTGTGTCCATCAGAAAGCGACGGAGGCCGCGCCTTTAGCTTCTGCTCGCAGTCAGCTTGGTATTCGGCTTCGTAGCCCGGCAAAAGCTGCTCTCTGCACGGCTCGGTCGCGGCCTGCGCGCATAGCAAAATCACGGCCTCAAACATGGCAACCCTCCGTTCGGAACACTGGCACAGTTCGCTGCCAGAACCACACCACCTTTCGTCGGCATGTATTTTCTTGGTGTTTTATGACATATTCTGCGACACCGGTTGCCGGAGGAGACGACATGGCCAGAACACTAGCACCCGCAACGATCCTTTCACTTGCGCTATTCTTGCCCGCGTGGGCAGATCAACCGGTGAAGAATCCGCTGGTCGACGGCGAGACCTGGCATGACCTTCAGTTTGATGTGGTGGGTGATGCCAAGATCGGGAACGCGGACACGCTGCTTTCGCTGGATGCTCCCTATCGGGCGCATGACGCAGCAACAGTGCCCATCGTTCTGAAGCAACTTGATCCCAATGCCAAGATATCCGCCGCCACCGTTGTAATCGACGAAAACCCAGCTCCAATTGCAGGTGTCTTCACCTTTTCACCGGCCATGGGAGAACTGGATTTCGAGATGCGCGTTCGGGTGAACCAGTATTCGAATGTCCGCGTGATCGCTGAAACGCCCGACGGGCTCCACATGACAGGCCGGTTTGTCAAAGCCTCGGGCGGCTGTTCAGCGCCAGCCAGCAAAGACCCCGAGGTCGCTTTGGCGTCGATGGGCAAGATGAAACTGCGCAGTTTTGGGCAAGAAGCACAGGTATCGACACCGCGCCGTGAAGCTCAGATCATGATCCGGCACCCGAACTATTCCGGTCTGCAGCGCGATCAGGTCACGCAACTGTTCATTCCGGCGCACTTCATCGACCATATCGAAGTTTGGCAGGGCGAAGAGCTGTTGTTCACCATGGACGGCGGCATCTCTATCTCGGAAAACCCTGCTTTCCGGTTTGCCTATAACGACAACGGCACGACCATGTTGACGGTCAAGGCCACAGATACCGAGGGCAATACTTTTGAGAAAGACCTGCCCAAGGCTGCGGCCAGCTAAGCGCCCTCAGCGTCAATCTCAGAAGCAGACAACCTCGGCTTCAGCCTGCGCCCGGCGCAGGTCAGCCACCATGGTTTCGGCTAAAACCGCATTTTTGAAGAACGCCATGCGTTCGCCTCCGACGCGGCGCATCGAAAGGACGGTTTCCGCCTTTTCGTATTGCTCATATGGCAGGATCGAAGCGATCAGATCGATTGAGCATGAACACCGGTCCAACATCTCGCGGGTTTGGCCGTTTGTGACCATGCAAGCGAATACGTAGTCCGCGCGTGCGGCGGTCGGGTAGTCGTTAAGCCGGTCTGCAACGCTTTGCGCCGACACTACGACCGGCACGATCAGTAAAGCCGCGAACATAGCATTGAAAGACATGCGACTACGTTCCCATTTACGGACCCATGTTATCATTCGCGACTCTCCTGCAAACCTTCAAACTGAATCTCCGATCTATAGACAGTCAAGTCGCCGCCTTCCGGCACGACTTCCGCCACAAAGCTCAGATACCAACCGGGAACTTCTTCTGACACCGTGACGCTCAGGACGAGATCCCCGAACCCTTGCATCCGGTCCCGGTTCGGATCCTCGGCAAAGGGCCGCATGAAGATGGTCTGTACAGGGATGGTTTCGCCATTGAGCAACGCGTCACCCTCGATAATTTCGGCAGGTCGAACCAGCGCGTCTTTGACGCGGTTTCGGATGTAGAACGGGCTGCCCCCTGCAGACTCAGCCATATCCCGGACAACGCTTTCATAAAACACCATGATCATCGGATTCCCGACACTGGCCGGAAAAACTCCCATGGCGCGATGTTTGTCATTTTGGCGAAACTCCAGATGCGCCATCTCGGTTCCATCGTCCGCGAAGCTGAGCGCGATATCGCCGGTATCACGCTCGGCTGTGTCGGCCCGAAGCTGGTTTGTGACTGTGCGTTGGTAAACCAATTCTTTGTCACGTGCGATTGTGTCCAGAACACCATTGTGGAACAGCAAACCATAGGCCTGTTCCGCGTCAATCGAGGCCGCGGCCAAAGGATTAAGGCTCAAAAATGAAACCGCCAGCCCGCAAAGAAACAGTCTCATGATTTTGTCCTCCCATGAATGAAAGTATTGGCTATTCGCCCCATGTCACCGCCGACTTTTGTCGGTGTCGAGCGATTGAGTGGCCAGAGCGTGCTGAACCTTCCAGATGATCAAGGACCGGAGACGGGGCAGCTTGACCGGTTTTGTCATAACGGAAATCTCATGCCGCAATCCGTCTTTGCGCAAAGCTTCGCTGCGATCCGCCGTGATCAAAATCGCCGGAATCTGAGTCTGCGTCATCTCTCTGATTTGGCGAATTGTGTTCACACCAGTTTCACCATCATCCAGTTGGTAATCCGCTAGAATGATATCAGGCGGCATTCCTATATCTGTGATGAACTGCATGGCTTCCTGCGGTGACGGGGCTGGCAGAACACTGGCGCCATTCTGTTCTAGCCATTGCGTTGTGCCAAACAGAACATCACGGTCATTTTCGATAACCAATACGATGAAATCCAACGGCAGATCTCTGACGTTCGTCAAAAGATCCAATGGTTCAACAACACTTTGCTCGGTTTCGACCTTGTCCATTTCGATGCTAAAAACCGATCCCATCCCGGGTTTTGACCGAAGAGCCAGTTTGTGGCCCAAAAGCCGGCACGCGCGGTCCACGACGGACAAACCCAGTCCCATACCGGACCCAAGAGGCCCGTTTTCAGCGCGTGTAAATTCTTCGAACACACGTTCCTGATCTTTGCGTGCAATGCCAATACCCGTGTCCCAGACTTGCAGGATGACTTTGTCACCACGTCTGCGACACCCCACCAATACCCGACCACCGGGCTCAGTGTATTGGATGGCATTCACTACAAGATTCTGGATCGAGCGTAAAAGATAGACCGGATCGGAGTTCACGATTACCGAGCACAGAACCACATCAAGCTTCACATTTTTGTTCTCAGCGACCAGCATCTGGTCGCCTTGTATCCCTGCAATTATCGAGGCGAGGCTGACATCTGTGGGCGAGACCGTATCCGGGTCATCTGTTTCGAGCCGTGAGATATCCAGCAATGAATGCAACAACTGCTCGGCAGAACCGAATGCACCGTCTAGTCGCTCCATCATCTCATAAAGCTCGCTCTCGCGCGTGATCTCCAGCAAAGTTGAGATCATCAATTTTGCCGCATTGATAGGCTGAAGCAGGTCGTGACTGGCCGCAGCAAGGAACCGTGTCTTGGAAGACACCGCAGCTTCAGCGCGTTCTTTTGCGATCCGCAGCGCCTCTTCCACCTGGGCTTTTTCTTCGTATTCCTGAACCAGCTTGGCATTTGCATGGGTCAATTCTGCCGTACGTTCCATGACGCGGTTTTCCAGAGTCTCGGTCGCACGGGCTTCTAGCGTGACGTCTTTGAGTTCGACCAGAAAACCACCATCAGGCAGTTGGTTGACTTGTATATCCAAAACACGGTCCGATCCATCGCGTACACGTTTGCGCAGCCAGCCCCGATTTTTCAGCTCGTGCTGCCATCGACCGATTCTACGTTCATCATCGACCTTAATCAGCCCCCGTGTTCGCATCAGATCCAAAAGCGTTTTCACAGGTACGTTTCCCCGCAAAAGAGAGAGAGGCAGGTTCAGAATCTCTCGAAACCGCGCATTGTGCATCATGATCTGGGACTCAGACGAGAAGGTGCAAACGCCAGAGCTCATGTTTTGGAAAACCGCCTGAAGGTAGTCTTCCTGCCGGTCGATCAGGGTCTCTTTCTCGTCGCGGTTCCGACGCACAACCGAAGTGATATCGGTGAGCAGAATAACCACGTTCTGAGGTGACGTGTATTGCGCGCTGAATTGATACCAGCGATCGCCACGCAGTTCGACCACTTCACTTGACACCATGCCCGTATGGCAATTGCGTTCAAGCGTGTCCAACATGTTCGAGATACCATGGTCGGACGATACGAACTCAGGGCTGTTTTGTACCAATAGAAAGAACCGCCCAAGGCTAAGTCCAGGCCCGACAATGTCCGACATATCCGGGAAGATCGCCTGAAACAGCTCGTTACACAGGTTTAACTCACCATCAGTGAACAGCGCGAATCCTTCTTCCATGGAAGACAGCGCTTTGACGAGGCTTTTGCGTGTTTGCTCCCGTTCGTATCTGGCGCTTTCAAGTTCGGTGGTTGCCCGTTCCAGATCGCGGCTCTGCTCCATCACCTGCTGCTGCAACTCGATCGCGGACTGAAACGCCAGGAAGGCGGATGGCCCGACGTCCTTTTGGCGAATGGCACGCCGCATCAGCGCATCAATGATCTTGGCTTGTTTCGAGACCTGAATCTCGAGCGGATCGTCTGGATTAAGCATGGTCAGCTTAGGTCCCGCTTCTCCGGTTCAAAGAAGGCGACCCCCACAAAGGTCTGATTCATGTGTACACCGGATTGCTGTTCTCCGTAGGTGTTGAAACCAACAACCCGGTGGGATTGCAAAACGTCCGAGACCTGATTGCTCAGCTGTTTCTGTTCGATTTCCAGCTTGCGCAAAATACAGTCGAACCCAAGGATGAAATCCGGTGCCGTTCCGGTATTGCTGCGTACATCGAGCCCGGCTTTGAGCGTTTCGATGATCTCCTTCCCGCGTCCCAAAGTCATAATCAGGCCATCGTCTATCGCCGCAAGAAAGGACAGCGAGCCCCCGTCCATCGGTTCGCGAATGGCGCGCACGTAGTAATTCAGATTTTGCCGCAGAAGCAGCGGGTTTTCTGCAAAAACCAGCGGCGAAAGATCCTCGGCTGTGCAGCCGACCAGCCGCGCGTATTCCTGCGCCGCCGGGGCACCATTGATCTCATAGACCACACGCTCTTCCGGATTGGCATCGGTGATAATAATCTCTGACCCGATTGGCAGGAAATGGTCAAAACCGATGCCTTGAAAACCAAGGTTGGTCTCAATCAACAACAGGATAGCGGCATTGCTGTAGGCACTGCCGCCATGTAAAACAAACGTTTCTTCATATTGAAGGCCATCTCCGGCAGAGCCGCCAAAGATCGGCAATCCGTCAAGAACCGTTTCCAGAGTTGAGACCAGCAGATCTTCTTGCTTGGACAATCCATCCGAGAACACCAAAGCCAAACGGTTCCATCCCGCCGTATGACGGAATCTCTCGGCCTGACGTTGCGCGGTGGCTGCGATTTCCGTTGAATCCAACGGCCTGAGTTCCTCGTACAGAATGGAGGAGCATCGAAAGTTGGATTTCGGAAAGGCCAGCAGCAACAGCGCATCTGCTTCATAACCTGATCGCGTTATTTGCCCCGCAGTGGTGCAGCCGAAAACGGGAACGCCCGCGAGTTTCCAGTTCAGGCATCTCGACACTTCCGCCGGATCAAGATTGCTGGGAACAAAGGCCAAGACGAAGCACGATAAGTGACAATCCAATTCCGCACAGGCTTCTTCAACAGCGGTTTTTGCGTCCGAGTTTGTGGAACGGCCAATAGCGATGAAATTCGGTCCGTGCTCCAGATCCCGCATTTGCGCCCCCTAGTGCTGAAGAAAGGATTTAACCTCCGGCTCATGTCGCGACTGACGGGCGACAACCGAGTCGACCAGAACAGCGGCCTGGGTTCGATTGCGCACCCTAAGTCGACGCAGTAAAGCGGTGATATGCGCCTTGACGGTCGCCTCGGCCAACGACAGCTCGTATGCGATCTGTTTGTTCGATTGGCCCACACAAATAAGTTTGAGAATTTTGACCTGTTGCGGCGTCAGTGATGAAAGTTCAGGGCTGGATTGATAGACAATGCTCTCTACTGGCTTTGTCTCTTCAACCCGACTGTATTCGGCGGGCACATACTTACGGCCAGACGCGATTTCATGAATCGCGATCTTGAGTGTTTTCGCTGGCGTATCTTTGGGAAGGAACCCCATCGCACCATGTTCCAGCAAAGATCGCACAAGCTCTCCGGATGCAAGAGAGGAAATAACCAGAACCGGCACCTTCGGACAACGCTGTCGGAATTGTTGAAAACCCGAGATCCCTGTGACGTCTGGCAATTTGAGGTCAAACATGATCAGGTCAGGTTTGAAGCCCTCGCCAAGTATCTCAAATGATTGTGCGAGCGTGCTGGCTTTTTCAATCCGGCAATTCTCGAAACTCAGTTGCAACGCCGCAGCCAGTGCGTCGCTAAACAGCGGATGATCATCGACAATAAGCACGCTGGACACTCGGTCCAACGGTTCAGGGCATCCCGCAGTAAGCATGGCCTCTCCTCCAATGGGAAAAGTACATCATTTCTTGATCAGTTCAACTGTTTCATTTTGATACTTTCAAAAGATTCCATAGATAACAGAAGTTTGATAACTCGGAGGGTCTAATTTTTGAGGAATTTCCTGACAAATTCATTCAAATCAGGTGCCGCTACCTTGGGATCGAACACCTGCCTGTCAAAGTCTCGAATTTGTTCAAGGTGCCCGGATGAGGGTCCGTCCCGACGTAAGATCGCAACAGCAGTTTGTCGCATCCCGTTTGCGCGACCGGCCTTGGCGTAACCCCGCAAATCACGAACCAGGGGATCGAAAACCCTAATACGCTGCAATGCCTTTGAAGCGGCCACTTTATGCCCAGACATGCCTAAAACCAGACCAGCCAGAAAAACGACAGCGGCGATTGTGAAAGCTGGCCATTTCAGCAACGTCACAGGTGGCGCTACCTCCTCGGGGTCGTCAGTGGGCACCGCTCCGGTGACTGTGCCGTACGCAATGCGTTGTGGTGAAATCGTGACCTCACGAGCTTCGCGCGCGAAGGTGTCAAAATAGCTGAATTGCAGGGGTTCAACAATGCCCGACGTATCGTTAGACGGGCGAATGGTCCAGCGCCAGAATGCATAGGTTACTGGCCCCTCCGGGGTCAATTCGACTAGACGTTTCTCAGGATGCGCGAAGATCAGAGCCGAAGGTGAGGTCAACTCTGGCATCGGCGGGATCATCTCGGGGGTTGCACCTAAAGCCTCCAGCCGGATGACACGCAACACACCCTCACCCGGGGCGAGTTGATCCGGGGCATTGGACCATTGGTCTGAGATTTGCAACTTGCGTACCGGAAACCACCAATCCTTCGTGGCCGGGGCTTCAGTGACCTGAATGGACAGTGGTTCCGATTGAATCTCATGTTCAAACCAGTCGTCATTTTCGTCAGTCAGCGTCAACCGGTGAACGAATGGACCAATCGCAAGCTCGCCCGCCTCGACCGGATAGATTGCCATGCGCCGGGTAAACACTTTGAACTTCCGACCATTGATCCTTTCTTCCGACCAACTGTCCGGCCCAAGCTGCGCCCAGCTAAACCCTTCAAAATCGGGTTGGACTAGTTCCTCACGAGTGATGTGCCGGCGGTAAACACCCCGGATCGTCAAAAGCACCATCTCCCGGGTGAAGGGAACAGATCCGTTGTCTTCAATGGTAACCTCTATCGATGCCTCGGATGGCAGCACGGTCTTTAATTGGGCCAGCACCTGAACTGGGAAAACGATGAGAAGTAAGACCAACCACTTCATTCCGGGCTCTCCGCTTCAGGAGGCGAAAGGCCCAGCTTGACCCTGCGTTTGTATTCCTGCGCGATACGGGCCGCCATGAACTCACCCGGAACATCGGAAAGCTGATTGAGCCATCGTTGGTCCGCAACCATGAATTTGTCATCAAAGATTCGTCGCACACCCAATCGCCCGCGGCTGTCCAATTCCGCCAGTCCCAGCATCGTGTTCGAGTTTGTGACCTCGCTGCCCGTGCCCGCCGCGCGCGCATTTCCACGGGCCACAAAGCTTTCGGCTTTGGGACCTGACTTGCGTTCCGGGAAAAGGCCCAACGCCTCTGGCTCGATCTGCTGCGCCGCATAATAGGCGGCCAGCACATCGAAATTTGCCTGTGCATCCGGGCTACCCTTGCCGATGGCCTGATCATACGCCTCCAGTGCGGCGGCCAATTTACCGTTCTGGGCCTCGGCATTGCCGAGATTGTACTGGTCACCGGCGCTTTTGAACGCTTCGGCGGCTTCGTCGAAATCTCCAGAACGGTATAGGGCGACACCTTGCCAGTTGGGGTCAGATAACAGGTTTGCCGCCAACGGATATAGGCCAATCGCCAAGGCAACGCGGCCAAATGGGGCGGCACCGCCCAAAGCAAGAGCAAGAACGAAACATGCAACACCCGCGATCGCAAGCCATCTCATGCGCGTTCCCTCCAAAACAATACCAAGAGGGGGAACAGCGCCAAGAACAACAGATACCGCCCCAGATCGTGCCAAAACAATACCGGATAGTCTGCACGTTCCAACCGAGTTGCGGCATCATCGGCCAACCAAAGAGCCAGATCATCCATCTGGTCCAACGTAAACACGGCACCACCGCCTACACCGGCATGCGTTTGCGTTTGCGCCGTCGGAGACTGTAGCGACACCAAAGACACGCGCGCACTGCGCGACGCAAGAGACGCGACCTGTTGCAGCGAGAGTGAGCCCAATCCGGCTCCGTCCGTGAATATCACCACGTCCCCGGCCAAAATCCCGGCTTCTTCAATCCGTCGGAGCGCCAGTGCGAGTGCACGCTCAGGACGTGACCCTTTGTCGGGAACGGTTTCTCTGTCGATGAGAGAGAATGTTTGTCCCAATTGGCGGTGATCCGTTGTCATGTCCGTTGCGACATAGGCATCACCTGCAAATACAATGATGCCACCGGGCCGGGATCCAAGCGCGCTGACGCCAAAACGCCCCATGCTCAGCATTTGTGGCCAGCGGCTGTCATCCACCACGCTGTCTGATGCATCCACAAGGAACAGCACACCATCCAGATTGTGATAGGTTTGCGCGTCGCGCCGTTCGATGGCCGGGCCTGTAAGCGCGATGACAACGATCCCGCTGGTCAGCAGAAAAGCGACTGGCGTGAACGGGATCGAACCGCCTTCGATCCTGCCAATCGCCGCCATCGCTTTCATAAGCTGAGGATCGGTTACTCTGTCCCAGGCACCAAACCCACCGGGGCGAGATATTACCCACCAGCCCATCGCGCATAGGAAGAACACGGAAAGTCCCCAAAATGGCCTAAGAAGAGTGACATCCAAATCAGTCATTCCGCCTGCCTCCACGCCACAATTAAAGCAAGGGCTGCCGCCATTGCTGCGGGCCATGTCCAATAAGATTTGTGAACCTCAGCCGTAAGGCCCGCGCTATCCGTCGCTTCCAGCCGATCCAGAGCTTGAGCCACTTCGATCAGATCATCGGTGGTTTTGACGCGAAAAGCCTCTCCGCCCGATACCTCGGCAATGGCGCGCAAAGTCGCCGCATCAACCACTCCGCGTTCACCGACCTCAGCGCTTTGCAGGTCTTTGGGGCCAAGCGCAATTGTGTGAACCCGCACGCCCATTTCAGCGGCCAGCTCTGCGACGCCCCGAGGGTTCGTAGCCCCCGCGTTGTTCACCCCGTCCGATAACAGGATCACAACGCGCGACGCTGCCTGACTGTCAGCGAGCCGCTTCAACGCGAGGCCCAGTCCATCGGATATGTTGGTTGCACGACCCGATATGCCTATCGTGGCCTCTTCGATCCTTCGCGCAACAGCCTCGGTATCGAATGTGAAAGGCGTGGCGAAATAGGCTTCAGAGCCGAACACAATCAAAGCCACCCGGTCGCCAGCGCGGCGTCGGGCGAACTCGGACCCAACGCTTGTCACTGCCTCCAGCCGGGTGATCTGGCGCCCATCGAGATGAAAATCATCCCGCACCATCGAACCCGAAAGATCCAAAACAATCGCAAGATCCCGCCCGGAAACTTTCAACGCACTGACTGGTTGCAGCTCACGCGGACCGGACAAGGCAAAGACAGTCAGCGCCCAAATGGCCCACAAGATGAGGCGATCCGCCAAGCGATGGTTCGCGGCGTTAACCTGAGGACTTGCCGCCAACAGCATCCCGCCAATGCGATCCGGAACAGGGAACCCGCGTTCAAAGACTGGCCGTGGTTTGATCAGGCGAACAATCACCAAGGGCAACGGCAACAGAAGCAAAACCCAGGGATCAGCAAGCTCAAACACGGCCCGCAACCTCATCTAGCAGAGTCTCCAGATCGGGTCCTCCGCCGGGTTGGTAAAGCTCACCCCTTAGTTCCGCATAACGCGTCGGGTTCTGAACGCGTAGCCTATGTAAAAGCGCCACCTTGCGCCGATCCGCAGACCAACCGGGTCGATCTGCGAATAGTTCGGGCGTTTTCAAAGTTTTGTTTGCGGTGTCCTTGATACTCAGAAACCGAAGGATGGCAACGCAACCTACTGAGGCCAACGCTGCGATCCCGAATACAGCTGCGTATTCGGCGAACACCCCGCCCGCAGCCTCGGAGGGTAAGTGGATGTCTCGCAGACTGGCCAGCATTGTGGCCTCAGTGAGGGCCTTCTCGCTCATGGCACGTATCTTGCCGCAAAGGCCGAAGAAATGCGGCGAGAGGTTTCCTCAACCGGGTCGCTGGCGTTCACAACAAGCGCCGTATGTGCAGCAACCTTCTGGTAAATCAGCGCATCATCAGTCGTTGTCTTACCCAGGTAAACGCGCCTTTGCTGCCCGTCCGACAGGCGGATCGGATACCAACCGCTTGGCATCTCAAGTGTTTTGCTCTCAGTCAAAAGGACCAGACGTGGGTTTCGGCGATGATCAAGCCGATCCAACAGATCAGAAAACCCATCACCCTGATGATCAAAACCAGACGCGATGATGATCTCGGACCCGCTGGGCGTCAGTCTTTCAACACCAGTAAGCGATTGTTCCAGCGTCCACCTCTCATCCTCGCCGTTCTGCAAGGCGCTCAGACTGCGCGAATGAGCCTGAACCAGGCCGCCGATCACATCCAGCATCCCGCGTGTCTTGCCTCGTGGCGGAACAATCACGGATGTGTCGGTTGATATCGCCAGCAAGCCAACACGCCCGCCGCCTTCAACCATATGCCATCCGATCAAGGCCAGAGCCTCAGCGGCAGCAACAGAGAGAAACGCCCGCTGCAGGCCCCAAAACATCGGCGCGCGGAAATCGGCAACCAACAGGGCGACCCGATCCCGTTCCTCCTGAAACTGTCGGATATGCAGACGCCCTGTTCGGGCGGTGGTGCCGCGATCCAGATGTCGAATGTCATCCCCGGCTACGTATTCGCGAACATCTGCAACTTCGACGCCCTGCCCGCGCTTACGGGTCAAAAAACCGCCGGGCAAGGCAGCCAATTGAGGATTCTCGCGGTCGGCTATCGCAAGGTGCCGCAATGCAATCAGGGCATCTGTCCTCAGGCTTACGCCTGCATGTGCCAGCGCACCGCTCACAGCGGTTCGACCGTTTTCAGTATGTCGGCCACCAGCTCGCGCGGCTTTTTCCCATCCGCTACCGCCCTCCAGGTCATTACCATCCGGTGCGCCAGCGCATCCGGTGCAACGGCGGCCACATCCTCGGGCAACGCGAAATCTCGGCCTCGCAAATAGGCGCGCGCGCGCGACGCCGAAGCCAGAGCCAGTGACCCCCGAGGTGAGACTGCATGTTCCACATGTTCGGCAAACGGGCCTTCCCGGGTCGCGGTCACGAGGCGCACGATATAGTCTCGCAATTCCGGCGCCACATGCACAGCCTGTGCTTCAGCGCGCGCAATCATCAATTCCGCGAGCGTCATCTTTTGAACATCTGGCGGAGCATCCTGCGTTTCAGCAATGACCAAGTCGAGAATCTGACGTTCCGTTTCCAGATCCGGCAAGTTCAGAACCAAATGTAATAGGAATCTGTCCAGCTGCGCCTCGGGCAAGGGAAACGTCCCGTCATGTTCGATCGGGTTTTGTGTGGCAATGACCAGAAACGGGTCCGGCAGAGCGTGTGTTTCATTGCCAACTGTAACCTGATGCTCTGCCATGGATTCCAGCAGGGCGGACTGCACCTTTGGTGGAGCGCGGTTGATCTCGTCAACAAGCACCAAAGTGTGAAACACAGGCCCCGGTACAAATTCAAATCGCCCCTCCTGGGGCTGGTACACAGGCGTTCCTGTCACGTCGGAAGGCATCAGGTCCGGTGTGCACTGGATACGGGCAAAGCTGCCCTCGACAGCGTTCGACAGCCTTTTGACCGCGCGCGTTTTTGCCAGCCCGGGCGGTCCTTCCACAAGAAGGTGACCGCCTTCCAGCAACGCGATCAGCAAGGATTCCACCAGATGCTCGTGACCAACAAGCCCCTGGGACAAATACCCCGACAATCCCGCAATCGCGCACGGCGGGTTTTCAGACCTTGTGTCCATATGTCCTCCCATAGACTCCGAGGGCGCAATACCTGCGCTCAGGCTACCCGGAGTCGCCCGTTCAGCAAAACACAGCAGATGGTATTACCTGGGCACGAGGACGGATGTTGAGCAGCCTTCGTCAAACAAGGCTGCAAATTGTGGATCAGCCAGAGTCTCATCCGCCTGAGCCCAAAGGCGATCGTATTGCCGATCAATGTAGTCGATGAAGCCTGGGTCAATGGTTTGATCCGCAGGAGATTGCGCGACAGCATGCATCATGAAGATGTCAAACGCACACAGACCGCTTGGGTTCGAATTCAACAGAGCGCGCATAAATTCATGCGAACTCCACGGCAGCCGCTGCAAGTTCACAGGCGTTTCCTGCAGCTTGGACAAGAACCCCGTGGACTTATCATATAGCAGGATGTCCATGCCAAATGTGAAAGACTGAAACAACTCTTCCAGCAGGATCGACTTGTGAAAGTCCTTCTCAAGCTTGCCCGGGCGATCATGCGCCGGTTGCTTGACTACAATATGGGTCCCCTGCCCCCGACGACCAAAAAAAGTCTGCGCCATCGCCGGAGACGTCACCACATAGGCGCGCCCCTGAGGCAACCCAAGCTGATGTACTTCATTAAGCCAGTCGATATCAGCTGAAAGATCGCGATTGGGAGGGTATCCAGAATATAGCCGCAAAATCACAGTTCGGCCGGTTCCACAGTCCCGCGCTGAAAGTCCAGCGTAACGCATCGGGGTCGGATGACCAAAACTGTGCTTCAGCAATTCTCGAAATGTACTCAAAACCGCCAAAGTCTGTGGATGCGGCTTTTCGCCTACAAGGCACAGGGCTGCGCCCGCCAGATCGCGCCCGTTTATGTGAACGGGGATCGCCATGTCGCGCCCCAACATCGTTGAGCGCAGTTCATACCCCCATCCTTGCTGCGCAAGCTCGATATAGTTGCGTTTATCCGCATGAAGCGCGCCTGCAAAAGCAACAAGCAAAGTGATTTGCAACAGAAGATAGCGCATGCAATCCCTCATGAGGTGCTGTCAGACGAATTCTAACCAGTCTCAGTTTGCCGCAGAAACCGTGAACCTATCCAGAACAGAGTTGACGCCACTCGGCAAGAGCGGCGCTGCGTGTCAACTTGAAGGTGTCTCGGCCGGTCAGTGATCTTTCCTGGTTGAAGTGGTTGTAGACGGAGGAATGAACGGAGGCGAATTTCTGCAAACTTCGCATGCGCCTGAAACGTTGCATAGCGCGCTCTCTTCGTCGGAAAGGCAGGTGCGAATTCTCAACGCGGTTGTTGAGCCAACTGCCCGTCTGTTGTTTTTCGAGAGCACCCAAATCTCTGAGCGCTGCTTTGTAGGATGCAAACCGGTCGGTCACGACCTCCGCGGCGCAACCGTACCGTTTCATCAATTTCTTAAGGAATTTCAGTGCTGCAGCTTTGTTTCGGCGTTTGGTGACAACGGCTTCCAGCACCTCGCCCTCGTGATCAACAGCCCGCCACAGACAGTGTCGCTTGCCATTCACCTTCACAAAGACCTCGTCGACGTGCCATTTCCATTTCGAGTGTGCTCGCAATTGCTGAACTCGCTTTTGTCTGATCTCGGAGGCAAACATCGGGCCGAACCTGTTCCACCAATATCGGACGGTTTCGTGGCTCACGTCGATGCCTCGCTCGTGCAGCAGATCTTCGACATTCCGAAGCGAGAGCGGGAAACGGATGTAAAGCATCACGGCCAAGCGGATGATCTCGGGACTGGTTTTAAAGTATTTGAAAGAGGCAGGTCTGGTCAGGGGCAAAAGCTACGCAACACCCCTACCCCGCTCAAGCAAAGTTCTTCTGACAAGACCCTCGAAGGGAGTCATTATACTCCGGCGAAGAGTATTTGTTTTTTGCGATCTGCATCCCTTTGACACAAAACGAAATCGTTCTCATGCAAAAAGCCCTGAGGGGAGGACGCAACTAAAAAATGCCCAAAATCATCTCGCCCTGCGACTAGCGCAACCAAAGTTTTCACTCTGTTTTGCTGTTTCATTGAGGGCTTTATGAAACGCAACGCCGCACCAATGCGTCTATCGTCCGTGTTATTGGGCCCTGATGCGTGAAAGAGATGCCCGTGATGCATGGAAGCCTGCCCTGCACGCAATTCGGCAGCAACTGCATCTTTTTCGTTCACATCGACTGTGATTTCCTGCCCACGTGACAAAAGATTGTTTTCGCTGAAGGTGTCCACATGAGGCACGATACGGCTTTTATGGCTGCTAGGAACAAACCTCATACACCCGCTTTGCTCAGACGCTTCTGAAATCGCAACCCAACAGGTTACCTCTTCAGCATCATCCAAACCCCAATAGGTCAAGTCTTGATGCCACGAGACTATCTTCGATGATCGCGCTTCTTTTACGAAAAGTGCACCGCTCCAAACCATGAGGTCCGGCCCCAACACTGTTGAAGCAGCCTCAATCAGCTTCGGATGGCGAAGAAGTGCATCGAATGATGGTATCAGCCTGTCCGGATAAGAATATAGAAGCTTGAGTTTCTCTGGGTCGTCTCTGAGAATGCGCTCTGCTTTTTCAAAATCATCGCGCAGCGTTTGGACCTCGTAAGCTGTCAGGATATCCAGCGGAGCTACGAAACCGTCTCTTTCATAAGTCTTTGCAATATCACGCATTCGTCTATCCATCGTCATTTTCCGGAAACGTTAACTGCACTTTCATTGATTGGCTTCGATCAGACGCGACCTCAAAGGCAGTTACAGCCTCGCCAACTTCGAAGGAATGCGTCACCAACTGGTCGACGTTTATTAGTCCGCTTCGCATCATCTCGACCGCGACTGAGAACTCGGAATGGAAACGGAAAGACCCACGAAGCACTATCTCTTTTGCAGTCAACGCCTGCATCGGCACAGTCATATCTCCACCCAGACCAAGCTGAACCAATGTTCCACCCGGTCGCAAGCATGCGACGCCAGAAGCCAGAGCCGATTGAGCCCCAGAACACTCCAGTTGGACATCAACCTGGCCCTTGTCGTTTTCAAACCGCTCCAGTTTTTGCGGATCGGCGTAGGTGTTGATGACATCGTCTGCCCCGCATTCACGCGCCAGAGCGAGGGTCTGGTCCGAGATATCCGTCGCCACTATTCTGGCCGCTCCAGAACGACGTACCGCCAAGATCGTGAGGCAGCCAATCGGACCGCATCCCGTGATAAGTACCGTTTTGCCTAAGAGGTTCCCGGCTTGTTTAATCGCGTGCAAACAGACAGCCAGAGGTTCGGCCATAGCGGCCTGCGCAGGGCTCAACCCATCTGCCGGAACACATTGACTGGCTTTCGCCACGAGTTTGCTTTGAAAAGCGCCTTGGATATGCGGGAACGGCATCGCGCTGCCATAGAACTTCATATCAAGACAGTGGTTTTGCTGCCCGTTCAGACAATAAATGCAGGCTTGGCAAGGGCGGGATGGAGAAACTGCAACCAGTTGGCCTAAGTGCAGCCCCTGCACACTTGACCCGACTTTCACAATTTCTCCGGCGACTTCATGTCCTAGCACCATCGGCTGACGCAACTTGATCGCACCGAAACCACCGTGGTTATAATAATGCAGGTCAGAGCCGCAAATCCCACCCGCGCGCATGGCAATCAAGACTTCGTCTGGCCCCACGTCGTGTACGTCCCGGTTTTCCAACCTCAGATCTTTTGCGGCATGGATAACAACAGCAACATTGGCCGAAGACATTGCACAGACTCCCTATACATATTGCCAAAAGATACGGATAGTCGGTGCTGACAACCAAGGGGTTTTTGCATGATGCTTGAAATGTTCAACCTAGAGGGAACACGCGCACTAGTAACAGGCTCTAGCCAAGGCATTGGATTTGCGTTGGCCCGTGGCTTGGCTGCCGCTGGTTCGCAAGTCGTTTTGAACGGGCGCGACACCGCGAAACTAGCGGCAGCAGCATCCGAGTTGAGCGAAACAGGCGCCTCGGTACGTGAACTTTCGTTCGATGCAACCGATCATGAAGGTGTCCGATCTGCCGTGGACAACTTTGAAGACAATGTCGGCCCCATAGACATCCTGATAAACAACGCCGGAATGCAACACAGGACGGAGCTACAGGATTTCCCCGCTGATGCCTTCGAGCACCTACTACAGACAAATGTAGCGTCCGTCTTTCATGTCGGTCAGGCTGTGGCACGGCACATGATTGAAAGAAAGTCAGGCAAGATCATTAACATTGCGTCGGTTCAATCCGCATTGGCAAGACCGGGTATTGCGCCTTACACGGCGACAAAAGGTGCCGTGACCAACCTTACAAAAGGAATGGCGACTGATTGGGCTAAGTATGGCCTAAACTGCAATGCCATTGCGCCTGGATATTTCGATACACCTTTGAACGCCGCATTGGTTGCTGACCCTGAGTTTAGTGCATGGCTCGAGAAACGCACCCCGGCCGGTCGCTGGGGCAATGTGGAAGAACTTGTCGGCGCCGCCATATTCCTTGCCTCCCCTGCATCCAGTTTCGTCAATGGACATACTCTCTACGTTGATGGCGGAATAACGGCGTCACTTTGATTTATGTCTTTCAACCGTCTGCTAGGTACGACTGACGCAGGCTTTGTTTAAAGCGCCGACGCCAAAGCAATCACCACAACAACCATCAATGAAGCCGCCATCGCAAAGTTGATCCTTTGATGTGATCTCTCACTTAAATCAAGGCTGCCTAGCTTTGCGCCAGCACCCAGCCAGATCATGTGCACTGGCACCCAAACCATATTGAATATTACGATTTTTATGACGACCTCCCAAACGGGCGCATCGGGCAAAAAGGCAAACCCTGAAAACAATGCTGTGCCGACCACGTAAGCCTTGGGATTAATGAACTGAAGTGTCAGCCCGTTCGCAAATCCAAGTGGCGAGACCGCAGGGGAAAACCCGACCTTTGAGCCAGCTCTTGCAATACGCCAGGCAAGAAATCCCAAATACCCAACAGAGGCAAATAGCAGCAAAGTTCTAAGTACCGGTATAGCCAAAGCTACTGCAGCGACTCCAGAGACAACAAACATCATGTTGATGAACCCGCCCAGCATCAAACCGGCCACAAAAGCTAGCCCAGATCGAAAACCAAATGCTGATCCAATACCCGCAGTTGTCAAAACACCTGGGCCAGGCGTAATCAGCAGAAAGAAAACCGCAACGGCAAACTCAAACACTATTCAGATTGGCCTTCTACAGATCTCTGCATTCCGGCACAGCTGTGATCACCGATCCGTCCTTAAGGTGTTGCAGGAGATTGTCGACAGTTAGGTCACCCATAGCTGCACGTGTCTCAATAGTCGCGCTACCAGCGTGAGGGAGCAGAACGACATTGGACAACTCGCGCAATGCTTTTGGAACGCGCGGTTCGTCTTCAAAAACATCAAGCCCTGCCCACCCGAGCTCACCGTTTTGCAATGCATTGATTAGGGCAGTTTCGTCGACAACCGAACCTCGACTAACGTTTATAAGAGTGCCCCCTGCCCCCAACGCGCGCAACACCTCAGCGTTGACCAGCCTATTGGTCGACGGGCCGCCGGGCGTGATGCATATGAGGACATCCACATGTTCTGCCATTTCAACCAAACTGTCGAAATATCGGTACGGGACATCCTTTTGATTGCGGGTATTATAAGAGATTTCGGGGGCCCACGGCTCCAACTTATCAACGATCGCCTGACCAATGCGACCAAGACCAAGAATGCCTATTCTTTGATTGTCCGCTGATCGTGTCAAAGGGGCATTACCTTCAACTTCCCACCGTCCGGACCGAACGTAATCGTCGTCACGTATGAGCTCTCGATAACATGACAGCAACAGCAGAACGGCGGTGGTTGCGACTTCTTTGTTCAAAACATTGGGCGTGTGCGTCACAACAATCCCGCGCTCAGCTGCTGCATTTGCGTCGACGGCGTCGTAGCCGACCCCATAGACACTGATCATCTTCAGATTACCGAGTGATGTCATCAGTTTATGCGGAACACCATCGTGCCCGTTCGTAACGATATGCGTAACATTTTCCGCGTTGAAATCGTCCAATTGATGAATGTCGAACGCTGCGGACAGGCGCTCTCGCATCCGTTCTGTGATCCCTCCGATTTGCAATAAGTCAGTCATCTTGACCGACCTTTTGCCGCTGAACACCAAGCCCATCGATGCGAAGCTCCATGACGTCGCCTTTTTTTAGGTAAACTGGTTTCGGTTTGATCCCCATTCCGACACCGGGCGGTGTTCCAGTTGAAATGACGTCACCGGGGTGCAATGTGAAAAGTTGACTTAGATGCTCAATGATCTCGGCAACCGAAAAAATCATCGTAGCAGTATTCCCGGTTTGCATGCGCTGACCGTTTACATCCAGTGACATACCAAGACTTTGAGGATCAGGCACTTCATCCCGGGTCACTAGCCACGGACCAGTAGGGCCAAATGTGTCGCACGACTTGCCCTTGGTCCATTGACCGGTCAGTTGAGTTTGAAAATGCCTTTCCGACACATCGTTTACGATGCAATAGCCCGCAACATGTTCGAGCGCATCGGCCTTGGAAACGTATTTGGCCGTCTTACCGATGACGACCCCCAGTTCGCATTCCCAATCGGTGCAGGTAGATCCGCGCGGCATGACAACATCGTCATATGCCCCTATGACCGCTGAGTTAGCCTTGAAAAAAAGTATCGGATGCTCGGGAATATCTGCGCCGGTTTCTGCAGCATGGTCCGAGTAGTTCAAACCGATGCAAAGAAATTTTCCGATTTCGCCGACACACGGTGCGATACGAGGATCACCCTCCACAATTGGCAGGTTGTTCGGATCCAACGAACGCAAATTATCTAGCGTTCCATCATCCAGCATATCCCCCGTAATATCGTTGATATGAGCTGACAGATCCCGCAATTGACCCTCAGAGTCGACCAACGCAGGCTTTTCCGAGCCCTCGGCTCCGTAACGAACAAGTTTCATTTCTGTTCCTTTTAGTGGTTATCGCGTGGCATGAAGCCTCGTGCGATATCGCGGTAGTTTTCTGCACCCTTGAGCGTCATACCGCGATCCAACCGATCTACTTTTTCGCGGAATATCTCCTGCCAGGGGGATTGGTTGGGCGGCATTGAATACCCACCCTTTGCCTCCAGATCGCGAGCGCGTTCATGCAGCTCTTCGAGCGAAACCAGCATATCCGCTGTGCCTTTGCCAAGATCGATGCGCAGTCGGTCACCATTTCTCACTAAGGCCAACCCACCACCCTCTGCAGCTTCGGGTGAGGCATTCAGGATAGACGGACTTCCTGATGTACCGGATTGCCGTCCATCACCGATGCAAGGAAGAGCTTCGATGCCCTGTTTCAACAAATATGCGGGCGGCCGCATGTTCACGACCTCTGCAGCACCCGGGTATCCTTTTGGTCCCGCTCCGCGCATAATCAGAATACAGTTTGCGTCGATGTTTTCTGCGGGATCATCGATCCGATGGTGAAAGTCCTCAGGCCCATCAAACACAATCGCCCTGCCCTCAAACGCATTTGGATCATCCGGGTTCGACAGGTAGGTCTCTCGAAATGCCTTTGAGATCACAGATGTCTTCATAATCGCACTCTCGAACAGGTTGCCCGAGAGATTGATGAACCCCGCCTGTTGCTTAACCGGGCTACTGACAGGCTTGATTACGTGGCTATTCTGAGACCGGCGCGTCGAGCAGTTGTTGCCCATCGTCTTACCGTTCACCGTTATCGCATCGGGATGCGGCAGCAATCCAGCATCAAAAAGCTCACCGACAACGGCGGGTACACCTCCGGCCTGTTGGTAATCTTCGCCCAGATACTCACCCGCTGGCTGCATGTTAACCAATAGAGGAACGTCGTGGCCAAGTTTCTGCCAGTCATCGTTGGTCAACGGAACACCAAGGTGCCGAGCGATCGCATTCAGGTGAATCGGCGCGTTCGTCGATCCGCCAATCGCAGAGTTGATAACAATCGCATTCTCAAAAGCCTGACGTGTCATCACATCGCTGGGGCGTAGATCCTCCCAGACCATGTCCACAATGCGTTTACCCGTTTCATAACTGATTTGACCGCGCTCTCTATACGGGGCTGGAATGGCTGCTGATCCGGGCAATTGCATACCCAAGGCCTCAGCAAGCGAATTCATGGTCGTTGCTGTTCCCATCGTATTGCAATAGCCCACCGAAGGTGCTGCGGCGGCTGCGATTTCCATGAACTCATCGGTGTCGATTTCGTCAGCCGCAAGGTCTTCGCGCGCTTTCCATATAACCGTGCCCGATCCAGCGCGTTCACCTTTCCACCAACCGTTGAGCATGGGGCCGACCGACAGGGCGATCGCCGGGATGTTGACAGTCGCAGCGGCCATAAGAAGTGCGGGCGTGGTCTTGTCGCAACCAATGTTGAGAACAACGCCATCAATTGGATACCCAAATAGACTCTCAACCAAGGACAGATAAGCCAGGTTGCGGTCGAGTGAGGCCGTTGGCCGTTTACCGGTCTCTTGTATCGGATGGACCGGTATTTCGATGCACGTTCCCCCGGCGGCGATGATTCCATCGCGAACACGTTTGGACAATTCGATATGATGCCGATTACAGGGGCTCAAATCACTGCCGGTCTGGGCAATGCCAATGATCGGTTTGCCTGATTGCAGTTCCTCACGGGTCAAACCGTAGTTCAGGTATCTTTCCAAATACAATGCAGTCATCTCAAGGTTCTCAGAATTCATGAACCACTTGCGAGATCGCAAATCGTTTTTTGATACTTTTGTCATTGGCCTGACCAACCCCCGTCAATTATGTGCGTGTGTCCTGTGGTGAATGCACTTTCATCGCTCGCCAGATAGACGACCAATGCCGCAATCTCTTCTGCTTTCGCTACACGCCCCATAGGCTGTCGCGCCACAAATTGTGCAAGGGCCTCTTCTCTGCTGCCCAGTTGCTCGCCCAACGCATCTACGCGGTCACGCCAACTGGGACTGTCGACTGTTCCCGGACAAATGCAATTGCACCGGATTCCATTTGTTATGAAGTCCACGGCCACCGATTTCGTCAGCCCAACAACAGCGGCTTTTGTCGTTCCATATACAAAACGATTTGGCGCACCGATTGTGGAACCCAGTGCGGAAGACATATTGATTATCGAGCCTCCTCCGCGCTCTAGCATTCCCGGTAATACAGCCTTTGTCGTGCGCACCATTGAGCGCACATTAAGGTCCATGGCGAAATCCCACTCTTCATCGGTTGCATCCAGAATAGTTCCGTGATGCACGAACCCTGCGCAGTTGAACAAAACGTCCGGATTCGCTCGCGCGACCCCATGATGAATGCTGTCATTATTCGTCACATCCATCTCGAATATTTCGAGATTTTCGAGATTCTGACCGCGAATCAAATTTAGTTTTTCAGGGTTAATATCCGTCGCATAGACTTTTGCACCCTCTCTTGCCATTGCAATTGCGCTTGCAAGTCCGATCCCTTGTGCGGCGGCTGTGACCAAGACGCTTTTTCCCTTAAGTCTTTCTGACATATAAATATTCCGACCTCAGAAGTGGCGACTGGACAAGTGTTACTTCGTCCCACAGATCAACAGAGAAGCAAAGAAACCTTGGCGGATTTGCAACGACTTCTGGCATGTGGGCACAGAGCCGTTAGCGTATGACAGAGATTTTGGTTTGGCCATAACCATGCGTGGCGCACCTTCGGAAGGACAGTAAATGATGGGCAAGCAGTTCAAAGTGGCTCTGTTGGGAACCGGCCTGATGGGAGCTCCTATGGCGCGAAATATTTTGCGCGCCAAGTTTCCGCTCACTGTATGGAACCGCAGCTTGAAAAAGGCAAAACCGTTGACAGCAGAAGGCGCGACATTGGTGGAAACTGCCCCGCTGGCGGTTTCAGGTGCAGACGCAATAATAACCATGCTCTCGGATGGATACGCGACCGGCGCGCTAATTTCTGACGAGGCTTTCCGTGAACAACTCAAACCGGGGATGATCTGGATTGATATGTCCAGCGCCAAACCCGCACACGCCAGAGAGCAATCCGCGCAATTGTCCTCGATGGGGGTGCAACATCTGGATGCCCCAGTTTCCGGTGGCACCGTAGGTGCCGAAGCTGGCACCCTTGCGATCATGGTCGGTGGCGATCAGGACGTTTTGGAGCGCGTGCGGCCGGTTCTGACGGCAATGGGACGTCCTGTGCATGTAGGCCCAAGTGGTTCTGGTCAATTGTGCAAATTGGCCAATCAAACAATTGTCGCTGTGACAATATCGGCCGTCGCCGAAGCGACACTACTGGCTCAGCAAGGCGGTGCAGACCCCACCGCGTTGAGGGCCGCACTGAAGGGGGGCTTTGCGGACAGTATTATCTTACAACAACATGGCGAACGCATGTCTGATGGAAATTTTGTACCAGGAGGTTTGTCTAAGTTGCAAATAAAGGATTTGGACAACACGCTAGAAGAAGCGCGCAGCCTTGGCGTTGAGCTACCCAGCATCCAATCCGTGCGCAACCGTTTCGAATATTTGATAAACGAAATGGATGGGGCCGAACTGGATCACTCGGCTTTGTATCTGGAACTCAAAAAACGGAATGGAATGTTGTGACGCGGGTACTTGTTATAGGCGGTGGAGGAATGCTGGGCCAGAAACTGGCCCAACGCGTTTCGACCCAAGAAATTTTTGGAGCAGATTCCCAAATCTCACTGTTCGATCTCTCATTCCCGTTCGACAGTGCGCCAGGTAAGCAAATTGTGGGAAACTTGACCACGTCAGGCATCGCCAAGTCGGTTGCAGCTCAGCGCCCGGACGTCATATTTCACCTTGCAGCTATCGTTTCAGGCCAAGCTGAAACTGACTTTGCGTTGGGTTGGGATGTCAATCTTATGGCGACCTGGACACTGCTGAACACACTCAAGGATGAACACGAGGCGTCAGGAGGCGAGTACACGCCTCGTCTGGTTTTTGCCTCGTCCATAGCAGTTTTCGGGGCACCGTTCCCCGAAAAGATAAGCGATGAGTTTCTATCGGCTCCTTTGACCAGTTACGGAGCGCAGAAAGCGGCGTCTGAATTGATGATCACGGATTTCAGCAGGAAGGGATATATCGACGGTGTTTCCTTACGCTTGCCCACTTTGTGTGTGCGCCCTGGCAAAGCCAACGCTGCCGCTTCGTCCTTCTTTTCAGGTATTATCCGAGAGCCATTGAATGGGGTTGAGGCTGTCTTGCCTGTTGCCGAAACTGTTCGCCACTGGCACGCCAGCCCCCGCGCCGCTGCGACTTTTTTGACCCACGCAGCAACAATCGACACGCGGCTTTTGAATGACCGACGCGCGTTGAACATGCCGGGCGTAAGCTGCACCGTCGCAGAACAAATCGAAGCGCTGCGCGCCGCGGCCGGCCAAGATGCAGTTGGCCTCATCAGACGAGAACCCGACGAGGCAATCGAACGAATAGTCAAGAATTGGCCGCGCGACTTTCAAACAGATCGCACTCTGGAGTTGGGGTTCGAGGCGGAATCAAGCTTCGACGAAATCATTCAGGTGTATTTGGAAGACGATTTTCGGCGCTAGTCGCCCATCGTCTTTCCAGTTAGGTGGCGTTTCAGATGATCGTGAATTTTCTCTCGTGTTAACTGTTCATCCCCTGACAATGCTGCCTCCAGTATATTGGCATGGTGTCTTATGTTCTGAGAAATGAACTCAAAGTTCCGGTCTGCCACCATCAACTGCTGTCTGAATTGCGCGTAAACTCGGCCATGCATTTGTTTTAAGGTTTCCGAGCCACAGGCAGAAATAAGCGTTTGGTGAAACTCCTTCTCCGAGGCAAACCATATCTCGATAAGGCCGCTCGGGTCGTCTGTGGCATGTATGCGTTTTTCGATGTGGCTAAGTTTGTGATGCGCGGCCGTCAGTCTTGCTTCCCAATCCACCCCGCCACTACGGATTGACATTGTTGTACCTTCGGCCTCCAACAAAACACGGACATGTGTCAATTCGATAAGCTTCTGCGGCGAACGCATTGGCACGCGGAAACCTTTTTGTTCCTGAAAGTCCACCAATCCAACAGCGGACAATCGAAAAAGGACTTCACGAACTGCGCTCGCAGAACAGCCATACTCTTTACGTAGTTCTTCGGCCCTCACCTTGGCTCCATGCTCGAATCCGTTCGAGACTAGGCGCATTTTAAGATCTTGATAAATATCGACTTCTTCTTTCATCCCGGTATGCGCCTTCAATTTTTGTCCAAGTAGCGTCCTAAGCCTATTTTCGAATTTATGCAAGAATCTCGAAATTATCAGAAATTTCAAATTCTTCTTGTTGCATTCGATTCGTCGGCTTAACGTTTATCTGCGTGACGGCAAAGGAGGCGGCAAGATCTCCCACTCCGCGCGTCGCTCAACGTCTGGGAGGACAATATGAAAATAGTCAAGACAGCGGCCGTGGCGGCCGTAGCAACGACAATGGCAGCCGGTTTCGCGATGGCTGAAACCACGAAGCTTAGAATTCAAACCCATTTTTCACCCGAAACTCTGTCTGGTCAGATGGCTGCAAAATTCGTTGAAGACATTCAGGAGATGTCGAACGGCGAAATCGAAGTTGAAATGTTCTATTCCTCTTCGGTGGTCAAATCAGTTGAAACCTTCGATGCCGCAGCTACGGGAATTCTGGACTGCGACATGACGGGCGGCGGCTATCAGACGGGAAAAAATCCGGCCTTCCAGTTTGCGGGCGACCTGCTCGGCGGGTATCAGAACCCATATCAGCAAATGGCTTGGCTTCTTCATGGCGGCGGAAGAGAAGCTGTGAATGATCTATACAACGGCTATGACATGGAGTTCATCGGATGGTGGATTCCCGGGCCGGAGTCGCTTTCTTCGACCAAGCCGATTGCAAAAGTGGACGACTTCAAAGATTGGAAATTCCGCTCCCCTCCAGGCCTTGCGACCAAAGTGTTCGCGGAACTTGGTGCTTCTCCGATCGTTATGGACTTCAACGAAATCTTTACGGCTTTGGAAACCGGCATCATTGATGGCGCGGATGCCGCGAACCTGACTAACAACGTGGGACTGGGTCTGTACGAGATCGCAGGTCACACAAACTATCCCGGTTTTCACTCGATGCCTGCAGATCACCTAGCCTGTCGCAAAGACGTTTGGGAAGCGATGCCTGCGCACCACAAGAAGATCATGGAAGTCGCAATGGATAGCTTGGCATTGCACAATGCCACAATCAATGAAGTGCAGAACGCTCAGACTGCAAAAGACCTGAAAGCAAAAGGTGTTCAGTTGTACGAATGGTCGCCTGAAGACCTGGCAGCGTATCGCGCGGCCGTTCAGGTAGGTTGGACTGAGTTCGCGACGACCCCTGAGGCACAGGCGCTTTTGGAAAGCCACATCAACTTCCTGCGTGACCTGGGCGCAATGCAATAGTCAGACTTCGACCGAATTACGACGCACGGAGAGGCCGCATTAGCGGCCCCTCTGGATCGGCGTCTGGATCCATAACTTCATGAAAATCAACAGAATAATAAGCCATGTACTGCAGTACGACATGCCGGAAGTTCTGGGCTACTCGCAACAGTATTATGACAAACGTACAACCCATCTGGTCGAGATTCGGACAGATGAAGGGGTAACCGGTTGGGGGGAGTGTTTTGGTCCCGGAAACGTAGCCATTGCCAACAAGTCCATCGTAGAAAAGGTAATCCAACCATTGGTTCTTGGCATGGACCCTTTGGACAAAGACGTGGTCTGGCACAAGGTGTACAACCTTCTGCGAGACCATGGCCAAAGCGGAATGCCAATACAGGCTTTGTCCGGGGTAGACATCGCACTTTGGGACATCACCGGCAAAATCTCTGGCCTACCCCTTCATAAGCTTGTCGGCGGCGCGCATCGCACAAGCGTTCCTTGCTACGGCTACGGCATGATGCTTCGGGATGAACCGATTTCTAGTCTGGCCAGCCGTTTTGAGGAGGAAGCCGCGAAGATCAAGGAAATGGGATTTACCGCCACCAAAATGAAAACGGGCTTTGGCCCGAAGCCTGATGTGAAGTTGTGCGAAGCAGTTCGACGCGGAGTTGGTGACGACTTTCCTTTTATGGTCGATGCGAACCATGCCTATACGACTTCGGACGCATTTTTTGTCGGTCGGGCGCTGGAAGAGCTGGACGCATATTGGTTCGAAGAACCGGTCGCGCCAGAAGACATTGACGGGTACCGCGAACTGCGCACTTCGCTTAAAGTCAACATCTCGGGCGGAGAGGCGATATTCAATCGTTGGGCCTGGCGCAATCTTCTTGAAAATCGCGGCATTGATATAGCGCAGCCAGAAGTATGTGCTTTGGGCGGTGTTTCAGAGTATCTCAGGGTACTGGCCCTATGCCACGCACATTTCACTCCGGTCGTAAATCACGTCTGGGGCAGCGCCATCGCCGTCGCAACTAATCTACACCTACTGGCGGCTATGCCAGCAATTCCAGGCGGTTTGCATCCATGGGAGCCGATGCTGGAGTTCGACACAACGGACAACATGTTTCGGGACGATCTGCTGACCGTACCGCTGGAAATTCAAAATCAGGTCAAGGCCAATAATGGCCGTGTCATGATCCCGGCTGGCCCCGGACTGGGTGTCGAGCCGGATCGAGACTTTATCGATCATTACAGGATCGAAGGATAGGGACGAGGGTTACGCGATGCACAAGAATTCAGGCGGACCAATTGAATGGCTCATACCGTTGGCCTTCGTCGCGACTGCCAGTTGGCTTGTTTGGCATCTTCCAGCATTCCTGTTGGATTGGCTGCCTTACACCTCTGAATCCCTAAAAAGTCAGGTAACGGAAATATATCTGCGCAGCGACGTCACGCCTGAATTGCCTGGTGTGTTCGGGGGGGTTGTCGACATCATCGACGTGGCCGCGCTAGTACTTCTGCCGTTTCTTGCAGTGATTGGTACAAAGACCGTGCGCCCGGCGACGATGGAGTTCGAAGGCTCGACGGTTATGGATCGTTTCGCCCTGTTCATAGGCCGAGTTACGATGATGATGATAGCAATCATGACTGTCGTCATGCTCTACGAAGTCTTTATGCGCTATATCCTGGAGAAGCCGACCGAGTGGGCCAACGAAATGACTCTCTGGTTCGCCAGCTTTGTGTTTTTGATGTCTGGCTACTACGCCATGCAGCAACGCAGTCACATACGAATATTCCTGCTTTACGACGCAGTTCCACGTTGGCTTCAGCGCGTTTTTGACACGGTTTCAACAATACTGATCGTCCTGTTTGCCTTCTTTCTGGTCTACGGCAGCTACAAACAGGTGTTCGTCAACAAGCTCTATAAATGGGAGCTTTATGGCTCCGCCTTCAATCCTCCGATCCCGGCGACGTTGCAGCCGATGGTGCTGATCGTAATTTCGCTCGTCGCAATGCAAGCAATTTTGAACTTGGTCGCGGATTGGAACAAAGAGCCGGAAATCCACACAGATGAACCGGACGAAGACGAAATTGAAATGATCAAACGAGCAGTGGGACAAGACTGATGGATATTGGAACAATCTCACTCATCCTGATGGTCGCTCTGATCGTGCTTCTGGCGATCGGGATGCCTTTGGGTCTGGCCTCGGCTTCCCTTGCGGTTCTGGTTCTTGTCCTGAAGTTCGAACCGACACTGCTTTTGAACCCATTTTCATTCGGCGACGGGGTTCTCACCGGTCGGCCAGGCACTGGGCCGCTCTATATCCTGGCGCAGAAGATATATGGGCTCTTAACGGACTACGTGCTCATATCAGTGCCATTGTTTATCTTCATGGCGTCGCTGCTAGAGCGGTCCGGGATCGCGCGTGACATGTATTCGTCGCTGAATGTCTGGCTTTCCAGAACACGCGGCGGCATCGCGATCGTGACCTCGATCATGGCGGTGATCATGGCAGCCATGTCCGGCATAATCGGTGGTGAGGTTGTCCTGCTGGGACTTATCGCCCTGCCCCAGATGCTGCGCCTAGGGTACGATCAAAATCTCGCGATCGGCGTCATCTGCGCCTCGGGCTCGCTGGGCACCATGATCCCTCCCTCCATCGTTCTGATCATCTATGGGCTGATCACCGAAACCTCGATCAAGTCGCTGTTCACCGCGTCTTTCATTCCCGGCTTCATGCTGGCCTCGATGATCATCCTGTACATCATCATCCGCACGCAGTTGAATCCTCATCACGCTCCGCTGCCGGAACCGGATCCGAACGACCCCGAACCGGCCGAAAAACGCAAACTGTTTGGGGCCTTCATGAGCATCGTCGTCGCCGGATTTTCCACCGTTCTGTTTATCCGGGCCGCGTTTTTCGAGCTCTCAGGCTCGAACGCTGCCAGCCAGGGCGAGCCCGCGAGGCTGGGAACGGCTGACTACCTGCCCTGGTTTGCCGGCATCACGATCGTTGCCCTTCTGCTGATCTTCTTCGTCTTTGGCAGAGAGCGCGCTAAAATCGGGTGGGAAATGGGCAAAGGCCTCGTCGCTCCGCTGGTCGTCATCGGCGTCGTGCTCGGCTCGATCTATGGCGGGATCACAGGCATCACCGAGGCTGCGGGCATGGGCGCCTTCGCCGTTCTGATTATCGCCATCCTGCGGGGCGAAGGATCGTTCGAGCTGGTTTGGGACAGCTTGATGCGAACCCTAAAATCCACAGGCACCATCATCTGGGTTACGATCGGGGCCGCCGCGCTGGCGGGTGCCTACACCATTGCTGGCGGGCCCCAATACGTGGCCGACCTAATCGTCGGCCAGGAGCTGCCAACCATGCTGGTCATTCTGGTGATGATGCTGATCTTGCTGTTCATGGGCGCATTCATGGATTGGGTCGGCATCGTGCTGTTGATTATTCCGGTCTTTCTGCCGATCGTCCTGCGCCTTCCTATCGAAGAAATCGGAGTCTTTGGCCAGTTGGAGCCGAGTCATGTCGCCATCTGGTTCGGCGTCGTGTTCTGTATGAACATGCAGGTCAGCTTCCTCTCGCCCCCATTTGGCCCGGCCGCGTTCTACCTGAAGTCGGTGGCCCCGCCACATATCAGTCTGACGGATATCTTCCGCGGCTTCCTGCCATTCATCGGGATCCAGTTGCTGGCGCTTTCCGTTCTTCTGATTTGGCCGGGCATCATCGCGCTGCTGTTGTGAGGTCGCACCCATGCTGACACAAGATCAGATTGGCAAGTTCCAGACGGACGGATACCTCGTGGTCGAGGATGTTATCCCTGCCGATGTCCTTGATCGGGTACAGACCGAATACTCGGATGTCCTGAGCCGGCTCTATGACGGTTGGTACGAAAAAGGGCTGGTCAAGGACGAACCGTCTGGAATGACCTTCTGGGACAAACTTCTGTCTGCCTATCAGGCCGGTTGCGACTATTTCCAGCCGCTGGACATCTCGTTGCCCGGCGATCGGATCATGGCGGACACACCGTTCCATATCGGGCCTGCAGTGTTCGACTTGCTAACGGCCCGGCCCATGCTTGACATTGTCGAGCAGTTGATCGGGCCAGAGTTGGTGAGCAATCCAATCCAGCACGTCCGGCTGAAGCCCCCCGCTCTCAAGCTATCCAAGGATGAGGTGCGCGCGCATATCACAGCGACGGACTGGCATCAGGACCGGGCGGTTGCGTTGGAGGATGCGGATCAGACCGACATGGTCACGGGGTGGATTGCCGTCAACGATGCAACGGTCGAAAACGGCTGCCTGCAAGTGCTGCCAAAGGCACAGGACCAATCCATCCTGCCGCATTGTGCGCGGACGCAGACTGGTATTGCCGACGGATTCATTGACGAAGGCCGGGCTGTGCCCCTTCCTGTCAAGGCGGGCGGGATCATCCTGTTTCACCCTCTGACGCCACATGCTTCGCTGGTCAATGAAACGGACCGGTTCCGCTGGTCGTTCGACATCCGCTTCAGTGCGGCAGGCCAGCCCACCGGTCGAGACCATTTCCCCAGCTTCATCGCGAGGTCCAGATCGCGCCCCGAAACCGAACTGCGAGATTGGCGTGTCTGCAAATCCAATTGGGAAGCGGCGCGAGCAAGGCTGTCCGGACAACCGCACATAGATATTCACCGGTGGACATCGGACTCACCGTTCTGCGCCTAGCTGCTGCCGCCAGGAAAGCTGATTATGACTTTTGTACGTTTAGATCGAACGGATAGCGTGGTTGTTGCAACTCGGTACCTGGAGGCCGGCAGTATGGTGGAGGATGTCATGACCAATACGCGCATCCCTTCGGGACACAAGGTCGCCACGCGGAATCTTGCACCCGGCGATCCTGTCAGAAAATACGCCCAGATTATCGGTTACGCCAACCAACCGATCGAACCTGGCGACCATGTGCACACCCACAATATCGAGTTCCGCAACACCAGTGTGGACTACGAGTTTGCGACGGATCACAGGCCCATGAAACCCGCCACCTCGGTTGATACGTTCATGGGCTACCACCGGGACAGTGGTCGGGTCGGCACGCGCAATTACATCGCGGTTCTGACCACAGTTAATTGTTCGGCGACTGCGGCCCGTATGATTTCCAACCACTTCACGCCGGACAAGCTGGCCGAGTTTCCGAACGTCGACGGCGTGGTGGCCTTTGTCCACGGAACGGGCTGCGGAATGGCGGATTCCGGCGACGGTTTCGAAGCTCTTCAACGGGTCATGTGGGGGTTTGCGAAACATCCCAACCACGCTGCCGTTCTGATGGTCGGCCTAGGCTGCGAGATGAACCAGATCGACTGGCTGCTGGACGCGTATGGGCTGAAGCAGAGTCCTACCTTCCAGACGATGAACATCCAGAACGTTGCCGGATTGCGCCGCACCGTCGAAATGGGCATCAGTAAGATCAACCAAATGCTGCCCATTGCCAATGAGGCGGGACGCAGTGAAGCCCCGGCGTCCGAACTTATGGTTGCGCTGCAATGCGGTGGATCGGACGCCTGGTCAGGTGTGACCGCCAACCCGGCGCTCGGGCATGCCTGCGACCTGTTGGTTGCCCAAGGCGGCACAGGGGTCCTTGCGGAAACGCCCGAAATCTACGGAGCCGAACATCTTTTGACCCGCCGCGCCCTTAGTCGCGCAACTGGGGAAAAACTGATCGGACTGATCGATTGGTGGCAGGACTATACCGCCCGCAATCACGGTTCGATGGACAACAACCCAAGCCCCGGCAACAAGCAAGGCGGTCTGACGACCATCCTTGAGAAGTCGTTGGGGGCAGCGGCGAAGGGCGGAACCACGCCTTTGACCGGTGTATTCAAATACGCCGAACCCATCACCGCCAAAGGCTTCACTTTCATGGATAGCCCCGGTTATGACCCGGCCTCGGTGACCGGGCAGATCGCGGCCGGCTGCAACCTAGTGTGCTTCACCACGGGGCGCGGTTCTGCCTTTGGGTCCAAACCGGCGCCTACGCTGAAAATCGCTACAAACTCTGAGTTGGCAGCGCGCATGCCAGAAGACATGGACGTGGATGCTGGCGACATTCTGACCAAAGGTGCCAGCGTCGAAGAGAAAGGACAGGAAATATACCGACGGCTGCTCCAAGTCGCCTCGGGCGCGCGAACCAAGTCCGAGGCGCAGGGCCTGGGCGACTACGAATTCGTTCCCTGGCAAATCGGAGCGGTGATGTGAAACGGATCCTTGTAGCCGGCGGTGGATTGATCGGTATCCGCCACGTGCGCGCCGTGATCGAGCACCCCGGCTGCGTGTTGGTCGGGTTGGCCGATCCAGATGGCTCGATCCAGATCGACGCGCCGCGTTTTGCCAGTATGGACGAGGTGAAGGGCCCGGTGGATGGCGTCATCATCGCGACGCCGACCCGCCTGCATGCCGAACATGGCATTCTGGCCGCATCCCGCGGTTGGCACATGCTGATCGAAAAGCCGGTTGCCGCATCGGTCGATGATGCCCAGCGCCTTAGGGCGGCCGTTCGCAAGGCCGATGTCTGCAGCCTTGTAGGCCACCATCGACGGTATCACACAACCTTGCAGCGCCTGAAAGAAGTGATCAAGCAAGGTACTATCGGACAAGTCATCAACGTCTCGTTGCTGTGGGCCATGCGTAAACCCGAGAGCTATTTTGAACAGAACTGGCGGACTTCCGATGGCAGTCCAGTCATGATCAATCTGGTGCATGATATCGATGTCCTGCGCTTTGTGATCGGAGAAATCTTAGATGTCGTCGCCCTGCCTGGCGCGTCGATCCGCGGATCGGATCGGATAGAAAGCGGGGCTGTTGCGATTGCGTTCGAAAACGGCGCGACGGGCACTATCAGTTTTGCCGACACCGCACCCAGCCCTTGGGGATTTGAAGCCGGAACCGGCGAAAACCCGAACATCGGCACGACCCATCAGGACATGATGTGGATCACGGGAACCAGCGGCGCTGTGAGTTTTCCCTCCATGACTCTGTGGCGTGGAAAGGATTGGGGCACTGCGGCCCAAAAAAACCAACTTACACGACCGGAACAACAACGCGCACCGCTTGAAGCGCAACTGGATCACTTCCTTGACGTGATCAACGGCGTCCCTCCACTAATCGATGTCGAGGATGCAGCCCGGACGCTCGAGGTCACATCATGGATCGAACAGGGGCTGAAGGCGCGAACAGCTCGAGCGCGGGCGCCGGCCTGATTGACATGCGGCCCGGCAAAATACCGGACCACCCAAAGGCCAATGATTATCCGTCGGGCAATATGAGCATTCAAACTGCAAAGCCGCACGCGCCAGACACAAGAATGAAAACCAGACACATTCACGGAAAGGGAAACCAATGAGCAAACCATCAATCGGGTTTATCGGCTTGGGACTAATGGGCGGAGCCATAGTGAGCCGACTGTTGGACCAAGGATACTCGGTCGCTGTATTGGGAAACCGCGACCGCACATACCTGGACGCCGCGATTGACCGTGGCGCCCGCGAGATGCAAAACGCCCAAGAACTGGCTGAAGCCAGCGACATCGTGATGTTGTGCATGGGCACCTCGGAACAGGTCGAAAGCCGTATGCGCGGCGCAGATGGAGTGATCGCGGGATTGAAACCCGGGGCGATCGTCATCGACTTTGGCACCTCGCTTCCAGGCAGCACACGCGCCTTGGCCGAGGAGGTTGCCGCAGCCGGCGGAAGCTATCTTGATGCGCCGCTTGGCCGTACGCCTACGCACGCGCTAGAGGGCAAGCTCAACATTATGACTTCCGGCGACAAGGCTGCCTTTAACAAGGCCGAGCCGACACTGAAAGACTTGGGCGAAAACGTTTTTTACCTTGGCCCCGTTGGGTCCGGACACACGATCAAGCTGATCAACAACTTCTTCGGAATGACCGTTGCGAACGCGATGGCCGAAGCCTTTGCCATGGCTGATATCACCGGTGTTGACCGTAAACAGGTGTATGACGTTATGGCCGCAGGGCCTCTGCATTCTGGAATGATGGATTTCGTCAAAGCCTACGGCGTTGAGAGCGACCCAAATCAGCTGGCCTTTGCCATCAAGAACGCGGCAAAAGACCTTGGGTATTATGACCGTATGGCACGCGATGCAGGCGTTTCCAGCGTGATGTCGCAGTGCGCGCTTTCGGCGCTGAATGATGCGCGCGACCACGGTCAGGCGGATGACATGGTCAGCCAGATGGTTGACTACTACGTCAAGCGTTTCAACACCTGATCGATGGCTGTCACCGCCAACCCCAATGCGGACCTGCCGCGCCTTGGCATCGTGCTGATGCTGACGGCGTGGCTGTTCTTTTCGCTGGTAGACCTTGGGGCCAAGTGGTTGGCGTTGGCCGGCGTGCCGGCATTTCAGTTGGCGTTCATGCGCTACGCGGGGCACTTTGTGATCTCTGTGGGTGTGATCGCCAAAGGCGGGATTGAGGCCAGCCGATTCAAGACCGACCATCCATGGCAGGTCATTAGCCGGGCCTTACTGCTGATCTCGGCGACCGTTTTCAACTTTTATGCCTTGCGGTTTTTGCCTCTGACCGTCGTGTCGGCAATCATGTTCTCAAGCCCGGTCATCGTGTGCTTCCTGTCCGTTTTCGTGTTGAAGGAGAGAGTAGGCCAATGGCGTTGGGCGGCTATCATCCTGGGCTTTCTGGGGGTGTTGGTTGTCGTGCGGCCGTTTGGTTCGGCCTTTCATCCGACCATGCTGCTGATCGTCTATAACGCCACTGCGCTGGCCTTGTATTCGATCATGACGCGCAGGCTGTCCGGGGTTGTTGCGGTGGATACCATGCAATTCTACCTCGGGCTTACCGGGACGGTGGTCCTGCTGCCCTTCGCCATCTGGTTTTGGGTCCAGCCGGAAAACACCTGGAGTCTGATAGTCCTGATTAGCCTTGGCGTCTTTGGCTGGTGCGGGCATCAACTGCTGACTAACGCGCATCGGTTCGGAACGGCGAACCAGTTGATGCCATTCACCTATTCGTTCCTGATCTACGTTGCGATCTGGGGCTATCTGTTCTTTGACACTGTACCGGACGCATTCACGTTGGCAGGGGCTGCGCTGATCATGGTTGCCGGGCTCATCATCTGGAAAAGAGAAAAGAAATGACGCGAATTGCCTGCATCGGCGAAGCAATGATCGAATTGTCCATGCTGGAGACCGGCGCGAAGTTGGGCGTCGCCGGGGATACGCTGAACACAGCCATCTACATGCACCGCGCGGCTCCTGATCTGCAGGTGGAGTATGTGACATGTCTGGGCGACGACCCGTTCTCAGGGCGCATCGCGGACTTTGTCGCCAGCCATGGCATCGGGACATCCGGCATCCGCATCATTCCCAACGCTTCTCCGGGACTATACGCGATCACGACCTCTGCGGACGGTGAACGCAGCTTTACCTATTGGCGCAGCGAGGCGGCCGCCCGCCAGCTTTTTGCCGATCATGACTTCAGCTCGCTGAAAGGTTACGACGTGCTGTACTTGTCAGGGATTTCCGTGGCCATTCTTCCGCATTCAGTAAGGCTTGCGCTTCTGGACTGGCTCGAAGGCTCTTCTGTCCGGTTGGTCTATGACAGCAATTTTCGTCCGCGTCTTTGGGACAGCGCCGAACACGCCCGGCAGATCAACCAACGGCTTTGGCAGCGTGCAGATATTGCCCTACCATCCATCGACGACGAGATGGCACTGTTCGGGGAAAGCGCGGATCAAGTGGCGGCACGCTTTACCGATCATCACGGTGTCGGTGCATTGAAACGCGGAGAGGATGGCCCTCTGCCCATTGGTCAGAACATTGACCAAACCTATGAGCCTGCCAAAAACGTGCTGGATACCACAGCGGCGGGCGACAGTTTCAACGGTGGGTACCTCGCAGCCTTGCTGACAGGAAAATCGCAGGCCAAGGCCCTGATGGCCGGACACAATCTGGCGTCCACCGTTGTTCAGTTCCGCGGCGCGATCATTCCCGGATAAGTGACGCGAGATCCTCAGCGCCAACAAGGTCCAAAAGTGGCACTACCGGATCTGGCTGTTTGACAGCCGAGGCGATTTCCAACGCGCAAGGATCGTTCAGCGTCCTGCCCTTGGCGGTCTCGGACATGCAAAAGGAGATCCAGGCCCGCATCCCTGCAATCACCGCCTGAGAGCCGGTCTCACGGAGTGTGGGAACAAACCGATACGGCAGCTTTTGGCTGCCATCCATCGCGATTTGGTCCAGACGGTGCGCCAGCTCGAGGTTTTCAAAGCGGCGCAACAAAGCCTCGGCATAGTCCGGAACCTGTACTTGCAGTGCTGCGGGCAGCGTTGCGCCCGCATCCTTCATCAACTCGGAAACCAGCGGGCGCAAAACCGGGTCTCGAACCGCTTCGTGGACGTAGGTCAGGCCTCGCTCCAAGCCGCCATAAGCCAACAGGGAATGGGCACCGTTCAACATGCGCAGCTTTCGCATCTCGTGCGGGGCTACGTCATCGACCAGTTGCACGCCCGGCCAATCCGGGTGCGGACCGGCGAAACTGTCTTCGATCACCCACTCCGAAAACGCCTCGGTCGGAACAGCCATAGGATCGCCGCTGATTGCGCGAACGGCGTCCGTGGTAGCCGGGGTGATCCGGTCGACCATCGCGTTTGGAAAGCGAACGGCATTCCAATTCACGTCCAGGCCGGCTGCATTCGCAAAATCGGCAACTGCCATTTCGAGCGTTTTGCCGTTTTCCATGCGATTGTCACAGCTTAGCACCGTTACTGGCTTGCACCGTTCCGCAAGGCCATAAGCTAAAAACCCGATCAGCGTCGCAGGCCCTTTCCCTGCCAGATCGGCGGCAATCGCTGGGTCCTGAAGGTTCAGATTGCCCGCGGCGTCCAAATGGTAACCTTTCTCGGTGACGGTCGCCGAGATGATCTCGGCATCCGCCATCACATCGAAAATCTCTGTGCGATCATTGGGCACGACCAGAACGTCACGCAGAGCTTTGATGCGCCGGACGCCCTGCCCCTGTACGCACAAATCGTACTCGAAACCTTGTTGGGCCAATCCATCCCGAACCGAGGATGAACGCAGGCTGACGCCGACAACGTCCCATCCGCCAGCTTGATCCGTGTAGTCCAGCAAATGCGCCCGGGCGAAGTTTCCAAGGCCAAAGTGAAGAATTGTACCCATCTAGCTTTGCAATCCGTAAACTTGTTTCGCCAAATCGACAGCCAGCAACCGCGCAAGATGCTCAGCACTATCCCGACCGAAATAGCCGCGCGCAACCTGATCGGCCAAATGAATCGCCACTCCCCGTCGCCACAGGTCGTGCCGTGCAGGAATGGACAGAAAGGCCCGCGTGTCGTCATTGAATCCGGCCAGATTGTAGTATCCGGACGTTTCAACAATCTGATCGAAATACCGCGCTATACCGGCTGGGCTGTCGTGGAACCACCAAGGCGGCCCGATCCTAAGGCACGGCCAATGTCCCGCCATGGGCGCCAGTTCACGGGCATAGGTGCTTTCGTCCAATGTGAAGAGTATGATGCGCAGTTCCGCCGAGTTTCCGACCCGGTTCAAAAGCGCCTCAAGGCCCGTGACCCAATTCATAGCGATTGGAATGTCCGCCCCCTTGTCCCGTCCGAAGTCCCGCATTACCGCGTCGTTCGTGTTGCGCTTGCTGCCAGCATGTATCTGCATGGTCAGACCATCATCGATAGACATCTGCGCCATTTCGATCAGCATATGTCCATAGAACCGGCGAGCATCCTGTTCGGCCCCTTCCCGCCGTCTCAGCCGTTGGTACAGCGCATCCGGGTCGTCCAGCCACTCGGTCTGCACACGTTCGATACCGTGGTCAGTGGCCGTACAGCCCAGCTGGATGAAATAAGCCCGCCGCATTCGCAGCGCGTTGAGGTAGCCATCGTAGCTGCCCAGATCGCAGCCCGTCAGCTCGGCCAACTTTTTCAGGTTTTGTACGAACTCCGGGTCCGCCCCATCCAAAACCCCGTCTGGGCGGAACGCCGGAATAACTCGCCCACCCCAATCGCTTGTACGAATCTCCCGATGCTCAACGAGGCTGTCGAGAGCGGAATCTGTGGTGGCCAGAACCTCGATCCCAAATCTGTCGAACAAAGCCCTCGGACGAAATTCAGGTCGCGCCAGCTTTTCTGAGATCTTATCGTAAACCTGGTCTGCTGTGCGCGAAGACAACTCCTCAGACACGCCCAGCGTTTCATGCAGCACGTAATTCATCCAGATCCGGGATGGCGTTCCCAGGAACAGATGCCAGTGCTCGGCAAAAGTGCGAAAAACGGCGCGAGGATCCTTCTTTCGCCCCTCTTCCCCAATGCCAAGTTCGGACAAGGGAACGCCCTGCGAATAGAGCATACGGAACACGTAATGGTCGGGAACCACCAGCAGTTCTGCCGGGTTGGGAAACGGCGCATCGGTTGCAAACCACCCCGGATCGCAGTGACCATGCGGAGACACGATCGGGAGGTCCTTGATGCCCAGGTACAGGCCTTCTGCCATGCCATTCAAATTACCAGTCAATTCTGCCTCCGATACTGCTGCCCGCAATTGTTAACACAGTTTTTATGGTTGCATCTTTCCCGTTCGAACCCGCAGACTGACCGGGTGATCCGGGGGAATGAATGAATATTGCGCTGATTGGTTTGGGGATGGTTTCGGGAACGCATGTTGCTGCCATTCAGGCATCGGAGCGAGGTCTCAATCTTGCTGGCGTCTTAGGGCGCAATCCTGAAAAAGCAGCTGAGTTCGCGCAGCGAAACGACACCCGCGCGTTCAGCTCGGTTGAGGAAATCGCAAACGACTCAAACGTCGACTTTGCGATCATCGCAACCCCGCCTGATCAGCGCACAGAGTTGGTGCGGGTTCTTTCGACCGCTTCGAAACCGATCCTAATGGAAAAGCCTATCGAAAGAACGCTGGGCGCCGCGGCAGCCATAGTCGAGCAGTGCGAGGTGTCTGGCGTGCTGCTGGGCATCGTTTTTCAGCACCGCGCTCGCGCCGCCTCGCAGGCGCTGAAATCAGCCATTGTACAGGGTGAGTTGGGCGCGATCGCCACGGTGGAAATCCGTGTCCCCTGGTGGCGCGATCAGAGCTACTATGACGAGCCAGGTCGCGGCACTTATGCACGCGACGGAGGCGGTGTCATGATTTCGCAGGCAATCCACACGCTTGACCTCGCGATGTGGCTGCTGGGGCCGATCTCGGACATTCAAGCCATGATGAGAAAAACTCCGTTGCACGATCTCGAGGCCGAGGATTGGGCAGGTGCAATCTTTGAAATGGATAACGGCGCGGTGGGAACGTTGATGGCAACCACCGCCGTATATCCCGGGGCCGCAGAGTCCATCACCATCCAGGGCACGCACGCCAAAGCGCATCTGGAGTCAGGTGTCCTGACCTTAACCACTTTCGATGGTCAGAAATCCACGTTTGGCGAAACGTCCGCCACAGGCGGCGGGGCCGATCCCATGGCGTTCACCCATGAATGGCACCAGGCGGTCATAGAGGATTTTGCCAACGCACTCGCCGGTGGAACGCGACCCATGGCCACCGGACGCAGTGCCCTTTTGACCCACGCCGTCATAGACACGATGCAGATCGCCAATCGAACCGGCCAGAAAACACGAGTCATCTCATGAGCCTGACCTGCGTCGCCCTAGGCCTGGACCACCGCCATATCTATGGCATGACGGAAAACATGCGCAAAATCGGCGTGGACTGCGTTGGCTTTTGGACACAAGGCGAACCCGAAACGCTGGCGGGCTACGTCAAAAGGTTTCCCGATATTCCACGGCTGGCCCGACTGGAAGACGCCTTAACTTGCGGGGCGGATCTGGCGCTAATTTCGGCAATACCGGCAGATAGGGCCGCTTTGACAATCCGCGCCATGCAAAACGGCATGGACGTCATGAGCGACAAGCCGGGCTGTACGACGTTCGAGCAACTCGACCAGATCAAACGGGCGGTTGCGGACACCGGTCGCATCTGGTCGGTGAATTTTTCCGAAAGGTTTGAAACGCCCGTCAGCACCCGGGCGACCGAGTTGGTCGAGGCCGGTGCCATCGGGCGCGTGATCCAGACGGTCGGACTTGGCCCGCACCGATTGAACCGGGCAACTCGTCCGGAATGGTTTTTTCAGCGTGAACGCTATGGCGGTATTCTGACCGACATCGCCTCGCATCAGATCGATCAGTTCTTGCACTACACAGGTTCGGAAACCGCGGAAATCACAAACGCTTGTGTGGCGAACTACGCAAACCCCAAAGATCCCGGATTGCAGGATTTCGGAGAGCTCAATCTACGAAGCAAGAATGGCACCGGGTACATCCGGGTTGACTGGTTCACTCCGGATGCCTTGCCAAACTGGGGAGATGGTCGCCTGACGATCCTGGGCACCGAAGGCTATATCGAGTTGCGGAAATACGTTGATGTGGGTGGAGCCTCGGGAACAGACCATCTGATCCTCGTCAATGGTGAAACCTGCCAAAAGATCGACGCATCTGACGCCGGCCTTCCCTACTTTTCGCGCCTGGCCGATGACATCCGTAACCGGACCGAAACCGCGATGATCCAAACCCACTGCTTTACGGTCATGGAACTGGCATTGCACGCGCAGGAAATGGCGGAACGCAAATGATCAACGTTGCGATCCTTGGCGCAGGTATCGGTGCGCAACATATAAGCGCACTGGAACGGCTTGACTGCAAATTCCGCGTAACCGCCGTGGTCGACCAGAATACGGACCGGATCGAACAGATTCGACAGAACTCGGATTTTCGATCTCTGACCAACATTCAAGACGCGCTGGATGATCCGGAGATTGATGTCATCGACATCTGCCTGCCGCCCCATCTACATGTGCCGACCACTCTTGCGGCATTGGCCGCAGGAAAACACGTTGTCTGCGAAAAGCCCCTTGCGACCTCGATGCAGGATGTGGATCGGATCGCGGCAGCCGCCCACAGCACGGGCAAGCATGTGTTTCCGGTTTTTCAATACCGGTGGGGCCCGTCACTGGCCCAATTGCGCCACCTGCAACGCGCCGGCCTGACCGGAACGGTCCAAACTGCCGCGCTTGAAACCCATTGGTCCCGAGGGGCAGATTATTACGCGGTGCCGTGGCGAGGAACATGGGCCGGTGAACGCGGCGGCGCAGTGCTTGGCCATGCCATCCACAACCATGATCTGCTGACACATATCGCGGGTGATATCGCCTGGGTGTCAGCAATGACCACAACGCGGGTCAACCCGATCGAGACCGAAGACTGCGCTGCGATCTGCTTTGGCATGGCTACCGGAGCTTTGTGCACAAGCAATATCACACTAGGCGCCGCCACGGACGAAACCCGCTTGCGGTTCGTCTTTGAAAAGGTGACCGCCACCTCTGGCACGGAACCCTATGCGCCGGGTCAAACGCCTTGGACATTCGTTGCGCGGGACCCGGTGGATCAAGCCGCTATCGACGAGGCCCTTGCAGCCGCCGCTGCCGAACCAACAGGTTTCGAAGGGTTCTTTACCGAAATCGGCAAGGCGCTGCGGTCCGAGGCAAATTCGGCCGTTACGCTGCAGGACGGCGCCGCATCCATCGGCCTTGTGACTGCGATTTATTACGCGGCGCGCACCGGGCAGCGTGTTGCCCTTCCCATCAGGCCCGATCACCCGCTGTATGAAGGATGGCTGCCATGAAACAATGCTGGCGTTGGTTCGGACCCGATGATCCGATCGCTCTGGCCGATCTACATCAAGTCGGGGTTCAGGGCATCGTTACTGCGTTGCATCACATCCCGCCTGGACTGCCCTGGGACGAACCGAGCATCGCCGATCGGCAGGCAGTTCTGGCCGCGGCCGGGTACAGTTGGGAGGTTGTCGAAAGCCTGCCCGTCTCCGAGGCGATCAAGACGCAGTCCGCAGACATAGCCGAACATCTGCAGGCGTATAAGTCCAGCCTCAGGGCCCTGTCCGCCCGTGGCGTCAAAGTCGTGTGCTACAACTTTATGCCGATTCTGGATTGGACACGCACCGCCCTTCGCTCCCCGCAGCCGCATGGCGGAACGGCCATGCTGTTCGACCTGACTGATTTTGCAGTTTTCGACATATATATTCTCGAACGTCCGGGCGCGTCGGAAGACTATTCCAACGACGTCCAGCAAACGGCCGAGGATCGCTTCTTGCGCCTGTCGGATGAATCCAAAGCCCAGTTGCAGCACAATGTCACTGCGGGGCTGCCCGGCGCCAACGATCAGTGGAGCGTGCAGGACGTGCGCTCTTTGTTGCGGACATATGCCGAGATAGACCGTGACCGGCTGCGCACAAATCTCATCGACTTCCTGTCTGAGGTCGCCCCGGTAGCTCAAGAATTGGGGTTGCGCTTGTGCTGTCACCCGGATGATCCACCCTTCTCGTTGCTCGGTCTGCCGCGGATCATGTCCAGTACTGAGAACTACGGCGCCGTGCTGGATGCGGTTGATATGCCCGCGAACGGCGCAACCTTTTGTACCGGATCGCTGGGTGTTTCCTCCGAATTCGATGGGCCGGACTTCGTACGCAGGCATGGCGGCCGGATTCACTTTGTTCACTTGCGAAATACCCGACGCATCGCGGGGTCGGACAGACAGAAGCCGGATTTCTATGAGGCTCCGCATCTGGAGGGCGACACCGACATGGTCGGCACCATTCGCGAGCTGATGAACGAACAACGCCGCCGCAAATCTCAAGGGCGGGACGACTGGCAAATTCCGATGCGACCCGACCACGGACAAGAGCTGCTGAGCGATCTGGGCGGACACAGCACTCCTGGCTATCCGCTGATCGGACGAATGCGCGGGCTGGCGGAACTGCGCGGCATCATGGCGGCGTTTTCCTGACACGTCGGATCAGGCTGTTTCTTTCCGTCCGTAACACTTCTTTGCTTGCCTGTGCGCGGTATTCTTCGTTTACTTACGGCACGTAAACGGGCAGCGGGGTGTCTTCCGGACTCGCCCGACGTCTGTTCAAGACGCGTGAAACTCCCGCGAAAACCGATGCCTTGAGGCATCAATTTTCGAAACGTCTGCCAGACGGCAAAGACGGAAGAACGGGAGGAGTCCAAATGAAAACCACAGGCGTAATAGGTCTTGGCGACATGGGCAGCGGCCTTGCCAAGAACCTGATCAAGAATGGCTTTGAAACATCCGGTTTCGACCTGAGCGAGACACGCATGGCGGCATTTACCGACATGGGCGGCCTGCCCAAGGACAGCGTGGGACAGGTCGGTCGTCACGCCGCCAGCGTGTTTGTCATGGTGATGCACGGAGATCAGGCCCGCGATGTCATTCTGGGTGAAAACGGACTGGTTGCGAACATGGCCGAAGGCGGAACTGTCATCCTGTCGGCGACCATTACACCGGCCGAAGCAAGCGCCATCGGGCATGACATGGAGGGCTCCGGCATCCACCTGATCGACACTCCGGTCTCGGGTGGGTTTCCCGGCGCGCAGAACGGCACATTGACGATGATGGCTGCCGGTGCCGCTGATGTGCTGGACCAAAACGCCGAAGTCATGCAGGCAGTGTCGGCAACCATTCACCGGGTCGGAGAAAACGCCGGTGACGGGCAAACCGTGAAAGCCTGCCTGCAATCCCTTATCGGGTCGATCTTTTCCGCCACATTCGAGGCTGCGGCCCTGGCGGCCAAAGCCGGTGTCACCGGTCAGGCATTGCTTGACGTGTTCTCATCCTCCAGCGCGGGGTGCGGCGTCGTGAATACCGCCCTTGAAAACATCATTGATCGCAAGTTCGAGGCTACCGGTAGTCATATCGCAACTATGCACAAGGACCTGACGATCTCTCTGGCACTGGCCGGTGCGTTGGGCGTTCCTATGCACACTGCCTCGTCCGCAATGCAGATCTTTCACGCCGGAAAAACCAAATACCCGAACGGCGACAACTGGGTGTGTACCCGCGTCATCGAAGAGATCGTTGGCGCAGAATTGCATCGCTGAGAGGACCGGACATGAAACTAGGTGTGATTTGCGACGGCATTTCCCGCGATCTGCGGCAGGCCGTGGATGTAATGGACGAATTCGGCCTGGACTATGCAGAGCTACAGTTCGTGGGCGACACCGAGGTCGGGGACCATTCCCCGCAGGAAATTGCCGAGATCGACGCGCTCTTGCGCGACCGGGGCAAGCTTGTGTCGTGTCTGTCGCGCCATATCTTTGCGGGGATGACAGCTGCCAACAGGCCCGGCGACAACCTGCACACCCGACACATGGACGCCTTGAAACGCGTGATCGACATGGCGCATATCGTGGGGTCTCCGCTGGTTCGGATCATGACCCAACGAAAAGAGCAGATACTCTGGGGAAAAAACGGCGCCGAGAAGTGGAACGTGGCGCATGGGGTATGGGACTCGATGCCGCCGCTGATCGCGCCGGCGGTTGAACTTGCCAGGGCTGAGGGCGTGACGCTTGTCGTAGAAACCGGAAACGGCACGCTGGTCAATTCCAACTATACAGCCCGCAGACTGATCGACGAGTTGGATGCAAAGGATGCGTTGAAAATTCTTTGGGACCCCGGAAACAATTGCTGGTGCCATGAACTGGCATACCCGGACGGTTACGAAGAACTGCGCGGCGGCTATCTGGGGCACATTCACATCAAGGACGTAAAGGTCGACACGCCACGGGCAACGCTGGAAGTGCGCCGCATGGGGGAAGGTCAGCTTGCGCCTCTGTTCCATCCCATCGCGGACGCGCTCAGATCCGACGGCTATGATGGCGTGATTTCCTTCGAAAGCGTTTATCATCCCGGCAACGGAAATTTCGAAGATGGGTTTCGTCTGTGCATAGACAGGTTCAAAGGCCTGTTTGCATGAATGAAAGCTCTAGCGTGTTACAAATTAAATACTTAAGCCTCAAAGTTGAATGCCGAATGGGGTGCGGAAAGCTGGGCGGATTCGCGCAAGATCAAGGAAAGGATCTGATGGATGAAGCAAGAGTTTTTTGAGTTGTCCATTGAAACGCCCGGCAAATCCCTCACCGACATCAGCGGGGTGGTTCAGCGTACGGTGTCTGAACATGGATTTGGCTCGGGCCTACTGACCCTCTGGTGTGTCCATACAGGTGCCGCGCTGTTGGTACAGGCCAATGCCGATCCCGAGGTGGTCAAGGATATCGAGACGTTCTTCGAAGAACTGGTCCCCAAGTCACCAGGCAAATATCACCACCGCCCGACCGAAGACGACAACGCGCCATCGCATCTGCGCGCGCTGGTGACGCAAACGCAGGTGTCCATCCCGGTCGAACAGGGGCAACTTCCGCTGGGCCGCGTACAAAGCCTGTACCTGTTCGAACACCGCGAGGCACCCAAGACGCGGCGATTGAAGGTGCACTACATCGGGACGTGATGCCTTGGGTCTCGTGGCGCGTTGACGGTGTTACCGCCCCATCCAGCCCCCGTCGACAACAAGGATTTCACCGTTGACGTAGTCCGACGCTGCAGAAGCCAGAAAAACCACGGGTCCGGCAAAATCACCAGGCGTACCCCAACGGCCCTGGGGTGTTCGTTCCAGAATCGACTTCGACCGAACCGGATCGTCCTGCAAAGCTTGGGTATTGTCGGTCGCGATGTAGCCGGGGGCGATTGCATTCACGTTCACACCCTGCCCGGCCCATTCATTGGCCAAGGCCTTGGTCAGCTGTCCAATCCCACCTTTCGAGGCCGCATATCCGGGAACGGTGATGCCGCCCTGAAACGTCAGCAGCGACGCGGTGAAGATGATCTTGCCCGAGCCGCGCGCCAGCATGTCCTTACCGATCTCGCGAGTCAGAACGAACTGCGAGGACAGGTTTACCTCGATCACTTCGTCCCACCAGTCGTCCGGGTGTTCAGCGGCGGGTTTTCGCTTGATCGTGCCGGCATTGTTGACAAGGATATCAGGAGTTTGTCCGTCGGCCCTCAACTGATCATTGAACGCATGCAGCGCAGCGCGATCCGAGAAGTCGCATTGGTAAGCCCGGAAACTGCGTCCCATCGCCGTAACGGCTTTTTCGACATCCGACCCGGACAGCTCGAGCGAGGCCGACACTCCGATGATATCAGCTCCGGCCGATGCCAATGCCTCGGCCATGCCGCGCCCGATGCCGCGTTTGCACCCGGTCACAAGCGCTGTCTTTCCCGTCAGGTCGAAACTTTGCAAAACACTCATGAACGCGGTCCTACTTCGATCAGGCTTTTCATTGCGGTTGGGCTGCGATCCAGTGCTTCGAACGCAGCCTGAATGTCTGACAGAGGGCTGACGTCGGTAATCACAACATCCGCGTCCACTCCGCCCGAGGCGACAACTGCGATCGCCTTCTCGTAATCCTCCGGCTCATAGACCCGAGCACCGATCAGTTGCAGCTCTCGCCAGAAGAATTGGAAAAGGTCGATATGAGGCTTTTGGGCATGGATCGCGACCATCACGATCCGAGCCCGCGTCGCGGCAACGGCGGTCATCGCATCAACACCGGGCTGCGTTCCTGATACCTCGAAAACTACATCCGCCCCTTTGTCGCCCGTGCGCCCGTTGATCGTGGCCACCAGATCGGTTTCGATTGGGTTGATCGTGTCAAAACCAAGCTTTTCGGCAATGGCCAAGCGGTTTGGGTTCACTTCGGAAATCACGACGTTTCCGCCCGCGTCCCGCGCAACCATGGCAACCAGGATGCCGATCGGGCCGCCGCCGATGACGACGACGTCCTCGCCAGGTTGCAGGCCAGACAAGCGCACATCGTGGCAGGCAACGGCGACCGGCTCGATCAGCGCCGCGTGATCCATGCGCAAGTCATCCGGTAGAACGTGCAAGGTGTGGGCCGGAACGGTCCAGATCTCTTGCATGGCACCATCGGTATCGAGGCCGAGAAACTTGAGGTTCTGACAGATATGCTGATGCCCCCGTTTGCAGGCCGGGCATTCTCCGCAGTGATCCAGCGGTCGGACCACGACCTTCTGGCCGGGTTTTACCGTATCGACGCCCTCGCCCACCGCTTCGACGACACCGGACATCTCGTGCCCGATTACCCGGTTCAGACCGACACGGGCATCCATGTTGCCGTGGTAGACGTGGATATCCGTCCCGCAAATCCCGCAATACGCAACGCGAATGGCGGCCTCGCCGGAGCCCGGAGCCGTCGCCTTGGCCTGTTCCACGGCAAAGCTCTTGTTGCCCCTGTAGTACGCCGCAGAGATCGTCTGGGTCGTCATGTATGCATCTCCCTGTGTTCCGCATTCAGTTTGTCCCAGTCGAATTCCACTCCGGTCCCCGGCGTATCCGGGGCCACGGCCAGGCAGTCTTCCACGACAAGCGGACGGGTCGTGTACTGGTCTATCGGGAATGAGTGTACTTCCAGCCAACCCGCATTGGGTTGCGCAGAAACAAGGCTGACGTGCAGCTCCTGCATACCATGGCTACAAACCGGAATGCCGTGCTGGGCGCTTAGCGCGGCCACGCGCAACCAGCCGGTAATCCCGCCACAGTTTGAGGCATCGGGCTGAATGAAACTCAGCTTTGCGTCTTCGAAGGCGTACTCGAATTCGTGAATCGTGTGCAGGTTTTCACCCATGGCAAGGGGAACGCCCGTGGCTTCGGCAATTCGGCCATAGCCTTTGTAATCGTCTGGAATTGTCGGCTCCTCGAACCACAGGATATCGCAGTCGGCGAACCCTTGGGCGGCCTCGATGGCCTGCTCGACGCTCATGGAGTAATTCGCATCGACCATGAAGAACCGGTCCGGCCCCAGCATCTCGCGCACTGCCCGGGCACGTGCAAGATCGTCGGCCAGATCCGGTTGCCCAACCTTGATCTTGACCGCGTTGAACCCACGCGCAAGGTAGCCTTCGGTCTGCCGCAGCAGTTTCTCCAACGAGAAATTCAGGTCGATCCCGCCGGCATAGGCCTTGCACCGTTTGGACGCTCCACCAGCCATTTGCCACAGTGGTGCATTCTGCGTTCTGCCACGAATGTCCCAAAGGGCAATATCCACGGCCGAGATAGCGAACGAGGCGATCCCGCCCCGTGCAACGTAGTGCACATGCCACTGCATGGCATCGTACAGGCTTTCGATCTGTTCGGCGTCTTGCTCAACCAGGAACGGCGCTAGGTCATGCTGGATCATCGCCAGAATGGCATGACCGCCCTTGCCGCCCGTATAGGTATACCCAACCCCCTCGACCCCATCGGTCGTTTGAATGGTGACGGTGATCAATTGAAAGAACGTGTGATCCCCATGTTTGGCATCGACCAGGACCTCTGCTAGCGGGACGTTGAACAGCCGCGCTGAAACACTTTTTATGCGATTCACGAACCCAAAACCTTCTGCTGCCTGGCAATAACTCGAGACTGTAAAAGGATGACCGCAAAAAGAAAGCCTCCACGTATGACCATCTGCCAATAGGCACTGAAACTGATGGTGCCCTGACCGTTTTCAAAGTTCAGAACGTTGAAAACCAAACCCAGCAAAAGCGCTCCGGCAACCGTCGCAGGGATCGAACCCATCCCACCCGTCAACAAGGTACCGCCCACAACGACGGACGCGATGGCCGACAATTCCCAACCAATGCCCTCAAGGGGTTGTCCGGCTCCAAAACCCGAGGCCAGAAAGACGCCAGCCACCCCCGCGCAGCCCCCTGACAGCAGGTAGACGAAAGCCTTGGCGCGATTGACTTTCAGGCCCATTAGGTTCGAGGCATCCTCGCTGCCACCGATCGCCAAGACGGTCCGCCCGATGGTTGTCCTTTCCAGCACCAGCCAAAGTACCAGCGTCAATCCGGCTACGATGACGATTGCCCAAGGAAACAGGCCAAACGCCTGCCCCATGCCAAGCTTGGTGAAGTTCGACCCCCAATCGACCGAAATTGTCTGGGCGCCTGAAATTACCAATGCGCCGCCTTTGGCGGCTAGCATGGTTGCCAGTGTGGCGATGAAGGGCGGGATCCGAAGGATGATTATGCAAAAGGCGTTGATCGCTCCGAAGCCAACGCCGGCAAGAACGGCCCCCGGCAGCGCAACCTGAATCCCGTAGGGGCTGAGATAGGCCGCAACAACCGAAGTAAAGGCCGCCACGGATCCGACCGACAAATCAATCCCGCCGGTCATGATCACGAAGCACATGCCCAGCGCGATCGCAATGAACATCGCGTTGTAATTCAGGAAAGACGAGAAATTGTAGGCGCTTCCAAAGTTGTCATAGCGCATCAGCCCAAACAGGATCAAAGTCAGCAGTGCGATCCACACCGTCACCGAAGCCGAATTGCGCCGAAGGTATTTTCGCAGGTCAAAAGCCGTTTCATCCAACACCAATCATGCCCTCCGGAATTGCTGGACCCAAACGGCCAGGATAATGATGACGGCTTTGGCGATTAGTGCAACTTCGTCCTCTACCCCGTTGGCCAACAACGTATATTTGACCAATTGGATGATGACGGCTCCCAGTATGGCACCAAAGATCGGCGCCCGCCCGCCTTGCAAAAGAGCCCCGCCAACAACCGCGGCCGCGATGGCATCAAGCTCCATAAGATTACCGTTGCGCGCCGCGTCCGAAGCCGAGTTGATAGCAACGACGATCAGCCCCGCCAGACCCGCAAGCACGGCGCAGATGACATAGGCCCCAATCTTGACCCGCCGGACGGGACCGCCCGACAGATAGGCCGCGCGTTCATTGCCGCCGATAGCCAGCAGGTAACGACCCCAAGTGGTTCTGGTGATAACCCAAAACAGAACACAGGCAATGACCAGCGCCAGCCACCCTTGGAACGGCAAGCCAAGCACTTTGCCGGTTCCAAGATAACTGAATGAAGGGTTGGAAAACGTCTGCAGGTTCCCGCTCGTCAAGACTTGGGCAATACCGCGACCCGAGATAAAGAGAATGAGCGTCGCAATAATGGGTTGCACATTCAACACGGCAACCATCACACCGTTGAACACCCCGCATAGCCCGGCGATAAACAGCGGTAGGACAATGGCCAAAGTGACGCCCAGCATCGGATAGGCAGCGCCCAGATCCGACAGGAAAATCAGCGGAGCAACTGCCCCCGCCAGTGCCATGACCGCACCGACCGAAAGATCGATACCACCCGTGGCGATCACCAGCGTCATGCCCATGGCCACGATGGCGATCGTGGCAACCTGGCTGATATTCACGAACAATGTTTGCAGTTGCAGGAAATTGGGGGTGAAAAACGCGTTGAACACCAATAAGGCGACCAACGCGGCGATGCCGCCGTGAAAGCGGAAGGGCATTGAGGCGACCCGTTGCGGCAACTTCATTGCTCGGTCCATGAACTAGATCCTCCTTCATGATGCGCAAGCGCGCGCACCAGTATGTTCTCGGTAATCCCGGGGTTGGTCAGTTCCTTGACCGAGCGCCCCTCGTGCATGACCACGATGCGGTCGGCGCCTTCTACCAGTTCTTCGAATTCTGAACTGATGAGGACCACGCCAAACCCCTTCTCAACGTAAGACCGAATGAACGATTGGATCTCTCGCTTGGCGCCGACATCCACGCCTCGGGTCGGCTCATCGAGTATCAGGATGTCGGGCTGCGTCGCCAGCCAACGGGCAAGCAGCACCTTCTGCTGGTTGCCGCCGGACAACTCGCGAATGGGTTGGTCCATATGCGCCGCCTTGATGCCCAGATCGTCGATGAAGGCCTGAACGATCTCGCGCTCGCGGGCAAAATCGATCTGACCACGGCTGGCTAGTTTCGGCAACAGGGCCAACGTTATGTTCTCACGCACGGACATGTCGGGAATAATCCCTTCGGCCTTGCGATCTTCGGTCAGAAAGCCGACCCCGTTTGCTATCGCTTCACCCGGTCCGGACGGTTGCCCGACCGCACCGTGTATCTCGATTGCGCCGCTGCGTGCTCCGTCCACTCCGAACAAGGCCCGCGCCGCCTCGGTCCGGCCAGAGCCCAGCAGCCCGCCCAGCCCAACAATTTCCCCGCGGTGGAGTGTGAGGTCAAAATGCGTCAGTCGTGGGCCAGTCGAAACAGAGTCGGCCCGCAGAACGATATCGCCTTTCTTAGCTTTGGCGCCGGCGAAGTCCGTCAAACCGTCTGCCGCAATCTCGTCCTTGTTGCGGCCCAGCATGTCCGCGATCATTTCCAGCTTGGTCGTGTCCTGGACATTGCGAGTGCTGACAGTGCGCCCGTCTCGCATCGTTGTGACCCGATCGCAGATCTGGAACAGCTCATCAAGGAAATGCGAGACATACAGAACGGACACGCCCTGTTTCTTCAACTCGCGCACCACACCGAACAAAACCTCGACCTCGCTGGCATCAAGCGACGACGTCGGCTCGTCCATAATGACCAGCTTCGCGTCCAGCGACACCGCTCGCGCTATCGCGACCAACTGCTGGATCGCAGTCGAGAAATTCCCCAGAGGCTCGGTTACGTCGATATCTATGCCAAAGCGCGCAAGAACCTCGCGTGCGCGCCTGTTACCCTCGCGCCAGTCGACCAGAAAGCCCAGGCGTTTGGGCTCGTACCCCATGATGATGTTCTCGGTCACTGACCGCAGCGGCACCAGGTTGAGCTCTTGATAGATTGTGGCAATTCCGTATTTCTGCGCTTCGCGCGGGGTAGAAATGCGGCTTGGCGCGCCCGTCAGATAGACGTCACCGGCATCCCGGCCGTAAACTCCGGTCAGGACCTTGATCATCGTCGATTTGCCGGCACCGTTCTGCCCGATGAGTGCGTGAACTTCGCCGGGTGCTATTTCCAGACTGGCCTGGCTGAGTGCTGGAACCTCAGCAAAAGACTTGTCGATCCCCGACATCGAAACGAGCGCGTTCATGATATCTCGTACTCCAATTGCTTGCGGGCAGCGCTGACACTCAGCCAGCACCACCCACCAGGGAGAATCAATAGGCTTCGTCGATGTGATCAGCGGCGTTGTCTTGCGTAAAGATCCGGTCTTCGACCTTTACCCACTCAGGGATCTGCTCGCCCGCCGCATACTTCTTCATGACATCACAAGCCAATGGGCCAAAGAAGGGTGAGCTTTCTACGGTCACACCCATCTTGCCATCGATAATTGCCTGAAGCGCATCACGCGTTCCATCAATCGAAACGATGGTCACGTCCTCGCCTGGCTTGCGGCCGGCCAGTTCCAGAGCCTGGATCGCGCCGATCGCCATCTCGTCATTGTGGGCGTAGACCACGTTCACGTCGGGGTGCGCCTGCAGCAGGGTTTCCATCACCTGACGACCCAGATCGCGCGCAAAGTCACCGGTCTGAGAAGCCACGATCTCAAAGCGGTCGTCCGCTGCGATCGCGTCGTCGAAACCCTTTTTACGGTCATTTGCAGGTGAAGAACCAGTTGTGCCCTCCAACTGGACGATAACGCCCTGGTCGCCGTCAAAATTGTCCATCAGCCATTGCGCGGCCCGGTTGCCCTGATCAATGAAGTCCGATCCTAGGAATGCTACGAAATGCTCGCCTGGCTTGGCGACGGCCGGATCAACCGAGCGGTCCACGAGAAAAGTCGGAATGCCGGCAGCGCGTGCTTTCATAACGGCCGGAATCAGTGGCTTTTCTTCCCTTGGAGGCAGAAACAGAACGTCGATGCCTTGTGCGATCATGCTGTCCACATCTGCTACCTGCTTGGCCGCTGATCCAGCTGCATCCGTCGCGATAAGGTCCCAGCCGCAGGCCTCGGCCGTGTCATGGAACGATTTGGTCTCGGCAATACGCCACGGATTGTTCGACTCCATCTGCGCAAAGCCGACTTTGTAGCGCTCCTTCTGCTCAAGCTGTGGCAGATCCTGCGCTATCGCAGTCGTGCCCAACAGCGCACCCGCGACAACCGTCGAGATCAAAAGAGTTCTGCGTTTCATGGTTATTCCTCCTCCATTGGTGCGGTCGCCTCCGTTTTGACCGCGAGTTTTAGGTCATGCCCAATTCATGTAAGTCGTCTGTTTCCTCAGATAGCCATCGAAGCCATAAGCGCCGTCTTCACCCCCAACCCCGGAAATACCCCAACCGGTATGAAATCCCTGCACGGCCTCGCCATTGGAGCGGTTCAGGTACAATTCGCCGAACTTCAAGCGGCTCGGGGCCTCCATCAATCGCCGGTGCGATGCCGTAAAGAGATAGGCAGACAGCCCGAATGATGTGTCATTCGCTGCGTCTATCGCCTGATCAAAATCATCGACTCGCATTGCTGTCGCCACGGGGCCAAAGACCTCCTCTTGCATCGCGGCATTGCCGTTGTCTGAGACCTCAAGAACCGTCGGGGACATCCAGTGCCCCTTATGGTGCGCCCCGTCTGTCAGGGGCCCGCCTGCAAGATGAACCGTGGCGCCTTCGGCGATGCTGCGCTGGATGATCTCGGCGACCTTGGTCACTTCGGCCTTGCTGACTTTGGGACCCAAATCGCAGTCGTCCATCGGATCCCCGATCGACAAAGCGCGGGCCGCGGACACAAATTTTTCCAGGAACTGATCCGCAATGCCGCGATGCAGATACATACGCTCGTTGCAGGTGCAAATCTGGCCGCAATTGGCAAACCGGGCGGCAATGGCGGCCGAAACGGCGGCGTCAATATCCGCATCCTCCATCACGATGAACGGAGCCTTACCGCCAAGCTCGAGCCGAACAACCTTGATCCGGTTGGCCGCAGCGCGAAAAATCTCTTTCCCGGCGCGTGTGCTGCCGGTCATTGTAATCAGTGAAGTATCGGGGTGTTCGACCAACCGCTGCCCTACCACCGGCCCCTTGCCTGTCAGAACATTAAGAACACCAGGCGGAAACCCGACCTTGTTGGCAAGCTCGGCGACCGCAAGACCGGACAGCGGCGTGATTTCGTGCCCCAACAGAACAACGGTGTTGCCCGCGACCAGCGCGGGTCCGACCTTCCTGGCGGCCAATGCCAACGGATAGTTCCAGGCCGTCAACGCAACAACAACGCCATAAGGATGACGCCGGATCTGGATTTCCTCGGACTCGTTGTCCGATGCAACTATGTCACCCGAAATCCTCCGGGCCTCTTCAGCCGCATGGCAAAGAAAGGTGACGGCAGCATCCACTTCACCTCGGGCTTGCGAGATCGGCTTGCCCTGCTCGGCGGTTATCAGAGCAGCCAAACGACCGGCGTCGACCCGGACGGCCTCAGCGAGCCTCAGGACCAGCCGAGCCCGCTCGATCGCCGGGCGCGAGGACCACGAGCCAAAAGCCCGATGTGCCGCCTCGACCGACGCATCCGCGTGAGCGGCGGCGCCATCTGGAACCAGCGCAACGATCTCTTCATTTGCAGGGTTTTCGACAACAACCGTGTCCGCGTCAAAGTCGACAAAGCGGCCATCGATGAACATCGAATGCCGAACGACTGGACCCAGCTCCCCTACTACAGACCGCAATTTCGCCTCCCGCGCTTACTCGGTCAAACCACAATGGCGACCGCATCACCCATCAAAACACTAATAATATTATTTCGTCAACACTAATATTAATTACTATCCACTAATATTAGTTGCACGTCCTCCGCATTGTCGATAAAAAGGATACGAACAAAAAGGTTGAACGATGAACGATCAAGCGAACAAGGCCAGGCAACACAGGGGAGTAGGACGAGTCGCGGGCCGGCAGCGCATAACGATGCACGACATTGCACGCGTCGCCGGATGCTCACAAACGACAGTATCGCTGGTTCTGAACAAGAACGATTCCGTCAAAATCTCCGAGGACACAAAGCAACGAGTCCTAGATGCCGCCAACACGCTTGGATACGCCATGCCCTCTCAACTCAGGAAGCCCCAAGACAGCGCGCGCCGACCCTCGGTACTAGACGACACCATCGCTTTTGTCGTGGACGATCTGGCGTCGAGCCCCGAAATGGTAAACGCGTTTAACGGCGTGAAACAGGCCGTTCGGGACACAGGAAATCTTGTATTGCTGGCAGAAACCCAAAACGACCCCGAGGTCGAGCCCAATACGCTCCGGTATTTCCTCGACCAACAGGTTGCGGGCATCATTTACGCAACCGTTTTCACCCGGCGGGTGGTCGTTCCGAAAATCCTCACGCAGACCGCAACCCCGGTTCTGCTGCTGAACTGCTTTTGCGACGACCTCTCTTTTCCTTCGGTGATCCCGGGCGAAGTCGCTGCTGGACATACGGCGACCAACGCTCTGATCAAGGCCGGGCACAAACGGATCGCCACTATCACCGGCGAGCCGTTCATGGAATGCGCCGCTGGACGAACGACCGGGTACAGAAACGCCTTGGCTTCCGCCGACATTCCGTTCGACGAGGACTTGGTTGTCGAAGGCAATTGGTTGCCCAGCGCCGGATATGCCGCCACGCGTGAATTGATGGACCTGCCCTCTCCGCCAACCGCCATTTTCTGTCAGAATGACCGCATGGCAATCGGTTGCTATGAGGCACTCAAGGAACTTGGCCTGTCAATCCCCGAGGACATCTCGGTCATCGGATTTGACGATGACGAAACCGCGCGACACCTGTCGCCGCCTCTGACCTCGATGATCCTTCCCACCCGGGCGATGGGACGCTGGGTCGTCGAACAGCTATTCCACGGGCCGACGGATGGTCAGAGGCACCCACTCGTGAAGCTTGAATGCGAACTGGTCGAGCGCGACTCGATCAGCGAACCCAAACGCCGGACCTGAAGGCGAAATCATGACGGAAACCTTCGATCACATCGTCATCGGCGGCGGCTCTGCCGGCGCCGCAGCTGCAGCGCGACTAGTCAACCAGGGCAAGTGCAGGGTTCTGTTGCTGGAGGCCGGGCATTCGCACCGCCATCCGTTGCTGGACATGCCGCCGGGTATCTTCAAGATGATCAACGGGTCCAAGTTCATGACCTATCACCAGACCGAACCGCAGGACCACCTTGACGGCCGCGTGCATGACATTCCGCAGGCCAACGTACTTGGCGGCGGGTCGTCCGTGAATGCGCAGGTCTATATGCGCGGTCGCCCTTCCGATTATGACGCTTGGAACGACCTACTCCGAAATACCAACGACAGGGTTGGTTGGGGATGGGACGATGTGCTGCCCTATTTCCGCAGGATGGAAGACAACAACAGACTTCACAATGACCTGCATGGCAGCAACGGTCCGCTGCAGGTCTCGGATCCGGGGCATATCGACGAAATGTCCCGTTGGTTCGTTCAGTCGGTGCAGGCCCTTGGCGAACCATTCAACACTGACTTCAACGGCGCAACACAGCGCGGTGTCGGCTTCTATCAATTCACCAATCGCGCCGGAAAGCGCAGCTCGTCAGCTTATGCTTTCCTCGACCCTCTCGAGAAAAACTCTAATTTGATCATCCGGCTTGGAGCAACGGTCAGCAAAGTCATTGTCGAAAACGACAGGGCTGTCGGTGTGCAGTATCGCGACAAACGCGGGTTCCACACCGTCCAGTGTGATGGTGAGGTTGTCCTTGCGGCGGGCGCTCTGGTCACGCCAAAAGTCCTAATGCTGTCGGGTATCGGACCGGATGCACATCTTGCCGAACACGGTATTCCCGTGGTCTGCCCACTGCCCGGGGTCGGTCAGAACCTGATGGATCACCCCGAAGTTCCCATCACCGCATTTGCCAACGGTCCATACGGATATTTCAAACAAGGTCAGGGCTGGCGGATGCTTCGAAACGGCATCCAGTTCAAACTGTTCGGCAGCGGCCCGGTAACTTCGGCCGGGGTCGAAGCCGGCGCGTTCGTCAATCCGTCGGCTCCTGATGGAGAACCAACCATCCAAGCCTTTTGCGTTCCCATCGTATATCTGGATCGCGACGCGCTGGACGAGGTGCAGGATGACTTTGGCCTGACCGTTACGACCGTCGTGGTCAAACCGAAATCACGCGGAGAGGTTCAGCTTCGTTCGAACGATCCTCTCGCCATGCCTGTGGTCTCGCCCAACCTTCTGAAGCATGAAGACGACATGCAAGAGATGATCCGGGGACAGCGGTTCTTTCGCCAGGCATTCACGTCCGGCCCGCTTGCACAAAGGATCCGCGAAATCGTCATTCCGATAGCGGACGACGAACAGACGCTGCGAGCACATTGTAAGAGATTCGTAAAAACCAACTATCACCCGGCGGGCACTGCCAAAATGGGCCGGGACGGCGACGGAATGGCAGTGCTGGACGCCAGAATGCGTGTGCGCGGGATCGAGCGTTTACGGGTTTGCGACATGTCCGCAGTGCCTGACATCAACGCCGGCAACACAAACGCACCTGCCATGATGCTTGGCGAACGATGCGCCGACCTGATCCTTGGCATCGGATCAGCACGCGAGGGACGCAATTCTTAACCTAAGCTGCAGCGTCGTCCGTCATTGATCCGATTTCTGGCGCAAAAAATGGCGTCGCGTTGCCCGCCCGACCGAAAACGGATTTCCCTAGATGTTTTCCGACTAATTCGAACTAGCCTCAGTTTGCCGCGGAAACAGCGAACCTATCCGGAACAAAGTTGACGCCACTCACTAAGGGCGGCGGCGCGGGTCAGCTTGAATGTATCTCTGCTGGTGAGATCGCGCCTTGTTAAAGTGGTTGTAGACGGAGGAATGGACGGAGGCGAATGTCTGTAAACTTCGCACCCGCCTGAACCGCTGCATTACGCGTTCGCGTCGTCGAAACGGCAGGTGCGAATTCTCGACGCGGTTGTTGAGCCACCTGCCCGTCTGTTGTTTTTCAAGCGCGCCCAGTTCTCTGAGAGCGGCTCTGTATGAGGCAAAGCGATCCGTGACGATGGTTTCCGCTTTGCCGTGTCGCTTCATCAATTTCTCAAGGAATTTCAATGCTGCAGCTTTTTTTCGGCGCTTGGTGACAACAGCTTCCAGTACCTCGCCTTCCTGATAAACGGCCCGCCAAATATAATGCCGCTTGCCATTTACCTTCACGAAAAATCTCGTCAACGTGCCACTTCCAGTTGGAGAACGCGCGCAGCAGCTGAACACGCTTCCGCCTTATATCAGCAGCAAACATCGGGCCAAACCTGTGCCACCGAAATCGAACAGTTTCGTGGCTCACGTCGATGCCTCGCTCGTGCACCAGATCTTCGACATTCCTAAGCGAGAGCGGGAAACGGATGTACAGCATCACCGCAAGGCGGATGATCTCGGGACTGGTTTTGAAGCATTTAAATGGTGATCGTCTTTCCATCCACAAAGGCTAAGAATGCCCCCTGCCCGCCCCAAGGCAAGTTCTTCTGACAAAACCTACATGGCAGCGATTCAGACATCAGTCAGAGAGCCGTGCGCGCCAGACCTTAAATCGTTCAAGAACGTCTGGGTCGGTTGCAGGATAAAGTCCGATTACGGGGGTGTTTTTTCGTACCTCTTCCAGAACAAAGCGTTCGAACAGCTCCATTGGGCCTGCCTCGATCGCAATGTCATCGGCAAGGTGACGTGGGATAATCATGACACCATCGCTGTCACCCAGAACGATGTCACCAGGATAGACCGCCACACCGCCACACCCGATTGGCAATCCGACATCAACCGCATGATGTTTCGTAAGGTTGGTTGGGGCAGACGGTTTGGCAGCAAACACTGGCATCTCTAGTGCGGCGGCACCGTCGGCATCGCGAATGCCACCATCCGTGACGACGCCCGCTGCTCCGCGCATTTCCAGTCGCGTCAAAAGGATCGAACCGGCCGAGGCCGCCGAGGCATCCTGCCGACAATCCATGACCAATACCGCGCCTTCCGGACATGTCTCCACGGCCACGCGCTGCGGGTGATCTGGCTCACGAAACGCCTCGATTGGGTCGGTATCAGGTCGCGTCGGAATGTAGCGCAGCGTAAAGGCCGGGCCGACAAGAGTGGACTTGCCCTTGCCCAATGGGGCAACGCCTTGAACATAGGCGTTTTGGTAACCGCGTTTGTAAAGCAGCGTGGCCACGGTTGCCGTGCTGACCTTTGACAAGCGATCAAGCGTATCGGGATGCAGTTTGATCGTTTTGGCAGGCTGAGGGTTCGGCATGGGCTGGATCCTTCTGCTAAGGCTGTGGGCAACTGTCGAGCAGGCTTTGGTTGATGGGAACAAGGGCACCTTTGCCTTGCACGACATGCCCTGCCAGTTTGCACGCCAGCGCTATGCTGTCTGGCAAGGGTGTATCTGCTGCCAGCCCCGCCAGAATGCCAGCGTTGAAACTGTCACCGGCAGCAGTCGTATCCACAACCGAAGCCAGAGGCGGAACATGGACAGAGCCCTCTGCGTCACCGCTACGATAAAGGACCGTTTCTGCGCCATTCTTGACAACGATCGTTTCCGCACCCGCGCTTGCATAGCGCCGCAAAGTGGCCGCAGGGTCCATGTCGCTGAACCAACGTGCCTCGTCCTCGAACGATGGCAAGGCGATATCGCTAACGGCCGCCGCCTGCATGATAGTATCGGTCATCTCGGACGGGCTGTCCCAAAGATGCGGGCGTAGATTGGGATCAAAGGCAATCCGTTTTCCATCGCGCCGCGCCGACCGAGCAGCGTCGAGCAAGGCGGCGCGCCCTTCAGGGTCCAAGATTGCCAGAGTGATACCCGAGAAATAGATGAGATCTGATTGCGTCATGGCATGGGCGAGTGCTTGCTTGTCTTGCGCCAACAGACGTGCGGCTGACTGACCACGCCAATAGGTGAAACTGCGCTCCCCGTTGTCCAGCGTGATAAGATACAACCCCACAGAACGGTTTCGCACGATCCGCACCTGCTGGGTATCCACCCCACTTTCGCGCATGGCACCCAGCATCCGGGACGAGATGGCGTCGTCTCCGACGGCGGTAAAATAGGACAAGGGCGTTTCGGGAGTGAGTTGGGCCAGATACCAAGCTGTATTGAACGTGTCTCCGGCGAACCCCATCTGATACGTGCTTGGCGCGTCAGTAGGGGCCATTTCGGCCATACATTCACCAATCGAGAGAATACGCATAGTCCGGTGTCCAGTACTTTGAAGGTTGACGAACAGTAGCGTTTGACACTTACGCCAACTGTGCTGCTGCGATCACGAGAACAGCATCCCACCATTGATATCAACATTGGTCCCGGTCAGATAAGCCGAGTCCTCGCTTGCCAGAAACGTCACGAGGTTCGCAACGTCCTGAGACTGGCCTTGCCGCTTGAGCGGCGCAGCAGCTTCTAGCCCCCGACGGCCTGCATCGGGAGTATGTATGTTATGGAAATCCGTGTCGATCATGCCTGGGCAGATTGCGTTGACACGGATATCAGGACCCAGTTCTTTTGCAAGACCACGGGTGAGCGTCATGACCCCGCCTTTTGACGTTGCATAAGCCGACGCACCCGGGCCACCACCGTCGCGACCCGCCTGACTGGCGATGTTTACAATGGCCCCGGATTTCATATGCAGCAGTGCCGCTTTGACCATAAGAAACGTGCTGGTCAGGTTGAGATCCATGACAGCCTGCCAATGCTCAAGCGACATCTCGGCGATTTTCTTGCGCGCGATCAAACCTCCGGCATTGTTCACCAGAATGTCCAGGCTGCCATAGGTATCGACCGTCTTGGCGATCAACGCATCGACCTCTTCGGGTTTGTTCAGGTCGCCTTGCATTGCAAACGCCTGTCCACCGATCTTTTTGATCTCGGCTACGGTTTCCTCGGCGCCGGCACTACTGGCGAAGTAGTTCACCGCGACATTCACCCCTTCGGAGGCGAGTTTGACAGCGCAGGCGCGCCCGATATCGCGGCCACCACCCGTGACAATTGCGGTCTTTCCCTGAAGTTTCATGGTTGCTTTTCCCGTTCAATTGGTGCTGCTATGCGTGACTGATGGATCTGACGCTAAAGCTTGGCAAAATAGTCGAAGATTTCCGGCACGTTGCCGTCGCCCATGCCTGCGTCCGCGGCTGCCTGAAGGTTGTTCGCGGTTCCTTCAGCGATCTCGGCACGAGTGCCCACGTCCTCGGCCAGCTTCAGGAAGTAACCAAGATCCTTGTTGGCGTTGTTAATCGAAAACCCCAAATCGCTGACACCATCCACCGCGTAGTTCTTACAAAAGTGCATAAAAGGGGAATTGGACGGTCCAGCTGACATGATGTCAAAAAGCTGCTGTTTGTTTACACCTGAGCGTTCAGCCACAGCAAAGGCTTGGCTCATGGTGCAAGCTGTCGTCATGCCCATATAATTGTTGATGAGCTTGGTCACATGGCCCGCACCCAGCTCGCCGAGGTGAAAGACATTTTCCCCCAGTGCATCCAGGACAGGTTTCACCTTCTCAAAGGTGGCTATATCGCCCGCTGCCATAATGTTCAGCAAACCATCCTTGGCGTGCGCGGGTGTGCGTCCCAGCGGCGCATCAATCATACCAGCACCTTTTGCGGCCAAGTCTGTGCCGATTTTGCGTGTGGACGCTGGGATCGAGGTACCAAAGTCAATGACCACAGCACCATCTTTGATGCCTGCCAGGATGCCGTCATCGCCGTAGATCAGGCTCTCGACGACATCCGATGTTGTTACACAAAGCATCACGATATCGCTGTTTTCAGCAAGCTCTCGTGGCGTTGTAACCTCTACAGCACCGCGGTTGACTGTGGCTGCGACGGCTTCCTTGTTCCGACCCATAACAACCAGATCAAAACTGTTGTTTTGCAGGCACTCTGCCATGTTACCGCCCATAAGACCGAGGCCGATGAAACCGATGACGGGTTTTGTCATATCTGACTCCTTAAACTCTTTCCAATTAGGCTTCGCAGAGTGCCGTGACCCCTGCCTGTGCAACTTCGAGATCCTGAGCTGGCGAACCCGAGCTGACACCAATCCCCCCAACCACCTGTCCGTCGACCGTCACGGGAAGGCCACCTGCAACGGTCACCATTCGTCCGCCCAGCGTTGAGGATATTCCGTGTGCGGCCATGCCAGGCTGATTTGCTTCACCAAGAGCATCGGTTCCTTTTTGGATACCGGTTGCAGTGAAACTCTTGTCGATGGCCAAAATGATGCTGGTAATCTTGCCACCATCCATCCGCTCAAACGCGATGAGGTTGCCGCTTTCGTCTGTGACGGCAATACACATCGGTACACCAATTTCCTGCGCCTTGGCTCGCGCTCCTGCGATCAACTTGCCCGCGTCATCTATGTCCAGGCGTCTTAGTGTCAGCATCGCCTCATTCTCCTTTGATTTAGGGACCAATGATCAAGTTCGGCAGTGTCAGCGATATTGCCGGTACAAAAGTGATCAGCATGAGCGCGGCAAAGATGGCGAGGTAGAAAGGCCAAATCGTTTTGACCGCTTTCTCCATCGGTAGTTTTCCAACAGCACACCCCACAAAGAGACAGGTCCCGACAGGTGGTGTGCAAAGACCAAGACCGAGGTTCACCAAAAGGATCATGCCGAACTGTAGCGGGTCGATGCCCAGCATGTTCATCACCGGCAGGAAAATCGGTGTGCAGATCAGGATCAACGCGGCCATGTCCATGATCATCCCTAAGAGCAACAGCACAGCGTTGATCATCAACAAGATCAGGATCGGGTTTTCTGTGATACCCAACAGGAATTCGACTGTTTTTGTCGGCACCCGGTTGAACGTCAGCATATAGGCAAAGGCACCGGCACAGGCGATCAGGATCATCACCATAGACGTTGTGCGCACCGAAGAGATAACGGCGGTTTTGAAGTTTTCCCAGGACAGGCTGCGATAGACAATAAGCGTCACCACAAAGGCATACATTGCCCCGAACGCGCCGGATTCAGTGACCGTAAAGACGCCTGACAAGACCCCTCCAACAATGATCACGGCCGTCAACAAGCCAGGGATCGATCCAACAAAGGCGATGGCCAGTGCGGTCCAACCCGGAAACTGTTCGGCCTGATAGCCGCGCTTGACCGCCACGACATAGGCGGCAATCGCAAGGCAGCAACACATAAGGACACCGGGCACAACTCCGGCCAGGAACAGTTTTGAGATTGAAACTGCACCGCCTGTTGCGAGGGCAAAGATGATCATGTTGTGGCTGGGTGGGATGATGATCCCGGCAATTGATGATGTCACTGTGACGTTCACCGCATAGTCGGCGTCATAACCTTTGTCTTTCATCACCGGGATCAGGATTGACCCAAGCGCCGAGATATCTGCAATTGCCGATCCGGAAATGCCACCAAACAACATGGACGAGAAGACATTGACGATACCAAGCCCACCGCGCACAGCGCCTACGGCGGCCTGCGCAAACCGAACCAACCGGATCGCGATTCCACCGTGAAACATCAGCTCGCCCGCAAAGATGAAAAACGGGATCGCCATTAGGGAAAAGACGTTGATCCCGGACACGATACGCTGGAACCCAACAAACATCGGCAATCCTTCAAACCAAAAGGAAGCCAATGCAGCGATACCAAGGGCGTATGCCACTGGAGCGCCGATGATGACACATAGGGCAAAAACCCCCAACAGAATCATGAGTCCCATGACTATCCCTGATCTATGTTGTCTTGGCGTTCGTCTCGGCCCAGAAACAGGCGGATCAGATGGCCAGTGGAAAAAAGGAACACCAACGCGCCGCTGATTGTCAGTGGCAAGGAGCGCAAGCCCTCTGACCATTGGATGAGCGGGATCAGGGTGTTCCATTTGAATATTGTCAGCTCGATCCCGTACCAAAACATCATGCCACCGAAACCTGCCATCAGGACATCAGTGAGCACGACGAATACCGTTCGCACAGAGGGTGGGACTAAATTGCGGAACACGACAACAGAGAGGTGCGTGTGATTGTGCACACCCGCAGCCGCCCCGAGAAACGCGATGACCATAACCAAAAGCAGTGAAACCTGCTCAACCCAAGTGGGCGTGTTGTTCAGAACGTAGCGCCCGAACACCAGCCAGGCAAAGATCGCAGTCATAACCACAATGGCGACGCCAGACAGCAACATGCAAACTCGTGCGAGCAGATCAAGAATCCTGTCCATGTTGCGCATGGCGGCAGGGGAGGTATCGGGCTCTTGCATTGGATTTCCTCTGAGACAAAACGCCCGGCATCCAATTGGCGGAGCCGGGCGCTCAAAGTTGAACTGTTAAGACAACTTATTCAGTGGCTTGCGCCATTTCTACCAACGCTTTCATATCAGGATTTGCAGCCAAGTAGTCTGCATAAACCGAATCCATTGCGGACTGGAATGGGCCTTTGTCGGCGATTTCATTTACGGTGATGCCGGCCGCTTCAACATCTTTACGCGCTTGTTCAGAACCAATTGCCCAAAGCTCACGCTGGACCAATGCGGCTTCTTCTGCGGCACCGCGCACAGCGGCTTGCAATTCAGGAGACAGCGCATTGAATTTGGTCGTGTTCACGCAGATGCACTCGGGGATAATCAGGTGTTCGGACAAAGAATAATTTGTGGTCACTTCATAGTGACCGACATTCTTGAACGACGGGAAGTTGTTCTCCGCACCATCAACAACGCCGGTTTTCAGCGCTTGCTGAACTTCGGAGAATGCCATTGGAGACGGGTTACCGCCCATAGCTGAAATCATAGATGTATAAAGATCGTTGTTCATTACACGGATTTTCAGACCTTCGACATCTGCGGGCGTGTTGATCGGCTTTTGGCTGTAGAAAGAACGCGCACCGGCATCAAACCATGCCAGTGGCAGAACACCTGCTTCACCCATCGCAACTGAAACAACCTCACCGGCGTCGCCGTCCAGCACGCGGAACATGTGCGGCACATCTTTGAAGATGAAAGGAAGCGATACAAGGTTAGCTTCTTTCACCATTGGGCCAATAGGACCGAGGTTGAAGTTACCAACCTCGATTGCGCCGATACGAACCTGTTCTAGGGCATCCGGTTGGGAACCAAGAACACCACCGTGGAACACATCGACGGTAACTTCGCCGTCTGTAGCGGCGTCAACCAGTTCGGCAAACTTGTCCATTGCAGCCGTGTTGGGATGGCCGTCGTTGTGGATATTCCAGGCTCGCCAGTTTTCGGCTGAAGCTGACGTTGCAATGAATGCCACAGCGGTCGCAGTTGCAAAGAACGATTTCGTGAAAGTCATGGGTTCTCCTCCCCGATTAATTTTGGACAGGATTTGGCTTTCATGGAATTTCAGAGACCGTAAGCCACGTAGCTTTCGATTTCCCCCAAGAACCAGAATCGCTGCTGCCCTTAAAGGGACACTAGGATCCAAGTTATGTCAACTGTAGGCTTTTAGTATGTCAGATTGCTTGACAGTCGAAAGCGCAGGGCGTTTGATAGGTGACAGGCCTACATTGGTTCGCTCAAGCAAAACAAAATAGAATATTCTATTTGATTCAATGCTATAACGGTGAATCTGTAATTTGAAACGTGACTAAGACAGAGGGCGCAAGCAACATACCGTGGAAGAAATTGTCAGACGAACTACAACCGATGCGGTCTATGAAGCGCTACACGACGAGATCGTTTCGCTTGAAATTCTTCCCGGTACAAAGCTATCCGAAACAGAGGTAGCCAGCCGATTCGGCGTATCACGCCAACCTGTTCGCAACGCATTCACAAGGCTCGGCAACGAAGATCTGCTCTTAATACGACCACAAAAGGCGACCGTAGTTCGAGGGTTTTCTATGGAGCGTGTAGCTCTCGCGCGATTGGTCAGAATGGCGGTAGAGCTGGAGATTGTCCATCGAGCAATGGAAGTCTGGGACGCAACACGTGAAGCAAAACTTGCGGAAAATCTCGCCTTACAAGAGCAGGCGATCAGTGACGGTGATCTATCGGCGTTTCACGCGCTGGACTATGATTTTCACAAACTGATCTACGTGCTCAGCGGCAATCCGATGGCATTTGATGTAATGCTAGAAGCCAAGCAAAAGGTTGACCGGCTTTGTATGCTCAGTCTTGAAAAGGGCAGCGCCGCAGACGCCATCCTCGCCGATCACCGAGAGATTGCACAGGCCATGGCGGCAGGAGACCATGATCAAGCGCAAGCCGCTGTCAGAACACACCTGTCCCGCCTCGACGAAACCATCGACTTCATTCACAAGACGCACCCAGGCTACTTTGAGTAACCGAGGCCATGCGATCTGGTCGGCTCAGGCCGTTCCTCGTTCCGGACGATCATTATCAATATTGAATTTCATGCCGTCCAAAAGCTCTTCCAAATCGGGACGTGCCGCAGGGCCGTTGGAGATATCGGCCAGCATCAGCGTCCCATTCGGACGGATGGCAAACGCGCCAGGTTCGGCGAACAGACCCGTCGTTTCTGCATCAGATAGAGGCGATGACACGTAAAGACCAAGCGCGCGCATTTGCGCTTCAGTCATTCCATAGCAAAGATCAAAATCCCAGCCGAATTCTGCTTTGTCTGCCGCAGCTTTTTCTTTGGTGTCGGCAGAGACAACGATAACGTCCATAACGTCAGCCCATGCTGACAGCGCCGCATTCAACTTGTTCAAGAAGCGCTTGCAGCGAGGACAATGCTTGCCTCGATAAACAAACAACATGGTCCAGCGGTCTTTTTGTTGACCGATCGTAACCTTGCCCTCAGACCCCAGCCTAAAAAAACTCATTTGCTCGATTTGCGCGCCAACATTTGGTTTGGCTGAGGTCATGAGTCGTTCCTTTCTTCTACAAACAAAGGCTTTGCGCGGATACCGTTAGCTTAGTTCATGTCACGTCAAGGCAATTATTGAAACCAAGATCGCGATTTTATTTAGTGCTTGAAAGGCACGCTCGATCTAAGATTGCTGTCAGTTAACGAGGAATCACCGATACCTACCCGCCGTCACTCTACGCCCCTCATTGCAGCCGGGCTTCTAATGCCGTAACAGGTGTGAGCGCAACCAGCGTACTTGTGTCGAATTCAACGCGACCTGATCACCTGTGGCCCCCAAGAAAACTTTAGAATCGAGACCAGAACGATCAAACGATCGGCCCGGTGAAACCCAAAACGTCACCGTTACTACTTAATTGTAACTTTAGGCTGGAAGCCGTCGTTCGTTGCGCTTTGTACGAATGGCCGGTTTTGGTGAAAGCAACCATCAGCCGATTGCATCGTCAATGACCGCTATGCGGACATTGCAGTCATTGAACCAAAGTTACATGATCACCATCTGAAGGGCTTTAGTGGAGACACCATGGCAGACGAGAGAGTGAGCCACTGGGAGGAGGTCTACCGCGAGAAAGACGATACCCAGCTGAGTTGGCATCAGGATGATCCCTCGATCTCGTTGGAGCTCTGCGACGTGGTCGGCGTCGATAATGCCTCCTCCGTGATAGACATAGGCGGAGGCACTTCACGCTTCGCAGAACGCCTGATCGAAAGAGGGCTGAGCGACGTTTCTGTGCTCGATTTATCCAAAGCTGCGCTTGATCGATCTCGTGGACAACTTGGCACCGTAGGCGAGCAGATTGAATGGATCGCAGCCGATGTCACAACCTGGAGCCCGGAGAGAAGCTATGATCTATGGCACGATCGCGCCGTATTTCATTTCCTTGTCGATGCGGACGACCGTTCCGCCTACCGGGACCAGTTGTACCGCTGCCTTCTCCCAGGTAGCCATGCGATTATCGCAACGTTTGCGCTCGACGGTCCGGAGAAGTGCAGCGGTTTGCCAATCGTTCGCTATGATCCAGAGGGGCTATGCGAGGTATTAGGCGATCGTATTTCTCTGGTCACGCATCGGAAGCACACACACTATACTCCCTGGGGAAGCTCTCAGTCCTTCCAATTCAGCTTGTTACGCGTGGGCCAGTAGCGCTGCTGTTGCGCTGCTAATGCTCTTTGGCACGACTGTGACATCCAATGGCCTTGCTCATGCCTTCGGTGCAACTTTACTCATCCGGCGGCCGTCTTGCGGACGAAGTCGCCCTTCGGTTTCTTTCCAAGCCTGCGCATGATAATCTTTGATAATTGCACTTTGCTCGGAGGAGGATGACCTCTGAAACGCAGGCTGACCGCCATACTAGCAGCCGATCTGGTTGGGTATTCCCGCCTTATGAACTCGGATCAAAGCGGAACGCTCAGCGCGTTGCGAGAGCTTCGATCTGGGCTTTTTGACCCTTCTGTAGTCGCGCATCGCGGCAATTTAGTGAAATGCATGGGGGATGGTTGGATAGTCGAGTTTCCATCAGTCTCTGACGCTGTGACCTGTGCTGTCGCCATTCAGAACTCTTTGGCCAGCGAGAATACGCTGAAGTTGAGAATTGGGATACACACAGGTGAAGTCGTTTTCGAGGAGGATGATGTCTTTGGTAACGGCGTTAACGTCGCCGCTCGTTTGGAAGCGCTTGCCGAAGCCGGGCAGGTTCTTATCTCCGGCTCCGCCTATGAATGCCTGGACAGCAAAACGGCTTGCGCGTTCCAAGGCGGAGAAAACCGTGAGCTTAAGAACATTGATCGACCGGTGCCAGTCTGGTGGTGGGGGAACGCCGAGTCTGTAGATCCGCTTGATGATTTTGAACCGCCTGGGTCCCCTGACGGAACTGCAATCGCCGTATTGCCATTTGACAACATTTCAGGCGACCCCGAACAGGAATATTTTTCGGACGGGTTGTCCGAAGACATAATTACTGCTCTGTCGAAACACCACTGGCTCGAGGTCGTCGCGCGCAACACGACCTTTGCCTACAAGGGAAAATCCCCGAATGTTCGGCAGCTCGCCGATGACTTGGACGCCGACTACGTTGTCGAAGGCTCGGTCAGGAAAGCGGGTGCGCGTATTCGAGTCACGGTTCAGCTGATTGACGCATCGACTGGCAACCACGTGTGGGCGGAAAAATATGACCGTCAGTTGGAAGACATCTTCGATGTTCAGGACGAGATCACGGAAACAATTGTTGGCAGACTGGAGCCCGAGGTCGGAAATGCGATCCGGCGCAAGTTAGAAGATTCGCCGCGCCGAAACCCCCATGCCTGGGACTGCTATCATCATGGGCTTGCGCACTTTTACAAGTTTACTGCCGTAAGCAACCGTGAAGCTCAGAGGTTGTTTCTCCAAAGTCGCGAACTGGACCCCAGATTTCCCGAGGCACATGCTTGGTGGGCCTATGCCACGATTCTCGGGATGGTGTATTGGGACACGGAACCGGATTCTGCCCTTATGGACAAAGCGCTGGCTGCCGCTCGCACCGCCGTTTCAATGGATAACCAGAATGCGCTGCTCTACATGCTGATGGGCAGAGTCCAATTGGCCCGCCGGGAATACCGCAGCGCGCTGGCTGAGAATGAAACCGCAATCAAATTGAACCCGACGCTGGCCCCAGCATATTGCGGATTGGGAGACTCACTTTCCTATGAGGGACGATACGAAGAGGCGATTGCTAATTTCGAGAAAGCCGTGGAGATGAGCCCCAACCATCCGCAGCTTTGGGCTTTTCTGAGTTATGGCGCGCTGACTCTGCTTTTCGATCACCAGTTCGAGAAAGCTCTGGACTGGGCAGAGCGGGCTCGCGATTTACCAAATTGCCAATACTGGGCTACCGCGCATGCAGTCGTGGCGCTTGCCAATCTCGGCCGGGACAAAGATTTGGCGAAGATGGTGCATAACTTAATGGTGCAAGAGCCGAAATTCTCGCGGTCATTCGCAAAAAAGAAGCTGTTCTATCTGAAGCGGGACGATCAAATGGAACTTTACCTTGAAGGGCTTGCAAAGGCAGGTATCCCGGCCTGATTTTTCCTGTGAGCGGCCCTAGCTTTGCCGCTTGTCTTGAATGCTTGCGTCAGGTCAAGCCGAATGACCGCAAAGGGTTCGAAGCCGTCTTTCGCCGCACGCGGTATGAATGACCACTCTGCGGGACAATTCCGCCGTTAGCTACAACAAATTCCAATGACATGGTGTGATCGCGGTGGTCGCTCTCCTTGGGCAAACGAGGCCTGATATTATCAGCCTCACCAATCAAAAGCCG